>NZ_JBLUPT010000010.1:0-282532 GCF_048068055.1 Pseudomonas sp. NY15181 | reverse complement strand
CAGCCAGCTGCGGTGCAGGTTGGCGGCGCCGACCTGCATCAGGCGGGTCATGGCCACTTCTTCCACTTCGCCGAACTTGCTGAAGTCGACTTCCGGAATCGGCGGGATGCCTGCGCCGCCAGTGGCACCGGCCGGAGCCGACTTGGCGCGCTGCAGCTGTTCCTTGACGAACGCCTGCACGTCTTCCTTGAGGATGCGGCCCTTGGGACCGGTGCCTTTCACTTCGGACAGCTCGACGCCGAACTCGCGGGCGACCATGCGCACCGCGGGGCCGGCGTGGACCTTGGCGCCTTCGCGGCTGGGGGCACCGACCGGGGCTACTTCGGGCACCCTGGGCTGCTCGGCTTTCGTGGTGGGTGCGGCGGCCGGTTGCTCCGTGCTTGGCGCCTGGGCCGGTGCGGCACCGCCCGTGACTTCCAACTCGAGGATTTCATCGCCTTCCTTGAGGGTGTCGCCGATCTTCACCTTGATCGCTTTCACCACGCCGGCTTTCGGCGCAGGGATTTCCATGCTGGCCTTGTCGGACTCCAGGGTCAGCAGGCTCTGGTCGGCGGCGATGTTGTCGCCGACCTTGATCATCAGTTCGATGACCTGGCCTTCGCCATTGCCGATATCCGGCACCCGGATGGTTTCCACGCCGCCTGCGGAGACCTCCACCGGCGCGGCAGGGGGCGCGGCGGGTTTTTCTGCCTGCACAGGGGCGGGGGCAGACGGTGCGCTGGCTGCCGGCGCGCCGCCCTCGGTTTCCAGTTCGAGGATGTCGTCGCCTTCCTTGAGGGTGTCGCCGATCTTCACCTTGATGGCCTTCACCACGCCGGCCTTCGGTGCGGGGATCTCCATGCTGGCCTTGTCCGATTCCAGGGTCAGCAGGCTCTGGTCAGCTTCGATGCGGTCGCCGACCTTGACCATCAGCTCGATGATCTCGCCCTGGCCGTTGCCGATGTCCGGCACCTTGATGGTTTCCAGCCCACCGCCCGCGGAGATCGGTTGCGGCGCCGCGGCAGCAGTCGGTTTCGGTGCCGCGGCGGCGGGCGGAGCGGGTGCCTGGGCCGGGGCCTCGGTGGAGGCACCTTCCGCCTCCAATTCGAGGATGGCATCACCTTCCTTAAGGGTGTCGCCCACCTTCACCTTGATGGCTTTCACCACGCCGGTGCGGGGGCAGGGGATTTCCATGCTGGCCTTGTCGGACTCCAGGGTCAGCAGGCTCTGTTCGGCCTCCACGCGGTCGCCGACCTTGACCAGCAGTTCGATGACTTCGCCCTGGCCGTTGCCGATGTCGGGTACGCGGATAGTCTCGGTCACTGTGCCTCTCCTCAGAACCTATTCAATGTCTGCCTGCGCTTGCTCATGCGGCGTTGAAAGCAGGCTCAAAATGCTCATTTACCGCTCGTAAACTGCGCCTTTTCGCCTGCTTGACTCGCTACGCTCGCCCTTCGGGTCAGCCTTCGGCTGTTACTCCCGCTGGTCGTTGCGCCTTGCCTGAGCGGCGCTCGGCAAGACCTTGAACAGGTTCTAGCAGTCCAGCGGGTTGGGTTTTTCCGGGTCCAGGCCGAATTTGACGATGGCCTCGGCCACCACCTTCGGTTCGATGTCGCCACGGTCTGCCAGGGCTTCCAGGGCCGCCAGCACCACCCAGTGGCGATCCACTTCGAAGAAGTGGCGCAGCCTGGCGCGGGTGTCGCTGCGGCCGAATCCGTCGGTGCCCAGCACCTTGAACTCCTTGCTCGGCACCCACTGGCGGATCTGCTCGGCGTAGACCTTCATGTAGTCGGTGGAGGCGATCACCGGCCCCCGACGCCCGCCCAGGCACTCCTCGACATAGCTGGGCCTGGGTTTCTGGCCCGGGTGCAGGCGATTCCAGCGCTCCACGGCCAGGCCGTCGCGGCGCAGTTCGTTGAAGCTCGGTACCGACCAGACGTCGGCGCCGATGCTGAAGTCCTCGCGCAGGATCTTCGCCGCCGCCTCGACCTCGCGCAGGATGGTCCCGGAGCCGAGCAACTGCACGTGGTGAGCGGCCGATCGGCGGTCCTCGTCGAGCAGGTACATGCCCTTGATGATCCCGGCGGCGGCGCCTTCGGGCAGCGGCGGGTGGGGGTAGTTCTCGTTCATCACGGTGATGTAGTAGAAGACGTCCTGCTGCTCTTCCATCATCTGCCGCACGCCTTCCTGGATGATCACCGCCAGCTCGTAGGAGTAGGTCGGGTCGTAGGTGCGGCAGTTGGGGATGACCGAGGCCAGCACGTGGCTGTGGCCGTCCTCGTGCTGCAGGCCCTCGCCGTTGAGGGTGGTGCGTCCGGCGGTGCCGCCGAGCAGGAAGCCGCGGGTCAGGCTGTCGCCGGCGGCCCAGGCCAGGTCGCCGATGCGCTGGAAGCCGAACATCGAGTAGAAGATGTAGAACGGCAGCATCGGCTGGCGGTAGTTGCTGTAGGCGGTGCCGGCGGCGATGAAGGAGGACATGGCGCCGGCCTCGGTGATGCCTTCCTCGAGGATCTGGCCCTTCTTGTCCTCGCGATAGAACATCAGCTGTTCCTTGTCGACCGGCTCGTAGAGCTGGCCCACCGAGGAGTAGATGCCGAGCTGGCGGAACATGCCTTCCATGCCGAAGGTGCGTGCCTCGTCGGGGATGATGGGCACGATGCGCGGCCCCAGCTCCTTGTCCTTGACCAGCTGCGAGATGATCCGCACGAAGGCCATGGTAGTGGAAATCTCCCGGTCGCCGGTGCCGTCGAGCATGGCTTTGAGGGTATCGAGCGGTGGTGTCGGAATGCGCTGGCTGTTGCCGTGGCGGTGGGGCATGAAGCCGCCGAGGGACGCGCGGCGCTCCTTCAGGTAGCGCGCCTCGGCGCTGCCTTCCTCGGGGCGATAGAAGGGCAGCTTGGCGAGGTCGTCGTCGCGGATCGGGATGTCGAAGCGGTCGCGGAAGGCGCGCAGGCTGTCGACGTCGATCTCGTGGATGTTGTGGGCGATGTTCTTCGCCTCGCCCGTGCCGGTGCCGTAGCCCTTAATGGTCTTGGCCAGCACCACGCTGGGCTGGCCCTTGTGGTTCACCGCCGCGTGGTAGGCGGCGTAGACCTTGTAGGGATCGTGGCCGCCGCGGTTGAGCTTCCAGATTTCCTCGTCGGAGAGGTCCTTGACCATCTCCAGCAGCTCGGGCCGCTTGCCGAAGAAATGCTCGCGGACGAAGGCGCCGTCCTTGGCCTTGTAGTTCTGGTAGTCGCCGTCCACCGCCTCGTCCATCCGCGCCTGCAGGAGGCCGGCGTGATCCTTGGCGAACAGCGGGTCCCAGAAGCGGCCCCAGATCACTTTGATCACGTTCCAGTTGGCGCCACGGAACACGCCTTCCAGCTCCTGGATGATCTTGCCGTTGCCGCGCACCGGGCCGTCCAGGCGCTGCAGGTTGCAGTTCACCACGAAGATCAGGTTGTCGAGCTTCTCGCGCCCGGCCAGGGAAATCGCGCCGAGGGATTCGGGCTCGTCGGTCTCGCCGTCGCCCAGGAAGCACCAGACCTTCTGCTTGCCGGCGGGGATGAAGCCGCGGCTCTCCAGGTACTTCATGAAGCGCGCCTGGTAGATCGCCTGGATCGGCCCCAGGCCCATGGACACCGTGGGGAACTGCCAGAAGTGCGACATCAGGCGCGGGTGCGGGTAGGAGGAGAGGCCCTTGCCGTCCACCTCCTGGCGGAAGTTCACCAGTTGCTCGTCGCTGACCAGCCCCTCGATGTAGGCGCGGGCGTAGATGCCCGGCGAGGCGTGGCCCTGGAAGTAGATCAGGTCGCCGGCGTGCTCTTCGGTGGGGCCGTTGAAGAAGTAGTTGAAGCCGATGTCGTAGAGGGTCGCCGAGGAGGCGAAGGTGGAGATGTGGCCACCCAGGGACGGGTCCTTGTGGTTGGCGCGCATCACCATGGCCAGGGCGTTCCAGCGCACCAGCGAGCGGATGCGCCGCTCCATGAACAGGTCGCCGGGCATGCGCGCCTCATGCCCGGCCGGGATAGTGTTGCGATAGGGGGTGGTGATGGCGTAGGGCAGTTGGGTGCCGGTGCGGCTGGCCAGCTCGCCGAGGCGGGTCATCAGGTAGCGGGCGCGGTCTTCACCTTCCTTTTCCAGTACGGATTCCAGCGCGTCCAGCCATTCCTGGGTTTCCACGGGATCGATATCGTGCATGGTCAGGGTCCTGGTTACGGGGTCGGCTCTACGCTATGCCGGCTCCGGGACCAGACCCACCGCCAGATTGGCGGAAATGCTGAAGTCCGTTTCCGAACTTCGCTGCCTATCGCCGACACGCGCGCGTGGGATAGAGCTTAGACAGCCCAGGCGCGAGTGTCGGGCCAGGTCGTCGAATCAGCGCGTGCCGTCCAGCCTCAAGTCTTCCCCGCGTGCCCATTGTGCCGCCACCAGCCGATTGCGCCCGCCCTGCTTGGCCTGGTAGAGCAGGCGGTCCACCGCCGCCACGAAGTCCAGCGGCCGGTCGCCCGTGTGGGGCACGGCGGTGCCGACACCCAGGCTGATGGTCAGCAGCGGGGCGACGCGGGATTGCTCATGAGGGATGCATTGTTCGCGGATGAAGCGGCGGCAGCGCTCGGCCACCTGGATCGCGGCGTCGCCGTCGGTTTCCGGTAGCACCAGGACGAATTCCTCGCCGCCGAAGCGGGCGATGAAGTCGCGCGGGCGGTGCAGCGCGCCGGCCAGCGCCTTGCCGACGTTGCGCAGGCAATCGTCGCCCTGAACGTGGCCGTAGTGGTCGTTGTACTGCTTGAAGTAGTCGATATCCAGGAGGATCAGCGACAGCGGCTGGCCGCTGCGCTGCGCGCTGCCCCATTCGGTGTCCAGCACCGAGTCGAACATGCGCCGGTTGGCCACGCCGGTCAGGCCGTCCTTGTACGAATACTCCTCCAGCTGGCGCTGGAGCATGATCAGCTGTTCCTCGGCGCGCTTGCGCTCGCTGATGTCGAACATGAAGCCGACCAGCGAATCCACCTCGCCGTTCTCGTCGCGCACCACATGTACCACGTCGCGAATCCACACGTAGTCGCCAGCGGCGGTGAGGGCGCGGTAGTCGGCCTCATGGTCGGTGCCCTCGCGCGACTGCGACACGCAGAAGCCCACGACCCGCTCGCGGTCCTCGGGGTGCATGCGCTCGGCCCAGTCGTTGGCGCTGATCCAACTCGACTGGCTCCAGCCCAGCAGGGTTTCGATCTGCGGGCCGATGTAGGCGAAGGTCATGGTCTTCCAGTCGATCTTCCAGGGAATGGCCTGGGTCGATTCGAGCAGTGTCTTGTAAACCGCGCTGTCGGTGGGGGCGTCGTACTGCATGGGGATCCGCGCTGTCTGATAGCAAAGTGCCTTGTTTATACCGCACTCCCGTGCCCCCAGGCATGTCGCCGGGCGACAGAGCGATTCTCCCAACGCGCCTTGCCGACGGGCGGTCGTCCGCTCGCGCCTCAGCCTCCGCCTGCCGCTCCGGCACGGCACGGCGTGCGGTAACGGCATCTTCAGCAATTCATGACGCCATCTTCACAAGCCCGGCGCTACGTTTCTCTCGCCCGACATCTGACAACCAGCAGTGCGGTGTAAGCCCTACGGACGGGCCGGGCCTCGGTGTGCCCCACGGCATTGCCGGGTCGGGCACGGACGCAGCCTTGTATGCCAGCCAGCGGATATTGAATGCCAATGCCTCTCTTCGCCCGGAACGTGCGACGAATCCTTGCCAAGCGCTTGCTGGTGGTACCCCTGGTGGTGCTCGTCCTGGGGCTGATCAGCGGCTTCTGGCTCATCCGCCCGCCGGCCGCCGAGAACATTGCGAACGACCAGGCCAGCCTCGACGCGCTGCGCGAGCACTGGCGCAAGGGTGACCTGATCGTCCTGGTACGCCATGCCGAGCGTTGCGACCGCTCCAGCTCCCCGTGCCTGGCCTCGCCCGAAGGCATTACCGTCCGCGCCCAGGCAGCCGCCCAGGAGTTGGGCGAGCATTACCGCGTGCTCGGTCTTGCCGACAGCGACATCCTCAGCAGCCCGAAAATCCGCGCAGAACAGACCGCCGCCTCGATGTTCGGCCAGGCGCCGATGCAGCAGGAGTGGCTGGCCAGTTGCAAGGGCTCGATGCTCAACGATGCCCGCCAGCACAAGCTTCCCCACCGCAACCTGATCCTGGTGACCCACAGCGAGTGCATCGAGGACCTGGAAGCCACCGTGAGCATCGCCGAGCCGGCGACGCCCGACTACGCCTCGTCGCTGTTCCTCATCAGCGACGGCACCACCCCCCCCAAGCTGCTCGGCTACCTGGACGCCGATCAATGGGCCGCCGTCGCACCGATCCGTTGACCCCGCAAGGACCTCCATGTCTGCAACACGTTTCTACCTGCTCACTCTGGGCGTACCGCTGCTTCTGGCGGTAGTGCTGTTCTGCACCTTCGACCTCACCAACCTGGACGTGCTGATCAGCAACCACCTCTACGACCCGCAGACGCAGACCTTCGTGCTGGAGCACGACCGTCTGTTCGAGAAGCTGACCCACAAGCTGCCGCGCATCCTGCCCAACTCCCTGGGCGAGATCGCCGTGATCGGCATGGTGCTGTCGTTCGTCTGGACGCTGCTGCCCAAGGGGCGCTTCAGCGCATGGCTGGAGCAGGTGCGGGTCGCGCCGGTCCTGCGCTGGTTCGTGGCGCACCGTCGGGACTTCATCTTCCTGGTGGTGTCGATCTCGATCACCACCGGCATGGTGCATTACTTCAAGAGCCACACCAGCGTCTGGTGTCCGGTGGAGACCACGCTCTACGGCGGCGTCCACGAGAAGCGCGAGTGGTTCGAGAACTTCAGCCTGCTGCACGAGGCGGGAGAGGGGCGCTGCTGGCCGGGCGGCCACGCCTCCAGCGGTTTCACCCTGCTGGCGCTGTATTTCGTGGCGCGGCGTTATCGCTGGCGGCACGCCCGCAAGCTGTTCATCGCGGTGATGACGATCGGCATGATCTACGGCACCACCCGCGTGCCCCAGGGCTGGCACTTCGTCTCGCACACCTTCTGGTCGGGCATCCTCGTCTGGCTGACGATGCTGGGGACCGCCCTGGCGTTCTACGGGCGCGAGCGCCTGAGCCAACCCGCGCTCGGCGCTGTCCGGCAGGAGCCGGAGGCGGTGGCGGAGGGGATTTCCGTCAGCGCGCGCTGAGGTTGCGGGGCGCGCCGCCCAGGCGGTAGCGCTCCAGCTCCTGCGGCGTGAGCACGCGCATGTTCTGCGGTTCGATGTCCTGCATGTCGTCGGCCAGGGCGAGTGGGATGTCCATGTCGCGCAGGTAGCTGCGGGCGTTGTATGCACCGCTGGCCTGGGACGAGTCGCCGCCCGGGTAGTAGGGGCGGTGCAGGCCGACGTAACCGCGCACCGTCTTGCGCTGGCCGGCGGCCAGCAGGTAGACGCACGAGCCCTGGCACACGCTGTTGGACGGTACCAGGGTCTCGAAGCCGGACTCGCGCAGCAGGCGCCCCATCTTGATCGACTCCGCCGCGCTGCCGCCGATGCTGTCGAGCAGCGCCACCTTGCGCGCGAACTTGCCGGGATTGCCCATCAGGCCCTTGAGCAGCCGCTCGTAGTCACCCGGTGCGACGTCCTCGGAAATGCGCACGGCCAGTACCGGGCCGACCTTGCTGTGCTGCACCGGCTGCACCTCGACCTTGGCCAGGGCGGTGGCGGAGCACAGAAGGGTGGCGCAGAGCAGGGGGACGCGGCGCATGGGCGGAAAATCCTGTCAGAAGGTGCGTTCAGAAGGCGCCGAAGATACCGCGAAGCACCGGCGCCTTGCATCCCTTCCGTTGGCCGCCAGGGTTCAGCTCGCCTTGGACAGGCAGGTGCGCAGCAGGCGCCGCACCGACTTGTTGATCTTGCGCTGCTCCACGTCTTCCGGGCCGAACCAGCGGCAGTCGGCGATCTCGTTCAGCGGCACCGGCTGCTGGGCCGGGTCGATCGGCGTCTCGAACACGTAATGCAGCGTCTGGTACAGCTCCAGCGGCGCGAGGTAGCTGAGCTGCGCCGCGTGCAGACCGGTTTCCTCGTTCAGTTCGCGCAGGGCGGCCTGGCCCGGGCGCTCATCGCGCTCGATGCGCCCGCCGGGCAGGTTCCATTTCGACTTGGCCTTGCGCACGAAGAGGATCTTGTCGTCGAGACGGCAGATGACCGTTGCGCGTTCCTTCAGCGATTTACCCATGGCGGCACCTCTGCGGCAAAACCAGTAACCCTGCAAACATCGGACGCGTCGCCATGGATGAAGAATTGCGTGGTGGGAAGTCAGTTGCGTGAATGAAGTGCGCGGATGGTAAAGGCCGGGTTTTGGCGACGTCTGTAGGAGGTTTCCCAGCATCCTGCTTCGACATCCTGACTCTCGCATATTCAGGGAAATTTTTCTTCAGACGGCAGGAGGCCGTTTCGCGTTCCTTAAGAGTCTTCCCCATGGCCCCTTCTCCTTACCGCAGAGCGCGGGTGCTTTTTTCCGTAAGCATAAGACGTCGGGAGAAAATCTCCATCGGCCAAATGGGTTATGACAATGATCTCGACTCGGGATGAAGATCAGAGGTGGGATTCGCCCAGTACAGGCAGGCATACGCGTGCCTGCAGACCACCTTCGGGACGGTTGCTCAACTGCACCTCGCCGCCCAGGCGCTGCACCGCCCGGCTCACGATGGACAGGCCCAGGCCCGCTCCGTTGGGGTTGCCTTCGCTGTAGAAACGCTCGAAGGCCCGCTCCAGCCGGGCTTCCTCGATCCCCGGACCGCTGTCCTGCACGGTCAGCAACAGGTTTCCGCCCTGACGTTCGAGGGCTACCCGCACGGTGGCGCCGGCGGGGGAGAAGTTCACCGCGTTGCTGACCAGATTCTGCAGGACCACTTCCAGTGCGCTGCGATCACTCACGGTGCGGTAGTCGCCACTGGCGATCTCCAGGTCTGGCTCGACCTGCTGGCGCAGCATCCAGGGCGTCAGCTCGGCGAGGCTGTCGGTGATCAGCGTCTGTACATCCAGCATTTTCCAGTGGTTGCGGTTGGCCGCCGGCTCCAGGCGCGCCAGGGTCAGCAACTGGTTGACCACCCGGCTGAGGCGGTCGACCCCGTCGATCAGGAAGTCCAGGGCTTGCTGGCGTTCCTGCTCGTTGACCGCCTGGGCGGCATTCTGGGCATGCAGGCGCAGGACCGCCAACGGCGTGCGCATCTCGTGGGCGGCGTCGGCAATGAAGCGGTGCTCGCGGTGCAGCAGGGATTCCACCTGGCTGAGCAGGCGGTTGAGGGCGGCCTGCATCGGCTCCAGCTCTCGCGGCAGCGGCACCAGTTGCAGCGGCTCCAGCGAGTCGGCGTGGCGGGCACGGATGACCCGCGCCATGTTCTGCAGCGGTTCCAGCCCGCCGCCGATGGCCAGCCAGACCAGCAGCGCCAGCGCCAGGCTGCCAGCCAGGTAGGGCATCAGGGTGTGGCGCACGATGCGGGTCACCAGGTCGTCGCGCACGTCAAAGCGTTCGCCGACCCAGATCACCAGCTTCTGCGTCGGCACCGGCAGCACGAAACTGCGCCATTGCTGGCCGTCGCGGGTCTGGGTGCTGAAACCGGGAACCTTGGGGGGCGCGGCGAATCCCGGCGCGCTGGGCGAGCGGACATGCAGTTCGCCGTCGTCGCTCCAGACGGCGAAGGCCAGCTTGTTTTCGTAAGGGTGGCCGAGGCGTTTCTCGCCGGACTGGCTGAGTGCCTCGTTGAACGCGTGGTACAGCGTCTGTCGCTCGGCACCGGCCAGTGGCAGGCTCATCACACCCTGCAGCAGGCGGGCGTTCTGTGCCAGGTGGGCATCATAGACTTCGGCGATCTCGTGGCTGCTGTCATGGTAGTTGTACAGCGCCAGCAGGCTGGTGCCTGCCAGCAACAGCAGCATCACCCGCCACAGCGTGCGGCTGCGCAGCGAACTCATCAGGCCTCCACCAGATAGCCGATGCCCCGCACCGTACGGATCAGGCCGCTGAACAGCTTCTTGCGCAGGTGCGAAATGTGCACTTCCAGGGTATTGCTCTCGGCGCTTTCATCCCAGCCGTAGAGCAGCTGGGTCAGGCGGTCGCGGGTGAAGACCTTGCCCGGTTGCGCCAGCAGTTCGTGCAGCAACTGGTACTCCTTGGGCGTGAGCACCACGGGGTGGCCCTGGAAGTGCACCTGCTGGGTCGACGGGTCGAGACTGACCCCGGCATGCTCGATCAGCACCTTTGCCCGGCCGCTGCTGCGGCGCAGCAGTGCGCGCAGGCGGGCCTGGAGTTCGTTGAGGTCGAAGGGCTTGATCAGATAGTCGTCGGCGCCGGCGTCCAGGCCGGCGATGCGGTCTTCGGTGGCGTCGCGGGCGGTGAGGATGAGCACCGGGACGGTCGAACCGGAAGCGCGTACGCGGCCCAGCACCTGCAGGCCATCGAGCCTCGGTAGCCCGAGGTCGAGCACCACCAGGTCGAACTCCTCGGTCTGCAAGGCGTGCAGCGCACTGGCGCCATCCTGCAACCAGTCGATGGTGTAGCCCTCCTGGCGCAGGCCGGTACGTACGCCTTCGCCCAGGGCCTGGTCATCCTCTACCAACAGCAAACGCATGGTCAGTCCTGTCTTGCCTGGATTTCCCTGAGTAAAGCATCGAACCTTGCGCGATGTCCCATGCCTGGCCCGCTCACGCACGCGAGGCCGGGCGGCCGGTGGCGGCCATCAGGGCTGTTGCCCGTGACGGCTGTGGCGGCGGATCAGCGGCAGTTGCTTGCGCAGCGCACGGTCGACGATGCCGGGCAGCATGCCGTTGATGCGCACGAAGAGTTTTTCCGGCCAGCCCAGGTACAACTCGCTGCGCCTGCCTTCGATGGCCGCGAGCACGGCCCGGGCGACGTCGCGGGGATCGTCGGTGCTGGCCTTCAGCGCCTCGTTCAGCGCCATTGCCGCCGCGCTGTTCATGCTGGTGCGGGTGGCGCGCGGGGCGACGTAGAGTACGTCCACCGAGGTGTCCGCCAGCTCGCGGCGCAGGGCCTCGGAGAAGCCGCGCAGGGCGAACTTGCTGGCGCAGTAGACCGCATAGCCCGGGTAGCCGATGGAGCCGTAGATGGAGCCGACGTTGACCACCAAAGCCTGGCTCTGCTCGCGCAGCGTCGGCAGCAACAGGCGGGTGAGGTGCAGGGTGGCGGCGATGTTCAGCTCGATCATGTCGTCCAGGCACGACTCTTCCAACTGGTCGAGCATGGCGAACTGGTTGACCCCGGCGGCATTGATCAGCAGGTTGGCTCCGCCGTTGTGCCGTACCGTGTCCAGCAGGGCGTGGCGATCAGCGCCGTTGCGCAGGTTGGCGGCCTGCCAGCGCAGGCGCTCCGGATAGCGCCGCAACAGCTCGTCCAACGCCCCGGCGTGGCGGCTCACCGCCAGGACCTGGGCGCCGGCGGCGCAGAGCTGTTCGGCCAGTTGCAGGCCGATGCCGCCGCTGGCGCCGGTGAGCACCACGCGGCACTCAGACAAGCGCATGCTGCACCTCGTCCTGCTGGGCACGCGGCAGGCCACGGAACATGTCGGCATACAGGCGGTAGACGACTTTCGCCGCGTGGATCACCGCTTCCTGGTCGGCCGGGTCTTCCAGGCGGTTCATCAGGCGTCGGTAGGTCTGCATGTGGTCCTGGTCCAGCGCACCGTGGGAGCTAAGGTAGCTGAAGGCCTCCTGGGGCAGCCCGAGGCTGCTGCGGATGGTGCCGGCGGCCTGGGTGGCCAGGGCGATGCTGGTGCCTTCGAGCACATTGACCATGCCGAACAGCCCGACCGGATTGCCGCGCTGGATGAGGTCATAAAGGAAAGCCACCATCAGCTCGATGGCCAGCGATGGGTGCCCCGTTCGCACGGCTTCCGCGTCACCGCCGCAGGCCGTGATGTCATCGAGAATCCAGCGCTCGTGGCCGTATTCGTCGTCGATGTACTCGCACACCGCGCCGCGCAGCCACTCCAGGCGGGCGGGCAGACGGGCGCCGCAGGCCATCATCAACGGCACGGTGTGGCGAACGTGGTGGTAGGCCTGGGTCAGGAAGGCGACGTAACCCTCCAGGCTGACGGTTCCGGACAGCGCCTCGCGAATCACCGGGATGCCGAACAGCGCCTCGCGCTCCTGGGCGGTGGCTGACTGCAGGGTGTCGAAGAAGGACATGGGGCACTACCTCACTCAGTGACCATTTCGGAAAGGGCTTCGCGGTATCGCTCCAGGATGGCCGTGCGGCGGGGACGGCCGTTGGCGGTGAGCAGGCCGCTGGCGCTGCTGAAGGGTTCCGGCAGGCGCGCCCAGCGATGCACCCGGGCGTAGTCCGGCAACTGCTGGTTACACTGGCGCACTGCCTGCTCCAGGGCCTGGTCCGTGCAGGCCGGGTCCACCGGCCAGAGCAACGCCAGGTTCTGGTGCAGGCCTTCGCCGTGGACGAAGGCCTGGAGCACCACGCCGTTCTGCGTCAGCTCGGCTTCGATCCATTCCGGATTGACGTTGCGCCCGAAGCTGGTGATGAACTGGTTCTTCTTGCGGCCGGCAAGGTACAGGTATCCGTCCTCGTCGAAGCGGCCGAGGTCGCCGGTCGGCCACCACTGCCCGAGGTGCGGCGGCTCGCCGAGGTAACCGAGCAGGGACGAGCCGCTGACCAGCACTTCGCCATCGTCGGCCAGCTTCACCTGCACGTGGGGCAGGGGTTTGCCCACGCTGCCGGGGCGCACCGCGCCAGGGCGGTTCAGGCATACCACCGAGGCGCATTCGGAGAGCCCGTAGCCCTCGAACACCGGCAGTCCGACGGCGGCGGCGCGTTGCAGCAGCGAGGGCGCCACCCGCGCACCGCCCACGGCGACGAACTTCAGCGGGCCGGGGCGCATTACACCGCGCTCGATGGCGGTGACCAGTCCCAGCAGCAGTTGCGGCACCAGGATCAGGCTTTGCGCGCCGCTCAGGGCGATGGCGCCGAGCAGCCGCTTCCAGTCCACGCTGCTCGATCCTCCCAGCCCGATCTGCTCGCTGGGCAGCAGGGTCAGCGAGGCGCCGGCGCACAGGGCGGCGTACAGGCCGAGGTTTTCCAGCAGCACTGCCAGGGGCAGGATGGCCAGGTAACGGCTGGGCTCGGCGGGTCGGCTGGCGGCTTCCAGCTCATGGGCGACGCGTAGCAGGGCGCCGGCATCCAGGCACACCCCCTTGGGCGCGCCGGTGCTGCCGGAGGTGTAGGTGATCTTCGCCGTCCCCAGGGGCAGGCCGGCGTCCACCACGGCGGGGCGATACCAGAAGGTCTCGCCACGGCTGAAACCGTTGCTGCGCAGCTCGTTCTCCATGCGGGGCTCGACCAGGGCCAGGCTGGCCTGGCTCTGCATCAGGCAGTGGGCGCGCTGGGACGGGCTGAAGAAGGGCGGCAGGATCAGGCAGGGACGTTCGCTGAACAGCGCGGCCAGGTCCCAGATCAGGGCCTCCGGGCCATTGTCCAGCGCCAGGGCAAAGGCCCCGCTGGGTTGCGCGGCCAGATGCGCGGCACGTTGCTCCACGGCTTCGAGCATCTGCGCGTAGCTGTAGCGCTGGGTCGCGCCACGCAAGGCCAGGCGCTCGCCATGGTCACGGGCGTGGTGACGCAGATGATGCTGGAAAGCCTCCAGCTCAGGCCGCATCTTCTTGCCTCGCACGGTAGAGCAAAACCGGGAAGCCCAGCCGCTGGTAGGCCCCGCTGTTCTCCAGCTGCTCATGGCCGTAGCGGATGCTGCCGGTGAACACCTGCGGGTGCTGGTCGTAGTAGCTGCCCCAGTCGCGCCGTTCGCCGTTCAGCCGCGTCGGGTCGGCCGGCGCCAGTACCGTTGGCTCCAGGCCCAGGCGATGGAAGCTGTTGATCAGTGTCGACGCGCCGGTGAAGGCGACCCAGCGCAGCCCGCGGGCGGCCAGCAGCCAGGTCATCGCGGCAATGATCAGGCGTGCGCTGCCGGCGTTCCGGACGGCCAGGTTGCCCACTTCCACCAGCTCCGCGCGCGGCACGGCGTAACCGGCGATGCGTGAAACCGGGCCCTCCAGCGGCTCATCCAGGTAGCGTTCGAGGAACAGCGGCTCCTGCCGCGCCAGGCGGATGCCTGCGACCGCCACCAGCGCGCCGTGGCGGTCGCGCAGGCTGAGCAGCTCGGGCAGGTAGTGATGCAGGTCGGCGTGGTGGGCGCGGTCGAAGCGCTCATGCACGAAGGCTTCGATCTCGCGTCGCTGCGGGTCGTCACGGCCGACCAGGCACAGGCTCGCCAGGTGCGTGTCGCGCGGGCCGAAGCGGAACGGAAACAGCGACTCCCATTCGGATTGCGTCATGACTCCCCCCACGATGGTGATAACTCGTTTGGGGGAGTATTTGCGGTGAATCTGAATGCAGTCTTAAGAGACGCGCCGCTCAGGCCATATCGCTGCGCTCGAACTCCTCGGCGAGAAAGTCCAGCAATGCCCGCACCGACGGCAGCAGCCCACGCCGCGAGGGGAACACCGCATGGACCACCCCGGTGCGGGGCGCCCAGTCCGGCAGCAGGTTGACCAGGCTGCCGTTGTTGAGGTCCTCGCACACCACCACCGCCGGCAGGTGCACCGCGCCAACCCCGGCCAGCGCGGCCTGGCGCAGCGCCATCAGGTCATCGGTGACCAGCCGGGGATGGTGGCGCACCTGGGCGCTGGCGCCCTTGGGGCCGTCCAGTTGCCAGTGGTACTCGCGCTGCACCGAGCCCCAGTGCAGCGTCGGCAGCGCCGCCACATCGGCTGGGATCGGCCGCGCCGTCAGCCGCTCGCGCAGCGACGGCGCGCCCACCACGCGCTGGCCGCTTTCGCCCAGCACCTTCATCACCAGGTCGCTGCTTTCCAGTGGCGGGAAGCGCACCCGCAGGGCGACGTCGATTCCTTCCTGGATCAGGTCCACCTGGCGGTTGGTGCTTTCCACGTGCAGCGCCACCAGCGGGTGCTCGACCATGAAGCGCGCCAGCATCGGGCCGACCCAGAAGTTCAGCAGGGCAGTGGGGCAACTCAGCCGCACCACGCCTTGTGGCTCGGAACGGTGGCGCTCGATCACCTCGGCCGCGCCCTCGGCTTCCACCAGCATCGCCAGGCAGTGGCGGTAGTACTCCTGGCCGATCTCGGTCACCGAGAAGTGCCGGGTGGAACGCTGGATCAGGCGTACGCCCAGGCGCTCCTCCAATGAGGCGATGCGCCGGCTGAGCTTCGACTTGGGCTGGTCCAGGGCGCGTCCGGCGGGGGCGAAGCCGCCGTGCTCGACGACCTGGGCGAAGTAATAGAGATCGTTGAGGTCTTCCATTTCAGTGTTCTCCAGATGGAACTCTGAGGTGAATTATTGCCGTCTACTGAGCTCAGTGTTGCAGATTTATCGTGTCTCCATGCACTACAGGAGGCACCCCATGAAACAGATTCTCGGCATCTACAGCGCACCCCGACCGCACTGGGTCGGCGATGGCTTCCCGGTCCGCTCGCTGTTCTCCTACGACAACCTGGGCGAACACCTGAGCCCCTTCCTGCTGCTGGACCACGCTGGTCCCCATGACTTCACCCCCAGCGCCAGCCGGCGCGGCGTCGGCCAGCACCCGCACCGCGGCTTCGAGACGGTGACCATCGTCTACCAGGGCGAACTGGAACACCGCGACTCCAGCGGCGGCGGCGGGCGCATCGGCCCCGGCGACGTGCAGTGGATGACCGCCGGCGACGGCATCCTCCACGAGGAATTCCACTCGCCGGACTTCAGCCGCAGTGGCGGCACGCTGCACATGGCGCAGCTGTGGGTGAACCTGCCGGCGCGCGACAAGCGCACCGCGCCGGCCTACCAGACGCTGCTGGCGGCGGACATCCCGCAGATCGAGCTGGCCGACGGCGCCGGCACCCTGCGGGTGATCGCCGGCCGCTACGGCGACGCGGCGGGGCTGGCCCACACCTTCAGCCCGCTGGATGTCTGGGACATGCGCCTGAACGCCGGCCACACGCTGGACCTGCGCGTCACCCCGGGGCGCAACACCGCCCTGGTGGTCCTGCGCGGCAACCTGCGCCTGGGCAGCGGCGAAAGCCTGCGTGAAGGGCAACTGGCGCTGTTCGACCCGCGTGGCGACAGCCTGCCGCTGCAAGCCGACAGCGACGCCCTGGTCCTGCTGCTCAGTGGCGAGCCGCTGAACGAGCCGATCGTCGGCTACGGCCCCTTCGTGATGAACAGCGACCGCGAGATCCGCGAGGCCATCGACGACTTCCGCGAAGGCCGCTTCGGCCAACTGAGCCACTGACTGTCACATCCCGGACTTGGCGGGTGCCTAGTCTGGATCATCTCCCACGCCGGAGTGCGTGGGCCGCGCGGGCCGGTACGGCCCCTTCGAGGAGAACCACCATGAGCAACTTCTCTCAGATCGCCAACTTCAACGGCCAGCGTCCGGTGATCGATCCCGACGACACCGCCATGCTGCTCATCGACCACCAGAGCGGCCTGTTCCAGACGGTCAAGGACATGCCCATGACCGAGCTGCGCAACAACGCCATCACCCTGGCGCGGATCGCCACCCTGGCGAAGATCCCGGTCATCACCACCGCCTCGGTGCCGCAAGGCCCCAACGGCCCGCTGATCCCGGAAATCCACGAAGCCGCGCCGCACGCCCAGTACGTAGCGCGCAAGGGCGAGATCAACGCCTGGGACAACCCCGAATTCGTCGCCGCCGTAGAGAAGACCGGCAAGAAGACCCTGGTCATCGCCGGCACCATCACCAGCGTGTGCATGGCGTTCCCCAGCATCAGCGCGGTCAATGCCGGCTATCGGGTGTTTGCCGTGATTGACGCCTCCGGCACCTACTCCAAGGCCGCCCAGGAAATCACCCTGGCCCGCGTGGTACAGGCCGGCGTGGTGCCGATGGACACCGCCGCGGTCGCCTCGGAAATCCAGCGCACCTGGAATCGCCCCGACGCCGCCCAATGGGCCGAGGCCTATAGCCTAATCTTCCCCCACTACCGTCTGCTGATCGAAAGCTACACCAAGGCCCAGCAGGTAGTGACCGAGCACGAAGTACTGGACTCGCAACGCTGACTCCCCTTGCCCGGCGCCCCCGCCGGGCTTTCCACCTGAAACGAGGAAACGCCATGAGCAAGCCCTACGTCCGTCTCGACAAGACCCAGGCCGCCGTACTGCTGGTCGATCACCAGGCCGGTCTGCTCTCGCTGGTACGCGACATCGAACCGGACAAGTTCAAGAACAACGTCCTGGCCCTGGCCGACCTGGCCAAGTACTTCAAGCTGCCGACCATCCTCACCACCAGCTTCGAAACCGGCCCCAACGGCCCGCTGGTGCCGGAGCTGAAAGACCTGTTCCCCGACGCGCCCTACATCGCCCGTCCCGGCAACATCAACGCCTGGGACAACGAAGACTTCGTCAAGGCGGTCAAGGCCACCGGCAAGAAGCAGCTGATCATCGCCGGCGTGGTCACCGAAGTGTGCGTGGCCTTCCCGGCGCTGTCGGCCCTGGCCGAAGGCTTCGACGTCTTCGTCGTGGCCGATGCCTCGGGCACCTTCAACGAAGTCACCCGCGACGCCGCCTGGCGCCGCATGGAAGCCGCCGGCGCGCAGATGATGACCTGGTTCGGCGTGGCCTGTGAGCTGCACCGCGACTGGCGCAACGACATCGAAGGCCTGGCCGCGCTGTTCTCCAACCATATCCCCGACTACCGCAACCTGATCACCAGCTACAGCCTGCTGACCGCGAACAAGTAACGCACCAGATGGCAGGACTCGCGTGGAGGCCGGAGGGGGCGTTCCCTCCGGCTCTCCGCGCGACCTTGCGCCGGGTTCATGCCGGGTGCCGGGGCGGATGGCGAACCGGTTTGATGCAGCGCTCGCCGAGCGACCAGTGCGACACGCCGTGCCGCGCCTCCTGCAGCAACTGGAAGAAGCGGATCAGGTAGCCCGTCTCGAAGCAGGTACGAGCCATGCCGGCACTGAAGCGCTGGCGCGCCAGGAACAGCGCATTCCACGGCGCGGACAGGCCGTCCGGTTCCAGACTGCACTGTGCCTCATGCATGCCACGCCGCAGCAGATCGAGGTTGCGGCCCTGGCTCGGTGTCAGCGGAATGCGCCGGCAATAAGGCGTCGCCGCAATCTCCCGGACATTGCTCAGCACCCGCAGGTGGGCCAGCCAGAAACCCTGCTCGATG
The DNA here is from genome assembly GCF_048068055.1 of Pseudomonas sp. NY15181. Taxonomy (NCBI): domain Bacteria; kingdom Pseudomonadati; phylum Pseudomonadota; class Gammaproteobacteria; order Pseudomonadales; family Pseudomonadaceae; genus Pseudomonas; species Pseudomonas sp. NY15181. Next base: position 264,364 of record NZ_JBLUPT010000010.1, on the reverse strand, counting down.
TGCTCCCGCGCCGTTTCCAGCAACGCCAGCGCCGGCGCGTCGTCGCGTTGCAGCAACATCGTCCGCAACGAGTCGATGGCCTGCATGGCGGTCGCGTAGTGCGCAATCGCCGGATCAGGGCCTGCGTTCATCGACCTTTCCCTCCGGCCTGTTCCGTGGGTGCTCCAGTGCCAGCTCATAGAGCTGACGAGCCTCGCTCACCAGCGGCGCGAGCGCCGAGGCAAGCCGCGCAGTGGCGTTGATCAGCCCGCGATCGGCGTCGTCTTCCATCAGTCGCAGCAGGTCCTCCACCGCCGTCAGGCGTCGCATGGCGGCTTCGTGCAACTGCTGGGGCGGCGCCAGGGCATTGATGAAGAACACGCCCTCGCCGGGCTGTGTCGCCAGGGGAACGAGCTGCAGTTCAAGCATGGTGTACCTCCGGATGGAGGGCGGGGCGGGGCAGTGGGGCAGGGCGGTGCGCGGGGGTAAAAGGGGGAAAGTTCATGTCTGGTCTTCCCTGGGAGTGGTTGGGAGTCACCAATCGACCTTTCCTACGGGTAGAGAGGCAACCGTGCGAGGGTAGGAAACGCCGGACCCAGGGAACCGGTAGGCCAAAGGCCTCCCCGCACGGCCACCATAGAAACACGAGTTCAAGAGGCGAATTGCACCTATGAGTCGTGGCTACAGAGCTACCGTGTCCTGGGTGGTGTTTCCGGGTTTCCTACGCCCGACCGCAGTTGTGCTGCGGCGACCAAGAGGCTAGAGACGGCGCTTGTAGGCCCGCAAGGCTAAAGGAACGTAAGACCATTCGCTTGAAAGCTGCGACGGAACATCAGGACGTTGCTGACGGAATGAAACAGGTCTCACCCGCGTACGATTCTGCCGACAGTTCATAGCGGCCATTCACGAAGCCAGTCCCTACCTGTAGGAGCGACCGCTCAGCAGGACAACTCCGGCCGATACAAAGCGGCCGGTTGCATCAGGCAGAAACCGGCCAAAAGCAGCCCATTAGCATCAATACCGTGGTCTGCCCCCCGCTTTGTGGGGTTTCAGGTATTGACAGCGCAGAAGCCGCACGTGCTACTGAACACCCGCGATCATCGCTCGGAGGGCATGGAGCCGCAGCTGGATGGAAAACACCTACCGCCCCCATCATATAGATCGCTAGCTTCAAGCTGCGGGCCTTGTAGTCCGGCGGGATACCAGACGTAGATTTTAAGACTGGCACAAATAACAAGGATAGAAATTTGTCTGACCTGAATTACCAAAAACAAGCTCAGGACTATTACGGGAAGGCCCCTGTCATCATTTTGGGCAGCGGTGCTTCGGCTGCGCACGGCATGTCTGGGATGGGAGCGCTTGCAAAACATCTCGTCGCGCACACCGACGTTTCTGGTCTGTCTGCTGCTGAACTGGAGGTCTGGGAGAAGTTCTGCCAGGTTTTGAACAATGGCGTAGACTTAGAATCCGCCCTGCACCAGGTAACAGCTACTGAAGAGCTGACGTCAAGAATCGTTAAAGCCACCTGGGCGCTAATTAAATCTGAAGACATAGAAATCTTTCAGAAGAGCCTTCAAGATAACTCAATGTTTCCATTGAGTCGTCTTCTTGAACATATGTTCAAAAGTAGCCTCAAAATGCTAAATATTGTCACTACAAACTATGATCGCCTGGCGGAGTATGCTTGCGATCAGGGGCGCATCCATCATTACACCGGGTTCACGCACGGATTCTTTCGACAGCTCGCGGCCCCTACAGAAATCACCTCTGCGCGCAGGGCTAATATCTGGAAGGTCCATGGATCTCTGGATTGGTTCCAGTCCCCTCTGGAAGATACTGTCGCCCTCTCAAATATCCAAGGAATACCGGATAACTACCAACCGCAGATCGTGACTCCTGGCACCCAGAAATACCAAAAAACGCATCTGGAGCCGTTCCGCTCCATTATCAATAACGCTGACCAGGCTATAAATGAAGCCGGCTCGTACCTTTGTATTGGCTACGGCTTTAATGACGAGCATATACAGCCGAAGCTGATGGTGAAGTGCCTTCGGCAGAAAACACCTATAACCATTATCACTCATACGCTTTCCGAATCTGCCAAGAAGCTTATTCTTGATGGTAAGGCACAGAGCTATCTGGCAATAGAGCGAGGCGAAACAGACGACCAGTCCATCGTTTATTCCTCCTTGGATAAAAATCCTTTGATGGTAGAAAAGAATATCTGGAGCCTTGAAGGTTACCTGTCACTCATCATGTAGGAAAGAAGAGATGCCGATTTTCAACTTTAAGGACGAAGAAGCGCTTGGGAAGGTTGCCTCCGTCGACACTACAAATGTGATCGTAGAGGTAGAGAACGTCGACCAGCTCAAAAGGTTGCAGGTTAACCATCTCGCTGTACTGCAAAGCAGTAGGCCTGGGCAGCACCTCATCGGACTCATTACGCAGGTGACCCGCAAACGTGGTACCGGAGACATTATCAATGACGGTATAAACGACCACGTGTCAGAGTTAAATCTGTGCCGTATCGCCCTGATTGGCACGATGCTGGATCGTGACGGCGAAAAGGAAAACGTATTCCGTCGTACTCTCGAAAGCGTTCCTGAAATAGACGCGAATTGTTTCTCGCTCGAAGGCGAGAATCTCACAGGCTTCATGCGCACACTTTCCAGTGTATCAGCCGATGGAAATGCCCTGACTCTCGGTAAATACACACTGGACGAACATGCTGTCGCCTACCTCAACGGCAACAAATTTTTCCAGCGCCACGCCTTCATTGGCGGCAGCACCGGTTCGGGTAAATCTTGGACGACTGCCAAAATCATCGAGCAGATGTCGGGGCTCTCCACCGCTAACGCTATCGTCTTTGACCTTCATGGCGAATACGCGCCTTTGGTCGGCAATGGCATCCAGCATTTCAAGGTGGCCGGCCCCGCAGACGTTGAAGCTAAACGCACCCTCGACGACGGTGTGATCTACCTTCCGTACTGGCTGCTTTCTTATGAAGCGCTTGTTTCCATGTTTGTAGATCGCAGCGACCAGAACGCGCCCAACCAGGCCATGATTATGGCGCGTGAAATCAACCACGCGAAACGCAAATATCTAGAAGATAACGGCCAGCACGACGTGCTGAAGCACTTCACTGTTGACAGTCCGGTTCCGTTTGACCTCGATTTCCTCATGAGCAAGCTGAACGAGATCAACGTTGAGATGGTCGCTGGAGCACGTGGTGAGAAGCAGGGCGATTTCTTCGGGAAGCTCGCTCGCATGATTTCCCGACTTGAGAACAAAATCTCCGATAGACGCCTCGGATTTATGTTCAACGGTGGTGGGGACGTGCTGGATTTTGCTTGGCTTGAGAAATTTACCACTGCCGTACTGGGTAGCACTGATGAGAATGGCAGGGCCGGTATCAAAATCATTAACTTCTCAGAAGTCCCATCAGACGTTCTGCCACTGATCGTATCCCTGGTCGCACGGGTCACGTTCTCCGTTCAGCAATGGACGCCTTCTGAACTACGCCACCCCATTGCTCTTCTGTGTGACGAAGCGCATCTCTACATGCCTCAGCGCAACATGGCCGACTCTGCCGATGATATCTCGCTCGATATTTTCGAGCGTATCGCGAAGGAAGGCCGCAAATACGGTGTCAGCTTGGTGGTGATAAGTCAGCGTCCGTCCGAAGTGAATAAGACGATGCTCAGCCAGTGCAGCAACTTCGTATCCATGAGGCTGACCAATGCAGAGGATCAGGGCGTAATCAAGCGTCTGCTTCCCGATAGTCTTGGCGGATTCAGTGACATTTTGCCGACCCTCGATACAGGCGAAGCTCTGGTTGTTGGTGATGCCAGCCTGCTGCCAAGCCGGATCAGAATCGACGAGCCCAAAAACAAACCGAATAGCGGTACGGTCAATTTTTGGGATGATTGGCAGAAGCCAGTCAAGGATAAGCGCTTGCTGATTGCCGTCGATAACTGGCGTAAGCAGAACATCCAGTAACCACGTTACTTAGAGACCTCAAGGGGGCAATGCCCTTGAGGTCTTCCGCCAGCTCATCATGCTCCTGCTTTGCGGCATAGGGGCCTCGACACGATGACCGCTATTGGCCGACTTCTGCCAGTCGTGACCAACAGAAGTCGACCAGAAGCAGCCATTCACGTCATAACGACGAGCGCTTTTTCAGATCATCGCCAGCAGTTCCCTAGAAGCGATAGTTCAAGCTCGCTTCCAGGGTCCGCGGCACACCGGGAGTGATGAGATCAACCGAGCCGTGTGCGGAGGCGTAGTAGTCGCGGTCGAGGACGTTCTTCAGGCGCAGTGCCATGTCCCAGTGCGGCAGGGTGTAGAACAGGGCCGTGTCGACGGTGGTGTAGCTCGGCATCACCACGTTGTTATCCAGCGCCGTGTAGCGGTCGTCAACGTAGTTGGCGCCGGCGGCGACGCGCCATTGCGGGGTGAGGCTGCGTACCAGCCAGAGGTTGGCGCTGTTGCGCGGGGTGAGCGTCGGTACCTCAGAGAAAAAGGGGGACAGATTTATTTAAGCACTCTAATCCTGATCTCCAAGGTAGCTTTAGAGTAGAAAATAAATCTGTCCCCTTTTCGGTCAGTCCCCTTTTCGGTCGCATCGACAGGGGACCGCTTCTATGTAGGGAAAGATCGTGCGCAAGGCGGGGATTTTCTGTGAAGTTTGCCCCGTTAGCTGAACGAGGCGACCCAAACGCCTAGCAATGGAATTGCTAGGTACTCTAGCAAGACAAGGAGATAGTCATGCGCACTAAAACTACTAACTACCGCCTATTGGCTTGTCTGCTTCCATTGCTAGCCATCGGCTCTCCGGTCTTCGCGAACGATGTCCCCAATCTGCCCGCAGAGTCTTTTGAGTTCCCAGGCTGGAGCAGGAAATGGGTGGGCACAGTTGGCGACAAGCAAGTAGAAGCCTCACTGAATCGCGTGGGCAATTCATTGTCAGGAGCCTACTGCTACCAACCATGCAGCATAAGAACTCGCAATCAGCTCGCGTTGACTGGTCAGATGTCGGGCGAAATGGCCGAGCTTACAGAGCGAGACAGTAGCAACGGAAACGTTCCCACTGGTTTGTGGCGGATTGAGTCGATGCGAGATCGCGTCATCGGTCAATGGACTTCCTCCACGGGCGAGCGGAAGCTCGCTTTGGAGTTGCGACCGGACATGACCGGGTTTGCAGAGAGTTTCCCGTATGAGATACGGCTGCTCGCGAATCGTTTGCCCGATGAGGGCGATGACAGTTGCCTCGATCCACCGATTGTGTCAGCTATCCGCCTGTACAGGGGCGGAGAATTATTTCAATCACTCCCCACAGAGTCCCAGGGAACCTGTGGCGTGTTCACGCCCCGTCTAATCGATGCCAACTTCGATGGTTGGCCGGACGTAACCATTGCCCTTTCCCTGCCTGCTGGCCCAGACATCCCCTACCAGACATGGCTGTATGATCCGGAGAGCCGCCGCTTCGTTGATGCTCCAATCAAACTGCAGGACATCACTTCGCCGGAGTTTGACCCGGTGCACCGGGTTGTCTACAGCTACTGGCGAGCCAGCTGCTGTGAACATGGCGTCACGACCTATCGCTGGCAGGACGGAGATGTAGAGGAGATTGACTCCCAGAGCAGTTACGTTCTTCCAGTCTTGGATAAGGGGCAGCGGCGCGGTTGCTACATCATGCCGAGTTACGAGAATGGATTTATCGAGTATGCCAGCCGTGTCGAGCAATCAGCCAACGGAAGATTGAAACTGCATGGAGTCGATCCGAAGACCTGCGACCTCGACGAGGGCTCGTTGCTTGAGCGGACATATATCGACATCTGGCAGCCAAGTCTGGACGGGCAGCAGCCGATTCGTCTGCGTAGCGAAAAGGTTGCATGGAAACTGACCGAGACTTCAGCGGGCCAGCGGTTCTGTCCTGAGGTGCCGTTCTTCGACAAGGACCGGGTCCGCCGTGTCGTGCTGCGTGACAATTTGGACTTATGCAGCGAGTCGAGTCCGCAATAGGAATTAAGCGGAACAGGGGCGGGTTTGTTTTTCTACTCTAATTCTTTTGGTGAGTCTGGATCAAAGTGCGGAAAATAAATCTGTCCCCATTTCTCCTCCTTTCTCCTTTCTCCTTCTCAGTTTCTGCTGATCGTTAGGTATTGAGGATGGTGGTCATTTGGATGAATAATAGGACTTACTGTTGTTTGTTTTTCCAGTGGCAGCCAGACTCGATGCTGAAGTCTATGTTTGGGTCTAGCGTAAAATAATATTTCTTCCCATTTTTTCGTTTTGTGTAGTTGAGGTCGTAAACATTTACCCCTTGCGAGGATATCTCGTATTTTCCCGAAATCTCACCGTTCTCTATTTCTATCCATGTTGACGTGCTATCCGTGGGGGAGTTATCTGTTGAATTGTTTTCCTCGGCTCCCTTAAGAACTATAGGGATGGGCTTGCTTGAGTTTGAGTATTTTACATACCCGCCGCTCCACCTGCTCTCTATCTCATAGAATGTTCTAAACTCTAGTTGGATTTCTTTTTCTCCAAGGGTGTGCAGGCATAATGCTTCTGTGTGGATATCTCCGAGAGCAAGGCCGGAGGTACATAGCAAAAGTAATAAGGTAATTTTCCGCATAATGATTTTTTCGCAGGTGCTTGGCGGTAATGCGGGATGTCTATGTTGGAGTATGGGGTTAATGTGTTTCGCTTGTTGGTTGTTTGGCTCGTCGTAATGTCTGTCTTTCCTAAGGTATGGTCGCCTCAAGTCTTTTGATTTCTAATATGTCATTTTCGTAGAAATCGCTGCATTGGAGTAAGGCTTTAGTGTCTTTGTCTTTGGTTTTCAATAGCGTCAGGCAAGTCAATATGAGGCCGTTTTCTTCTTTTTCTCCGTGGTATTCAATGGTTCTCATGTCAATTAATTTCCAGTGTGGAGATTTTATTTTTTCTCTAGCGGCGACAGAAGAAATAATGGATGAATTGGCTCTTTCAGTTGGTGGCAGGTTCATTAGCTCTATGTAGATTTGTGCGAAATCTTTCGAGTGTAATATTTTTCTTATTACCGAGGTTTCATTTGCTCCAATGATTAAAACTGCAGGGATGTTGTCGGTGTTAGTGGCGTATGTTGAGTTTTTTCTTGAAGGGTGTGCTAATACTACCTTTAGGTTTCCTTCTTTTTTGCATTCGGTTCTGTAGTCGGTTGGAAATGTGTTTTTAGAGTCACATGGGCTGATCTCTGGGCTTGCTATGGTTAGCCCAGGCTGAATAAGTGCCACTATTAAAAAGCTTCTGACTTTACTCGGTCTTGTCATTTAAAACGTCTGCAGATGTTCGCAAATGCTTGAGTTCGAAGATTGTGCTTCAAAATGTTAAGGTTCTATTTAGTTGATGGGGGTGAAGGTGTTTTTTGTTTTATAGATATGTCTGAGAGGATTTTTTGAACTTTTTTGGAATCGCTCGACGACAAGCGAGTGGTGAGATCGATGTTGATGTAAAAGCATGGATTATTTGATTTTTTGGGGCATATGAAGAATTGGTCGGGAACAGTGATCTTCTCGCCATCACCAAATATTGTGGTGACATAGGCTATGGTTCCTGGCCAATTTTTTCCTTTTATTGGTCTTTCCCAGTTCACTATTCGATAGTATCGCCCGCCAGAGTCCTCTCTTTCTATTTCCGATTTTGCAGTCTTATTTTCTTCTGTTGAAGGTTGGGTGGATGCATAGCAAGAAAATTCTATACTTGCTGGAATATTCCTTGTTCCAAGATCTATTGTTGTGACTACGGTTTTCCTGCGTATCCCATTGTTTGTTTCTGAGCCGGCGTTGATTATTTCTTTGGCTAGCTTTCCTTCGATGTGGTATCCGCAGTAGTCCTTTGTTTCGGACTTCTCAGGAGTATTCAGGTCGCCTTTGCTTGTGCTTGAAAATAGTAATGCCATGATCACAATGGAAGTGGGTGGTGTTCTCAAGGCAAGGTTCTCCTGTCGTCCTGTGTTGATCTGATTTTTTGATGGTGGATTAATTTTTCTCGCTTGAATTCCTAGAGTTATCAAGAGGGTTTGAGTTCTTGTGCGATTTAATTATTCTTTTCTTGGTTTTTATTTGCTGCTCCCCATTGGCATCCTGAGTTGGCGGTATAGTCAGCATTTGGGTCTATGATAAAATTCGTGGACTCCTTGCTTTCGAAGTTTTCGTACAGAAAGTTGTAGTTGTTTCCGCCTTGCGATGATGCCGCATAAGATCCAGTTATTTTGCCGTCCTTTATTTCTAACCACGTACTTGTTGTGTCATCAGGAGATGTGTCGGATGTGGCTGTTGATTCGAATGATTTAAGGATTATAGGTATGACATTTTTTGATGTTGAATATTTTACATATCCGCCTGCCCAGGAGCTTTCGGTTTCATAGAATCTCTTGAACTCCAGCTTGACTGGTCTGTCTCCAAGTGAATTTAAACATAGGGTTTCTGTTTGAATCGATGCGATCGCGGCACTGGGGATGGTTAAAGATAGGAAAAAGACTGCTCTCATTGCCGGTCTCCTAAGGGTTCTGGCGCTCTAAACTTACGTTTATTGTGTGCTGTGTTCTGTAGTATTTCTTCTTCGGTCGTGGAGGGTTTCCTATCATGACAATGTTCCCGTTGGAGTCTAAGACAACTTCCTTGTTGCTGTTTCTGCGCCAGTCAAATATTAATTGAACTGTGGGTGTTTCAATTATCTTGTTGGTTAGTATGTTTTCAAGGTAAAGGACGGATTGTAGTCGGACGTCCAGTCCGTTTAGATTTTCGATGCTCACATATCCGTTAACATCCTTGCTTACTGATATGGAGTTCTCTTGAGATGTTCCGGAGTCCATGTGGCTGAGCATTTTGCTTCTACTCACAACATAAAATGTTGATGTGTCTGCGCAGTTCTGATAGTTGTGGTCTCCGCTGTTGTTTCTGGCGATTAAGATGTCGGGATTCCAACCTAGTGCTTCATATGTTCCGGTAAGTTCTGTTGTTTGGAATCTTCTGAAAGCTCCATATTTCTGATAGGTGGTGAGGTGTGTTAGTTGTATTAGTCCTCTGCCATAGTATGGGGAGTAGTCTCTAAATTCTCCATCAGTCTCTTTTACATATTTTAGGTTTCCCGTTTCTGGTATGACGTGAGATAGCAGGTGTAGAACTCTAAGTCTGGTGCAGATTCCGTATCTCTGTGTTGCTTGATTGAAATATTTTGCCCAGGACTGTGCTCTTCCGATGGCTGTTGTCCATGCCGTGTTTGCAGGCTCAAAGTTGGTGTTTTTTAGATGGAGCAATTTTTTTGGGAAGCATTGTGCTAACTGCTCAGGGGTTAGCCACAGACATCCGGATAGATGTTTTATTGCTTCTCGCGGTGGGAAATGCCAATGCTTACTACCTATTCCCACTAAATTCGCTTCTTCCCAAAACGCCAAAGCATCCTGATGCTGCTTAAGTTTTTCGAAGTCTTCCTCCGACATCGGCCCGCCATCCGCGACTCGCTTGAGCCAGCCATAGCGAATCTCGAAGTCATCCCGCGCCCATTCGGTGGGGAACTTGCAGATCAGGCGTTTGAGCTTGTTCTGGTTCTCGCCATCTTTCAGCCGGAGGGTGTTCCGCTCGCGGTCCTCGACGTATTCCTCGGACAGGCGCCGACGGTCGCCTTCGAACATCGTCTCGTACTCCGGAGAGTTGGCGCGGGTTGCGGCATCGGGTTTGCGCGGTGGTGGGTTCGTCACGTCGCTCGGGGGTTCGAGCAGGTCGCGGATGTAGTCGGACTGGCAGTGGCTGTCCGAATTGGTGTCGTCATCGATCAGGCGCCAGCCCATCCAATGGGGGAAGTCGGCGTCGCTGAACTTGGTGACGCCAGGGGCGTTGAGGTTGAACCAGGCGCTGCCGGCGGGCTGGTTGGTACGCGCCGGCAGGCTGATTTTCCTCCAGTGTGCGGCGTTGGCTGGTTGCAGTGCATCCGGCCCTAGCACGCGGCCGAAGCGCAGCAGTTCGTAGCCGGCGCTGGGACAGCCGGGGTAGCGGCGGGTGGCGGCGGTGTAGAGGTTGTATTCGAAATCTGCTTCTTCCTGCTGGGTGCCAATCAGTTCGCCGCTGAGGAAGTAGGTGGTCAGGTGGCATTGGCCTCGGTCGTAGGTCATGCGGACGATGAGGCCCTGGCGCAATTTACTGACAACGGTGGGGCTGAAGCCCTCGCTGCCGACAAAGCCTTCTTCACTGTTCCAGCCGCCGGTCAGTTCCGGGCTGCGGTAGACCACCTCCGTCGGGTTGGTGGTTTGCGTGAGGTTCGCTGGCGGCGAGGCGTAACCCTGGAGCGTAGTGGGGAGGAAAAAGTACATGTCGCCCCAGCAACTGTCGGTGCGGCCATCCTGGGTCTGGTAGTCGAGGTCGCGCTGGTTGCGGCCGGTGAGGTGGGCGATCTGGCTGTCGGCGGCGATGATCTCGAAGTGGATCCTGCCGGCGCTGCCATAGATTTGCCCGGCTTCGCCGATGCTGTCCTTGCGGTAGATGCGCTGGTTGAGCTGCGGGTGGGGAATGTTGATTTTCGACAGGTGCATGTAGATCGAATAGAACACCACCTGCCCATGCTCACCTTCGCCGATCTCGGTTTCGTGGCGCAGGACGATGCAACCGTCGTCGGTCCAGCCATCGCCCACGCTCTGCTCGATACGGTATTTGAGGGCGTGCGTCTCGCTGTCGGACTTGGCGGTTGGGGCGCGGAAATAAACCAGTCTGCCGTCCGCGATGGCTCGTATCGGCAGCGGATTGCCATTCTCCTGCGGGGCGCTCAGGTGCATGCCGCCATGCCAGTTGAGGTCGAAACTCAGGGGGTAGGCGCCGTCGCCCGGTTCGCCGCCGGGCATGGCGCGTTCGACGAAGGCCTCGTCGGTTTCGCCCGGAATAGGGGCGGGAATGAAGGGAGGGCTGATGATCATGGGAAGGGTCCTTGCGCTTCGCTTACATCGAGAGGGGGTAGCCGGTTTTCGGCTTGGCTTCGTCGTTCAGCTCGCGGGGTAGCCAGGGAACGTCCGGGTGCAATTTGGCCGGCCCGCGAAACTCGAAATGCGCCGCCTTGATGGTGAAGTCGCCCCGGGTGCCCAGCTCGATACGGTACGGGTCGAGGGTGATGTAGGTGCCGCCGGCGTTGAGGGTGATCTTCTTCCTGGCGGTGATGTGGATCTCGTCCTCGGTGCTGACGATGTCCAGGCCGTGGCGGGCGAGCAGTTCCAAGCTGTCGTTTTGCGCCTGGATCGTCACCGGGCCCTGGTTGGCGTAGAGCTTCATGCCCAGCTTGCGCACGAACAGGCCGATGCTTTGCCCCACGGCGGCGGTGAATCGCTTGGCCACGCTGACGTCCATGTTGGCGCGGGCGGTGGCGATCAGGTTCTGCCCGGCAGCCAGTTGCAGGTGCTGGCCGCTGGTGAGGGCGATGCCGGCGGGCGCCGAGGCGAGGATGCCGGGCTGCTTCAGCAACTCCAGGGCGGCCTTGAGTTGTTCCGGGGCGTATTGGTCCGGCTCGTGGGCGATGGCAAGGGCGGCATCGCGAGCCATGCTGCGGACCAGTTCCAGTGCCTCCTGTAGTTCGCGGATAGCGGCGTCCATGCTGAGGGTGTCGCCCTGGGCGCTCGGCTGTGCGTCGGCGCTGATGAACAGGCCCTTGCCCGCACGCACGGCGCCGTGGCCGTCGGTGCGCAGTTCGAAGCCTTCGCCGCGTTTCTGTTTTTGTGTGTCCACCAGGTGGCCGAGGTTGAGCTGGCTCTTGCCGCTGTGCTCGGTGCTCAGTTCGATGCGTTCCTGGCCGCGTTGATCGCCTAGCACCAGTTCGTTGTTGGCTGGCGTGCGCAGTCTGTTTTCCCGGTAGTTCTGCAGGGTGACGAGGTCGGGATGGCGGGAGTCATGGAAGCAATAGGCGATGTACGGGCGGTCGATATCGCCCTGTTCGAAGGCCACGCCCACCTCGGTGCCGGCCAGTAGTGGCAGGTGCAGGCCGTAGGTGTCGCCGGCATAGGGGCGGGCCAGGCGTAGCCAGGCGCTGCTGTGTCCGCGCTTCCACGGCGTGCGGTCGAAGAGGAATTCGACCCGGTATTTGCCGTCCCGGTCGATTTCGGCATAGGTGGGGTGTTCTTCGGGGCTGACGATGCGCGCCGGGACGGTGCCGGCGATACGCGGTTTGTTGCGCAGCGGCGGGCGGAAGCAGACGCTCGCGGAATAGGGAATGGCCTCGAATTGCGCTTCGAAGCTGCGATCACGGACGGCGCGGGTGATCAGGCGGGTGATCACGATGCGCGGAGTGAAAGCCAGCGGCGCGCCGCCGCTGAGTGTCAGTACGTCGGCGGGTTGCAGGGTAGCGCTGCTGGTGACTCCGCTGAGCCGGGTGCGGCCATTGAGGTAGCGCTCGTGGCGCAGCCGTGCGTAGAAGTAGCCGGATTCGCTTTGCAGGTCCTGCTCGTCCAGCCCCAGCGGATCGCCCAGGACCCGATAGGGTTCGGCGTAGTGGTAGGCATCGCCGTACAAACCTTTTGCGCCACGGCTGTGGTCGACCTCGCCATCGAGGAAGGCCGCCGCGTCGGCGTAGTGGTAGGCGCGGATGTTGATGTGCCGCTCCACCACCCGGTGCTGGCTGCGCAGGTTCCAGGCGCTGTCCTGGCCGCTGCTGCTGGTGCCCGAGAGCGGGCGGCAGGGCAGTTCGACATCGAAGTGGTAGCCGCGCTGGTCGTCGTGGAATTCGATGACTTCTATGTTCAGCTTCCGGTTGCTACCGAAGGTGAACCAGATGCCGACATCGGCGAGCAGGCGGGCGATGAAGGCGAGGTCCGATTCACCGAATTGCATCACCTGTTCGCGCTTGGGGTACTCGCGCTTGAGTGTCTGGAAGTTGAAGTCCTGCCCGGCCAGGCCGTGCTCGCGCAGGATGCTCTCGACGATTTCCGGCACGGATTGATGCTGGAAGATGCGGTGCTGCCGGCCAAGCCCGAGCAGGGCCAGGCGGGGTTGCAGGGTGACTTCGTAATGGGCTTCGTCGCGGGAGTCGACGGGCAGGCGGCGGAACTGCGTAATGACGCCGTGCAGGGTACGCAGGGGCGCTGCCGGCACGGCGCCCTGGCCGGCGAAGGGCAACGATGTGGGCGCTGGATGAAGGCAGAAGCGGGCCTCTTTCAGCAGCACCTGCGCGGGGGGTATGTCGAGCTCGGTGCTGGTGAAGGTGATGCGATAGGTGAAGGCTTCGGAGAGCCTTTCCTCGCCCTCGAAGCTGAGCGTATCGATGGGCGCGACGAGGTCATGGATGAAGAGCTTGTGCCGGCTATGGTCGAAGAGGAGCGGGCGTGTGGCGAGCATGGGCGGGCTTCCTTTTCCGGAGGAGGTCCGTTTTTAGCCCACTGGGTGCAACTGCCACGATCAGCAATGTCCCAAACCACCTGACGAATCGGCGTCAGCCTTGAGGGAATCCTCGAGCAAGGCAGCGCCAATCCTTCCGTAATCTGTTCAACGCACTTTCCGGATCGAGCAAAGCTGGTCGGTTCCGCCAGAAACCCGGGTCTTACCCGGGATTCTGCGTTTTACAGGCGCACCTCCAAGTGTCGGCAGGCCAGCCGCAGCATTTCCCTAGAAGCGATAGTTCAAGCTCGCTTCCAGGGTCCGTGGCGCACCGGGGGTGATGAGGTCTACCGAGCCGTGCGCCGAGGCGTAGTAGTCACGGTCGAAGACGTTCTTCAGGCGCAGCGCCATGTCCCAGTGCGGCAGGGTGTAGAACAGGGCCGTGTCGACGGTGGTGTAGCTCGGCATCACCACGTTGTTGTCCAGCGCCGTGTAGCGGTCATCAACGTAGTTGGCGCCGGCGGCGACGCGCCATTCCGGGGTGAGGCTGCGTACCAGCCAGAGGTTGGCGCTGTTGCGTGGGGTGAGCGTGGGCACCTGGCCTTCGTTGGGCACGCCGTTGGTCTTGCTGTTGGACTTGGTGATCTCCGCGTCGAGGTAGGCGTAGCCGGCGTAGATCTGCCAGTTGTCCGTCAACTGCCCGCTGATCGTGGCCTCGAAGCCGTCGGTGCGTTGCTCGCCGGCCAGCACGGTCAGGTTCGGGTTGGTCGGGTCGGCGGTCTTCATGTTGGTGCGTTCGAGACGGAAGATCGCGGCGGTGACCGAGAGGTGGTTGTCCAGCAGGTCCCACTTGGTGCCGATCTCGTAGTTGGTGGTTTCCTCGGGTTCGAGGTTCTGGTTGGACGGGCTTACCGCGAACACTTCGCCGGACGGCTGATAGCTGCGGCTGACGGAAACGTAGTAGGACTGGATCTGGTCCGGTTGGTACACCAGGCCGGCGCGCGGGCTCCAGGTTCTGTCGGTGCGGTCGAGGTCGACGTTCTGCACGCGTTCGTCGTCGTACTCCTGGCCGAAGATGTCGTAGCGCACGCCCAGCAGCGCTTTCCACTGCTCATTCAGTTCGATCAGGTCCTGCACGTAGAAGCCGGTGGTGTCCTGGGTGTTGGTGCCCTTGGACGACAGGTTGGCGGCGTGCTCCGGGACCGGCACCAGGCCATCGCCGAACACCGGAACCTGGGCCACATTGTTCTGGCTGAACACGCGCTGGTGCTTGTCCTGGACGCCCACTTCGACGCCATACAGCAGGTTGTGCTGCATGCCGGCCAGTTGCGCGTGCTGCTTCAGTTCGGTCTGGTTGAACACGCCGTATTCGTCGCGGGCCACGTTGCCGCGGTTGAGCTTCACCAGCAGTTCGCCGTCGGGCGAGGTGACGAAGCGGGTGGGGCTGGTGTCGGCCAGGGTGTTGTTGCGGTCCAGGTCGTAGCGGTAGAAGCGGGTGCTGTTGGTCAGGCTGAGGTCGTCGTTGATCTGGTAGTTCAGGGCGCTGGTGAGCGAGAACACTTCGCTGCGGGCGTAGTCCTGATCCGGGTCGCCGGAGCCGAAACGCTTGTCCCGGTCGACGTCCACCGGGCGGTCGCCCAGGGCGGGGATGCCGAAGTCGATCAGGCGCTTGTCGTACAGGTAGCTGGCGCCGAGGTTGAGCTCCAGGTCGTCGGAGAGCCGGAAGTAGGCCGAGGGCGCGATGGCCTTGCGGTCGATGTAGCCGTCGTCGCGGAAGGTGTCGCTGTCCTCGAAGGCACCGGTGACGCGATACGCCTGGTTGGTCTGCGGGTCGGCCCAGCCGGTATCGAACTGCGTGCGGCGCTTGCCCTCGCTGTCGACGGTCATGCCCACCTCGTGCTTGGGCGCGAAGCCGGGGGTCTTGGAGATGCTGTTGATCAGGCCGCCGGAGGAGCCACGGCCGTAGAGCACGGCGGCGGGGCCCTTGATGACCTCGACGCGCTCGATGTTGGAAAGGTCGCGGAAGTACAGGGCATCGTCGCGGATGCCGTCGATGTACATGTCGCCGATGGCACTGAAGCCACGGATGGTGACCTGGTCGCGCTGTCCATCGCCGTTGGAGAAACCGACGCCGGGTACGTTCTTCAGCACGTCCTCCATGGACTGGGCGCCCTGGTCCTTGATCACGCTCTGCGGCACGACGTTGACCGTTTGGGGAATGTCGCGCAGGGGAGCGTCGATCTTCAGCGCGCTTTTGCTGTCGCCGAGGTTGTAGCTTTGCTGGTCGTAAGCGGCGGTGACGGAAGTTTCCGGCAGCGCCAGGGTGTCCTGGGATTCAGCGTGAACGGTGGGGATGACCAGCAGGCCCAGCATCGAGAGGGATGCCGGGGCGACAGACTTTTTTACCATGGGGTGCGACTCGTTTTTTGTGGGAATAAATAGTAATTATTCGCAAATACGAATCGTGTGTAAATGTCTCAATACAATTCGAGGCGGGTCGTGCCGCTGGGGACTGAGCAGAGCGGGGGCGGTTACTTCAGGCGGGGGAGAGGGGCGCGAGGAGGTGGTGGCGGGCGCCCTGGCCTCTGCCCGCCAGGTACATCGGCCCGTCAGGCGCTCGCGGACCCTTGCCTCCGCAGGACGACATGCGTGGCCTTCGCCGACGCTACGAATTCAACGCACTCGTAGCCCAGGGTCCGTAGGTCGAGCCCTTCGAACAGCGATTCTCCCCGGCCGAGCAGGACGGGCGAGATCGCAATGTGCAGCTCATCGATGAGGCCTTCGCGAAGATATTGCCGGAGGGTGTCCGGCCCTCCGCCGATCCGCACGTCCTTTCCGGTAGCGGCCACGCGTGCACGGTCGAGCGCCTCGCGAATGCCGCCGGTGATGAAGTGGAAGGTCGTGCCGCCTTCCATCTCGATGGAGGGGCGAGCGTGGTGGGTCAGGACGAAGACCGGAACGTGGTACGGCGGATTGTCGCCCCACCAGCCTTTCCAGTCTGTGTCCGGCCAGTCCCCACGAATGGGCCCGAACATGTTCCTGCCGAGAATCCAGGCGCCGACGTTCCGAAAGCCACGGGCGGCGAAATCATCGTCAACCCCGGTCGTACCGTCTTCCTGGCCGAACAAGGCCCGCTGGAACGTGCGTGTCGGGAACAGCCACTGGTGCAGTTCCGTTCCGCCCACGCCGAGTGGGTTGTCGATGTCCTGATCCGGGCCTGCTCCGTATCCGTCGAGTGAGAGGGTGAAGCCTTCAACGCGAACCCGTGTCATCGTCTGCCTCCACTTGGACGCCCGGCAGGACGCCGGCATTCGGACATGCCTACTGGCAGGCGCGGAGTGTGTCGCGCGTAAGCAGTTGCCTGCGCAGCGAGTCCATGCCAAGCCGTTTCGACAGTAGGGTCAATGTAGCGGACGAGAGTGAAGGCGGTAAGTCCGTATCGATGCCCGGTTTGGCGAAGGGCCGGGAACACTGTTCAACGATTGCGGGTGGTCGGTTGAGGCTCGTCTCGAGCCGCTGCAATCGACTCAAGGCGGACTGTCGTCCCAGCACAAAAAAAGCCGCCACATTTCGAATGTGGCGGCTTTTTTGTCATGCCAGGTTACTTAACTTTTTTGATCACCGGCGGCTTCCAGCTGCCGTCGATGATCGGCTCCTTGCCCCAGTAGGCGCGGAGATAGAGCGAGATGGACTCCTTCGGCGACGGCAACCAGTTGGTTTCCTTGTCCTTGCCTGGCGAGGTCGGGCCGACGTAAATCGTCAGCGAGCCGTCGGCGTTGTGCTGGAGGGTCTTGGCATTCTTGGTGCCCAGCGAGTAGCGGTTGAGCTTGTTGGCGCTGAACAGGTGCTTCTCGTTGTACAGCGTCAGCGACCAGAAGCCCTGCACCGGCGGTTCCTGGCCGGCGGCGAAGGTCACCTCGTAGCTGTGACCGCCATTGAGCTGCGCGCCCGACTGGTCGAAGTCGGTGTAGAAGTACTGGGTCTCGGTCGGACGGTTGTCGAACATGTTCGACTTGGATGTGCCGGTACGGTTGAAGTAGTCGACGCCGAACTGCGCGTTGTTGGTCGAGCGATTCCAGCCGTTGCCAGCCGGGCGGCCGTTATGCTGCCACTCGAAGAAGGGTTTGATCAGCTCCTTCTCGCTCTCCACCGCCGTCTGGACCAGCAGTTTCTTGATTGCCGGGTCCTTGTCGGCGGCGTCCATCAGCAGGCGGAATTGGCCGTACAGCGCTTCCTCGCCTGGCAGCGGCGGGACCATTTCCAGCACTTTCGGGAACTGGTCGAAGAACTTCTCCGGGATCACCCACTTGGTTTCACCCTTGCTGGCGCTGTCCGCGTTGGGAACTGGGATGTTCGGCGTGTTCTTCCAGTCGATGGTTTTCATCTTCCCGTCGAAGTCCTTCAACGGGTAGAACACCACCTGATTGAGTTTTTCCTGGATCGCCGCCCGGTCGTCCTGGGTGTCGTCCATGAAGATGCGCGGAATGGCGTTGGCCAGAGCCGTGGGACTGCGGATGATGGCCTCGACGCCTGCCGGCTTCTCGCCTTTCCAGTTCGGGCCGACCAGCAGGTAGAAGCCGGGCTTGCTAGTGTAGGGCTTGCCGAGCTGGCCGAACTGATCGGTGCGCTGGTCGTACAGTGCGTAGACCCAGAAGCGGTCGCCGAAGTCGGGCACCTGGGCGATCACCGGTTCGTCGTCCAAGGAGAAGAAGCCCAAGCCGTAGACGACATCCTGGTTCGGGCAGGTGACGAAGGTTTCTGCCGGAGTGATGTAGTCATGCAGCATGCCGATCTGACCACGCGGCGCCGCTGGCAGGATGCCGCCCAGCAGACCTGGATGTGGGGCTTTGGTGATCTTCTCGTTGCGATTGATCATGTTCACCATCGGCCAGCCCCAGAGATAGGCCATGCGCGCGACAGTCTTGGCGTACTCGGGGTGCATCAGCACGCCGGTGGCCGGTTGGGTGATCTGCACGGTGGCGGATTGAGCCTGCTCCGTCGCCTGGGACAGCGGCACTCCGAACGTCAGCGTGAGTAGCGCCGCCGAAAGTGCCGTCATTCTGTAGTTCGTTTTCAAGTTCCTTATGTGGCTCATCATAAAATTCCTTGCATGCTGATGGAGGCAGGTGCCGGGCATTCTTTCTCCGGCGTCCGCAATGCTTTTCAAGCCAGTGCGGTGCTGGCCAGTGGAGCGGCCAGGTTGCCTCCTTCTAGTGGATACCGATTCCCGTGTCAGATCAGAAGCGCCATGTCGCGCCGCCGCCGATGATGTGCAGCGCAGCGTTGTGATAGCTGCCGGAAAGGGTAGTGCCGGACCGGCTCTTGGTCTGTTCGTCTTCCATGTCGCCGAGCCAGGCCAGGGTATAGGCCAGGTGCAGGTCGAGGCCTTCTTCGAGCTGGTAGTTGACCCCCGTGGCCAGGCGCCAGGTTTCGCCCATGGGGTTGTCCACGGTGCGGTCCTTGTCGTCCACCGCCGAGCTGTCATAGCCCAGGCCCATGTTCCAGCGCAGTCGCGGATTGATCTGGTACTGGGCGCCCACCGAGGCGTGCCAGGTGTCCTTGTACTGGCGGTCGACGGTGCGATCCACGCCGCCGGCGTTGGCGTCGACATCGACGCCGATCTGGCCGAAGTCGCTCCAGTCCTGCCAACCCAGGCTGCCCAGCAGCTTCCACTGCGGGTCGAGCTGATGCGCGATGCTCAACAGGACGGTCTGCGGAACATTCATGTCCAGTTGCAGCGCATCGACATCCAGGCGGTTCAGGGCCGCGTTGATGATCGGATTGCTGACCTTGCGCACGTCCGGGCTGTCCTTGAACTCCAGTTTCACCTTGCTGGTGTAGGCGAGACCGATCTGGGTGCGCTCATCGACCTTGTAGAGCAGCCCGAGGTTGACCCCGGTGCCGACGTCGGTGTCCTTGTATTCGAGCTGGCCGTCGGGGCGATCCGCCAGGCCCAGCAGATTGTTGTTGATCGCCATCTCGGTGCGGTAGTAGCCGTACATGATGCGCGGGCCGATGCCTACCGAGAGCTGGTCGGTGAACTTGTGGGCGATGGTCGGCTGGAAGGAAACGCCGATGATGGCCGCTTCCTGGGTGAAGTAACGGCCGGCCCAATCGTCGTCGTAGTTCACCGCCAGGCCGAAGTTGCCGTACATGCCAAAACCGATGGCGGAGCGCTCGTCGATCTGGTGGCTGATGAAGAAGCTGGCGCCGGGCAGGTATTGCAGTGCGTTGCCGCCTTCATTGCCATCGAACTGGTTGTTGCCGTCACGGGAGAAGCGCAAGTCGCCAAGGATCAGCTGGGCGTTGGCGCTGATCTGGGTGCCCGCCAGTTCAGTGATGCCGGCCGGGTTGCTCATCAGCACGCTGGGGTCGCTGGCCAGGGCGGCGGCGCCGGCGTTGGCAAGGCCGGCGCCTTCCTGGCCCGCCTCGTAGATGAAGATGCCACCGGCCCAGGCGTTGCCCATGGCCAGGCTCAACCCGCAAGCCAGGGCAGGGAGGTGGTATCGGCGAGAGTTGTGGTGTCGGTCGCGTTGCATGCTGTTTCCTCATTAGCCCCACAGGGGCCGGGAGTAGTCGCTCGGGTGCTTCAGGGTGCGCCTGCCCGGCAATGCGGCAGGACGCTCCACTGACGGGCCTCTTATTGCTTCGACTTGAGCTGCTGGAACGACTTGACCATGTCCTGTGCCCAGCCATCGAGCACGGCGCGGGCGTCCTTGGCCTGCATGACCTGGGAGGAGTTCTCCAGCTCAGTGCCGGCGCCCTTGCGCACGACCTCGGCCACGACCTTGTTGCTGCCGCCGTCGAGGAAGGCGGCTTCGGTGGCGATGCTGGTGTCCTGGTCGCGGATGCCGGTGGCGGTGCTGATGCCGGCGGCGATCAGGGCGATCGGGATGACCTCGTAGGGCTGCAGGCCCTTGGTCGAGGCACTGACGGCGGTGATCGCCGGGCGCACGACCAGCACGCCCGGACCGGGGGCGGTGGCCAGCGGCAGGGCCTTGGAGAATTGGGTCTTCAGCGCCTGGTCGTAGTACTGGGTAATGCCCGTCAGGGTGCTGGCCGGAATCTTCTCGGTGGGCTTGGGCTGCGGGTAGAGCTGGCTGGGCTCGATGTAGACGCTGGAGAAGCGCTTCACGTCCACGCTCGGATCGATCCAGCGCATGACCGGCGCGCCGGAGGGGGACTTTTCTTCGGTGAGGTTGCTGTAGTTCTTCAGGAATCCGGAGTATTGCTCGGGCTCGACATACTTGCTGGCACAGCCTGACAGCGCGAGCGTTGCCAGGCACAACGATGCGGCCAGAAACTTCATTTGCATGGTGATCCTTCCTATGGTCGGTGTCGCAAGTTGGTTTTATGGGGGAGCTCTGTGGGAACCCGACCTGGCCATGTTCCCCAGGGCAGGTCGGGTCCGGAACGGTGATTGGCGTTACTTCACCTTGACGACGTCATCGGGTTTCCAGGTCTGGTCGTAGAACGCGTCCTCGGTGCCATAGAGGCGCAAGGCGACCAGGAAGTTGCGCCCCGGAATGGTCTCGATGAAGGCCGCGTCGGCCACATCCTTGGGCTTCTCCGGGCCGAACCAGATCTCGATGGAGCCATCGGCCTGCTTGGGAATGTCGTAGTAGCCGTTGGTGGACGGCAGCAGCTGCTTGGTTTCGGGCATGGTGCCGTCGGTGATGTTGTAGGCGGTCACCGCCCAGAACAGCGCGGCCGGCGGGTTCGGCGGCAGGCGCAGCTTGTAGGTGTTGCCGCCTTCGAGGAACTTGCCGTCCTTGTCGCGCCCGGTGAAGGGGTACTTGGAGCCGGCGCCGGTGGTGTGCATCACCATCGCCGGGGCGGAGGAATAGGCGAACTGGAAGAAGTTGGCGCGCTGGTTGGTGTCCAGGTAGCTCTCCTGCATCCAGTCGTTGGTGCCACCGGCCCAGGTGTTTTCGTACTGGCGATCGGTGTAGTAGAGGTTGCGCTTGTCCTCGCGGCCCAACTGGCGGTTGGCGAGGATCATCTTCGGCGCGATTTCCACGGCTTTCTTCAGCAGCTCCTGCTGCTTTTCGGTCGGCTTGAAGGGCTCGCCCTTGACGATGCCGATGGAGGCCAGCACGCCGCGCAGTTCCGGGTCGATGGACTCGACCGGCTCGTAGTCGACGAAGGCCTTGAGCTTGGTCCAGTAGGCGTTGTCGACGGGGTACATCATGTTCAGGTTCTTGCCGCTGGCGTCGGGGAACTGCATCGGCTTGGCGTCCTTTTCGGTCGCCCACAGCGGATAGACGCGGGTGGTCTCGGCGTTCTTCACCGCCGGCACCGGGTCGGGCTTGCCGTCGCCCTTGGCCATGACGGTGCGGAAGAACAGGAAGACGTTATAGGTGCGCGACTTCACGGCGAAGTAGCCGCCCGGTACCGGGCCGTTGTAGTCCGGCGGCAGCAGCAGGTAGAGGCCGCCGCGAGCGCGGTCGGGGCCGATGGCGCCGACGTCGGTAAGGGTGCGCTGGAAGAAGTCGGTGAACATGCCGATGACGTTCGCCGGCGCCTTCACTACCAGGGGCCCGGTCTTCTTCAGGTCCAGGTAGCTCATGGAATAGATCACGTCGGCATTGGGCGTGGGCACCATGGTGCGGGCGTCCATGCGTTCCTTCCAGATCGGCAGGACGTTGTAGCCGGCGCCGAAGGCTTTCTCCGAACCGTCTTTCATGCCGATGGTATTGAGCAACGGCAGCATGGTCATGTAGGCGTACACGGCCCGCTGGTAGTACAGCTCGTCACGCAGGCTCTCGGCCTCCTTCGGGTCGAGCCAGTTGCCATTGTTGAGCTGCTTGATCAACGGGGAGGCAGGAGCCGAATCCTGGGCAAGGAGAAGGGGGCTGGCGACAGCAAGCGCGGCGGCTCACGCGGTCGTCAGTGCGGTTTGCTTGAAGGCTGAGAACATCGATGAACTCCATCTCTAGTTGCCTCGACCGGTTATTGGCCGAAGTGAATCGATAAACAAGTGCAGCCCGGAGGCGGCGATTTTCAGGGGTTTCTCCAAGTCGTGCTGCTGCCATGAGAGGCAACAGTGCAACTCTGTTTTGAAGGCCAGTGGTGGTTGACGATAATGGGAGTAATTGAAGTAGTCGAAATTTCGACGACAGTAGCTGGAATTTTCTGTCGCTAGTCTAGGCTGACTTCTGAAATCCGATAGCCGAAAAACGAAAAACGTCAGGAAGACCAGGCCATGCGCAACGGAGCATCTTTTCAGCGATACAGTTATTCGGGCCTGGACCCATCGCTGGCCTGCGACGTCGTCTATGGCGGGCATTTCGAGCATCGACTGTTCTCGGCCCGTCATTCGAGTATGGGGCATCAGCGTCTGGCATCGGCCAATGTCGTGCTGGAGACTGGCAGCTATGACTTTCCCGTGGCCGCTTGCGGTGTCATGCCAAAGGACATGCTGTGCATCGGAATAGCTGCAGAGGGCGCCGAGGTAGTTCGCTACAACACAACCTCGATCGAGGCCGACGAGGTGCAGGTGTATTCGCCAGGGGCCGACCTGCTTTATCACGCCACTGGGAGTTCCCGCTGGATTACCCTCGTATTGCCGGAAGCACTCATGCAGTCGGTGGCTGTCGCTCGAACGGGGCGCCCTTTGGCATTGCCCAGTCGCGACGCCACGTCGATTCGTCTTTCCGCAGGCGGCAGGGCGCGCCTGGTGCAATTGGCCGACGATGCCTTTGCCTTGGCGCGCGCCCTCGAACCGTCGGGGATATCCGATGTTCTGGCAGATAGCCTTATTCAAGGCTTGCTCGATGGCTACATCGATGCGCTCGACGAAGCGTCGCAAACCGACAGGAAGCGAATGGATACCGCGCGCCAGCATTTGCGCCTGGTGCTGGCTTGTGAGCGACTGGCGATGACTGAGGATGTACTGGACGTCCAGTTGGACGATATTGCCCGGCGCAGCGGCTATAGCCGCAGGGCCCTGGAGCTGATCTTCAAGCGAACGACCGGCATGCCGCCTGGCCGCTGGTTCATGAATATTCGCCTCAATGGCGTCATGCGCGACTTGTTGATGGCGCGGCCTGACTGCCGTGTCGCGGATGTCGCTGCGCAATGGGGATTCCGGCATTTCTCCCGCTTCGCCTATCAGTACCGCAGGGTTTTTGGCGAGCTACCGAGCGAGACCTTGAAACGGGCGAATGCTCGCTGAGTCCGCTGCGAAATGACCGGCTATCAGCCAAAGCTGCTGATCAACGTGCCCCCGGGCCGCCAGGTGACCAGCGATAGCCCGGATTGCAACGAGGCGGAGAACGCCTGATACCGAAACGGCATCAGGCGGCCGGCTGCTCCTGTGGCTCGGCCGCTTGCAGCAACAGCCAGTCGATCAGCTCGCGCAATTGCGGCGACGTCTCGCGGCGTTCGGGATAAACCAGGTAGTAAGCCGCACCGGTGCGCACCTTCAGCTCGAAAGGAGCGACCAGGCGCCCGGCGCGAAGATCGTCGCCGATCAGTGCCCAGTCGCCCATGGCCACGCCGGCGCCCTGGGTGGCCACCGAAACGGCCAGGTCCAGGGTATCGAAATGCTGGCCCTTGCCCATGTTGCTGACCCGCGTGCCGGCCGCACACAGCCAGGCCTCCCAGTCGCGCTGGTCGCGAGTCGGGTGCAGCAGCATGTGTCGCTCCAGGTCCGCCAGCGCGCCCAGCGGTAGCGGACCGTCGAGCAGTTGCGGGGCGCAAACCGGGGTCAGCTGCTCGTCGAACAGACGGTGGCAAGTCGGGCTTTCCTCCTTCTGCACGCCGTAGACCACCGCGGCGTCGAACTCCTCGCTACGGAAATCCACAGAGTGCTGCACGGTGGTGGTCAGCTCCACCGGCACGTCCGGACGCTCGGTCTGCCACTGCAGCAGGCGCGGCAACAGCCAACGCATGATGCAGGTGGGGGCCTTGAGCTGCAGCGCCTCGCGCTTGCCGCCGACCTCTTCCATCGCCTCTTCGATCAACGCGAACACCTGCTGGATGCGCGGCAACAGTTCGCGGCCCTGGGGCGTGAGGGTCAATCCACGCGCCTGGCGCTGGAACAACGAATAGCCCAGGTGGCTTTCCAGGCCGGCGATCTGCCGGCTCACCGCCCCCTGGGTGATATGCAGCAGACCGGCCGCGCGGGTGAAGTTGCAGCATTGCGCGGTGACCAGAAACGTGTGCAGGGCAGGCAGGGGAGGTAAGCGCTTCATCGGGGCTCAGGCATGAGGTGAAGACATGCCTAGTATGACAAATTTTGGTTTGTCAGCGCCCTCGGCCGGCGGGTCCAATGCCGTCTCCCATGCGCGCCCCTCGCCGAGCCATACGCCCCGGCCCCGGTTGCTCCCCGGCGGTTACACCGGGATGGCGCGCCCGACCGACGACAAGCAATAAGGATGAAGTCCATGGCCACATGCGGCGAAGTACTGGTGAAATTGCTCGAAGGCTACGGCGTCGAGCAGGTGTTCGGCATCCCCGGCGTGCATACCGTGGAACTCTATCGCGGGCTCGCCCGCTCGAAGATCCGTCACGTCACCCCGCGCCACGAACAAGGCGCCGGCTTCATGGCCGATGGCTATGCGCGCACCAGCGGCAAACCCGGGGTGTGCTTCATCATCACCGGCCCGGGCATGACCAACATCGCCACGGCCATGGCCCAGGCCTACGCGGACTCGATTCCGATGCTGGTGATCTCCAGCGTGCAGTCGCGCAGCCAGCTCGGTGGCGGGCGCGGCAAGCTGCACGAGCTGCCGTCGCAGAGCAACCTGATCGCCGGTTGCTCTGCCTTCTCCCACACCCTGATGTCGGCGGCCGAATTGCCGGCCGTGCTGGCTCGCGCCTTCGCCTTGTTCCAGGCCGGCCGGCCGCGTCCGGTGCACATCGAGATTCCCCTCGACGTGCTGGTGGAGAATGCCGACGCGCTGCTGTCCAGCCAGCCGATCCAGGTATCGCGCGCCGGCGCCGCACCGGCGGCGGTGGCCGAGATGGCCGGCCTGCTCGCAGGCGCCAAGCGTCCGCTGATTCTTGCCGGCGGCGGTGCCGTCGATGCCGGACCGGCCCTGCAGCGACTGGCCGAGCACCTGCAGGCGCCGGTGGCGCTGACGATCAACGCCAAGGGCCTGCTGCCCTCGCAGCATCCGCTGCTGATCGGCTCGACGCAGTCCACCGACGCCACCCGCGAACTGGTCAACGAGGCCGACGTGGTCCTCGCGGTCGGCACCGAGCTCGGCGAAACCGACTACGACGTGACCTTCGCCGGCGGGTTCAAGATCCCCGGGGCGCTGCTGCGCATCGACATCGACCCGGACCAGACGGTGCGCAACTACCCGCCGCGAGCTGCGCTGGTCGCCGACGCCCGGCTGGCACTGGAAGCCCTGCTGGGCGCGCTGGAAGGTCAGGCGCTGGCGGTCGACAGCGAGAGTTGGGGCGCCCGCCGCGCGGCCAGTCTGCGCGAAGTGCTGCTGGCAACCTGGGACGACAACCTGCGTGCCCAGACCCGCTTCCTCCGCGCCGCGCTGGAGGAGTTGCCCGAAGCCGTGCTGGTCGGTGATTCGACCCAGCCGGTGTACACCGGCAACCTGACCCTCGACCTGGAACAGCCGCGTCGCTGGTTCAACTCCTCGACCGGCTACGGCACCCTCGGCTACGCCTTGCCGGCCGCCATCGGCGCATGGCTGGGCGACGCCACGCGACGCCCGGTGCTGTGCCTGATCGGCGACGGCGGGCTGCAGTTCACCTTGCCGGAACTGGCCAGCGCGGCGGAAGCGCACGTGCCGCTGATCGTCCTGCTGTGGAATAACCACGGCTACGAGGAAATCAAGAAGTACATGGTCAACCGCGACATCGAGCCGGTCGGCGTGGACATCTACACCCCCGACTTCGTCGGCGCGGCCAAGGCGCTGGGCTGCAAGGCGCATCGAGCGGGCGACGAGGCGGCACTGCGCGCCGCGCTGCGCGAAGCCGGCGCCAGCTCGCTGCCGACCCTGATCGAGATCGACCAGGCGACCTGGATGAGCAGCCAGGGCTGATGCCTCCCTCCCTGCCGCAGCGGGCGGCAGGGCTCTTCCTGGGGACCGTTCCCCGCCACGCGCCGGCCTCACGGCGCGTCTTTTTTTGTGTGAAACAGCTCTACTGCGGACCTTTCGAGAGAGGTCTGCTGCCTGCGCATGGACGCACGCCAGCCATGCATCCAGGACATGGCTCCGATGACATTTTTTCGATTGTTGGCACCTCTCCGAAGTCGCAGGATGACCCCGCCGAACCGCCTGCGCCCTCCGGATTCCGGGGCCGCCAGGGGAGTCCGGCAGGCGGGAGGTCATCAGCCCCGACCGACCGCAGCGCACCAGTGACCGTCCTAAACAAAAGCGATAAGAGCAAAGGAGTCCCAGATGGGCGAGCGTGATTTCAGCAGAAGGCAATTCATCAAAACGGTAGGCGCCGCCTCGGTGGCGGCGGCCGCCCTGTCCATGCCGTTCATCCGGGCCAGCGCCAGCGATAACCGCTTCCAGGGCAAGACCCTGCGCCTGCTCACCTGGTCCGACGACACAGGCCTTGCGGCGCTGCGCAACATCGCCGCGACCTTCGAAGCCAAGACCGGCGCCAAGGTGATCGCCGACCGTACCGGCAGCACCTCGGAGATGGTCGCCAAGCTCAAGGCCGGCGGCGACCGCCCGCAGTACGACGTCATCACCCTGGCCGGCGTCGGCGCCGAGGGCCTGGCCAGCGCCGGGCTGCTGGAGAAGCCCGACCTCAACCGCATCCCCAACCTCAAGGACGTTCCCGCCCAATACCAGACCGGCGCCGACGGCCACGGCATCGGCTACCTGCTGTGGTGCAACAGCCTGGTGTACAGCACGCGCACGGTGAAGGACGTGCCCGACAGCTACGCGGCCCTGTGGGATGAGAATTACGCCGGGCGCCTGTTCCTGCCGCCGCCGAACTGGACCGAGGCCATGGACCTGATCATCATCGCCGCCAAGCTGGCCGGCGGTGACGAACACAACATCGAGCCCGGCTTCAAGAAGCTCGAAGAGCTCAAGGACCGGGTCATGATGCTGGGCGAGAACCCCAACCAGATCGCCGAGCTGTTCCGCACCGGCTCGCTGGACATCGGCGGCCTCTACGCGCCGGCGTTCTTCCCCAAGCAGATCCGCGACCCGAACTACGGCCTGGGCGCCACCTTCGGCATGAAGGAGGGCTTCTACACCGACCTGATGCTCTCGGTGCTGCCGAAGAACCGCCCTGGCGACACCGACCTGGCCCACGCGTTCATCGACCACTCCCTCGACCCCTACGTGCAGGGCAAGATGGCCGAGGACATCTTCAACGGTCCGGTCAACGCCAAGGCGATCATCTCTGCCGAAGCGCGCAAGAGCCCGTACATCCTCACCCCGGAGCAGATCGCGGAGAAGGCGATCATGCACGACAACGCCTTCCTCTCCACCGTCCACGAACAGTGGATCCGCCGCTACACGGAAATCTTCTCTTCCTGATGCAGCCATGGCCGCCACGGCGGCCGTGAACAGTCGCGCGCCGGCGGCCAGTCCCGCCTGCGCGCGACGCGGACATTCTCCGTTCTGACGAGAGACGCGATATGCAATCGAGCAATCCGACCCGCCCGGTCGGCGTGGCGCCCCTGCGCCCGGCCCGGGCGTTTTCACCGACGGCGCGTGCCTGGCTGTTCCTCACGCCGTCCCTGTGCTTCCTCATCGTGCTCATCGCCGCCAGCCTGCTGGTGGTGCGCATGAGCGTCGGCGAGAAAGGCGCCGAATGGACCGGCTTCAGCCTGGCCAGCTACGCCCAACTGTTCCAACCCTACTACCTCAAGTCGCTGCTGCTGACGTTGCGCCTGGCCTTCGTCAGCGCGCTGATCGCCGTGCTGCTGGCGATCCCCGTCGGCTACAGCATGTCGCGCCTGCAATCGCCCCTGCTGCGACGGATATTCCTCGCCGCCGTGCTGTTGCCGCTGCTGGTCAACCTGCTGCTGCAGAGCTACGGCTGGCTGGTGATCCTCGGCCCGGCGGGCATGCTCAACAAGGCCTTGCTGGGCCTGGGCCTGATCAAGCGTCCGGTGATGCTGCTGTACAACCAGAACGGCGTGCTCATGGGGCTGGTGCAGACCGCTTTCCCGCTCGCCGTGCTGCCCATCGCCAGCGCCATGCGCGGCATCTCGCGCAGCTACGAAGAGGCGGCCGCGACCCTCGGCGCCAGCCGCTTCCAGGTGTTCCGCCAGGTGGTGCTGCCCATGAGCCTGCCGGGCATTCTCACCGGGGCCACCCTGGTCTTCGCCTACAACGCCAGCAGCTTCGTGGTGCCGCTGCTGCTGGGCGGGCGGCGCGTGCCGATGCTCGCGGTGATGGTCCATGACCAGATCGCTCCGCTGATGAACTGGCCGGCCGCCTCCGCCGCTGGCGTGGTGCTGATCGTCACCACCCTCGCCATCATGACCCTGTCGGAAGTCGTCACCGGCCGTCGCCGGCGCATCCTGGAGGCCTCGCAATGACCAGCTTGTCCCGCCGCCAACCCACCCTGCCGGGCGACACCGGGCGCTTCGCCCTGGTGCTCTCCGGCGCCATCCTGCTGCTTGCCGTGCTGCCGATCCTGAGCATGATCGTGATGTCCTTCAGCGGCGCGGCGAACCTCGACTTCCCGCCCAGCAGCTACAGCCTGCAGTGGTATCGGGCGGCCTGGCACACCTTCGTCTCGCCGGATGCGAGCGACGTGCTCAGCCTCGGCAAGGCGTTGAGCACCAGCCTGCTGGTGTCCTGCCTGACGATGGTCCTCGCCACCCTGGTCGCGGTACCCGCGTCCTACGCGCTGACCCGCTGCGAATTCCGCGGCAAGGCCGTCGCCCTGCAATTGATGTCGCTGCCGCTGGTGTTCCCCATGGTCGTGCTGGGCCTGGCCCT
The DNA here is from genome assembly GCF_048068055.1 of Pseudomonas sp. NY15181. Taxonomy (NCBI): domain Bacteria; kingdom Pseudomonadati; phylum Pseudomonadota; class Gammaproteobacteria; order Pseudomonadales; family Pseudomonadaceae; genus Pseudomonas; species Pseudomonas sp. NY15181. The sequence continues at coordinate 235,164 of NZ_JBLUPT010000010.1, read as the reverse complement.
GCTGCTGGTGTTCGACAGCCTGCCGCTGCACCTGGATACCTCGCGCCTGGTCATCGCCCACGTGATCCTCGCCTTGCCGTTCGTGGTGAAGAACTGCACGGCGGCCATGGTCGCCATCGGCAGCGAGGTCGAGGAAGCCGCGCAGATGCTCGGCGCCTCGCCGCTGCGCGCCATCGTCGACGTGGTCGTGCCGCTGATGCGCTCGGGCATCCTCGCCGGGATGCTGCTGGCCTTCATCGTCTCGTTCAACGAATTCACCGTGACCTACTTCCTCTACAACATCGACGTGATGACCGTGCCGATCTGGATGTACAGCCGCACCGTGTCCTCGCTCGACCCCACCGTGTTCTCGTTCGCCGTGCTGATCGTGCTGATCGACTTCGTCCTCATCTGGGCGCTGGAGAAGCTGGTTGGCGAAGGTGGCGTGTCGTTCTGATTCGAGGTGAAAAAATGAATGGACTGAATCTGCAAAACGTCGAGAAGCACTACGGCACCGCCTGCGCCGTGAAAGACGTGAACCTGCACCTGCCGCAGGGCAAGCTGGTCTGCTTCCTCGGCCCCTCCGGCTGCGGCAAGACCACGCTGCTGCGCATGATCGCCGGCCTGGAAAGCCTCAGCGGCGGCGAGATCCTCCTGGACGGCGAAGACATCAGCCGCATCCCGGCGCACCAGCGCAACTTCGGCATGGTGTTCCAGTCGCTGGCGCTGTTCCCGCACATGACCGTCGGCGAGAACATCGCCTATCCGCTGAAGCTGCGCGGCGTCGGCAAGGCCGAGCAGCAGGCGCGCGTCGTCGAGCTGCTGCAGATGATCCAGTTGCAGCAGATGGTCGACCGGCCGGTGGCCAAGCTGTCCGGCGGCCAGCGCCAGCGCGTGGCGATCGCCCGCGCCATCGCCTCGCACCCCAAGCTGCTGCTGCTCGACGAGCCGCTGTCGGCGCTTGACGCCAAGCTGCGCGAGTCGATGCAGGTGGAGATCCGCCAGCTGCAGCAGCGCCTGAACATCACCACCATCATGGTCACCCACGACCAGCGCGAGGCCATGACCATGGCCGATGTCGTGGTGGTGCTCGGCGAACACCGCATCCAGCAGGTCGGCACTCCGATCGAGATCTACCGCAACCCGGCCAACGCCTTCGTCGCCGACTTCATCGGCTCGGGCAACATCTTCCCGGCGACCGCGCTGGGCAATGGCCAGGTCGGCCTGCCGGGCGGCGCGGCATTGAATGCAGCGCATTGCCCAAGCATCCCTGCGGGGGCCAGTGTGCGCATGCTGGTGCGCCCGGAGGACCTGCAACTGTCGACGGCGCATGCACCGGCGGCCAATCGCCTGGACGGAACCGTGACCTTCATTCGTGACATCGGTGCGACCATCGAGACCACCGTCCAGTGTTCCGGAGTCTCGCTGACCGCCCTCAGCACGCCCTGCCAGGACATTGGTCTGCGCGTAGGCCAGGCCGTGTCGGTGATCATTCCGGAGCAAGCCTGCCGCGTACTCAGCGCTTGACGCTGTCGCGCCGGCGGCCGCAGGACCGTCGGCGCGGATGACCACGGAAGGCCCCATTCCATACAACTCTTCCTCGAAAACTGCAGCGCCCTGATCTGAGGCGGCAGCTACGGAGTCGGCTTCGGCGTCGTGCAGGCTCTGACTCGCGAGAGCGTGCGCGTTTGCCTGCTGGAGCGCGACGCTACACCTGGTTGGCCGATTGCTGGTGTCCGCGATTAGAGCAGCGATGGAGCGGGGTGGCCGATCGTGAGGCGCCGCTTCTGGCCGATAGTTGCCTTTAAGCAGCGACGGAGTCCGGGCTACGCGGCACTTCCGGGAATGAACTGACTTGAAGGTCTGAGCACCCGGTCAGCATTCCTGGTCGCTCACTGGCGCATCAGCCCCCGTGATGGCTCAGGACGTCAAAGCATTCCCGTGTAGGAGTCGCAAATCGAACTACGCTCCTTCAGTCGACACCCATGGAGATGCCATGATGATTCGCACCCTGCTGAGCGCTTCGCTGCTGGTGACTCTGAGCATTCCGGCCCAGGCCGGAATCGTCGCGTTCCCAGCCTCCTTTCGTGCCCAGGACGTTGCGGTAGAGGGCGCAACCATTCATGTGCGCGTCGGTGGAGCTGGGCCGGCCGTGGTGCTTCTTCATGGGTTTGGCGATACCGGCGACATGTGGGCTCCGCTGGCGACGGATCTGGCCAAGGACCACACCGTCGTGGTACCGGACCTGCGCGGCATGGGCTTGTCATCGATTCCGGCCGGCGGCTACGACAAGAAGACCCAGGCGGGCGATGTCCGGGCCGTGTTGGCTTCGCTGGGTATCGATCATTCGGTGGTCATCGGCCATGACATCGGCACCATGGTGGCCTACGCCTATGCGGCACGTTATCCGCAGCAGACCGAGCGGCTGGTGGTCATGGATGCTCCGGTCCCCGGAATCCCTCCCTGGAATGACATCGTCCGTTCCCCACTGCTCTGGCACTTCGACTTCGGCGGCGCTGATATGGAGCGACTGGTGGCTGGGCGCGAGCGGATCTATCTGGATCGTTTCTGGAACGATTTCGCCGGAGATCCCCACAAGGTGGACGAGGCCACTCGCGAGCATTACGCGAAACTTTACGCCCGCCCTGGCGCGATGCGCGCGGCCTTCTCCCAGTTCCGCAGCATCCGCCAGGATGCCGTGGACAACGAAGCGTCGAACAAGACGCGCCTGAAGATGCCGGTGCTCGCGGTCGGCGGTGCGAAGTCCTTCGGCGCCAACGAAGCCATCGTCATGCGCAATGCTGCCGATAACGTCACCGAAGTGGTGGTGCCCGGCGCCGGGCACTGGCTGATGGAGGAGGCGCCTACTCAGACGATCCAGGCGATTCGCAAGTTCATGTCGCCGTGACGCGCGCCCCATGAAGGATTCGGCGCCACGCCTTGAGCGGAGGCTGTCCGTTATCGCCCCATAGCGGACGGTCAGCCGGCTACTTCCGGGTATCGGCGAGGGTCTCCGGGCGATTTGCTCGGCGCACCCAGCTCCAGGCGCCAGTAACCCACGTCGTGCCATTGGCCCAGCTTGAACCCGACTTGCGGGAAGGTGCCGATGTGCTGGAAGCCCAGCCGTTCATGCAGGCCAACGCTTCCAGCGTTGGGCAGCGCAATGCCGGCATAGGCCGCGTTGAATCCCTGCTTGGCGAGTATGGGTAGCAGCTCGCCGTAGAGGCTGAGGCCAACCCCGGAGCGACGCTCGCCGTCTGCGATGTAGACGGTGACATCCACTGCCCATCGATAGGCGGCACGCGCCCGGTGCTGGCTGGCATAGGCGTAACCAACCAGGCGCCCATCGCGCTCCGCGATGAGGTACGGGTAGGTCTGCAGGGTCGTGACGATACGCTGCCGCATCTCCTCGATGGTCGGCGGTACTTCCTCGAAGGAGATCGCGGTGCCGGTCACGAGCGGAGCGTAGATGGACTGGATCGCTGCAGCGTCCTCGGGGCGTGCTTCTCTAACTTCAATGGACATGGCGGCCTCAGATCGAGCGCTGATTCACGCGGGCGGAAAGCTGCTCGGCGCTTTCCTTGCGCTCCGAATAACGATCCACCAGGAACTCCTGGCGATCACGCAACAGCAGGGTGAACTTCACCAGTTCTTCCATGACGTCCACTACGCGATCGTAGTACGCCGACGGCTTCATGCGACCCGCGTCGTCGAACTCCAGGTAGGCCTTGGGTACCGATGACTGGTTGGGGATGGTGAACATGCGCATCCAGCGGCCGAGTACGCGCAACTGGTTGACCACGTTGAACGACTGCGAGCCGCCGCAGACCTGCATCACCGCCAGCGTCTTGCCCTGGGTGGGGCGCACGGCGCCGAGCGCCAGGGGAATCCAGTCGATCTGCGCCTTGAACACGGCAGACATTGCGCCGTGTCGCTCCGGCGAGCACCAGACCTGGCCTTCCGACCACTGCACCAGATCACGCAGCTCCTGCACCTTGGGATGTTCCACAGGTACGTCGTCAGGCAGCGGCAGGCCGGAGGGATTGAAGATGCGCGTCTCGGCGCCGAAGTGCTCCAGCAGACGCGCGGCTTCCTCCACCAGCAGGCGGCTGAAAGAACGTTCGCGGGTCGATCTGTACAGCAGCAGGATGCGTGGCTTGTGCTCGCTGGGACGGGTTGTCGCTGGCGGGAGGCTGAACAGCGAAAGATCGAGATTGGGCAGTTGATCGGACATATTTCCTCCTGCTCAGAGAGTGCCGATGCGATCCAGTTCGTGTTTGAGTTCGCCGCGGCCGAGGGAGCTGAATGGAAGGGCGAAGAAGGCCCGACAGCGCAGCTCGATACTGGCCAGCGTCGCGCGGAATGCAGCATCAATGGACGCCTCATCGCCTACGACATTAGATGGGTCTTCCAGTCCCCAGTGGGACTTCAGCGCCGGGCCGAAGTACACCGGGCAGGCTTCGCCAGCGGCCTTGTCGCAGACGGTGATGACGATATACGGCGGGTTGCCTTCGAATGCGTCGTTACGCTTGCTGCTCAGGCCCTCGGTAGATATGCCGGCCTGCAACAGAGTAGTGAGGCTGCGCGGTAGAACCTGGCCCTTGGGGAAGCTGCCGGAGCTGACCGCCTTGAAGCCTTCCGGCGCCAGGTGGTTGAACAGCGCTTCGGAGAGGATGCTGCGGCAGCTGTTGGCCGTGCACATGGACAGGACTCGCATGGAAGGCTCCTCCGCTAAACGGGGACGTCAGAGGCTCAGGCGCAGCGCCAAGGCCGAAAGGGTGATCAGCAGAACGGGCAGGGTGAGGAGGATGCCGACCTTGAAGTAGTAACCCCAGGTGATACGCATGCCCTTGCGCTCCAGTACATGCAGCCAGAGCAGGGTGGCGAGGCTGCCGATGGGGGTAATCTTCGGGCCGAGATCGCAACCGATCACGTTGGCGTAAATCATCGCCTCCCGCACAAGACCCTCCGCGCCGCTGGCTTGGATCGACAGGGCGCCGACTAGCACGCTGGGCATGTTGTTCATCACCGAGGACAGCAGCGCCGACAGCAGGCCGGTGCCAATGGCGGCGCTCCACAGGCCGTGCTCGGCGAGGCGGTTGAGCAACTGGGTCAGGGAGTCCGTGAGGCCGGCATTCTTCAGACCGTACACCACCAGGTACATGCCGAGAGAGAAGACCACCACCTGCCAGGGCGCCTCGCGCAGTACGCGACGAGTGGAGATGCGATGACCGCGGGCGGCGACGGCAAAGAGAATCGCCGCGCAGACAGCGGCCACGGCACTCACCGGGATGCCCAGCGGCTCCAGGGCAAACAGGCCGACCAGCAGTACCAGCAGCGTCCACCCACCGACGATGAAGGTGGCGCGGTCGTGGATCGCTGCCTTTGGCTCCTTCAGCGCGCCGAGTGCGTACTGCCTCGGGATGTCGCGGCGAAAAAACAGGAACAGCACCAGCAGGGTTGCGGCGACGCTAGCGAGGTTCACCGGTACCATCACCGAGGCGTACTCAGCGAAACCCAGGCCGAAGTAGTCGGCCGAGACGATGTTCACCAGGTTGGAGACCACCAGCGGAAGGCTCGCGGTGTCGGCGATGAAACCGGCTGCCATGACGAAAGCCAGGGTCGCCGCTGGCGAGAAGCGCAGGGCGAGCAGCATCGACATGACGATGGGCGTAAGAATCAGCGCCGCACCATCGTTGGCGAACAGCGCCGAGACGGCGGCGCCGAGCAGTATGCAGAATGCGAACAGGTGGTAGCCGCTGCCATTCGCCCAGCGCGCTACGTGTAACGAGGCCCACTCGAAGAAGCCGGCCTCATCCAGCAGCAGGCTGATGATGATGACTGCGATGAAGGTGGCAGTGGCGTTCCAGACGATGGCCCACACGGTCGGGATGTCGTGCAGCGAAACCGCACCGGCGGCCAGGGCGATGATCGCGCCCAGCGCGGCACTCCAGCCGACGCCAAGGCCCTTGGGTTGCCAGATGACCAGAACGAGGGTGAAAACGAAGACAGCAACGGCGACCAGCATGGAGGACTCGCTCAAAAGGATCAGCAGCAGGCGGCTTCACGGACGGGGCGGCCGTCCATGTTCTGCAGGCGAAGGGTGTTGTCGGCCAACCATTGCGCGTTGGCCTGCAGGGTGACCTGCAGCATCTCGTGCACCCAGGCGGGCAGCTCGGGGTTGAGGCGGTAATAGACCCACTGGCCCTGGCGCCGATCCAGCAGCAGACCGCTGCTGCGCAGTTGCGCCAGGTGGCGGCTGATCTTCGGCTGGCTATCGTCCAGGGCGCACATCAGCTCGCAGACGCAGAGCTCGCCGAGGCTGGCGATGAGCAAAGTGGCGCGAGCGCGGGTCTCGTCGGCCAGACTCTTGAAGACTTCGGGTGGAGTGATCATGGCTTCACATTACATATGGAAATTCGAATATACGAATTTCCATATGTAATGCGCAAGCTCATTGAACACGAGCGTCCGCTTCACAGCCAATAGCTGCTCTCAGCCAGCGGCAGCTTCCAACTCATGGCAAAAGTTCGAAGACGCAGGTGGGTGTCGCCCTCACCCGATTCGCCTGCGGTTCGTGCGATTCAGAAACAGTGACTCAGAGCTGCAATTTTCCCCGCACTAAAGCGCGCAGGCGCTGCCGAGCACTTGCCGGGTTGTTGCCGAGATCGGCGAGGGGGACCTCGCGCAGCGCGCTCGATATCTTCTGTGCAGCCTCGCCGGTCACTGCCAGCGGGCAGTCAATGGCCAGTTGCAGGCGCTCGACGCGTTTGAGCCTTTCGCCGGCTAGCGCGACATGGGCCAGAAGCACCAGGGCAGCCGGCTGGATCGCTTGGCAGAGCAGTGGCAATTCCTCCAGTGGCGTGTCCGGCGAAAGAGTTCGAACCTGGATTCCATCGTCGCTGAGCAGAAGTCCCGTCGCCAGCAACTCGAACTCCCGGAGGTTTCCCGTGGCGTCCGACAGCAGGACGCAGGCTTCGCTGGGACGACTCATCTGCAAGCGCATGAGGATGCGGGCGCGCAGGAAGGCATCGAGAAACAGCCATTGGCTGCGCGCGCCAAAGGCATTGAGCGTCAGCAGGGAGCGCCACAGTGGCAGGAGGATCTCCTCCAGCAGGGTGAGGAGCGGATAGAGGCTGTAAGCCTGGCCATAGAGACGATCGAGTGCGTCCAGGTCGAACGCCGCACTGGCCCGCTCGAAGGCTTCGCGCCATTGCAGCAGTTCGTCGTCGGCCTGCTCGGGTTCCTGGCGCTTAGATTTGGCGAGGAGTTCGCCGATCTTGCCGACCGCCATACCTCGGCCGGACCAGAGCAGGATGTCCTGGATGGTCTGCAGGTCGCTGCGGGTATAAAGGCGGTGGCCTCCCTCGGTGCGTATCGGGTTCACCAGACCATAGCGTCGCTCCCAGGCACGCAGGGTCACCGGATTGACGCCGGTGAGGCGCACGATCTCACGCATGGGCAGCAGGTCGGTTTCGAGAATGTCGTTCATGGCGCGGCCAGGGGAGGCGAAGGTGCGGAGATTGTAAACCAGCGCCGGCGCTCATGGCCGCGCTGGGCATCGCGAAGCTCGCCGACTACCCTAGGCGGATGATTTCAAACCGGACGGGAACGCCGCCATGATCAACGCCAAGCTGCTGCAATTGATGGTCGAAGCCTCCAACGACGGTGTCGTGGTGGCGGAGCAGGAGGGTGATGACAGCATCCTGATCTACGCCAATCGCGCCTTCGAGCGCCTGACCGGCTATGCCGTGGATGACATTCTCTACCGCGATTGCCGGTTCCTTCAGGGAGCCGAGCGCCAGCAACCCGGGCTGGCGGCCATCCGCGAAGCAATAAGCAGTGGCCAACCCTGCCGCGAAGTGCTGCGCAACTTCCGCAAGGATGGCACGCCGTTCTGGAACGAACTCTCCATTACGCCGGTGCGCAACGAGGCGGATCACCTCACCTATTTCATCGGCATCCAGCGCGATGTCAGTACTGAGGTCGCGGCGCTGGAACGAGTCAGGCAGCTGGAGGCGGAGGTGGCCGAGCTCAAGCGTCAATTGGCTACCGCCGACCTGGGAAGGAACAATTCCGCACCCAAATAACTGTACAAGATCTCTTGATTTGTACAATTTTTGCCGTAGGCTTCGATTATACCTGTACAGAATTTTTGATCTGTACAGAAATTATCGGAGCTTCCTATGTCTTCGTTCCTGCAGCCCTTCGCCGAACGTTTCGCCACGCTGGATGCCACGAGCCTGCACCGGCTGGATGAGCTTTATAGCCAGGACGTGTGCTTCCAGGATCCACTGCACCAGGCGGAAGGGCTCGCCGAGCTGCGCCGCTATTTCGAATCGATTTACGCCAATGTCCGCGAACTGCGCTACGACTTCCATGAATTTGACGAAGTCGCGCAGGGCCGCGGATACCTGCGCTGGACCTTGCACTTTCGCCACGCGAGGTTGGCCGGCGGCGGGCTGATCTCCTTGGATGGCTGCAGCTTTCTGCGATGGAGCGAGCGGGTCGATTACCACCGGGATTATTTCGACGCTGGAGCGCTGCTTTACGAGCATCTGCCGGTATTGGGCGGCGTCATCGGCTGGCTCAAGCGGAGGCTGGCATGAGCCGCATCTGGCTGACCGGAGCCGGCAGCGGCATGGGCGCTGCCATGGCTGATCGGTTGCTCGCGGACGGTCACCATCTGGCGGTGACGGCGCGCCGGGCGGAATCGCTCGAGACCTTGGCGCAACGCTATCCGGGGCAGGTGCTGATAGTCGCCGCGGATATCGCGGACGCGGACCAGGTCGCCGTGGCTGCCCGCTTAATCGGGCAGGCGTGGGGCGCTCTGGATCGCGTCATCTTTAATGCCGGAACCTGCGAATACCTGGAGGCTGGACTCTTCAGCGCCGCCTTGGTGCAGCGCGTTGTCGCGACCAATCTTGTCGGGACGGCGAATTGCATCGAGGCCGCGTTGCCTTTGCTGCGCCACTGCCAGCGCCCGCATCTGGTGATCATCGGCAGTGCCGTGACCTGGCTGGCCCTGCCGCGTGCCGGTGCCTACGGTGCCTCCAAGGCGGCCTTGCGGTACCTGGTGGAGTCGTTGCGGATCGATCTGGCGGAGGAGGGTATCGACCTCACCCTGGTCAGCCCTGGCTTCGTCGACACACCGCTGACACGGCGCAATGACTTTCCCATGCCGATGCTGTGGCCAGCCCGGCGCGCCGCCGAACATATCGTCGCGAGGCTGGATTCCCGCCCTCTGGAGATCGCCTTCCCGTTTGCCTTCGTTCTGGCGCTGAAGCTGCTAGGCAGACTGCCGGCGCGCTGGCGACTTGGCCTGGGGCGGCGCCTGGCGCGTCCACCGGCGGAGGCCTGAGCCATGCGCATCGCGATCATTGGCAGCGGCATCTCCGGGCTGACCTGCGCCTACCTGCTGGCTCGTCAGCACGAGCTGACCGTCTTCGAGGCCGCCGACTGGATCGGCGGGCATACCCACACCGTCGACGTCGACTGGCAGGGGCGGCGTTACGCCGTGGATACCGGGTTCATTGTCTACAACGACTGGACCTATCCGCGTTTCATCCAGCTGATGGAACATCTGGGCGTCGCCTCGCGGCCTACGCAGATGAGCTTCTCGGTGCACGATCCGGCCAGCGGGCTGGAGTACAACGGCCATGACCTGAACACGCTGTTCGCCCTGCGGCGCAATCTGCTGTCCCCTGGCTTCTGGGGAATGCTGCGGGACATTCTGCGATTCAATCGCACGGCCCTCGAGGATCTGGCCGAGCAGCGCATTCCAGCGTCGTTGACGCTGGGCGACTATCTGCGAGCCGATGGCTACGGCGCCCGCTTCATCGATCATTACATCGTGCCCATGGGCGCCGCTATCTGGTCGATGTCGCCGGAACGCATGCTGGATTTCCCGCTGCAGTTCTTCGTGCGCTTTTTCGCCAATCACGGTTTGCTTTCCGTCAGCGAGCGGCCTCAGTGGCGGGTGGTGGAAGGTGGGTCACGGAGCTACGTAGCACCCTTGAGCGCGAGCTTTCGCCAGAGCATTCGGCTGTCTTGCCCGGTGCAGCGGGTCAAGCGGGACGGGCAGGGCGTCGAGATTCTCAGTGCCGCCGGCTGCGAACGTTTCGACAAGGTGGTGTTCGCCTGTCACAGCGACCAGGCCCTGGGCCTGCTGGATTCCCCTACACCGCAAGAGCGCGATGTGCTCGGCGCGCTGGCTTATGCCAGCAACGAGGTCGTCCTGCATACCGACACGCGCCTGCTGCCCAGGCGACGTCGTGCCTGGGCGAGCTGGAACTACCGGCTCGGCGGGCCGACGCAGGCGCCGGCCGCGCTGACCTACAACATGAACATTCTGCAGGGCATCGACGCGCCGGTGACCTTCTGTGTCAGTCTCAACCAGAGCGAGCAGATCGATCCCTCCAAGGTGCTGGCGCGCTTCGACTATGCGCATCCCCAGTTCAGCCTGGCGGGTGTGGCGGCACAGGCGCGCCGTGCCGAGTTGCAGGGGCGTCACCACAGCTACTTCTGCGGTGCCTACTGGGGCAACGGCTTCCACGAGGACGGCGTGGTCAGCGCATTGGAAGTGGCCGATTACTTCGGAGAGCGGCTGTGAACAGCAGCCTCTGCCGTGGCTGGGTCAGCCACCGGCGGGTGCTGCCGCGGCTGCACGCCTTTCGCTATCCGGTCGGCATGATCCTGCTGGACCTTGCAGAGCAGCCGCAGCTGCTGCAGCTCTCGCCATTACTGCGTGCTACCCGGTTTGCACCGCTGAGCTGGGTTGAGCACGACTATCTGCCGGCATGGACGCGCCAGGGGTTGCCGCTGGCCGAGGCGGTACGTCGCCTGTTGCGTGAGGCACTGGGCGAAGCGCCCACGGGGCGAATCGAGTTGCTGACCCAACTGCGCAGCTGGGGGCTGTGGTTCAACCCGGTCAGCTTCTATTTCTGTCATGACGCCGATGGCCGTCTGGCCGCCATTCTTTGCGAGGTGCGCAACACGCCCTGGCGGGAGCGCTTTCACTATGTGTTTCCGGTGACGCCTGGCGCATCGCGGGAGTTCGCGGTGGCGAAGGCGTTTCACGTTTCCCCCTTCCTGCCCCGGCACATGCAATACCGCATGCGTTTCCTGATCGAGGAGTCGCGCCTGCACGTGCACATGGAGAACTGGCGTGAGGAGCAGTTGATATTCCAGGCCAGCCTCGACCTGCAGCGGCAGACGCTGGACGCTCCTGCGCTACGCCGTCATCTGCTGGCGTTCCCCTGGATGAGCCTGCGCACCGTCACCGCCATCTACTGGCAGGCCCTGCGCCTGCTGCTCAAACGCATTCCCGTGCATGACCACCAGGCAAGCGACGGTCGCCTGAGTGTCGGCCACATCGTACAGAAGGAGTCCGACCATGACCGACCCCACCCTGAGCGCCGGTAAGACCGGAATTACGGCCCCGCTGGCGGGAAGCCTGCTGCGCCAGGCCGTCATGGGGCGGCTGCGCCTGTTGCGCCAAGGCTGGTTGCAGGTGCGTCAGGGGGAAACCGTACTGGATTTCGGTGACCGGCTCAGTCCGTTGCGAGCGGTGATCGAAGTGCGGAACGAGGCGGTGTGGGGCATGGTCGCCTGCAACGGTTCGATCGGTGCTGGCGAGGCCTACATTCAGGGATTCTGGAGCAGCCCGGATCTGGCAGCGGTGACCCGCCTGTTCGTCGCCAATCTTGACGCGCTCGATGCGCTGGAGGGCGGGCTGGCCCGGCTGGGGCGCCCGGCGCTCAAGCTGCTGCACTGGCTGAACCGAAACAGCCGGCGCGGTTCGCAGCGCAACATTATGGCCCATTACGACCTGGGCAATGACCTGTTCGAGCGTTTGCTCGATCCTACCTTGATGTACTCATCGGCGATCTTCTCCAGCCCCGAGCAGAGCCTCGAACAGGCGCAACTGCAAAAGCTCGATGTCATCTGCCGCAAGCTGGACCTGCGGCCGGAGGACCACCTGCTGGAAATAGGAACCGGTTGGGGCAGTCTGGCGCTCTACGCTGCGACGCATTATGGCTGTCGTGTGACGACGACGACGCTCTCCCGCGAACAGTACGCCTGCGCCGAGCGACGCATCCGTGATTGCGGCCTGGAGGGCCGCATCACACTGCTGCTGGAGGACTATCGGGATCTGCGCGGGCGCTTCGACAAGCTGGTCTCCATCGAAATGATCGAGGCCGTGGGCCATCGCTACCTGCCCGAGTATTTCCGTTGCTGCGCGGCGCTGCTCAAGGACGACGGACTGATGCTGCTGCAAGCCATCACCATTCGCGACCAGCGCTACGAGCAGGCTCGTCGCTCGGTAGACTTCATCCAGCGCTACATCTTCCCCGGCGGTGCGCTGCCATCGATCACCGTGCTGTTGCAGACTGCCACGAACCACACGCGGCTCAGCCTCGTGCAGCTCGAAGACTTCGCCGCCGACTACGCCCGCACGCTGCGGCACTGGCGCGAGAACCTGCGCCAGTCGCGTGCCGAGCTGCTGGAACTGGGTTATGACGAGCACTTTCAGCGCCTGTGGGAGTTCTACCTGTGCTACTGCCAGGGCGGCTTCGAAGAGCGTGCCATCGGCGTGGCGCACCTGCTCTGGGCGGGGCCGGCCGCGCGCAAGGCGGCCCTGGTGGATCACCTGGAAGCCTGATGTCCCGCCGCGGCTGGCTGATTGGCAATGCCCTGTGGCTGCAGCTGGGTTGGTGGGGGGCGTGCTGGGGGCGCAACATGTCGCCTTGCTTGTAGCAGTGGCGGCCGGCCTGATCGCGCATCTCTGGCTGTGCCAATGGAGGGCAGGGGAGTGCCGGGCACTCCTCACGGTTGGCGTGGCCGGTTGTGTGCTGGATGTGCTGTTGGGTGCGCTCGGCCTGTTCGATTTTCGCGGCGAAATCCTGCCGGCGTGGCTGGCGCTGCTCTGGTTGGTTTTCGCCAGCGGTCTACGGCACTGTCTCGCTTGGGCCGTGAGCCCAACATGGCGGGGAGGCCTGCTGGGCGCGGCGGGTGGGCCGCTGGCCTACTGGGGCGGCGCATCGCTGACCGGTGTCGGCCTGCCCTGGGGCAACGGCGCCACGGCCGTGGTATTGGCGCTGGTCTGGTGCGTCTGGCTACCCCTGATGCTGAAGCTGGCGCTTCGCTGGTGAGCGCCGGCAGCGCTCGGAGCAATAGCGAACGTCATTCCAGCATCTTGCCCAGCGCCGCCTCCAGATGAAGGGGCGGCCGCAGACAGCGCAGGTCTTTTCCGGCAGATGGGCTTTCTTCATAGCGGCAACCCCGCATCCAGGCGTCCCAGCAGCGCCTCGCCGCGTTGCCAGAGGGCGAGGCAGCGTTCATCGCCCATGCGCTGCAGGTTACGGTATGGCATGGCCAGGCGAGGGTTGTGGCCGAGCTGGTCGCGGTGCCGCATGAGAAAATGCCAGTAGAGCGCGTTGAACGGGCAAGCGTCGTCTTCCGTGGCTTTGTCCACCCGGTAGCGGCAGGCGCCACAGTGATCGGACATCCGCTGGATGTAGCGGCCGCTTGCGCAGTAGGGTTTCGATCCGAGGTAGCCCCCGTCGGCGTGCATCACCATGCCCAGCGTGTTCGGCAACTCGACCCAATCGAAGGCGTCCAGGTAGACCGCCAGGTACCAGTTGCAGATGGCCGCCGGCGAGATGCCAGCCAGCAGGGCGAAATTGCCGGTGACCATCAGCCGCTGGATATGGTGCGCGTAACCCAGCTCCAGGGTCTGGCCTATCGCCTGGGCCATGCAGCGCATGTCCGTTCGGCCGGTCCAATAGAACTCGGGCAAAGGGCGGCGATTGCCGAAGCCGTTGAGCTCCGAGTAATCCGGCATGCGCAGCCAGTAGATGCCGCGGACGTATTCGCGCCAGCCGATCAGTTGGCGGATGAATCCTTCCGCCGCGTTGAGCGGGGCCTGCCCTTGGCGATAGGCGTCTTCGACGTCCGTCGCCAGTTGGCGAACGTCGAGCAAACCGATGTTCAGCGCGGCGCTGATGCGCGCGTGGAAGAGATAGGGCTCGCCCTCGGCCATGGCGTCCTGGTAGTCGCCGAACGCTGGCAAGGCGAACTCCAGAAAGTGCTGCCAGAGTGCCTGGGCTTGCCCGTGAGTCACCGGGTAGTCGAAGCGGTCGAGGCGACCGTAATGGTTGCTGAAATATTCGGCCACCAGCGTCATCACTTCGCGGGTGATGGCGTCCTGGCCGAAGCGCGCCGCGAACGGCCCTGCCATGCCTCGGGGCAGGGGCTTGCGGTTGTCGGCGTCAAGGTTCCAGTGCCCGCCGACGGGTTGGCCATCGGGTTCCATCAACAGGCCGGTGCGCCGGCGCATCTCACGGTAGAAGTGCTCCATGCGCAGCGTCTGGCGATTGCCCGCCCAGTGGACGAACTCGGCCCGGGAGCAGAGAAAACGGCGATCCTCATGCCAGGTCAGCGGTATCCCGCACTGGCGCAGCGCCTGCTCCAGCCGCCACTCGCCGCATTCGGTGAAATGCACGGCCGGTTCACCCAGCATGGCATGCCAGCGAAGCACTTCGCCGGTGATGCTGCCGCTGTTGTCGGCATCGTCCAGCCTGGTGTAGATCACTCGCCAGCCGCGTTCCCGCAACGCCTGGGCGAAGTGGCGCATGGCGCTGAAGATGAGCACGATCTTCTGCGGGTGATGGGGCACGTAGCGTGCCTCCTCATTCACCTCCGCCATGAGGATCGCGTCCAGGGCCGGATCCAGGGCATCGAACAGCGAAAGATCGAAGCTGAGCTGGTCGCCCAGCAGCAGTCCCAGCCGCCGTACCTTGAGCGTCACGACGAGGGCTCCAGGGAGAGCGGGATACGCAGGGGCTGCACGCTCGTTTCACGGGTGGCGCCCATCTCGTCGTGGACGCAGTGCTGGATCAGTTCGCAGGGGAGCGGCCAAAGACCGGCCAGCAGGGTGCGGGCCTGGGTGGTGGAGCGCAGATGCAGTACCTGCCCACTCTCGTCGCAGAGCAGTTTCAGGCTGTTGGCCCGGCGCACCTGGACTATGTAAAAGCCGCCCTCCAGGGATACGACTTCAAGGCCGTCGACCATGCCGGCCGACGCCGCCTCATGGAGTTCCTGCAACGTCATTCGATGCTCCCCGGTGCGTCAGCCTGGCGGCGGAAGAACAGCGTCACCTGGCCAAGCTCGAAGCCCAACTTGCTCATGCTCGATCGATTGATCAGGGTGTCTTCGTCCATGAGGTACATCCAGTCGTCGAAGCTCACTTCCCAGGTCCGGCCATCCACCTCCAGGTTCAGGCGATAGCGCCAGCGCAGGGCATTGCCAGCGATTTCCCCGGACGCCTCGCCGACCACATCGGCGGCGCGCCCACGCCAGCGTCCGTGTCCTTCCGGCATCAGGGTCCAGACCCGCTGCTGGCGGGTGCCATCGCTATACAGGAAGCGCTCGTCGAGGATCAGGCGCTCGCCCTCGCGGCGGCTGGTGATATCCACCTTGAAACGCTTGACCACCTCGCCGGAAGGCTTCTGGAAAATGCCCCAGGCCTGCACCGGGCCGGAGAAGAATGCCGGCAGGTCCAGCGCGGGACGCTGCGCGGCATATCTCTCGACCCCGACGTTGCCGCAACTGCCCAGCAGGAGGGCGCACGAAAGCAGAAGCAAGCGGAAGATCAGATTCATGGTTCATCCACTCCGTTCAGGCCCAGCAACTTCCGGCGCAGTTCGGGATTGCGCGTACGCCGGTCCAGCCAGATCGAAAAGAACGCCCGGGCGAATCCGCTATCAGCCACCGCGTGCCGAAACGCTCCATCGACGTAGAACCGGCAGCCTTGGCCTGGCTGGTAGACACCGGTGATCCTTTGTCCGGCGCGCACATCGACGAAGGCCTTGCGCATCTCGCCGGCCCAGCGTGTCAGCAAGTCCTCGTCGTTGGTACCCAGACGGCGCATTTCATCGACGCTGCTTTGCACTAGCGTGTCCCGCGACAGGTCTCGCCGATAGGCCAGTTCCAGCGCGAAGGAGGACTCCCATCCGACCGGCTTGGCCGCACTCCAGAGGCTCGCGTGGTAGACCGGAACGCCGAACCAGCTGAACTGCCCTTGCCCGATCTGCACGGCACCCGGCACATCCCGCTGCCATTCTGCGCATCCAGGCGCGCTCCAGATTCCACACCACAGCGCCATGCTCAGGCCGATTGCACGCGAGAGAAGTGACTGGCGCATGGGGGCAGCTCATCGTCTGTTTTGCTAATACTTGTACATAAATATTCAAATGTACATATTTGTGATGAGGGATGTTTATTCGCAGGCCACTGAGCCACGCTGCGTGGAGCTTGGCAGTGGGTGAAATTCGGCTGCGGTACTCACCTGGATCGCTTCATTCGAGGCGAGCCGGTATCCGAGTGCGAAATTGCACCTGGGCTTTTTTCTTGAGTGTTGTCAGTCGTGCCCTGACAACGCCTGCTTTTCCAGTTTGATCCGAGGTAGTCGTTTTTGGCCGACTCCCGGCTCTGGTGAGAGGCCACAGGCGATAGCTGCCGTCGGCAAACGGCGGCTACCGACCCAGGCAGACGGTGGGCAGTTTGCTTCCGCTGGATAACCACCAGTCGTGGCCCAGCCTGATGCGAACAGGTTGCGGGAAACTATCAATGGGCACTCTGTTGGCTAAGCCACAGGCATTGGTAGCAGGGGGAGGGCCGTTGATGGTGGCGTGTCGGTGATGAAGGCGCTGTCTCCCCACCTGTCTGCAGCACTCGCTCCCACAGGAATCAGTGGGCGTGTGCACCCCGCACTTCGCGGGCGGTGCAGCCGAATCGCTGGCGGAAGGCCCGGGTGAACTGGGCCTGATCGTTGAAGCCCCAGTGATAGGCCAGTTCGCCGATGGAAAGGTGGCAGTGCGGGTCGCGCAGTTGGCGGTGCACGGCTTCCAGGCGTTGCTGGCGCACCCATTCGCCCAGGGTGTAAGGCGTGGCGGCGAAGAGCTTGTGCAGGTAGCGCAGCGACAGGCCGCAGGCGTTGGCGATGGATTGTGGGGAGAGGTTCGGATCGCCCAGGTTCTGCGCAACGAACTGTTCGACCCGTTGCAGGTGCAGGGCGCTGAGGCTGGAGCTTTCGCTGTTGAGCACGCGCTCGTCCTGTTGCAGCGCCAGCAGCAGGATGGACAGGGTCTGTTCCAGCAACAGGTGGTGGGCGGCGGGTGGGCAGGCGTCGAAGTGGGTGGCGCACAACGCCAGTTGCTCGACGAACAGCCGGCCCAAGCCGCGCTCGGCATCGAAGCAGTAGCGGGTGTAGCGCTCGGGCCCGCGCAGCTGGCCCTTGAGCGCACGCTCGGGGAGCTTGAGCACCCAGAGATCGTTCTCGGCGGCGTAATGGAAGCGGTAGGGCGCGTCTCCGCGTTCGACGATGAAGCCGCCCGGCGCGCAGCTCAGCTGGCGACCGTCCTGTTCGAAATGCACATCGGTACAGCGGGGCACCGTGACCAGGTAGAAGGCTTCGCGGTCTTCGCCGGCCTGGACCTTGCTGCGCGAATAGCCCAGCGTGCTGGAGCGAAGGCGGGAAAGGCTGACGGGGCTGCTGGGGGTATCCCAGACCTGCAGGTGGCCGTCGAAGGGCTGGTCGCCGTCGAACTGCAGCGACAGAGGGAAGTAGGTACTGCTGATTGCCTCGGCCCAGCGCGCCTGGCGTTCATGCTGCGACCAGCGGGCGGTCGACAACTCATGGGGCATGGCGTGTCCTCGTGCTTATTGCTTTTGTGAGGACAGCGCGGCAGGTCGAGCCTGCCGCGCTGTGTATCGGCCAATGATCCGCGTGATTCAGGGCTGCATCAAGCGCAGCGCGTCACCCGGTAAGTGGCGGAAGGTTCGAGTGTCGCCTGCCAGAGCGGTGGAACCACGATGTTGGTGGTGTCCTCCTCGATCACGCAGGGGCCCTGGACCGTCTGGCCCGGCAACAGGCGGTTGCCGTTGAACACGGCGGTGGACTGGAACTCGCCATCGGCACTGAACAGCATCGGACGCAGGCTGTCCGGCACCGCCGGCGGCGGGTTGGCCGGGCCCTGCAGTTCGAGCTGCGGCGGACGCGGCAGGTGGCCGATCACCGAGCACTCCAGGTTGACCAGTTCCACCGGGCTTGCGTCCTCGCTGTAGGAGAACAGCTTGCGGTGCCGCTCATGGAAGGCCTCGCAGAGCGCGGCCAGGCCCGCCTCGTCGAGCCGGTGCGCCTCCAGTTCCACGCTGCATTCGTGGATCTGCCCGAGGTAGCGCATTTCCAGGGTGTAGTGGCAGCTGCTGCTTTCGTCGCCGAAACCGTCGTCGCGCAGGTTGACCAGGCCTTGCTGGCGCAGCTCGGCCAGCGCCCGGTTGAGCTGGTCCAGGTCGACGTGCCCGGCGTCCAGGCGCATCGGCAGGGTGGTCAGCTGGTCATAGCGCACGTCGGAGAGGATCTGGCCGAAGGCGCACAGGCCGGAGGCGACCTTGGGGATCAGCACGGTCTGGATGCCGATTTCCTCGGCCAGGCGCACCACGTGCATGCCCGCCGCGCCGCCGGCGCCGATCAGGGCGAAGTCGCGCGGGTCGTGGCCACGTTCGATGGACACCCGGCGGATGCCGTTGACCATGTTCAGGTTGACCAGGGTGGTAATGCCGAAGGCCGCGCGTTCGATGCTGATGCCCAGCGGGTCGGCGATCTTCTGCCGGATGGCGTCCAGCGCGGCCTGGCGGTTCAGGCGGATGGTACCGCCGAGCAGGGCGCCGTCCGGCAGGTAGCCCAGGGCGAGGTTGGCGTCGGTCACGGTCGGTTCGCTGCCGCCCTTGCCGTAGCAAACCGGGCCGGGCTTGGCGCCGGCACTGCGGGGGCCGACCTGGAGCATGCCGAACTCGTCGAGGTGGGCGATGGAGCCGCCGCCAGCGCCGAGGGTTTCCACCTGGATCATCGGCACGCCGATGCGCTGGCGGAGGAAGTCCACGTCCTTGCTGAAGTTGGTGCGCCCGGCGTTGGTCAGGGTGATGTCGAAGGAGGTGCCGCCCATGTCCACGGTGATGATGTTGTCGATGCCGAAGGGACGCGCCACCGAAAGGCCGGCCTGGGGCGCGGAGGCCGGGCCGGAGTTGATGGCGTTCACCGCCCGCTCGCGCATCACGTTGCCCGGGGCGAGGCCGCCGTTGGACTGGAAGTAGCGCACCGGCTGCTGGGTGCCGAGCTCCTCGAACAGCGCGTCGATGCGTTCGACGTAGCGCGCCATCACCGGGCTGAGGTAGGCGTTGACCACGGTGGTGGAGGTGCGGGTGTATTCGCGGATCTGCGGGAAGACCTCGTAGCCGGTGCAGACGAACACCCCCGGCAGCGCGGCGCGCACCAGTTCGGCGGCGTGCTTCTCGTGGCTGGGGTTGCGCACCGACCAGACGAAGGAGATGGCCACGGCCTCCACGCCCTCGGCGCGGAAGTAGTCGATGGCGTCGTGCACCGCACGCTCGTCCAGCGGGCTGTGCTCGCGGCCGTCGCCGAGGATGCGGCCGCCGACGGGGCGGCGCAGGTGGCGCGGTACCAGCATGTCCGCCGGCGGGTAGTGGGCGTCGTAGCGGTGGCCTTCTTCCTTGTGGCCGAGGCGGATTTCCAGGCTGTCTTCGTGGCCGGCGGTGCAGAGCAGGCCGACCTTCACGCCGGTGCGTTCGATCAGCGCGTTGAGGGCGACGGTGGTGCCGTTGATGCACAGGTCACAGTTGGCAATGATCTCCGCCGGGGTGCGGCCGGTGGCGTCGGCGATCTGCGCCAGACCAGCGCGGATGGCCAGGGTGCCGTCCTGCGGGGTGGAGGGAGCCTTGAACAGCTGCACGCCGCCGTCACGGTCGGCCAGGATGAAGTCGGTGAAGGTGCCGCCGGCGTCGATGCCCAGGCGATATTGGTTGCGCATGTCGGATCTCCGGTCAGAACTGGCCGCGGGCGGCGCGGGTGGCGGTTTCGTCGAGGTGGCCTTCGGCGTCGAGGATCACGCCGTATTCCAGGGCCGCGCCCTGGGGCGAGACCAGGCCATTGCGGACGTCCTGCAGGACTGCCGCCACCGGGCGGCGCAGCGGGTCGCCGTAGCCGCCGCCACCGGGATTGATGTTGATGATCCGCTCGCCGGGCTGGATGGTGAGCATCGGGTTCTGCACGTAGTGGTCTTCCTCGCCGTCGGCGTGGCGGTGGATCAGGCGGCCGAGCTTGGGTTCGGGCATGGCGTTGCGCGCCCCGGCGGCGCCGGCGGTGGGCAGCTGGCGGCCTTCGCCGAAGCCGACCACGGTCATGGCGTGTTGCAGCGGCTCGATTTCCAGGCGGGTGCCGGAACCACCGCGAAATTCACCGGCGCCGCCGCTGTCGGCCATCAGGCTGTAGCGGTGGATCAGCACCGGGTAGGCATGCTCCAGCAGCTCGATGTCGCCGCTCATCAGGGCGCCGAAGCAACACAGCGGGCCGCAGGCGTGCCAGCCGTCCATCACCTTGTTGGCGCCCGCGCCGGCGATGATCGAGGCCAGCACCATGGTCACGTATTCGCTGTTGGCGTTGCGCGGGTCCAGACCGGCGATGTTGATGCCGCTGGCATGGCCCCAGGAGGCGGTGACGCGCTGCGGCGAGGCCTGCTCCAGCGCCAGGCGCACGGCGTCGGCCAGGGTTTCCATCGGGGTGGTGGTGCAGTTGACGTGGGGCGCGGGCTCCTGGGCGTTGCACAGGGTGCCCTTGGGGCCGACGTCGACGCTGACGCAACGGTACAGGCCTTCGTTATAGGGCGGGGCGACCTGGGCGAACATCATCAGCCCGAGGTAGACGCCGGAGACCGAGTTGCCCTCGTAGGAGTTGATGAAGTAGGGCACTTGGGGCGGGCTTTCGATGCGGATGTGCGCCTCGTCCCCGCGGATTTCCACGTGGGCGGTGATCGCCAGTTCGCCCAGGCCGTGGCCGGAGTCCTCGAGCACGGCGGTGCCGCTGTAGTGGCCGTCCGGTACGTCGCGAAGCAGGGCGCGCATGTGGCGGTCGGCCATGTTCTTCAGCTCGGCGATGCAGGCACGGACCTGTTCCACGCCGTACTTGTCGAGTAGCTCCAGCAGGTGGCGCTCGCCGACCTTGCAGGCGCCGTACTGGGCGTTGAGGTCACCTTCCTGGTAGGGACGGGCGCGCATGTTGGTGAGCATCAGGTTGATCACGTCTTCGCGACGCTTGCCCTTGTCCCACAGCTTGACCGGCGGGATGCGCAGGCCCTCGGCGTAGATTTCCTTGGCGTCGGGGTTGTAGCCGGCCGGCACCGGGCCGCCGATGTCGGTGAGGTGGCCCTTGCAGACGGTCCAGAACACCAGCTCGCCCTTGTAGAACACCGGCTTGTACATGCAGCAGTCGAGGATGTGGCTGCCCTTGTAGGCTGGGTCGTTGTGGTAGATCACGTCGCCTTCGGCGATGTCGTCGCCGAAGAAGCCGGCCACGCACTTCATGGCGGGAATCAGCGAGCCCAGGTGGATCGGGATGTCCTGGCCCTGGAGGATCATCTCGGGGAGGTGGTCGAACAGGGAATTGGAATAGTCATGGGCCAGGTTGAACACACTGGAGCGGCCGGTCTTTTCCAGGGTCAGGGTCATCTCGCGTTGCGCTGTTTCCAGCGCGCCGCGAACGACCGCGAGAGTGATGGGATCAACTGTTTTCATGGGGCACCAACGCTTGTTTTTATGTTTCGGGTGAGGGTCGTTCGTGTACGGCCCTTGCTGCATACGCTACGGCCGGCGGGGGCGGCTGGCTTGTCGCTGGGTGCACCGGTTGTTGCGTTTTGGCGCACTGGGGAGGCGGGCGGCCGGGCAGCAAGGAGGATGCCCCCGCGAGGCGGGGGCGAACGTCTGGACTCAGGCGAGGGAGGGCCGCCGGCATCGCTTGTGAAGACGCCTGTCAGCAGCCCGGCAGCGCCTCAGAAGTAGTAGCCAATGTTGCTGTACAGCTGGTTCTCCCAGTGGTCGGTGCCGCCCGCGCCCAGGCTCTGGGTGTAGCTGCCGCCGCCGATGTAGGGGTCGTTCTTGCCGTGCAGCCATTCCAGGGCGATCCATAACGGGCCCAAGGTGAAGGAGCTGCCGGCGATGAAGCGCTGGGAGTCGCGGAAGTCCCGTTCATCCTTGTCGAACAGGCTGTAGTTGGCGTAGAGCTTGACGCCGGAGAACCAGCCGTACTGGCCTGGCAGGCTGTAGCTGAGGTCCGCCACGTAGAGGTTGCCCTTGGCGGCGACGTTGAAGGTGCCGTCGAAGCTGCCGAAGCTCACCAGGCGGTCGTCGCCGGGATTCTCCGGGGTCATCTGCTGGCGCGCGGCCTGGGCCTGGAAGCCCCAGGGGCCGTTCTGCGCGGTGGCGTGCAGGGCGGCGGCGGTGCGGTGGCCGTCGCGGCCGGTGTCCTGGTTGTCCAGGGTGGAGGTCAGCAGCGAGACGCCGGCCTCGCCGCTCCAGTCGCCGGCCTGGTAGGTCCGCGCCAGGCGGCCGACGAGGATGTCCTGCTCGTGGTTGTCGCTGCCGTCCACCACGTAGTCATCGGCACTGGCGACGCTGGTGCCGTAGGTGCGGCCACCCCGGCTGGTGCCGCGGCCCTGCTCGGCGGGGATGGGGTAGTAGGCGGCCTGCAGGTCCCAGTCGCAGTGCCGGGCGAGGTACTTGAAGCCGATGTCCTGGGTGTCTTCCAGGCCGATCACGTTGCCCAGGGTCTCGAAGAAGGTGCTGCCGAAGTAGGGCGCCAGGCCGAAGGGGATGGCGGTCTGGCCGACCTGCAGCTGCTGTTCGGGGGTGAAGCGGTAGCCGATCCAGGCGTACTCGGCGAAGGCGATGTCGCCCACCCGGTCGGTGTAGTCGTAGGGGTAGTCGCCGCCGTAGAAACGATACTTGGCGGCCGCTATCCAGCTGTCCGAGTGGTAGTCGGCGGTGAGGAAGAAGGTGTCGAAGCTGAACTCGGAGATGTCGCGGTCGGGGTCATAGTCCAGGCGTCCGCGCAGGGCGCCGCCGAGGTCGAGGTTGTCGGTGATTTCCACGGCGCTGGCTGGCTGTGCCAGGCCGAGAACGAGGGTGGGCAGGGCTGCGAGAATCGAGATAAGCCGAGTGCGTTGCGGGTGCATGAACCGCTCCAGATGTTCTTGTAGTTGTTGGGGCATGTGGTTGTTGGGGAGGGGCCGCCCGCCGGGCGGCCGAAGATCAGCCCAGGTCGCCCTGGGGTTGGGTGCGGCGTGACAGCAGGGGCGCGAGGTAGCCGAGGAAGGCCACGAGGAAGGCGGCCGGCGCCGAGGCGGTGGCCAGCTCGGTGACGCCGCACAGGTGCAGGCCGATGCCCACGGCCGCGGAAGCCAGCCAGGCGAACAGGCCCCTGGCGCGGAAGGCGGGCAGGCCGTCGAGCCGATAGCGGGTATTGCGGGTGACCAGCAGGTGGGCGAGGGCGATGGCGACCCAGCCGACGATCAGCAGGCTCTGGTAGGCCAGTGCCTGGAGGATGTAGCTGAACACGTCGAAGAGCATCAGCAGGTAGACCAGCGCGCCGGTCAGCAGCGCCCAGGCCACGTAGGGCACCCAGGCCAGGCCCAGGTGGCCGGCGAACGCCTGCAGGTTGGTGGCGGCGAGGAAGAAGTTGCCGGTGTTGATGCGGGTCTGGCTGATCCAGACGAAGAGCAGGCCGCCCAGCCCCATCAGCTGGATGATCGCCAGCACCACCGAGACCTCGCTCAACCCGCCCTCGGTGGGGATGGTGGCGGCGAGGAAGATGCCCACCAGGCCGTTGAGCAGGAAGGCCACGCAGTAGAAGGGCATGCCGAAGTTGATCCGCGCGTGGTAGCGGCTGTCTTCCTTGCGGCCGAAGCGGGCGTAGTCCCAGGTGTACATCATCAGCACCCAGACGCCCATGAAGTAGGTGAAGCAGTTCCACCAGCCGTGGGGCACCGCTCCGCCCTCGGGCGCCAGTGCCAGCCAGGCGGAGGAGTAGCCGTATTCGCCGATGGCCATGGCCACCGCGGCCACGAGCCCGAGCAGGTAGAAGGGCAGCAGCACGCCGTTGAGCTTGTCCAGCCAGCGCAAGGCGTTGCCGAAGATCAGCAGCACGCTGTACACGACCACCAGCAGGAACGCGGCATGCAGTTCGAGGCCCGGCAGGTAGTGATGCAGCGCCACCGCCATCACCGAGCCTTCGAAGACCGCGTAGTAGATGGCCGTGGCGCTGAAGATCAGCGTGGCCAGCGCCGCTCCGGTGCGGCCGAACAGCACCTGGGAGAACTGCGCCACCGACAGGCCGGTGGCGATGGCGTGGCGGCTGATGATGGCGTTGACCAGGCCGTAGCTGATCACCGACAGCACCAGGCCGATGATGGCGTTCAGCGTGCCGTAGCCCATGGCCAGGGCGGCGGCCACCACCAGGTAGAACATTGCGCTGCAGATGCCCCACCAGGCCATGGTCAGGGAGCCGCGGCCGAGCCGCTGCGAGTCCGGGACCGCGCCCTGGGAATGGGACTGTTCAGGGGATGAATCGTGGTTCGAGAGTGCTCCAGCCATGACCGTACCTTTCTTGTTGTTGGAGTTGGGAGGCTCCAAGACGGTAAGGAAAGTCGGTCGGGCGGGATTGCCGTTGGGTGTACGGGTTTTTGCGCCTGGATGCACAGGCGCTCTGGGGCGCGGGTCGGGCGCGTGGGTGTGGTTTCAATCGCGATGCGAAGCGGCGCTTCGAGCCGCCTCGATCGAGTGCATTCCCCCGGCGCGGGGGATCAGCGCGTCCCGTTCGCCTGCATGATCTGGGCGATGATCGGCACCGGCGTCATCAGGTGGGTGCGCATCATCTCGCTGGCGCGCTTGGCGTCGCGGGCGAGGATGGCCTCGACCAGCGCGGCGTGCTCCTGGCGCTTGAGCTCCAGGGCCTGCTCGGAGAACACCGTCTGGGTCAGCCAGAGATGGCGATAGCGCTCGGCCTGGTCGAACAGGTAGGTGCGCGCCTGCAGCAGGTGCTTGGAGCCGCAGCCCGAGGCGATGGCGGTGTGGAAGGCCTTGTGGCGTTGGTCCCAGACATCCAGGCGCTGCTCGCGGGTCTTCACTTCCATCACCTTGGCCAGGGTGTGGGACTGGGCCAGCACCGAGGCTTCCCAGGCATCGTCGCCGCGCTCGATGGCGAGGCCGACGATCATCGCCTCGAGGTTCGCGCGGGCATCGTAGATGTCCTGCATCTCTTCCAGCGACATGGGCGCCACGCGGTAGCCCTTCTGGCTGATGGCGACCACCAGCTTTTCCGCCACCAGTTGCGAGAGCGCCTCGCGCAGAGGGCCGACGCCCAGGTCGTAGCGCTCCTTCAGGGCGCTCATCAGCAGCTTTTCGCCGGGCTTGAACACCCCGCGGATGATGTCTTGCTTGAGCCACTCATACCCGCTGAATGCCGAGTTTTGACGGGGAGCGAGAGCTTCCAAAGTCCTGTTCCTCAAAGCGTTTTGCGGATCATACCGAAACGTCGTATGGACGAAAAACAATAGACAGAGTATTCGAATGGCTGCGTTTTATAAAAATGTAGACATTTTTATTTGATGGCGATATTTTTTGATTGCCCGCCTGATCCAGGTCATTGCTGGACGGCCCAATCCATCCCCTATGCCAGGACACCGCCATGAACGCCTTTACGAAGATCGAGGACCTTGTGATGCCGCTGCCGCTCGAGACCCGGGGTTACACCGTCGCCCCCTCGAAGCAGTCGCCCCGCCTGCTGGAGTTGACCTTCGCCCGCGAAACCGTCGACGCCTTCGTCAAGGCCGTGGCCGAGTGGCCGGTCCAGGCGCTGGAGTACAAGTCCTTCCTGCGCTTCCGTTTCGGCGAGATCCTCGACGAGCTTTGCGAAGGCACCCTGCGCCCGGTGCTGCTGAACACCATCCTGGGTCGTTCCACCGGCGGCATGCTGATCAAGCCCGTTGGCCTGGATGACGTGAGCCAGGCCGAGGACATGGTGAAGTTCACCACCGCCTGCGCCCACCTGATCGGCCGTTCCAACTACGACGCCATGAGCGGCCAGTTCTACGCGCGCTTCGTGGTGGTCAACACCGACAACTCCGACAGCTACCTGCGCCAGCCGCACCGCGTCATGGAGCTGCACAACGACGGCACCTTCGTCAACCAGATCACCGACTACGTGCTGATGCTGAAGATCGACGAGAAGAACATGGAAGGCGGCAACTCCCTGCTGCTGCACCTGGACGACTGGGAGCAGTGCGACGAGTTCTTCCGCCACCCGCTGGCCCGCCGCGAAATGCGCTGGACCGCGCCGCCGAGCAAGAACGTCACCGAGGACGTGTTCCATCCGGTGTTCGATACCGACGCCGAAGGCCGCCCGACCATGCGCTACATCGACCAGTTCGTGCAGCCGGCCAACTTCGAGGAAGGCATCTGGTTGAACGCCATGTCCGAATCCCTCGAAGGCAGCGCGCAGAAGCTGTCGGTGCCGGTACCGGTGGGCAGCTTCCTGCTGATCAACAACCTGTTCTGGCTGCACGGCCGCGACCGCTTCACCCCGCACGAAGGGCTGCGCCGCGAACTGATGCGCCAGCGCGGCTACATCAGCTACCAGAAGCCGCGCTACCTGCGCGGTCAGTAATCAGGCAAGCAGGCTGGAGGGCCGCCCCGGGCGGCTCTTCGCCGTGTCCGGAAATCGCCGACCCGCCGCATCGAGGCGGGTGGGCCGATGCGGACCGCGTATCGATTTGCAGCGCCCCGGCGCGAGGTAATGGCTGTGTACGATTTCATCATCATCGGCGGCGGCATCGTGGGCATGTCCACGGCCATGCAGCTGACCCAGGTTTACCCGGACGCCAGGATTCTCCTGCTGGAGAAGGAATCCGGCCCGGCCCGGCACCAGACCGGCCACAACAGCGGCGTGATCCACGCCGGCGTCTACTACACCCCGGGCAGCCTCAAGGCGCGCTTCTGCCTGGAAGGCAACAAGGCCACCAAGGCCTTCTGCAACAAGCACGGCATCCGTTACGACGAATGCGGCAAGCTGCTGGTGGCCACCAACGAGCTGGAAATGGAGCGCATGAAGGCGCTCTGGGAACGCACCGCCGCCAATGGCCTGGAGCGCTCCTGGCTGTCCGCCGCCGAACTGCGCGAGCGTGAGCCGAACATCGTCGGCATGGGGGGCATCTTCGTGCCCTCCAGCGGCATCGTAAGCTACGCCGAAGTCACCGCCGCCATGGGCCGCGAGTTCCAGGATGCCGGCGGCGAGATCCGCTACAACGCTGAAGTCACCGGGCTCGACGAGCGCGCCGACGAAGTAGTGGTGCGCACCGGCAGCGACGAATTCCACGGCCGCTATCTCATCACCTGCTCGGGCCTGATGGCCGACCGTGTGGTGCGCATGCTCGGCATCGAGCCGAACTTCATCATCTGCCCGTTCCGCGGCGAGTACTACCTGCTGCCCAAGCAGCACAACCAGATCGTCAACCACCTGATCTACCCGATCCCGGACCCGTCCATGCCGTTCCTCGGCGTGCACCTGACCCGGATGATCGACGGCACCGTCACCGTCGGCCCGAACGCGGTGCTGGCGATGAAGCGCGAGGGCTATCGCAAGTCCGATATCTCCGTCGCCGACATGTTCGAAACGCTGACGTCCCCCGGCATCCTCAAGGTATTGGCGAAGAACCTGCGCCCCGGCCTGATCGAGATGAAGAACTCCCTGTTCAAGGGCGGCTACCTCAAGGAAGTGCAGAAGTACTGCCCGAGCATCACCAAGGCCGACCTCACCGCCTACCCGGCGGGCGTGCGCGCCCAGGCCGTGTCCCGCGACGGCAAGCTGATCGACGATTTCCTCTTCGTGAACACCCCGCGCAGCATGAACGTGTGCAACGCACCGTCGCCCGCGGCCACCTCCGCGATTCCCATCGGCGCCTACATCGTCGGCAAGGTTCGCGAGCAGATCGACGGCTCCCAGGCCGGTTTCACCGTCAAGGCCACCGATAACAAGCTGCGGGCCGCCGGCTGAGCCGACGTCACCGCCGTCCAACCCCGAGGATGACAAGCGTGCAACTGAAAGATCCCACCCTGTTCCGCCAGCAGGCCTATATCGATGGTGCCTGGGTCGACGCCGACAACGGCCAGACCGTCCAGGTCAGCAACCCGGCCACCCACGAGATCATCGGCAGCGTGCCGATGATGGGCGCCGCCGAAACCCGCCGCGCCATCGAAGCCGCCGACAAGGCCCTGCCGGCCTGGCGGGCGCTGACCGCGAAAGAGCGTGCCAACAAGCTGCGCAAGTGGTTCGACCTGATGATCGAGAACCAGGACGACCTGGCTCGCCTGATGACCATCGAGCAGGGCAAGCCGCTGGCCGAAGCCAAGGGCGAGATCGCCTACGCCGCTTCGTTCCTGGAGTGGTTCGGTGAAGAAGCCAAGCGCGTCTACGGCGACATGATCCCCGGCCACCAGCCGGACAAGCGCCTGATGGTGATCAAGCAGCCGATCGGCGTGACCGCGGCCATCACCCCGTGGAACTTCCCCTCCGCGATGATCACCCGCAAGGCCGGCCCGGCCCTGGCCGCCGGCTGCACCATGGTGCTCAAGCCCGCCTTGCAGACTCCTTACTCCGCCCTGGCCCTGGCCGAGCTGGCCGAGCGCGCCGGCATTCCGAAGGGCGTATTCAGCGTCGTCACCGGCAACGCCGGTGCAATCGGCGGTGAGCTGACCGGCAACCCGATCGTGCGCAAGCTGACCTTCACCGGCTCCACCGAAATCGGTCGCCAGCTGATGGCCGAATGCGCCAAGGACATCAAGAAGGTGTCCCTGGAACTGGGCGGCAACGCGCCCTTCATCGTGTTCGACGATGCCGACCTGGATGCCGCCGTGGAAGGTGCGCTGGTCTCCAAGTACCGCAACAACGGCCAGACCTGCGTCTGCGCCAACCGCCTGTACATCCAGGACGGCGTGTATGACGCCTTCGTCGAGAAACTGCAGGCCGCCGTGGCCAGGCTGAACATCGGCAACGGCCTGGAGCAGGGCGTCACCACCGGCCCGCTGATCGACGCCAAGGCCGTGGCAAAGGTCCAACTGCATATCGACGACGCCGTTTCCAAGGGCGCCAGGGTAGTCGCCGGCGGCAAGCCGCACGCCCTGGGCGGCACCTTCTTCGAACCGACCATCCTGGTCGACGTACCGAAGAGCGCCCTGGTGGCCAAGGACGAGACCTTCGGCCCGCTGGCGCCGCTGTTCCGCTTCAAGGACGAGGCCGAGGTCATCGCCATGTCCAACGACACCGAGTACGGCCTGGCCGCCTACTTCTATGCCCGCGACCTGTCCCGCGTGTTCCGTGTCGGCGAGGCGCTGGAGTACGGCATCGTCGGCGTCAACACCGGGATCATCTCCAACGAAGTCGCGCCCTTCGGCGGCATCAAGGCTTCGGGCCTGGGCCGTGAAGGTTCGAAGTACGGCATCGAGGATTACCTCGAGATCAAGTACCTCTGCCTCGGCGTGTAAGCACGGCGAATCACCCACCTTTCCTGTACGGGCCCAGGCCCGTACAGGGCGATCGCACTACCGGAGTCAACGATGAATACCAACCAGAGCCTGCAACAACGCCGCATGGATGCCATTCCCCGTGGCGTCGGCCAGATCCACCAGATCTTCGCCGAGCGCGCCGAGAACGCCACCGTGTGGGACGTCGAAGGCCGTGAGTACCTGGACTTCGCCGGCGGCATCGCCGTGCTGAACACCGGTCACCTGCACCCGAAGGTGATGGCCGCTGTTCAGGAGCAGCTGGCCAAGCTGACCCACACCTGCTTCCACGTCTTCGGCTACGAGCCCTACGTGGCACTGGCGGAGAAGATCAATCAGCTGCTGCCGGGCAACTTCGAGAAGAAGACCCTGCTGGTCACCACCGGCGCCGAAGCTGTCGAGAACGCCATCAAGATCGCCCGCGCCGCCACCGGCCGCAACGGTGTGATCGCCTTCACCGGCGCCTACCACGGCCGCACCCAGTACACCCTGTCGCTGACCGGCAAGGTGGTGCCGTATTCCGCCGGCCTGGGCCTGATGCCCGGCGGCGTGTTCCGCGCCCAGTACCCGAACGCCCTCCACGGCGTGTCGGTGGAGGAATCCCTGGCCAGCATCGAGCGCATCTTCAAGAACGACGCCGCGCCCCGCGACATCGCCGCGATCATCCTCGAGCCGGTGCAGGGGGAGGGTGGCTTCAACGTGGCGCCGAAGGACTTCATGGCCCGCCTGCGCGCCCTGTGCGACGAGCACGGCATCCTGCTGATCGCCGACGAAGTGCAGACCGGCGCCGGTCGTACCGGCACCTTCTTCGCCATGGAGCAGATGGGCGCCGCCGCCGACCTGACCACCTTCGCCAAGTCCATCGCCGGCGGCTTCCCCCTGGCGGGCGTGGCCGGCCGCGCCGAGGTCATGGACGCCGTGGCCCCCGGCGGCCTGGGCGGCACCTATGCCGGCAGCCCGGTTTCCTGTGCTGCCGCCCTGGCGGTGATCGAGGCCTTCGAGAGCGAAAAACTGCTGGATCGCGCCAAGTCCGTAGGAGAAATCCTCAGCAGCGGCCTGCGCAAGATCGGCGAGCGCCACAAGAGCCTGGTGGACGTGCGCAACCTCGGCGCCATGGTCGCCGTGGAGCTGTTCGAGGGCGGTGACCTGAACAAGCCGGCCGCCGAGCTGACCGCCAAGGTAGTGGCCAAGGCGCGCGAGAAGGGCCTGATCCTGCTCTCCTGCGGTACCTACTACAACGTCCTGCGCATCCTGGTTCCGCTGACCGTCAGCGATGCCGACCTGCAGCGTGGGCTGGCCATCATCGGCGAATGCTTCGACGAGTTGGCGTAAGACTTAAGAGCGTCACCCCTGGTCCCTTGCTCAACCCGTTTCTGCCCCGGCTACCAGCCGGGGCAGGGCGGGCTTTTTGGCTTCGCACCAGGTGATCGCGGGGAGCGGCGCCGCTCTCCGGGCACGACAAGAACAAAGGTAATGCCATGAAGACAGCTAAGAACAACCTGAGTCATGGGCTGAAGTCCCGCCACGTGACCATGCTTTCCATCGCCGGCGTGATCGGCGCCGGCCTCTTCGTCGGTTCTGGCCGCGCCATCGCCGAAGCCGGCCCCGCCACCATCCTGGCCTATATCTTCGCCGGCGCCCTGGTGGTGCTGGTCATGCGCATGCTGGCCGAAATGGCCGTCGCCTCGCCGGATACCGGCTCCTTCTCCACCTACGCCGACCATGCCATTGGCAAGTGGGCCGGCTACACCATCGGCTGGCTGTACTGGTGGTTCTGGGTGCTGGTGATCCCCATCGAAGCCAATATCGCCGCCACCATCCTCAACTCCTGGATACCCCAGCTGGATATCTGGGTGCTGTCACTGGCCATCACGCTGCTGCTCACCGCGACCAACCTGTTCAGCGTGAAGAACTACGGGGAGTTCGAGTTCTGGCTGGCCCTGGTGAAGGTGGCGGCCATCGTCGGCTTCATCATCCTCGGCGCCTGCGCGATCCTCGGCCTGCTGCCGAACACCGGCGTCAGCGGCGTTTCGCGGCTTTGGGACACCGGCGGCTTCATGCCCAACGGCTTCGGCGCCGTGCTCAGTGCCATGCTGATCACCATGTTCTCTTTCCTCGGGGCCGAGGTGGTGACCATCGCCGCCGCCGAATCCGACGCGGCCGAAAAGCAGATTTCCAAGGCCACCAATTCGGTGATCTGGCGAATCACACTGTTCTACATCCTGTCGATCTTCATCGTCGTCGCCCTGGTGCCCTGGACCGACCCGCGCCTGGCCAGCGAAGGCTCCTATGCCACCGTGCTGGAGATCCTCGGCGTGCCCCACGCCAAGGCGCTCATCGATGTGGTGGTGCTGACCTCGGTCACCAGTTGCCTGAACTCCTCCCTCTATACCGCCTCGCGCATGCTCTATTCCCTGAGCCGACGTGGCGACGCGCCTGCCTGCGTCCAGGCGACCACCAGCAGCGGCACGCCGATCTACGCCGTGCTGTTCTCCACCGGCGCGGCCTTCCTTACCGTGATCGCCAACTACCTGGTTCCATCCAAGGTGTTCGGCTTCCTCATGGCCAGCTCCGGCGCCATCGCGCTGCTGGTCTACCTGGTGATCGCGATTTCCCAGTTGCGCATGCGCAAGCGCCTGACGGCCGAGGGCAAGGCCATCCAGTACCGTATGTGGCTGTTCCCCTGGCTGACCTGGGGGGTGATCGTGTTCATCCTGAGTGTGCTGGTGGTCATGTTCTTCCGCCCTGACCACCGCATCGAAGTCATCGCCACCGGTCTGCTGACGCTCGCCGTCGTCTGCTCCGGCCTGCTCGTCACCCGCCGCAGGGCGCGGGAGCAGCTGGGTGGAAAACCGGATGGATTAGCGCGCGTCACGGACATCTAGCCGCGTTTTGGAGGGCTGCTTCGGGGCGAAGCAGCCTCTGACCGAGATGCGTTCATCCAGGATGACCCTGGGTCACCGTCAGCAACCAGCCGATCGCGGACGTCCAGGTCAGGGAATAACCCACCCGGGGCCATCAGTGAAGCGTAGGGAAGCGCTCTTTCACCAATGCCTGAGCCTGATAGGCCATCTGGTCGAGCAGGCGGTCGCGTTTTTTCTCGGCCTCGCTCATGGCCTTCCTGCCGTGTTGCTGCACCAGGTAGGTGTGGATCTGCCGTACTTCCTTGGATTGGTAGATCGGGGCGAGGTCCTGCACCGCCACCATGCCGTCCGAGCGGTGATCGCGGGTGTTCAGCAGCACGTGGGGGCCCTGCGCTCCCAGCACCTGAAAGCCCAGCGACTCGAAGGTCGGCACCTTGCTTGCCGCGCAGCCCAGTTCGACGTGGGGCCGATGCTCGATCACCCGTTGCAGCAAAGCCCGAGCAATACCGTGGCGGCGGTGGCTGGCCTTGACCGCCATGTAGGCCAGCGTGCAGGCCTCGGCGTCATCCTGGCTCGGCAGGTACAGGGCAAAACCCAGCACCTGGGAAGGGTCTTCATCCTCCAGGGCGAGGATCAACCGCGCGGTGCTTTCCACCGCGCCGTCCATGGCCTGCAGATACAGGTGCACCTCGTAGCCGATCACGTACTGGTACAGCTGATAGAGCGGATTGCTGGGCGTCAGCGGCACCGGGCTGATGTCGCTGAAATAGTCCACCACCATCTGCAGAACCTGACTCTTCAGGGATTCGGGGGGCGATGTGTCCAGGTTTACGAGGGTGAACATCTGAAGCGGGCTCCGGGCGTGCCCGATCCGAGGGATCGGCGCTGGCGCCATTGTAACGCAGGCGACCACGGGCTTTGATCCGCCTCGGGCTCACGCAAAGCCTTGACGATAATGCTGTTGCCACCGCATTCGGAGACACTGAGCTTTGTCGGGAACGGGTGTGGATGGAGGCTGGAACAGCGGGCTTCTCCCAGGAGTGCCAGATGCAAGACCGGGGAGCCGGTTATCTGATCGCCCTTGTCGTCCTCCAGCTCTGGCACTTGCGTTATATGCGAAATTCCATATATTCGAATTCTCATATGTATTGGGAGGCATGGCATTCGACTGTGCCTCCTGATCCCAACTTTTCGCGGGTCGTTGCGACCCTTGCGAGAAGTAAAGACCCAACCGCAGAGGCCGCCATGGCTGACCCAGTTACGCCCACCGCCGTATTCAAGTGCCTGGCCGACGAAACCCGCGTGCGCCTGATGCTGTTGATCACGCGCGAGGGAGAGTTGTGCGTGTGTGAACTGACCTGCGCCCTGGATGAAAGCCAGCCGAAGGTTTCCCGCCATCTTGCGCAACTGCGCGCCGGTGGGCTGCTGTCGGACCGGCGCCAGGGCCAGTGGGTGTATTACCGCCTGGCTCCCGCACTCCCGGATTGGGTGCATAGCATTCTGCGCGTCGCGCTGGACGCCAACCTGCACTGGTTGGAGCCCGACACCAGGCGCCTGGATGCCATGGGGGACCGCCCGGCGCGGGCGGCGACCTGCTGCTGAACGTCCGTCTCTCTGGCAGGGCCGGTGGCCCGATCAGCCAGGGATTCCTTTTTCTCGACAGACCTCTGAGAACACGAGCATGAGCATCAAGATCGGCATCAACGGTTTCGGTCGTATCGGTCGCCTGGCGCTGCGGGCGGCCTGGGGTTGGCCGGAGTTCGAATTCGTCCGGATCAATGATCCGGCGGGCGACGCGGCGACCCACGCCCACCTGCTGAACTTCGACTCGGTTCATGGGCGCTGGCATCACGAGGCCGGCGCCGAGGGCAATTGCGTGGTGATCGGCGGAAAGCGCATCCAGGTCACCGCCAACACGGCCATCGCCGACACTCATTGGGCGGATTGCGATCTGGTGATCGAGGCCAGCGGCAAGATGAAGACCGTCGCCGCGCTCCAGGCCTACCTGGACCAGGGCGTGAAGCGCGTGGTGGTGAGCGCGCCGGTGAAGGAGGCGGGTGCGCTAAACGTGGTCATGGGCGTCAATCAGCACCTGTTCGATCCGGCCGTGCATCGCATCGTCACCGCCGCATCCTGCACCACCAACTGCCTGGCGCCGGTGGTCAAGGTGATCCACGAAAAGCTGGGCATCCGCCACGGCTCGATCACTACCATCCACGACCTGACCAACACCCAGAGCATCCTCGATCAACCGCACAAGGATCTGCGTCGCGCCCGCGCCTCAAGCATGAGCCTGATTCCCACCACCACCGGCTCGGCCACGGCCATCGCGGAAATCTTCCCCGAGTTGCGTGGGCGCCTGAATGGCCATGCCGTGCGCGTACCCTTGGCCAACGCCTCGCTGACCGACTGCGTGTTCGAAGTGGAGCGCGCGACCAGCGTCGAGGAGGTCAACCAATGGCTCAAGGCGGCTGCCGAAAACGAGCTGAAGGGCATCCTGGGCTATGAGGAGCGCCCGCTGGTGTCGATCGACTACCGAACCGATCCGCGCTCGTCGATCATCGATGCGCTGTCGACCCTGGTGGTCAACGGCACCCAGGTGAAGCTCTACGCCTGGTACGACAACGAGTGGGGCTACGCCAACCGCACCGTCGAACTGGCGCGTCTGGTCGGCCTGGCTGGCTGAGCAGGGGCGAGCAGCGATCATGAAAGCGTTGTCAGCGCTGTCCACGGAAGTCCGGCAATACCTGCTGGTGACCGGCAACTACTGGGCCTTCACCCTCACCGATGGCGCGCTGCGCATGTTGGTGGTGCTGCACTTCCATACCCTGGGCTACACGCCGCTGCAGATCGCCGCGCTGTTCCTGTTCTACGAAATCTTCGGCGTCATCACCAATCTGGTGGGCGGCTACCTGGGCGCGCGTCTCGGGCTGAATCGCACCATGAACATCGGCCTGGGCATGCAGGTCTTCGCGTTGCTGATGCTGGCGGTGCCGGCGGCCTGGCTTACCGTCCCCTGGGTGATGGCCGCGCAGGCGCTGTCGGGTATCGCCAAGGACCTCAACAAGATGAGTGCCAAGAGCTCGATCAAGCTCCTGGTGCCGGACAGCCAGCAGGGCACCTTGTACCAGTGGGTGGCCATGCTCACCGGTTCGAAGAACGCGCTGAAGGGCGTGGGCTTCTTCCTCGGCGGCGCATTGCTGGCTCTGCTGGGCTTCAGGGGCGCGGTCGTCGCCATGGCGGCGGTGCTCGCGCTGATCTGGCTGGGCAGCCTGGTGATGCTGAAAAGGGACCTGGGCAAGGCCAAGGCCAAGCCGAAGTTTCGCGACATCCTGTCCAAGAGCCGGGCGATCAATATCCTGTCGGCGGCCCGGATGTTCCTCTTCGGCTCCCGCGACGTCTGGTTCGTGGTGGCGTTGCCGGTCTATCTGAGTACGGTGTTCGGCTGGGACTACTGGCGGGTGGGTGGTTTTCTCGCCGCCTGGATCATCGGCTACGGCATCGTCCAGTCGCTTGCACCAGCGATCACCGGCAAGCGGCGTGGCCATGTCCCGGATGGGCGTGCCGCCTTCGTCTGGGCCGGCCTGCTGGCGGTAGTGCCGGCGGCCATCGCTATTGGCCTTGCAGTCGGTTGGTCAGCGCAGGTCGTAGTGCTGGGCGGGCTGATGCTGTTCGGCGTGCTGTTCGCGGTGAATTCCTCGCTGCACAGCTACCTGATCGTCAGCTATGCGAAGGAGGACGGGGTGTCGCTGGACGTGGGCTTCTACTACATGTCCAACGCCCTGGGCCGGCTGGCCGGGACGCTGCTGTCCGGTTGGGTGTTCCAGGCCTATGGATTGGCGGCCTGCCTGGGTATTTCCACGGTCTTCGTGCTTCTGGCCGCAGCGATATCCGCAGCATTGCCCCGGCATTCGCAGGGCATGGGAATGCGCAGCGGAGTCTGATTGGTCGGCCTGCGGTCGAGGAGGGCGCAGGCCGGTTCTCAGCGCTTCACGCAGACAAACAGCGCATTCCCGGACGTGCCACCCCAGGGCGTGATGCGTTCGTAGTCATGCTCGAAGACCTGCACCTCGAAGTGCGGTTGCAGCAGTTCCTGCAGTTCGGTGAAGCTCAGGGCGACCATGGCGTGTTCGTCCTGCCAGGCCTGGGTCACCCCCGCGGTGGTCTTCTCGATGCTCAGGCGCAGCGCCTGCCGTTCGCCCTCGCCGCTGTAGTACCAGCCGGAGCCGAAGGTGAACTGGCTGCCCTCGTGCTCCACGCTATGGCGCACGAACGAACGGTTGTCGATCTGTCGCTTGTCCACGGTGTTGAAGCAGAACACGCCATCGGCCGCGAGCGCGCCGTGCACGCTGGCCAGGCAGGCCCGCAACGGCTCCAGCCCGGCGTTGTAGTGGATCGAGTAGAGGAAGCAGGTGATCAGGTCCAGCGGCTCGTCCACGCGGAAGTCCGCCATGTCCTGCCGGCTGAAGTGTGCCTCGGGGCAGCGAAGCTGGGCGATATCGAGCATCGGCTGGTTGATGTCCAGGCCGGCACTGCGATAGCCGAAGTCGAGGAAATGCCGCACGTGCGGCCCGGTGCCACAAGCAAGGTCCAGGTGCCTGCGCCCCTGGTTGCCGAACAGCTGGTGCAGCCGGCGCACGCAGTGGCTCTGCGCCTGGTAGTCGATGTCGGCGCACATCAGGTCGTAGTAGGCGGAAAGGTCGGTGTACAGCGCGTTGGATGACATGGATAGCCAGAGCGGGCGAGGGTGCGACATGTTACCTCAAGCCGAGCGCTCCCCGGCGAAAACAGCGCGCTCGAACCCGTCGCTGCGAGCGGCTGCCTCGTTGACGGCGGCCTCTATCTCCAGCATCCAATCGGTTTTCCCAACCGCCTGGGACATTGCGCGGGCGCCCACCATCGCCGCGAAGAGTACCAGCGCGTCCGTGCCGTTGCCTGAGGTGCCTGCCTCGCTGAGAAACTTGTCCAGCAGCTCCTTCGTGCCGGCCTGGTAGCTCTTTTTCGAGGTTGCCGTGGCGTTGCCATTGGCGATGTGCGGGGCGAAGGCGAGGAGCGGGCAGCGGCGTCTCGCGGACTTGTTGAGCAGGTACTGTCGAACCAGCGCTACGGAGCGATTCTCGGCGCTCCTGTCTGCTTTCGAAAACACGCCATCCCAGGCGTCCCGGGAGTGATCGAAGGCGAGCGCGAAGGCTTCGGCAACCAGCGCATCCTTGGAGTCGAAGTGCTTGTAGAAGCCGCCTACGGTCATGCCGTTGGCGGTCATGATGTCCGCCACCGACACCTGGTCGACGCCGAACTCGCGGAACAGTGCGGCAGCTGTCTCGACGATCTTCGTCCGGTTCTCCAGGGCTTTTGCCTGCGATGAGCGTCCCATGGGGTCAGCCTCCCTTTCTGAAGCACAGCACCTTGGTGACCAGACGCTGCAAGACTTGGCCATGCTGATTCGTGGTGAGGCACTCGAAGACGATCATTCCCCGGTCGGGCTTGGAGCGGGACGGGTTGATCTCGAGGATTCTGCTGGTGACCTGAAGCACATCGCCGGGACGGGTGGGCTGCGGCCAGGAAACTTCCGCGCCGGCGCCGATCACGCCTTTGGCAAGGGGCAGGCTCTTCACCAGCAGGCGCATGGTGATGGCGGTGGTGTGCCATCCGCTCGCGGCAAGCCCCTGGAAGAAAGTGTCCTGCGCCGCATCGGCATCCAGGTGGAAGGGCTGCGGGTCGAACTGCGAGGCGAACTGGATGATCTGTTCGGCATCCAGTGGGTGAGTGTCGCTGGTGAACACATCCCCCACCGCAAGGTCGTCGAGGTAGAGGCGCGTTGTACCCATTGCTGCTTCCATCTTGGTGTCCTTCTGCTCAGTGACGTTAATCATCTCGGCTAGAATAAATAGATTATGGCTATTATCTTTCGGGGTGCAGCCTTGCCGACGAGTGACACCCGCACGTTCTCTGTTGCGCCGCAACCGAACGCTGGTCCTTGCCATGACGATTGAACTGAACGACACCGCCAGCTCTGACTGGATTCGAGTTCGCGGCGACCAGGGCACCGGCATCGAGAGCCTGCATGCGCATTTCCGGGGGCATGCCTATGATGCGTCCGCTCTCCAGGCAGCCTTCGGCCAGTCGCCCCACGCCTACCTCATGAGACTCCTCTTGCGCACCGCACGAGCACTCCTTGCCGGCGGAATGACGCCGTCGAAGGTGGCGGTGGAAGCGGGCTTTCCGACCAGAGCCATCTGGGCGCCTGGTTCCGTCGCGCCTACCGGCTGACGCCGGCAGCCTATCAGCGGCAGTGCACGAACCTTACAGACTGAGCCGCCGCCATCTCCAATCGTTGCACTTCAGTTTTGCTTGGAGATCCCGATGTTCGACACCAAAGTAGCCTTCATCGTCCGCGACGACTTGCCAACCTGGCAGCGATTGAATGTGGTCGCCTTCCTTGCCACCGGCGTTGCAACGGCGGCCCCGGAAATCATGGGGGAGCCCTTTGTCGATACGGCCGGCCACCCCTACGGCAAACTTTCCGGGCAACCGATGCTGATCTTCGAGGCCGACCTAGCCGGTCTGCAGAAGGCCCGCCGCACCGGTCTTGCGCGCGAGCTGACGGTGCTGCCCTACGTCTTCGCAATGTTCTCCACCTATCACGGCGAAGCCAATCGCGAGGCATTCTGCGCTGAAAGATCCCGAGAACATGAATCTGGTGGGCCTGGCCTTGTGCGGCCCGAAGAAGGCAGTGGACAAGGCGATCAAGGGCCTTGCCCTGCACAAGTGAGCGCAGGGATCATTGATGAGTAGTGCAACACTGCTGGCCTTCTGGGCCTTTTCCCTGCTTTTCGTTTTCACTCCGGGGGCCGACTGGGCCTATGCGATTTCAGCGGGCATTCGCGGCAGGGGCGTCATGGCCGTTGTCGGTGGATTGCTGGCGGGGTACGTGGCGCTGCCCCTGATTGTGGCGGCGGGCTTCGGCATGCTGATCGCGGGGAACAAAGCGATCATGCTCGCCCTGACGGTCTTCGGTGCGCTTTACCTGATCTGGCAGGGTTTCAGCCTGCTGCGAAATCCGCCTGTGCCTCACGCCTCCGATACCGTCACCAGCGGAAGCGATAGAGCGCGGATGTTTCTGCGCGGCGCGCTGGTCAGCGGATTGAATCCCAAGGCCTTCCTGTTCTTCCTGGCATTCCTGCCGCCCTGGACGAGTGTCACGGAGGCCTGGAGCCTGTCCACCCAGATTGCCGTGTTGGGACTGCTGTATACCGCCAGTTGCGCCGTGGTCTATTCGATGGTCGGCATCGGTGCCGGCGTGGCGCTGGCGGTGCGCCACGCTGCCGCGTGCGTGGTGGGTCGATTTTCGGGCGTGATGATGCTCGGGCTTGCCGTGCTGCTGGTGTGCAAGGAGGCCGCCTTGTTGTAAGCGGCGATGGCCGGGAGCGGCGAATCCTTTTCCCGCCATTGTCCGCTTCCGGCTGTTCTCTGCCTCTCCCAGTGGCTGCTTCTGATCCGGTCTGCATGAAAAGGGCGAAGTGCGTGTACCGCTTCTGGCGGGCAAGGTCGTACAGGGTCTCTGCGACTCTGGAGGCTTGACCCGGAGCCATTAAAAAAAACGCCACTCAGACCCGGATTCCATCGTTTTTCAGATCCGGAGCGCGTCCCTATAGTCCCCGCAGACCGATCCAGGATCGGTGTAGTCAACTCAGTCGTGCGGGAACCGGATATGAACAAGAACGAAGATGTCGAGCGCAGCAGCGGTGCCGGAGTCGGTACCCGGGTGGTCTGGAGTGGAGAGCAGGTCCAGCACCCCTACAATGCGACCCAGACTCCGATCGTGGTGAGTGCCGCCTATGGCTACCAGGATATCGACGCCTGGTACGACGTCGCCCTGGGTAAACTGCCCGGCTATATCTACAGCCGCATGAGCAACCCGACCGTCGCCACGCTGGAAGCCAAACTCTGCGAGCTGGAGCAGTCGGAGTCGGCGGTGGCCTTCAGCAGCGGGATGGCCGCCATCAGCGCGGTACTGCATACCTTCCTGTCGAGCGGCAAGCGGGTGGTCTCGACCCGCGACAGCTACGGCGGCACCAACAAGATCTTCGAGGAGTTCCTGCCGCGCATGGGCGTGCAGGTGTGCCTGTGCGACACCCTGGATACCGAGGCCATCGAGCGCGAGATCGCCGCCGGCTGCGATCTGCTCTACCTGGAAACCCCCACCAATCCGACGCTCAAGGTGCTGGACATCCGCCGCCTGGTCGCGGCGGCGCGGAAGGTCGGCGCCCTGGTGGTGGCCGATAACACCTTCGCCACGCCGCTGAACCAGAACCCGCTGACCATGGGCGTCGATGTCGTGGTGCACAGCGCGACCAAGTTCCTCTCCGGGCATGGTGACGTACTGGGTGGCGTGGTCTGCGGCGCGGAGTCGCTGATGTCGCAGGTTCGCCATTACCGGGAAATCAACGGGGCGTCACTGGACCCGTTTTCCGCCTACCTGATCATCCGCGGCATCAAGACCCTGGCCGTCCGGCTGCGCCAGCAGCAGGCCAGTGCGCGGGCGTTGGCCGAATACCTGTGCACCGAGCCCCTGGTGGAGGCGGTCAATTATCCCGGTTTGCCCCAGCATCCGAGCCATGCGATAGCCCGGTCGCAGATGCGCGGTTTCGGCGCCATCGTCAGCTTCGTGCTCAAGGGCGGCATGGAGACCGTGGCTCGCCTGCTGCCGCGCCTGAAGTACGCCCACCGCGCCGGCAACCTGGGGGCCGTGGAAACCATCTACGGTCCGGCGCGCACCACCAGCCACGTCGAGAACACCCTGGAGGAGCGCCTGGCCCTGGGCATTTCCGAAGGGCTGGTGCGCATCTCCGTGGGCATCGAGGACACCGATGACCTGTTGGCGGACCTCGCACAGGCGTGCGCCGCGGTTCGCCAGGAGCTGGCCAGGGACGGCGACCCGGAGGGGCACGGCGACGTGGCCAGCCGGTCGATCGAGCTGCAGGTCTGAGACCTGCCGCGTGGCGCTCGCCGGTCGCGGCGGGTGCCACTTCATGAAGTCGAACAACAACAAGACGCAAGGCATCTCGATTCGCTGTGTCCAGACGAGGTCGTAGCAACGTCCTTGCCCGCCAACTTTCATGAGAGTCCAACTATGTCCGCGCAGACAACAACAAGCACAAATGCTTCGGCGCATTCCTTCAAGCAGGATATGCAGACCCGCCACATCGTCATGCTGGCGCTGGGCGGCGTCATCGGTACCGGCCTGTTCCTGACCTCGGGCTACACCGTCAACCAGGCCGGTCCGCTGGGTGCGGTGATCGCCTACATCATCGGCGCGGTCATGGTCTACCTGGTCATGATGTGCCTGGGCGAGCTGGCCGTGCAGATGCCGGAAGTCGGCTCCTTCAGCAGCTATGCGACCCGCTACCTGGGGCCGGGCACCGGCTACACGGTGGCGTGGATGTACTGGTTGACCTGGACGGTGGCCATCGGCTCGGAATTCACCGCCGCCGGCATGCTCATGGTGCGCTGGTTCCCGGACACGCCGGTGTGGATATGGAGTGCGCTGTTCGGAGCCGCCGTATTCATCAGCAACATCGTTTCAGTGCGGACCTTCGCCGAGACCGAATTCTGGCTGTCGCTGGTCAAGGTGCTCGCGGTGATCGCCTTCCTGATCGTCGGCGGTGGCGCCATTCTCGGGGTCTTCGAGATCAAGCAGGCGCACAGCATCGGGCTGGGCAACTTCACCCGCGAGGGGCTGTTCCCGACGGGCTTCTGGTCGATCGCCATGACCCTGCTGGCGGTGTCCTTCGCCTTCTCCGGCACCGAGTTGATCGGCATCGCCGCCGGCGAGACCCGCGATCCGGAGAAGAACGTGCCCAAGGCCATCCGCACCACGGTGCTGCGCCTGGCGCTGTTCTTCATCGGCACCATCTTCGTGCTGGCGACCCTGCTGCCGCGTGAGCAGGCCGGCGTGGTGGAGAGCCCGTTCGTGATGGTCTTCGAGATGATCGGCATTCCCTACGCCGCGGACATCATGAACTTCGTCATCATCACCGCGCTGCTGTCCGCCGCCAACTCCGGGCTGTATGCCGCCGCGCGCATGCTCTGGACGCTCAGCGACCAGGGCAACATGCCGCGCAGCTACGCGTCGCTGTCGCGTCGGGGCACGCCGTTCAACGCCATCGTCCTGAGCATGGTCGGTGGTATGGCGTCCCTGCTGAGCAGCGTCGTCGCGCCGGACACCATCTACCTCGCCCTGGTCTCCATTTCCGGGCTGGCCGTGGTGGTGGTGTGGATGAGCATTGCCGCCAGCCAGATCGCCTTCCGCCGCCATTACGTGGCCAACGGCGGCAAGGTGGAGGACCTGAAATTCCGCGTACGCGGCTATCCCTTCGTACCGCTGGCCGCGCTGTTCTGCTGCGTGCTGTCCTGCGTCGGCATCGCCTTCGACCCGGCCCAGCGGGTGGCCCTGTACTTCGGCTTGCCCTTCATCGCCTGGTGCTACTTCGTGTTCTGGCTGACCCGCAAGAGCCGGGAGCGTCGCCAGATGTCGCTGGAAGTCGTGGGGCGTGGTTCCGAGGCCGCCTGAGCAGCGCGATACTAGGCCGCTTGAACAGTTGCCATGAGGATCCGCCGTTGAGCCAGAAAGCCTTGCCCCCACTGAACTGGCTACGAGCCTTCGAGGTCTCGGCGCGTTACCTGAACTTCACCCACGCGGCGGAGGAGCTGCACCTCACGCAGGGGGCCGTGAGCCAGCAGATCCGCCAGCTGGAGAGCCAGCTCGGAGTGGCGTTGTTCAAGCGTCTGCCCCGGGGATTGGGGCTGACGGAGGAGGGCCAGTCCTACTTGCCGGTCGTGCAGGACGCCATCAGCCGGCTGGCGGTAGGCACCAACGAAATCTTCGGGCAGCGCCAGCGGCGGCCATTGAAGGTGCGGGGCAGTCTCTCGTTCCTGCACTTCTGGCTGGCGCCCCGGCTGGCGGAGTTCCGTCGTGCTCATCCGCAGGTCGATATCCGCTACATCAGCAACCTGTGGGTCAAGGAGATCGATGCCGAGGACGACCTGGAGATTCGCTGGGGCAGCGGGCAGTGGCCGGGTGTCGAGGCGCAGCGCCTGACCTGGGACCTGCTGGTCCCGGTCTGTTCGCCCGCGCTGATCGCCGACCGGCCTTTGCGCGAGGCGCGCGACCTGGCGCACCTGCCGCTGCTTCATGTGCTGGGCTACGAGGAGGGCTGGGGCTACTGGCTCAAGCGGGCCGGGGCCGATGATGTCGATTATTCGAGCGGCCTGCAGTTCGACACCCTGGTCTCCACCCTGCGCATGGCGGAGTTGGGGCTGGGCGTTGCCCTGGCGCGCTCGTCACTGGTCGAGGACCTCCTGCAGGAAGGGCGCCTGGTGGCGCCCTTTGCCCAGCGCATCGAGGCCAGCGAGTCGTTTTACCTGGTGCGCGGTTTGGGGCAGGCGCTGTCCCCGGACGCCCAGGCGTTTGCCAACTGGCTGGTGGCCATGGTGCACCGCCAAACATGAGTAGCAACCTGGAGTGACGATGCAGTACACAACCACCCGTGGCGCCGAGACAAGCGTGGACTTTCGCACGGCGCTCCTTTCCGGGCTCGCCGAGGACGGCGGGCTCTACGTGCCGTCGTCGCTGCCGCTGTTCAGTGCGCAGGAGATCGCCAGCTGGTCCTGGCTACCGTTCGATGAACTGGCCTGGCGGGTGATCGCTCCCTTCGTCGGCGACACGCTCGACGAGCCGAGCCTGAGGGCGCTGGTCAGCGACAGCTACCGGGGTTTCCGCCATCGCGCCATTGCGCCGCTGCAGCAGATCGGCCACAACGAGTGGGTCCTGCAGCTGTTCCACGGCCCGACCCGCTCCTCCAAGGACTTCGCCGCGCAATTGCAGGCCCGGCTGATCAGGCACTTCCTGGGGCGGGATTGCGAGCGCGCGGTACTGGTCGGCGCCAGCAATGGCGATACCGCCGTGGCGGCCATCGATGCGCTGGGGCA
The DNA here is from genome assembly GCF_048068055.1 of Pseudomonas sp. NY15181. Classification (NCBI taxonomy): domain Bacteria; kingdom Pseudomonadati; phylum Pseudomonadota; class Gammaproteobacteria; order Pseudomonadales; family Pseudomonadaceae; genus Pseudomonas; species Pseudomonas sp. NY15181. The sequence continues at coordinate 190,864 of NZ_JBLUPT010000010.1, read as the reverse complement.
CTGTCCCACGGCTCGCCTGCTGGCGCTCTATCCGCTGGCCGGGACGCCGGCGGATCGCTCGGAGGTGATGCGCCGCGCGGACTCCGACAGCGTGCGCAGCGTCGCCGTAGAGGGCAGCTTCGACGACTGCCAGTCACTGGTGTCCCGGCTGCTGCGTGAATGGCCCTGTCCCGAACTGATTCCGATCAGTTTCAACTCGACCAACTGGATCGGCGTGCTGGCGCAGATCGTCTTCTATTTCCATGCGGCCCTGCAGCTGGGCGGCGGCACCCGCCCGGTCGGCTTCAGCATTCCCGCGGCGAGCTTCGCCGAGATCTACGCAGGTTTCATCGCGCAGAAAATGGGCCTGCCGATCAACCAGATCATCGTCTCCACCAACCGCAACGACGCCCTGCACCGGTTCATCCATTGCAATCGCTACAGCCGGGGTTCCGCCAGCCGCACCCTGTCGCCCGCCATGGACTTCTCGCTGTTCTCCAACCTCGAACGCTTCGTCTGGGAGCTGTATGAGCGCGACGGTGAAGCGACGCGGACGCTGATGGAACACTTCGACGACTGTGGCGAGCTGAGCATCGGTAACCGCCAGTGGTTGCAGGCGCGCATGCTGTTCGACTCCTATGCCGTGGACGATGCGCTGATCCGCGACGAGATCGTCACACTGTTCCACGAGACCGGCAGCGCGGTGGACCCCCATACCGCCACGGGCGCCTACGCCGGGCGGCTGCACCGGCGCAACATCGGCGCGCCCATCGTGACCCTGGGGCAGTTCGCGCCGGAGAAGTCGGCGGCGCTGCTGGCGGAGCTGGGGGCCTGGCATGGAGCCGTACCGTCGCCGGCTGGCGGCGAGGCCGGCGGACCTGTGCTGGCGAGGGATGACCTGGCGGGGTTGCACGAGGTACTGATGCAGATGCGGGCCGGCCGATGAAGCGCATCCTCGATCCGCTGGACGAGCGCATCCTCGCCGAACTCACCGCCAACGCGCGCATCGCCCATGCGGAGCTGGGGCTCAAGGTCAACCTGTCGCGCAATGCGGTGCGCCAGCGCATCGAGCGCCTGGAGCGTGATGGCGCCATCCAGGGTTACACCCTGCGGGTGGGCGAGGGGCGGCGTCCCTCGTCGCTGATCAATGCGGTAATCTTCGTCTACCGCTACGACCGCATGCGCGGCGAGGAGGTGCTGGCCGCGCTGCGGACGATCCCGGAGATCGTGCAGTGCGAAGTGCTCAGTGGCGAGTTCGACCTGATGCTGCGCGTCGAGGCCGCCAGCCCGGAACGCGTGCACCACGTCTGGAAGGAGATCGCGGCGATGCCGGGTGTCGAGAACACGGTGACGTCGTTCGTGCTGTCGACCGTGATCTGAGCCGGCCAGCCCGGCCGCACCCCGCTGAAAAAGCCTGCAGGAAAACCAACGCCGCCCGGACCTTCGTCCGGGCGGCGTTTTTCATTCTGCGCGCGGATATCGCGCCTGTCCGGCACTGGTCAGATTGCCCATTAAATACAGCGTATTGCCATATTCAACTGGCATGGCACGGCTCTTAGGCTGATCGACATCGAACAACCGCCTGAGAAGGAAGGCAAACCATGACCGAATACAAGATCGCCCTCGTTGGCTTTGGCGGTGTGAACCGCGCCCTGGCCCAACTGATCGCCGAGCGTAACGCCCGTTGGCAGCAGGAGCTGGGTTTCAGCCTGAAGATCGTTGGCGTCACCGATCTCTTCCTGGGCTCGGTGATCGACCGCAATGGCCTGGATGCAGCCAGCCTCGCCGCACTGCCGGCCGTCAAGGGCGCCTTCGCGCAGATGCCGGAAGGCACTGCGGAAGCCTTCAACGAGTCCGTGATCAAGCAGTCCGGGGCCGACATCATCGCCGAAGCCACCTTCACCAATCCGAAGGACGGCGAGCCGGCGGCGACCTTCTGCCGCTGGGCCCTGGAGGCGGGCAAGCACGTGGTCACCACCAACAAGGGCCCGATAGCGCTGCACGGCGAGGAGCTCAAGCGCCTGGCCAAGGCCAACGGGGTGTCGTTCGAGTACGAAGGCTCGGTGATGAGCGGCACGCCGGTGCTGCGCCTGGCGCGGCAGACCCTGGCGGGTTCCGGCGTCCAGGGTTTCGAGGGCATCCTCAACGGCACCTCGAACTACGTCCTGACGCGCATGGAGGAAGGGCTCGGCTTCGCCGATGCGGTGGCCAAGGCGCAGGAGCTCGGCTATGCCGAGGCGGACCCGACTGCCGACGTGGAAGGGCATGACGTACGCCTGAAGGTTGTTATCCTCGCCAACGAGCTGCTCGGTGCGCACCTGCAGGTCAGCGATGTCGCCTGCAGCGGCATCAGCGGCATCAGCTCCGCCGATATCGAGAAGGTTCGCGAGTCGGGGGCACGCTGGAAGCTGATCGGCTCCGCCCGCCGTGAAGCCGATGGCGCGGTGAGTGCCAGTGTCGAAGCACGCTTGCTGCCGGCCTGGCACCCCCTGGCGGGCATCTCCGGCGCCACCAACGCCGTTGCCTTCGACACTGAACTGCTAGGCGCGGTAACCGTCTCCGGCCCGGGTGCCGGCCGCATCGAGACCGCCTTCGCCCTGCTGTCGGATATCGTCGCCCTCCACACGTCCGGCCGCCAGGCCTGAGGATCGAAACCCCATGAGCCTGACTTCCGTATCCCTGGTCTCCACTTCGGAGGCCACGCAGATCGACGTGTTCAGTCCCTTCGACGGCAGCCTGATCGGCAGCGTGCCGAACCTGGGCGCCCGTGACGTCCCCGGCCTGCTCGCACTCGCCCGGAAAGGCGTGCATGACAGCGCGGCACTGGCTCGCCACCGCCGTGCCGGCATCCTCGAACGCGCGGCCCAGCTCATCGAGAGGGATGCGGCGGATTTCGCCGGCCTGATCGTCGACGAGGCGGGCAAGACCCTGCGCCAGGCGGAGAAGGAGGTGAAGCGCTGCATCAACACGCTGAAGCTCTCCGCCGAGGAAGCCCGGCGTAACGCCGGCGAGGTGGTGCCCTTCGATGCCTACGAGGGCTCGGAGTCGCGCCAGGGCTGGTTCACCCGTGAACCTCTGGGGCTGATCCTGGCCATCACACCCTACAACGACCCACTGAACCTGGTGGCGCACAAGCTGGGGCCGGCCATTGCCGGCGGCAACGCGGTGATCCTCAAGCCGTCGGAGCTGGCGCCGTTGTCCGCGCTCAAGCTCGTGCAGTACCTCGTCGAGGCCGGTTTGCCCGAATCCGTAGTGACGGTGGCGACCGGTGGAGCCGACCTGGGCAAGGCGCTGGTCGCCGTGCGCGAGATCCGCATGATCTCCTTTACCGGCGGCTTCGCGACGGGTGAGCAGATTGCCCGTGGTGCCGGTCTGAAGAAGCTCGCCATGGACCTGGGCGGCAACGCCCCGGTGCTGGTGCTGGAAGATTGCGATCTTGCGGCCACCGTGGAGTCCTGCGTTTCCGGTGCCTTCTGGGCCGCCGGGCAGAACTGCATCGGGACCCAGCGGATCCTGGTCGATGCGTCGATCTATGCGGCATTCCGCGAGCGCTTCGTCGAACTGACCCGCGCGATGGTGCTGGGTGACCCGGGGCGGCGCGAGACCGACATGGGGCCGATGATCACCGAAGCCTCCGCTCGCCGGGCCGAGCATCTGGTGAACCTGGCGCTGGGCGAGGGTGCCCGCCTGCTCTGTGGCCACCAGCGCCAGGGGGCCGCTTATGCGCCCACGGTGCTGGAGGGCGTCGACCACGGTAGCCAGCTGTGGCGCGAGGAAGTCTTTGCGCCGGTGGTCATGCTGGCGCCGTTCGAGGATCTGGAGCAGGCGATTTCCCTTGCCAACGCACCGGAGTACAGCCTGCACGCAGGGCTCTTCACCCGTGATCTGTCGAAGGCGCTCAGCCTGGCGCGGCGCATTGAGGCCGGCGGGGTGATGGTCAACGACTCGTCGGACTATCGCTTCGACGCCATGCCCTTCGGCGGCTCCAAGTACGGCAGCCTGGGGCGCGAGGGCGTGCGCTTCGCCTACGAGGACATGACCCAGCCCAAGGTGGTGTGCATCAACCAGCTGGGTTGAAGTTTCGGGAGACGACCCTTCACGGCCGTCATTTTCACCGGGTGGGTCCGCTCGCCGCGCCACCCGGTGCTTTTTTCCGACCCCGGACCGAAGGAGGAATTGTCGATGATCACGCGTTACGCGATGGGCAACAGGATGTCCATGGCGGTCAGCTACGGGAGCGCGTTCGAAACGGCCGGAGTGGCGGCGGAGGATACGCGCGAGGATGTCCAGGGCCAGCTGCGGCAGGTACTGGCGACCATTGATGCACTGATGGCCGAGGCCGACGTCGGCAAGGACCGGCTGACCCGGGTGCAGATCTGGATAGCGGATTACCGCCACTTCGATCGGGTGAACGAGATTTACGATGCCTGGCTGCAGGGGCATCCGAAACCGGTTCGCGCCTGCGTCGGAGCGGACCTGGGAGAGGGGTACCTGGTTGAGGTGCAGGTGTTTGCGGTTCGTGGAGGGGAGAGTAGGTAGCGGCTGTTGGCGGCCGGTTGGCGCTCCAGCGATTCCCGGGGGCTGTTCAGGGGGAAACGAACCGCTGATCGCGTGAGTCGTTAGTAGCTACGAGGTGTTCGTGATCAGGCCGAAGAGCCCTCAATCACCCACTGATAATCGGGGGGATAAATCAGGAGGCGGTCGTGAAGCTTGAAAAGCGAAGTATCGAGTTTGTCCCTCACGCTGAGCGCTATGGCACACCCAGGCGGTTGTTCACTATCTGGTTCAGCTCCAATTTCCAAGTCACTGCCCTGGTGGTCGGCACCTTGGGTATCGCCTCTGGATTGAGCTTCGCCTGGACGCTGCTCGGCCTGCTGATCGGCAATCTCATCGGCACCATCTTCATGGCCGCACACTCCGCCCAGGGCCCTCATCTGGGCGTCCCGCAGATGATTCAGAGCCGCGCACAATTCGGTGTCTATGGCGCGGCGATTCCCTTGCTGGTGATGGTCACGGCGGCGGTCCTGTTCCTGGCCGCCAGTGGCGTCCTGATGCGCGATGCGTTGAAGGCGCTGGTGCCCATCAGCGATGACCAGGCCATCGTGGTGGTGGGGATTCTGACCTTCGTCATCGGTTTCGCAGGCTATGAGCTGATCCACCGTCTAGGGGCGTGGATGAGCCTGATGTCGACTCTGGTATTTGCCGGCGCGCTGGCTCTGATCCTGTTGCACCCCAGCGACGCGATATCGGCAACGGCAACAAGCGAGGGCTTTTCGCTGACGGCCTTCAACCTGGTCGTCGCGCAGGCGGCGTCCTGGACACTGGGTTACGGCCCCTACGTGGCGGATTACTCGCGCTACCTTCCGGCCAATGTCAGCACCCGCGCCACGTTCTGGACAACCTACTGTGGCTGCGCGCTGGGCTCTTTCGCCATGATGGCCCTGGGCGCCCTGGTGGCCGTTGCGATCCCCGCAGCGCTTGGGCATGACCCCGCAACCGCGATTGCCACGCTGTTCGGCCCCTGGGCTCCCTTGGCGTTGGGCGTGATTGCGCTCGGGGTGATCCAGTACAACGTGCTCTGCCTGTACAGCGCCTACATGTCTTCGGTGACGATCTTCGGAGCCTTTGGTGGGCTGCGACACGTCACGGCGTCTGCAAAAGCGTTGGTGATGGCAGTGCTGACCGTAGCCGCAACCCTGATCGCCATCGCCACCCAGTATCGTTTTGACACCTTCTTCGCAGACATTCTGATTGGACAGCTCTACCTGCTGATCCCCTGGAGTGCGATCAACCTGGCTGACTATTACTGGGTGTGTCACGGCCACTATGAGGTGGGCGAGCTGTACGATCCCAAAGGTCGGTACGGGCGCTTCAATCGACGAACGCTCGTGGTGTATGCCGTCTCGATCGTCGGCACGATCCCGTTCATGAAGCTTTCGTTCTACACCGGCTTTGTAGCGAACTGGCTAGGGGCGGACATCAGTTGGGCTGTGGGCCTGGTACTCGCAGGGGCACTGTACTGCATGGTGAACAGCCAGCCCTCGATCAGGCAACGTCAATTCCGATCTCCTGTTCCTGACTGACTGCGTGGCGACATGGGCTATACCGAGGTGATGAAGTCGCCTGCGGCTTGTCCATGCTCTGCTTCTGGCCGAAAGCAGGCTTAGGCTCGTCGTATGCCGCCCCTGCCTACTCAACGATGAGAATACGGCGGCGGCTATGCGGACGTGGGATGAGATAGCCGGATAGGCTCGTTCCCATCCGGCAAGTCCGTGTCAGACTTCAATGCGCGCAACGCTGCCGTCCAGCACTATATGCGTGCCATAGGGCTCGGACAGGGCTGCGAAACGCTGCAGAATTGCCTGCCCATGTTCACCGTCAGCCAGACGTGGGCGACCACGGCGGTGCACCGCCTCGCCCAGGCCCAGGCTCACCGGGTGCAGCTCGATCCCGACGAGGCGGCGCCCGTCGAACTGGCAGACCGGCACCAGGCTTTCCCAGAAGCGCGCATCGGAGGGAAAGCTGCGGGTGTCGTTCTGGGTGCGCTGCAGGAACACCTTTGACGGCGTCTGATTGCGGTCCACGCGGAACTGCTCGTAGCTGTCCGCCGGCAGGCGTTCCACCAGCTCGTTCTGGCCGATGAAGTTGCCCAGGCTGTAGAAGATCGGTTTGCCGTTGTAGATCTCCATGCCGCGCAGCAGATGCGGGCCGTGGCCGACGACGATGTCGACGCCGGCATCGATCATGCGCCGCGCCACCGGCTGGATGAATTCGGCGGCCACTTCCAGGTTCCATTCCCCGGTCGCATCGTGGCCCAGTTCATGGGCATGGATGCTCAGCACCACCACGTCGGACAGCGTTCGCGCTTCCTCGACCCAGCGCAGGATGTCGTCCATGTCCTTCTTGCGCGGCAGGGTGCGCAGGCGCGAGGACTCGCCCTGGCGGAACAGCAGCGGGGTAAAGGGGCCGAACACCGCCAGCGACGGGTCGGGGATCGGATGGGCGAAGCCCAGGTCGACCGCGCCCTGGTAGAGGCGGTCCAGGCCGAGGCTGGCGATGATACTGCGCATGGCCTCCATCTGTGCGCCCTCGAGCTGGTGCACGGTGTCGTAGCGCAGCGGATTCAGGCCGGGGCGGCCGGGCATGTCGCGGGTCTGTTCGCTGGCTTCCTGGCCCTTGCCGAAGGTGGAGGTGCAGGCCAGCAGCGAGACGGTGCCGGCGGGCTTGGTGCAGTACACCGGGCGGCGGGCTTCCTCGAGGTTGCGGCCGGTGCCGGCGTACAGCAGCTCGCGTTTGTCCAGCTGGGCGTGGGCAGCATCCAGGCCGGAGATGCCGTAGTCGAGGCTGTGGTTGTTGGCGGTGGAGAACAGGTCGAAGCCGCCGTCCACCAGTTCGTCGAGCACCCAGGACGGCGCGCCGAAGTGCGAGCCGCCGCTTTCCAGCACGGCGTCGCCCTGGAAGTCGTTGGGCAGCACTTCCAGGTTGGTGAAGCTGACGTCGGCGCCGCGCAGCAGGTCGAACAGTGGGCGCAGGGTTTCGTCTTCGCGGCTGTTCAGGCGGCGCTGCAGGATGCTGTCGCCGGTCAACGCAATCTTCATGGTCTACCTCATCGTCGGGAGTCGCTGATGGCGGCGGACTTTAGGGCAATGCGCGGCCTGGGTCGGCTGAATCCTGGGTATCGTAATAGCCGTCGGTTATCACCCATGGGCAGTACCCCGGTGGCGCTTCCATTCTGGCTATGGGCATCACTTTTTTTCAGAAGTCAGCGTTGTGACAGCGCTCATACCATGCGACCGCCTCCCGGCCCACGAGCCGCGGAGCAGGGGTGGCACGGCTTGCCGTGACCAGCACGATCCAGGCGGAGAGCAGCATGAGAAAAACAATAACCGGCGCCGCAGGCTTCAGGCCGCACGCGCTGGCGCTGGCTACCAGCATGGCCCTTGGCGGGGCATCTTCGGCTCAGGCAGTGAGCTTCAACGTGGGGGAAATCGAGGGTCGCTTCGACTCGACCCTGTCCATCGGCGCCAGCTGGGCGATGGACAGCCCGGACAAGAAATTCATCGGCACCCGCAACGGCGGTACGGCGTCCAGCCAGACCTCCGATGACGGTCGCCTGAGCTTCAAGAAGGGCGAGACCTTCTCCAAGATATTCAAGGGCCTGCACGACCTGGAGCTGAAATACGGGGACAGCGGCCTGTTCCTGCGCGGCAAGTACTGGTACGACTTCGAGCTCAAGGACGAACACCGTCCGCTCTACGACATCGACGACAGCGGGCGCGACACCGCCGCCCAGTCCTCCGGGGCCGAGCTGCTCGACGCGTTCCTCTACCACAACTACGACATCCGCGATCTGCCGGGCACCGTGCGCCTGGGTCGCCAGGTGGTGAGCTGGGGCGAGAGCACCTTCATCCAGAACGGCATCAACTCGATCAACCCGGCGGACGTTGCCGCGCTGCGCCGCCCTGGTTCCGAGGTGAAGGAAGCGCTGATCCCGGTGAGCATGCTGTATTTTAACCAGGGGCTCACCGACACCCTGTCCATGGAAGCCTTCTACCAGCTGGAGTGGGAGAAGACCGTGCCGGACAACTGCGGCACCTTCTTCGGCAGCGACGTGGCCGCCAAGGGCTGCGACATCAACATGGCGGTGAACGGCAGCGACTTCGACCGCGACATCGATGGCACCGGTATCAAGGGTGGCTACGGCTATGTGCCGCGCACCAAGGATCACGACGCTCGTGACGGCGGCCAGTTCGGCGTGGCGCTGCGCTGGATGGTTAACGACACCGAGTTCTCCGCCTACGCGATGAACTACCACAGCCGCACTCCCACCAGTAACTGGGTGGTGGGCAAGGGCGCGCTGGCCGACCCGGTGGGCGGCCTGATCGGGCAGGGCGGGCGCAGCACCGCGCGCTGGTACCTGGACTACCCCGAAGACATCCGCCTCTATGGCCTGGGCTTCAACACCACCTGGGGCAGTACCGCGGTGCAGGGAGAGATCAGCTATCGGCCGAACATGCCGTTGGGTATCAACTCCAGCGACGTTTCCGGCGCCGCCACCCTCGGATCGGCGGCGACAAGCCCGCTGGTCAACGGCGGCCTGCCGATCTTCTCCAGCGGCTGGGCGGATTCGAGCTACGGCTCGCTGATCCAAGGCTACAAGCGCATGCCCTATACCCAGGCGCAGATGACCTTCACCAACACTTTCGACCAGATCCCGCTGATCGCCGCCGAACGCCTGACCCTGGTCGGCGAGATCGGCTTCGGCCATATCGGCGATCTGGGCTCCACCGATGGTTCGGACCTGCGCTTCGGTCGCAGCAGTGTGTACGGCAACGGTGAACTGGCCAACGCCGGCTCCTCGTCCTTGCTGGGTCTGTCGGGCAACGCGCTGTGCGAGAAGGTGGTCAACACCGCCAATCCCAGCCAGTGCAACGACAAGGGCTTCTACACCCAGAACTCCTGGGGTTACCGGGTGCGCGCGGGGCTGGAATACAACGACCTGATCGGTGGCGTCTCGCTGCGCCCGAACCTGGCCTTCTCCCACGACGTGGAAGGCTACGGCCCGACCTTCAACGAGGGCGACAAGTCGGTCAGCGTCGGCGTCGATGCTGAGTACCTGAGCCGCTACACCGCCAGTATCAGTTACACCGATTACTTCGGTGGCGATTACAACGTCAACACCGACCGCGACTTCCTCGCCGTCAGCCTGGGCGTCAGCTTCTGATGCCTATCCGTCCCAGAGGTACAAGCATGAACAAAAAGCAATGGTTGCAGGCGAGCTGCCTGACGCTGAGTCTGCTCGCCGGCCAGGTCATGGCCGCGGTCGGTGCCGACCAGGCCGCGCGTCTGGGCAATGAACTCACCCCGATTGGCGCCGAGAAGGCTGGCAACGCCGACGGTGGTATCCCGGCCTGGACCGGTGGCCTGGCGCCGAACGCCGGCAAGGTCGATGCCGGTGGTTTCCTCGCCGATCCGTACGCGGCCGACAAACCGCTGTTCACCATCACCGCGCAGAATGCCAGCCAGTACAAGGACAAGCTCACGCCGGGCCAGCTGGCAATGTTCCAGCGCTTCCCCGAGAGCTACCGCATCCCGGTCTACCCGAGCCACCGAAGCACCAGCTACCCGCAGACCGTGATTGACGCGGCGAAGAAGAATGCCACCGCCACTTCGCTGGCCGCGGGTGGCAACGGGCTGACCAACTTCACCATGACCATTCCGTTCCCAATCCCGCAGAACGGACTGGAAGTAATCTGGAACCACGTCACCCGCTACCGCGGCAATGCAATGCTGCGCACCACCGCGCAGATGAACCCGCAGACCAACGGTGACTACACCATCAGCTACATGAAGGAGCAGTTCGCCTTCCCGTTCGGGCTCAAGGACTACGACCCGGCCAAGATGAACAACATCCTGTACTACTTCCGCCAGGAAATCCTTTCGCCGCCGCGCCGCGCGGGCAGCGTGATGCTGGTGCTGGAGACCATCGACCAGGTCAAGGAACCGCGCATGGCGTGGATGTACAACGCCGGCCAGCGCCGTGTGCGCCGTGCCCCGCAAGTGGGTTACGACAGCCCCGGCGCGGAAGGCATGCGCACCTACGACGACTTCGACATGTTCAACGGCGCACCGGATCGCTACGACTGGAAACTGCTGGGCAAGAAGGAGCTGTACATCCCGTACAACAGCTTCGCGCTCGACTCGCCGACGCTGAAATACGACGAAATCGTCAAACCTGGCCACCTGAATCCGGATCACACCCGCTACGAGCTGCATCGGGTGTGGCACGTAGTGGCGACCCTGAAGCCGGGCCAGCGCCATATCTACAGCAAGCGTGACCTGTACATCGACGAAGACAGCTGGCAGATCGCCGAGGCCGACGCCTACGACGGTCGCGGCAACCTCTGGCGCGTGTCCGAGGGCCATGCACGGCCATTCTATGACCAGCAGTTCACCTGGCTGACGGCGGAAACCCACTACGATGTGCTGTCGGGGCGCTATACGGTGTCCGGCCTGCGCAACGAGGAGAAGAGCAGCTACGACTTTGCCGTGCAGTCGAGCAGCAACGACTTCACCCCCAACGCCTTGCGCGCCACGGGCATCCGCTGACGGTGGGTTGCACTGGCGCTCACCGGCGCTCCTTGTGTTTACTCAGCGGCCTTCGGGCCGCTTTTTTTCGTCCTGGGGTTGGACGCTTTCCTTGGTAAGAGTGAGCTGGCCCGTGACCTGGGACGCGCGCCTTTTACGCCCTCTCCCTAGCCCTCTCCCTGAAGGGAGAGGGCTAGGGAGAGGGCGGGCCAGCGTTCTTCCAGATCATTCGCGAGCTCGCTCCTACAAAATAACGTTCGATGCGACCGGACAGTCCGCTCCCGTTTACCAACCGTTACTCACGCCGGCCTCGTTTTTGCTTTATGTTCGGACTCGTTACCGACCCCGAGCCGTCGTCCAAACCATGAAGTTGCATCAACTCCGCGCCATCGTCGCCATCTGCGAGAGCGGCAGCATCCAGGAAGCCTCGCGCCTGCTGCATATTTCCCAGCCCGCTCTGTCCAAGAGCATCAAGGAACTGGAGGCCGAGTTGGGCGTACCGCTGCTGGTACGCTCCAACCGCGGTATTACCGCCACCGAGTACGGCGAGCGCCTGGTGCGCCGCGCGCGCCTGGTGGTAGAGGAGGTGCGCCGTGCGCGGGACGAGATCGAGACCCTCAAGGGCGCCATGGACGGTCGAGTGGCTATTGGCGTGTCGCCGGTGACGCCCAGCCAGCAGTTCGCCACCTGTCTGCTGCGTTACCGCAAGCGCTACCCCAAGGTGCAATTGCAGATCAACGAGCTGCGTCCAGCCAAACTGCTTGAAGGCTTGCGTGAAGGTCAGCTGGACCTGGTGCTCACGTCGCAGCCGTCCTCGCGCAACGTCGACGGTTTTCACTGGCAGGAACTCTACGCCCAGCCCACCACGCTGGCAGTGCGCAAGGGGCATCCGTTGCGCCATGCGCGCTCGCTGCACGAACTGCTCGACGAGGAATGGCTGGTGCCCGATTCGCTGGATGTATCACTCGCCGGGCAGATGTTCGAGCAGTACCAGGTGCGCCATCCCGAACGCGTCATCGAGTGCGCCTCGGTGGTGCTCTATGCGGAGCTGGCGGCCAATACCGACGCGGTGAGCTTCTGGTCGCGGCGGGTGTTCGATCTGCCGATCGTGTCCAGCACCCTGGAAGCGCTGGACATCGCCGAGACCGTACCCGGCACCGATATTTCCCTGGTCTGCCGTCCGCCGGAGCTGATGACCCGCGAGGCGCAGACCCTGGTGGATGAACTGGTCTACGCCTTCAAGGGTCCGCACCTGCGCAAGGCCGACTGATCCTGGCTTGAGAGCAGGCGTCGATAACCAGCCTTGATAAGCATGCGTGAAGGTCATTATTCAGCATCGCGCGCGTGCGGCATCCTGCCGGCCACATCAGAACAATGAGCAGGATGCGGCATGAGTCAGCACCCCACGATAGAAAGGCTTGAGGCTAGCGCCGAGGACTTCTCCCGCATTCGCCGGGACCTTCATCAGTACCCTGAACTGGGCTTCGAGGAAGCGCGCACCAGTGCTATCGTCGCCGGTTACCTGCGTGAATGGGGCTATGAAGTTCATGAGGGCGTCGGCGGCACCGGCGTTGTCGGCGTGCTTCGTCAAGGCAATAGCGCGCGCAGTATCGGCATCCGCGCCGACATGGACGCGCTCCCTATCGATGAAGCCAGCGGCGTTCCTTATGCCAGCCAGCACGCAGGCCGCATGCACGCCTGCGGGCACGACGGCCACACCGCCATTCTGCTCTGCGCCGCCCGTGATCTGGCCGAGCAGCGGCAGTTCGACGGCACCCTCAACCTGATTTTCCAGCCCGCCGAGGAAACCCTGGGCGGCGCCGTGGCGATGATGGACGATGGCCTGTTCGAACGCTTCCCCTGTGACGCGGTGTACGCCCTGCACAATGCTCCTGGTCTGCCGGTGGGCTGTTTCCTGACCCGCGAGGGCGCGCTGTCCGCATCCTCCGACCGCGTGTCGATTCGCCTGACCGGCGTCGGTGGCCACGGCGCCATGCCGCACCTGACCAAAGACCCGATTGTCGCCGCCGCGGAGCTGGTGCTGGCGCTGCAAAGCATCGTTGCGCGCAACGTACCGTCCACCGAAGTGGCTGTGGTCAGCGTCGGAATGCTCAAGGCAGGGGAGGCGGCCAACGTCATTCCCGACCATGCCGACCTGCGCCTGAGCGTGCGGGCTACCAGGCCCGAAGTGCGTGAGCTGCTCAAGCGGCGCATCGGCGAAATCACCCGTGGCATTGCCGCCGTGCATGGCATGGAGCTGCAGTACAAATACGAGGAACTGGTGCCGGTACTGGTCAACACGCCAGAGGAAACCCACCTTGCACGCCAGGTACTGACCGAGCTGGTCGGTCCGCAGCGCCTGCTGTCCGAGATCCCTTCGGGCTTCCTCGGCAGCGAGGATTTCGCCTGGATGCTGGAGCGCCGCCCCGGATGCTACATCGCTCTGGGCAACGGCAACAGCGGCCCCAGCGGCTGCATGGTCCATAACCCCGGCTACGACTTCAACGACGCAGCCATTCCTTTCGGCGCGGCGCTCTGGGTGCGTCTGGTGGAGACTTCGCTGTCCAAAGGGGAGCAGGCATGAAACAGCGCACTGTAGTCCTCATCCTGCTGATGCTGGTGATGGTCATCAGCGTACTGGACAAGACCATCTTCGCCTTCGCCGGCGCGCAGATCATCGACGAACTGAAGCTCTCGCCCACCGAGTTCGGCTTCATCGGCAGCGCGTTCTTCTTCCTCTATTCCATCTCCGGGGTGCTGGTGGGCTTCCTCGCCAACCGCTTCCCGACGCGCTGGATCCTCGCCGGCATGTCGGTCGTGTGGATGGCCTCGCAGCTGCTGGTGGCGCTGTCCAGCGGCTTCGCCGCGCTGGTCGCCGGGCGCCTGTTGCTGGGCGCCGGCACCGGGCCGGGCACGGCGGTCACCCAGCACGCCTGCTTCAAGTGGTTCGGCCCGAAGGAGCGGGTGCTGCCCTCGGCGCTGATCCAGGTATCGATCATGCTCGGTGCCGTACTCGGCGCGCTGAGCCTGCCGCTGGCAATCCAGCACTTCGGCTGGCGCAACGCGTATTTTCTGCTGGCGCTGCTCGGGCTTGCCTGGCTGGCGGTCTGGCTGATCTTCGGCCGCGAAGGACAGCAGGCCGCGGAGGAGGGGCCGGACGCTTCGCTGCGCCTGCCCTATGGCCGCCTGCTGCTCAACCGCAGCTTCCTCTGGATCACGCTCATGGGGTTCCTCAGCTACCTGCCCACCGCGCTGGTTTACAGCTGGGTGCCGGTGTACCTGCAGAAGGGCCAGGGCATGACGCCGATGCAGTCGGGCTATACGGTGATGGTGGTGACGGTCGGGGTGATCTTCGGCAACCTGCTGATCTCCACACTGTCGCAGCGCGCGATGAAGCGCGGTGCTCCGGTCCAGCGCGCCATGGTCCTGCCGCCGATGATCTGCGCGGCGTTGGCCGGCCTGGCTTTCTGTGCGCTGAATCTGCTGCACGGTGAGCGTGTGGCGATTCTGCTGTTGTACGGTATTGGCGCCATCCTGGTGAACTTCCTGCCGACTTTCTGCAACACCCTCGTCGCCTATATCGCGCCGGCTGCGCAGCGCGGATCGATGCTGGCCATCCACATCGGTGGCATGACCAGCGCCGGCATGCTTGCGCCGTGGATCGTCGGTCAACTGGTGGAACTGCGCGGCGGCGACATCGCCCTTGGCTTCGAAGCCGCGTTGGGTCTGTTCGGAGCGATCACCATGGTCTGTGCCGTCCTCGGCTGCCGGATCATTCATCCCGAGCGCACCCGCCAATCGTTGCAGGGCGGCCGCAGCGAAGCGCCGCCCGGCGCCGTCCGCCACGCCTGACCTTTCCCGGCGGGCCCGCGCACTGGGCCCGCCATTCCCTGACTCGAACCCGATCATCCGGAGCGATGATGAATCCGTCTGCCTGTTTTTCCCAGAGCTACGCTGAGGCGCGTGGCAAATTCCTTGCCGCCTGCCTGTCGGCCGGCCTGGTCGTCGAATCCTACCGTCACCCGCTGCCAGGGCGCGATGGCGAGCCTTTGGCGCTGGACGTGGCGCGAAACGGCCCGCTGGATGCCAGCAAAGTACTGATCATCAGCAGTGGCTGCCACGGTGTGGAGGGGTTCTGCGGCTCGGCGGTGCAAATTGCGCTGCTCAGCGATCCCGACTGGCTGGAGGCATGCGCCGAGGCCAACTGCGCAGTGCTGTATCTGCACGCCGCCAACCCGTACGGATTCTCCTGGTGGCGACGCTGGACCCACGAGAACGTCGACCTCAACCGCAACTTCCGCGACTTCTCCCAGCCGCGCCAGCGTAACCAGGCTTACGCGACACTGGACCCGATCCTGATTCCGCGTCGTTGGCCGTCCTTCGGCAGTCAACTGCGCCTGCTGCACTACGCCCTGCGTCATGGTCGCAAACAACTGCAGGCGGCCATCGCCAGCGGCCAGGACAGCCACCCCAATGGCCTGTTCTACATGGGCTCGCAACCGACCTGGAGCAATCAGACGGTGCGTCAGGTGTTGCGTAAGCACGCGCGGGACTGCGCGCGGATCGGCTGGATTGACCTGCACACTGGGCTTGGCCCCAAGGGCCACGGTGAGCGCATCTACGTCGGTGACTACGCTGCCCAGTCCATGGCGCGTACACGGCGCTGGTGGGGCCCGGAGGTGACCTCGTCGCGGGACGGGGAGTCGGTGTCGGTGCCACTGACCGGCCAGATGATCCTCGCGGCCGCCAGCGAATGTCCGCAGGCGGAACTGACCGCCATCACTCTGGAGTACGGCACGCTGCCGGGGCTCAAGGTGCTCAAGGCCCTGCGCGCGGAGCAATGGCTGAACAACAATCCGGGCGTGCCGCAGGAAAAGGCTCTGCGTATCCATCGCCAGCTGCGCGATGCCTTCTACGTCGATGAAGACGGCTGGAAGCATCAGGTCCTGGAGCAAGCCGCCGAAGCCGCGCGGCAAGGATTGGCGGGGTTGTGCGAGGCCAATTCCCGGCTGGCATGCGCATCCCGCTAGTATTCGGATCGTTCGGATGTACCTGGAGCGTCAGGGGAATCGCCTGGAGCCGTTGGCAGTTTTCCAGGCGACCTCGATCAGTGGCGGATGACACCGCTGAAACGGACCGGAATCGTTTCGTGTGCCAACGAAGTCTGGTCCTCTCATGACGCTGCAACTGGATATCTGCGGCTGCGCGGTATCGGGGAGACCTGACACTCAGGGGGCTCCACTTGCGTTTCCAGTCATGCAGTCGTTGATCAATGACGTGGTCACCCTTGAAACGTTTGTGGTGCAGGCCATGCCGCGCGCCCAGCGGAGGGACAGCACCTGGCTGCCACGGCCGTTTCTGGATGGCGATCGAGGCACCGGGAGAGCAGGATCATCTGCGCGACGACGAGGCCTGCCGCTTACTGCTGCGCTTCCATGAGGCGATAGTAGAACCCGGCCATCAGGACGAGGTTGCTCACGCTGATTCGCTCGTTGGCGCCGTGGATGCCGGCAATTTCCGATACCGCTAATTGTCTCGGCGCGAAGCGGAAGACCTGTTCGGCCAAGCCCAGGTAGTGCCGGGAGTCGGTGGCGGCAGCGGTCAGATTCGGGATCACCGCCGTATTGGCAAAGCTCTGGCGAATGGTTTTCTCCAGAAGGCTAAAGGCTTCGCTGTCGGTGCTGCTGATGGTCGAGGGTTCCCAGCCGCCGGGCAGCTGTTGCACTTCCACCGGCAGGTTGCCGATCGCCAGGCGAAGATGCTCCAGGGCGGAAGCCTGGGTGTCGCGCGGATGGATGCGCAGGTTCAGCACGGCCTCGGCGCTGGGCGGCAGCACGTTGTCCTTCACGCCGCCCTGGATGATGGTCGGTGCGACAGTGGTGTGCATCTGGGTGGCGAATTCCTTGCTGTTGCCCAGGAGGTGGCGGGTCAGCGGCGCGAACAACCACTGGTTGGCGAACACCACGCGCGGCACTCCTTTCTGATAAGGGGCCAGCGCCATCAAGGTCTGTTCCACCGTGTCGTCCAGGCTCAGCGCGAAGGGATGCGCGCCAACCCGGTTCACGGCTTCGGTGAGCTGCCCGATAGCGGTCTGCGCAAAGGCCGGCGGCGCGGAAGAGTGGCCGCCGAGCGCCTTGGCGGTCAGCCTGACGCTCATATAGCCCTTTTCCGCGATGCCGACGAAGGCGGTATTCCGGGACATGCCGGGAACCATACCCTGGCCGACGAATCCGCCTTCGTCCAGCACCCAGGCCAGGCGCACGTTGCGCTGGCGGAGCAGTTCGGCGATGCGCTGATTACCTTGATGGCCGCCGGTCTCCTCATCGTGACCAAATGCCAGCAGGATGCCGCGTTCAGGCTGGAATCCCTTGGCCAGCAGGGCTTCGGTGGCCTCGAGGATCGCGACCATCGGCGACTTGTCGTCCAGTGCGCCACGCCCCCAGACGTAACCATCGCTGATGGCGCCGGAGAAGGGCGGCTGCAGCCAGTCCTTCTCGCTGCCTGGAACGACCGGGACGACGTCGGCATGGGCCATCAGCAGGACAGGGGGCAATTTCGTATCGCGGCCGACCCAGGTTTACAGGAGGCTATCGCCGACGGACTCTCGTCGCAGCTTCGCCGCCACATGGGGATAGCTTTGCGCTATCCATTGATGGAGGCCCGCAAAGGCCCGGTGGGTGTCCTGGCGTGCCTGTTCGTCGGATCCTTCCTCATGGGAAATGGTCGCGAAGCGTATGGCTTCCCCCAGATGGCGGGCGATGATCTTGCTATCCAGTTCCGCTGGCACGGCTTGGACCGGCTCCACGGTGGCTGGGGCGTGTAGGGAAAAAGTGCGCCAGGCAATCGCCAGGAGTAATGAGCCGAAGACTGCGGCCAACGCGCGTAACCAGGTTTTCATCCGTCCATCCTTTCTTGTGTCGCGCCAATGCTGGGCGCTCTGTTGTGCGGGATGGGCGGCAATCCTATCGGTCAGTGCCCAGGCTTGGGCACTGAGAGTTTCTTATCGTGATAACCGGATGTGCGTTGTGTTTACGCCTGATGCGGGAGTGTCGAACGTCCGCTCCTGGCCGGCTTGCGGCCTCTCTCGAACAGTTGAAGAAAAGGCTGTGCCGGCCAGGAGTTCCCCCACCTTGGGCATCGGCTCTAACGGCACAGCCGATGGGCGAGCCGTCGAGCGATGTTTCCCTTACCGAGGCGCAGCGCCTCTTGCCTTGCGGGGCTCGCCGCTACGAAGAGCCACGACCTAGAGCGCCTGCTCGTCGTTGCTTTTGTCTGAGCGAATTTCCCACGCCATACGACGAAAATTACTTCAGAAAAGTCTGAAGTAATTATTTGCATCGAGCTATTTTTCCTATCGCATCAAGCTGCGACAACTGCACCCACGCCAGGCCGCAGAGGCCTTGGTGTACGCGGATCGGAGCGCGTGAAAAGCTCCGGCCGTGCTGCTGTTCCTTACTGCCAAAGCCCGTCGCTAACACGCCAGGCACACAACAACAATCGGCGAGTACAGATCCGCGAAACAGCGGTCTGTCAGAGGAATACCACCGTGTCCATGCTTGCGCATTTCTCCCGTTCGACATCCTCCCCAACGTCCGCCGATTCGATTCGCCGCCTGACGCTCTCAGCCGTCGCGCCCGTGCGCTGAACCTCCCGCCGAATTCTTCGCCGTGCCTGACGGCGCGGTTCACGCTGCCCGGAGTTCGTTCATGCGACTCGAGATCTTCCGTACCCTGTGGGGCTACACCCAAGGCTGGCCGCAGGCCATCGCCGAACTGCGCGAAGCCGGTTTCGACGGCCTGGAAGCGCGCCTGCCCCTCGATCCCGCCATTCGTGCCGAGTACGCACGGCTGCTGGCCGCGGAGGGGGTGCCCTACATCGCGACCCTGTTCACCGCCCATGACGTGCTGCCCGATCAGTCGGCCAGTCCGCAGGTGCACCTCGACGACCTGCAGCGCAAGCTGGGCTGCGCCGCCGAGCTGTCGCCGCGCCTGGTCAACACCCTGGCCGGCAACGACCGTTGGCCGCTGGCCGCGCAGGTCGACTTCTTCGGCCGCGCCCTGGAACTGGCCGCCGCGCAGGAACTGACCTGCCTTTTCGAGATTCACCGCGCCCGCTCGCTGTACAGCCCCTGGGTGACCCTGGAGCTGATCCGGCAGCTGCCCGAGCTGCGCTTCACCACCGACATCAGCCACTGGGTGGTGGTCTGCGAGCGCCTGCTCGACGACCCTGCCGACGACCTCACACCCTTCGTCGAGCGCGTGCAGCACATCCAGGCCCGCGTCGGCTACGACCAGGGCCCGCAGGTGCCGCACCCCGGCGCGCCGGAATACGCCAACGCGCTGGCCTTCCACCAGAAGCACTGGGAAGCGGTATGGCGCGCCCAGCAGGCTCGCGGCCAGCAGGTCACGACCCTGACCCCGGAATTCGGCCCGGACGGCTATCTGCATCACCTGCCGTTCACCAATGCCCCGATTGCCGATCTATGGGCGCTGAACCGCTGGATGGCTCAGGAAGAGCGCCGTCACTTCCAGCGTTTCCTCGAATCCTGAGCTCTGGAGCCATCGATCATGCAGGCGCAAGCGAGCACGGCCTTCACCTCCATTCCCGTCGTCGACATCGGCGGACTGTTCAGCGAGCGTCTGGAAGATCGCCAGGCGGTGGCCGCCGAGCTGGGCAAGGCGGCTCGTGAAGTGGGCTTCCTCTACATCCGCAACCACGGCCTCGACCCGAAGCTGATCGAGGGTCTGCAAGCCGCCGCGCGGAGCTACTTCGCCCAGCCGCTGGAAGCCAAGATGCGTCACTACATCGGCCTCTCGCAGAGCCACAAGGGCTTCGTCCCGGAAGGCGAGGAGGTCTATGCCAAGGGCAAGCCGGACCACAAGGAAGCCTTCGACGTCGGCTTCGAAGTGGCTGCCGACGATCCGCTGGTGCTGGCCGGGACGCCCTTGCTCGGGCCCAACCGCTGGCCGGAGATCCCCGGCTTCCAGCTGCAGGTGAGCGCCTACTACAAGGCCGTGTTCGCCCTCGGCCGCAAGCTGTTCGACGGCTTCGCCCTGGCCCTGGGCCTGGACGAGGGCTACTTCGACCCGCTGGTGAGCCGGCCGCCGTCGAAACTGCGCCTG
This sequence comes from Pseudomonas sp. NY15181, assembly GCF_048068055.1. Classification (NCBI taxonomy): domain Bacteria; kingdom Pseudomonadati; phylum Pseudomonadota; class Gammaproteobacteria; order Pseudomonadales; family Pseudomonadaceae; genus Pseudomonas; species Pseudomonas sp. NY15181. The sequence continues at coordinate 170,675 of NZ_JBLUPT010000010.1, read as the reverse complement.
ATCCATTACCCCTTCGATGGCGAAGCGCAGGATGCACCGGGGATCGGAGCACATACCGATTACGAGTGCTTCACTATTCTGTATGCCACCGAACCGGGACTGGAAGTGATGAACGAAGACGGTGAGTGGATCGACGCGCCGCCGGTGCCGGGCGCCTTCGTGGTGAACATTGGCGACATGCTGGAGGTGATGACCAACGGCGCCTTCGTCGCCACCGCCCACCGCGTGCGCACGGTACGTGAGGAGCGCTACTCGTTCCCGCTGTTCTACGCCTGCGACTACCACACGCAGATCCGTCCGCTGCCGCAGTTCGACAACGGCGGTCAGGAGTACGAAACCATCGCCATCGGCGAGCACATGTGGAGCCAGGCGCTGCAGACCTACAGCTACCTGCGCCGCAAGGTCGCCGACGGTGAGCTGGCACTGCCGGAGCGGGCGCGCAAGCCGTCCAGCTTCGGCCACCTGAAAAAACAGACGCAGCCTTCTTAAGCCGCGCATAAACCCTCGACTGGAGCAATCACGATGCTGAAAACCACCCGCACCCTCCTGGCCGCAGCCGTTGTCGGCGCCACCCTGTTGGGAACCCTGCAGTCCGCCAGTGCCGCCGTGACCAGCACGCCGGGGCAGTTCAAGGTCGGCATGGAAATCACCTATCCGCCCTTCGAGTCCTATGACGGCGACAAGGTGGTGGGTTCCGACCCCGAGCTGGCCGAACTGCTGGCCAAGCACATGGACCTCAAGGCGAGCTTCGTGAACACCAAGTTCTCCGGGCTGATCCTGGGCCTGAACGCCGGCCACTTCGACGCGGTGATCTCCGGCATGTACGTCACCCCCGAGCGCGCCGCCCAGGCCATGGCGATTCCCTACGCGCAGACCGGCGCAGCCATCATGGTCCCGGCCGACGGCAAGGAGCGCCCGCTGAAGCCTGAAGACCTCTGCGGCATGAAGATCGGCCTGGAGAAGGGCACCACCTGGGTGCCGAAGTTCGAGGAGCTGTCCAAGACCTACTGCGTACCCAACGGCAAGGGTGCCATCAGCGTGAGCGAATACCCGTCCGCGCCCGAAGTGACCCAGGCGCTGCTGTCGAAGAACGTCCAGGCTCAGGTGGAGATCTCCGGCGCCGCGCACATGATCGCCGAGCGTTCCAAGGGCCGCGTGGTGGTCAGCTCCACCGAGCTGATCTACAAGCAGACCCTCGGCATGTATGTGAAGAAGGGCAATCAGGAGCTGTACGACGCACTCAAGACCGCCTTCCAGAAGACCAAGGACAGCGGCGAATTCGCTGCCCTGCTGAAGAAGTACGCTCTCGAAGAAGCTCCGGCGACCGAGTGATTCCGCTTTAACGCAACATGAAAGACGGGCTGGCCTCGCGCCAGCCCCGTTCGCCGAGGTGCCCATGCAATTCGACTGGTCCTACTTCTTCTCCCTTTTCTCCTTGCCGGATTTCTGGAAGGCCTGCGTCACGGTGATTGAGCTGAGCACCCTGACCTGGCTGATCGGCATGGTCCTGGGCTTCCTCCTCGCCTGTGCCAAGCTCTCCGGCTCGCGCTGGCTGCGCGCGCCGACGGCGCTGTACATCTGGTTCTTCCGCAGCGTGCCGCTGCTGGTGCTGGTGGTCTTCGTCTACAACCTGCCGCAACTCTTCCCGGCCAGCGGCGCGCTGCTGTCCGATCCGTTCATTTCCGGTCTGCTCGCCCTGGTGCTGACCGAAGCCGCGTACATGGCCGAGATCCATCGCGGTGGCCTGATCTCCGTGGCCAAGGGCCAGAAGGAAGCCGGTCGCGCCCTGGCCATGGGCGGCATCGGCATCCAGCGCCTGATCGTCATCCCGCAGGCGTTCCGCATCTCGCTGCCGACCCTGATCAACGAGTACGTCACCGTGGTCAAGCTGACCTCGCTGGTCTCGGTGATCTCCCTCACCGAGCTGCTGCAGGTCGGCGAGCGCCTCTACGCGCAGAACTTCCTGGTGATGGAAACCCTGTCGGCGGTGGCCATCTACTACGTGCTGATCGTCACCCTGTTCGGTTGGGCGCTGCAGTACCTGGAGCACCGCCTGGACCTCAACGCCCGCAAGCCGGAAACCCTGACCACCGAGCAACTGGAGCGCCTGCGCAAGAACCTCCCGGCGACCCCGGTGGCCGGCCGCGAGGCCGCTCCAGCCGGTGCGCCGCCTGCGCTGCAGCTCAAGGGCATCCGCAAGAGCTACGGCAAGCACGAGGTGCTCAAAGGCGTCGACCTGCGCGTGGGCAACGGCGAGGTGGTGTCGATCATCGGTCCGTCCGGCTCCGGCAAGACCTCGCTGATCCGTACCGTCAACGGCCTGGAAGGCATCGACGGCGGCGCCACCGAGCTGTTCGGCAAGGCCTACATCGAGGCCGGCAAACCCAATCCGGCGCGCCTGCGCGAAGGCGTGCAGCACATTGGCATGGTGTTCCAGAACTTCAACCTGTTCCCGCACCGCACCATCCTCGACAACGTCACCCTGGCGCCGCGATTCCACGGTCAGGCCGGGCGCGACATCTGCGAGCAGAAGGCCCTGGCGCTGCTGGACAAGGTCGGCCTGTTGGCCCATGCGAACAAGTACCCGCACCAGCTCTCCGGTGGCCAGCAGCAGCGCGTGGCCATCGCCCGTGCCCTGGCCATGGCGCCGGCGATCATGTTGTTCGATGAGCCGACCTCGGCGCTGGACCCGGAGCTGGTGGGCGATGTGCTCAACGTGATCCGCGACCTGGCAAAGGAAGGCATGACCATGGTGATCGTCACTCACGAGATGGACTTCGCCATGTCGATTTCCGACCGGGTGATCTTCATGGAGCACGGCCAGGTGCAGGTCGACGCCGCACCGGCGAGCATCCGCACTGGCGAATGCGGCGAGCGGGTGATGCGCTTCATCGGCCTGGAGCGCCAGGCCGAGCAGGACGAGGCGCAGCGCCGGGCGTTCCTCGCCGGCTAACGTCCAAAGACCAGGCGGCGCGCAGGAGCGCCGCCAGGAAATCCTTCCCCGGAGGGAACAAAGGCCCGGCGCGGTATGCGCCGGGCCTTTTGCTTATTGCAGGTTGCCAGCCACCGCGATGGTCTGCGCGGTGATGCAGTTCGACTCCGACGAGCAGCACAGGTACACCGCGTCCACCGCATCCTGGGCGGCGTCGGGGCGGCGAAGAATGCGCAACGGCGCGGTCATGTGGCAGTCGAGGATGGCGTACCACGGCTCTCCAGTGATCTTCAGCATCACGTCGTCCGAGGTGCAGCCGGCATTGTTGACGGGGATGCCAATTCCGTCGAAGGCGTCCACCGTTGCCTTGATGTAGCGCCCGGCGAAGTCAGGGGCGGTCACGTCTCCGCGACAGTGGTGCCTCTGGCTGCGCGTTTGCCCCTTGTTGTCGATGCCCGTTTGGGATCGGATGCTGCCGCTGCCCGAGGTCTGCTATCGATCCATAGGTGCCCTTGGCTGAGGGCTGCTAACGTTACACCGGGAACGAAAAAGCCCGCTGTTTAGCGGGCTTTTTCGTTCCCGGCGGTGATTACCAGTTAATGGCATACATCTCCGGTCTTGAGTGAGGGTCACTTCAAATGAACCTTCAGCTCTTCGGAAGCCTGCAGCATTGCAGAGCGTACCGCCGGAACCTGGCTGACCACGTTCAGCAAGCCGTAGTCATGGATCATGCCGTTGTAGCGCACCGCAGTGACCGGCACGCCGGCCTGGTCCAGTTTGCGAGCGTAGGCTTCCCCTTCGTCACGCAGCACATCGGCACTCGCGGTCTGGACGAGCGCTGGCGGCAGGCCTTTCAACTGCTCAGTGGTAGCGCGCAGCGGCGAGGCGTAGATCTCGGCACGTTGCTTGGGGTCGGTGGTGTAGTTGTCCCAGAACCACTTCATCATGTTCCTGGTGAGGAAGTGCCCCTCAGCGTACTGGTTGTACGACGCTGTCTCGAAGTTGGCGTCGGTCACTGGCCACAGCAGCACCTGGTACTTAATGGCCGGGGTACCTTTGTCCTTGGCCATCAGACTGACCACGGCTGCCATGTTGCCGCCGACGCTGTTGCCCGCTACCGCCAGGCGTTTACCGTCTACATTGATTTCCTTGCCGTGCTCGGCCACCCATCGAGTTGCCCCGTAGGCCTGGTTGATCGCCGTCGGGTAGTGCGATTCAGGGGACGGGGTGTAATTGACGAACACCGCCACCGCCCCGGACCCAACGACCAGATCGCGCACCAGGCGCTCATGGGTCGGGAAGTCGCCGAGCACCCAGCCACCGCCGTGGAAGTACATGAACACAGGCAAGGTCCCCTTCACACCCGCCGGACGCACGATGGTCAAGCTGATGTCCTGGCCGTCGACGGTGATGATCTTCTCGCTGACATCCGCCTTGGGCAGTGTCAGTTTTACCCCGGCCTGAGCGCCGGTCAGTACCGCGCGGGCGTCCTTCGGCGAAAGCTGCTCGATGGGTTTACCACTGCCTGAATTCAGTGCATCGAGGAATGCCTGGGTGTTGTGTTCGACGCCAGAGTCAGCGAATGCGTTACCGATCGACAAGGCAAGGAGCGAGCCAACGAGTGTTTGGGTCAAAACGTTCATTTCATATCTCCTGTTTCTGGTGAGGCGGGAAGTCAGACGGTGACGTGCAGGCGGACATCGACGTTGCCACGGGTTGCGTTGGAGTACGGGCACACGTGGTGGGCCGCTTCCACCAACGCTTGTGCATCGGCTTGCTCCAGGCCTGGCAGGTTGATGTTCAGGTCGATATCCAGGCCAAAGCCGCCTGGGATCTGGCCAATGCCGACCTGCGCAGTGATCGAGGCGTCGGCTGGAATGCTGCGTTTGCGCTGGCCGGCGACGAACTTCAGTGCACCGATGAAGCAGGCCGAGTAACCCGCGGCGAACAGTTGCTCAGGGTTGGTGGCATCACCACCGGCACCGCCCAATTCCTTCGGAGTGGCCAATTTCACGTCGAGGTGCTTGTCGCTGGAGATGGCTCGGCCATCACGACCACCGGTTGCGGTTGCGACTGCGGTGTAGAGAACTTTCATGGCTTTCCTCACTTTTGAATTTCTTTGGGGGTTCTGTTGGCGATTTAAATTTTTGCGCGCTAATAATGCACAGCTAGTCACTGCTCAATAAGTTTGCGCGCAAGCTAATTAGAGGGTCGTCTGTAGCTGTAACAAATTGATTTTCAAGGGGGTTACACCTCAGTCCGCTTGGGCTCGCCCGCGCCTTGATGGTGCCTTACCGTCTCAAGCAATGAGCGGCATCGGGCAGATTGCTTGTTGCTGCCAAGCCTTCGGTGTCATGCCTTCAGCCTTCACGAATGTGCGGCAGAAGTGAGATTGATCGCAGAAGCCGCATTCCAGTGCGATTTCTGCGAGCAACATCGTGGAAGTCTTCAATAGCTCCCTGCTCTTCATCACCCGCTGTTCACGCAACCATTGTTGCGGTGACATCCGGGTACTTTCCTTGAACATGCGTGAGAAGTGACTGCGCGACAATGCGCACGCTTTGGCGATTTCAGTCACCGATATGCAGGTATCCAGCCTCTCCAGCATCAGCTGTTTGGCCGTTCTCAACTGCCAGGATTTGAGCTGCCCTGTCGAAGCCAGTGTCAGCGTCGCCAGCACGGTAGAGTTGTCCTTGTTCATACACACCCATTAATCCAGGTAGCAGGATGCGAGCGTCTGACGCGAACAGCGCTGGGCGCTGGAGATCCCCAGAGGTTCCAGGCCAGGCTCGTTGATTCGGATCAGCCGACTGCGCACCCTTCGCACGTCAGTGAACAGCCCCCAGGGCAGGGGCTGGCGATGGCTCAGACAGATGCAGCGACAGGCGCCAAGGTGGGGCCATGCTGAACGCGCTCAGGCGCCTTGTGCACCATGGTGTAGGCGTAGTCGACGCCCATGCCATAGGCACCGGAATGTTCCTTGACCAGCTCCATCACGGCGTCGTAGGTGTCGCGGTTCTTCCAGTCCCGCTGCCATTCCAGCAGCACCTGCTGCCAGGTCACCGGTACCACGCCGGCCTGGATCATGCGCTGCATGGCGTAATCGTGGGCTTCCTTGGTGGTGCCGCCGGAGGCGTCCGCGACCATGTAGATTTCATAGCCGGCATCGTTCATTGCCGACAGGGCGAAGGTGGCGTTGCAGACCTCGGTCCACAAGCCGGAGACGATGATCTTGTTGCGGCCATTTCGCTTGAGTGCGTCACGCACCTTCTGGTCATCCCAGGAGTTCATCGAGGTGCGCTCCAGCAGCGGGGCGTCCGGGAACACAGCGAGCAGCTCGGGGTAGGTGTGGCCTGAGAAGCTTTGTGTCTCGACCGTGGTGAAGGTGGTGGGGATATTGAAAATCTTCGCGGCCTTGGCCAGGCCAACGGTGTTGTTCTTCAGCGTTTGCCGGTCGATGCTCTGAACGCCGAAGGCCATCTGCGGCTGCTGATCGATGAAGATCAGTTGGCTGTTGAGCGGGGTCAGGACTTCAGTCTTAGGATTGCTCATTGTTGTTTCCTTTCAATTTGATGAAGTTCAATCGCACCCGTTTCGGGGCCCACACGTTGCAGGCATTACCGTAGCCACGAGTACGCTCCTCAGCGTCGTTGCTTGAGGACGAGCAAAAGATAACGAAACAACGCGCCTCTCGGTGGCGCACTTTTGCGCCTATGTCGGCTCATTTTTGCGCCATGGAATACGCAGCCGCGCTGCTAGCATTCGCCGTTCCATTCGGATCAAGCCGGTCCGTCATGTGCAGGAGAATGCAATGGCAGCTTCACAACCGTTCAACAAGCAGACCGCCTACTGGGGCGTTTCCTGGGAGGAGGCGTATGGCTATCCGCAGGCACGGCGGGTAGGAAACGAGATCTACGTATCCGGCCAGTTCAACCATGACGAGGCCGGCAATCTGCTAGCCCCGGCGCCGCTGAACGCCGACGGCAAGCCCAGTGATTTCTCGTCGATGGGCGGGCAGATGCAGGTCGCTTACGACAACATTGCGAAGCTGCTCGCCTTGTATGGCGCGACGCTGCAAGACGTTGTCGAGGAAACGCTTTATGTACTGGACATGGACGCTGCCTTCGCGGTGGTCGGCAAAGTGCGCAAGGCGGCCTATGGCACTGAGCGGCCTCAGTGCGCGAGCAATATCATTGGGGTGTCGAGGCTTGCCCAGCGTCCGCAGCTGATCGAGATCGCGTGTAAGGCCGTGATTGGCGCTCGGGAAATCTAAGCTGCACTCCCGGTTTCGATCAGGTGACCGGGAGTACCGACTGCCCCTCGACCAAGGGCTTTTGACTGGCCACGGCAGCGGCGCAGAAGGTCATGAATGCTTTGACGCGCCACGATTTTCGAATGTCCTGGTGCGTCAGCAGCCACAACTCGTCCTGAAGCTCTGGCACCACCGGGCCGGCACGTACCAACCCTGGGGTGATGTCGCCCAGCATGCAGGGCAGGAATCCAAAACCCAGGCCCGCCGCGATGGCGACACTTGCGGCTGCAACAGAATCGGTGCGGTAGGCAATGCGCTCAGCGGCGACCCTGCTTTCGACATAACTTGTTGCCCTCAAACCGCAGAGCGCCGCCGAGTAGGACACCCATGCCTGCCCCTCTTCGAAAAGGGCCTCGCCAGTCATCTGCTTGGCGCTGCAGTAAGGTGCCCAGGCAATGTTCGCCAGTTTACGGCCCACCAGGCTTTCTGCAGGTTTTCTCGTCGCTCGAATCGCGATATCCGATTCATCCCGGGCGAGGCTGAGGGTTTCATTGCCCACCAGCACCTCGATGCTGATCCCCTCGTTCAGGGCCTTGAAGTCCGCGATGATGGGGGTGAGGAAGTACAGCAGCAGCGAGTCGCTGGTGGTAATGCGAAGTTTCCCGAGGGGGCCTTGGCCTGAACGTGAAACACGCCGCGTGACGCTGACGATATCCAGCTCCACTCGCTCGGCGAGTGCTCGCAACTCAGCACCCTCGGCGGTGAGCAGATACCCTGATTTGCGGTGGTCGAACAGCGCGATGCCGAGCGTTCGCTCAACTTGAGCAACGCGGCGCGAAACGGTGGATACATTGATGCCAAGCTTCTTGGCCGTAGCCGAACGATTGCCGCAATCACTGAGCGTCTTGATGATGCGCAAGTCGTCCCACGAGAGCTGATTGACAGCCTCGGCTACGTCCCACTTCGTCCCATCAGGGGCAGCCGGAGCTTTTCCAGTTAGCGAGTTCACGCGGTTCGTTCCAGATGTGAAGGCGCTGATGATACGAGAAGGGGGTGGGTGAAGCAGCCACATTGTTCCGGCGATTGGTTGAAAACCGTTATGCCGACTGGTTGCTATGGGGCGGTTAGCGCCCCTGGCTCTGGAAGCCTGGATACATCAAGCCCATCTCCAAAGCGAGGATTGCCTTTTTCCAAGCCGGCTACATGCCTCAATGCATCTCTCCACCCGGCATTACGCCCGAATCGTCAAAGCATGGGTAAAAGCTATTGGCCTTGATCCAGCCATGTATGGCACCCACACGATGAGACGTACGAAGGCATCGCTGATCTATCGCAGGACAAAGAACCTGAGAGCAGTTCAGCTCCTGCTCGGCCATGCGAAGCTTGAGAGCACGGTGCGATACCTAGGCATTGAGGTCGATGACGCATTGGAGATGGCGGAGCAGACGGACGTCTGACGACGCACAGCGACGGTCGAGGTATGACCGTCGCTATCCGACCCGAAGCGGACAACCACGACAGGCTGCATACGCCCAGTAGTGGGTGGCGGGAACTTACTCTTACCGCAACTGGCCAAGGGCGCGTTTAATCCGCCCCAACGAGCGACGTGAGTGATAGTCAAACACGCTATTCTGCCCAACCAGTTGGAGCGCCAGTCGGGCCAGGTGAACACGCTTACACAGGGTTCAGTGTGTCGCGTTCACCGATTGAATCCACAACCCTTGGCTGACATTGAAGACGAGCGCCAAATGGGCGATTGCAGCCTGCTACGCAGTGCAGCTATCGGCTCAAGATCCAAAACACGGTCAGCACAACGACTTCTGGAAATACAGCCGGGTATGTCCCGGTGGGTAATCTGCCAGGCGTCCGAATTCGGAGTAACCAAGTTTTTGATAGAACCCGGGTGCCTGAAAGCTGAACGTCTCCAGCCAGATACCTGTGCAGTTCTTTTTCCGCGCGACATCTTCGGCCATGCGCATTAGCCGTTCTCCGATACCCTGGCCACGCATCGACTCGGGAACACTGACCAGATCGATGAGCAGCCATCGATAAGAGACCTTGCCGTACAGCCCGCCAATGACTTCGTTACTGTCAGGATCTCGTAGCAACAGGGCAAACGTTTCATGGGCATCGTCACCACCGTTGGCCAGGTTATGGGCCAGCAACGGGGTCAGAATTCCTAACCGCTCTTCTTCAGTCGCATTTTCCGAAAGCTGGATTTCTACAGACATGGCGCTCTCCCTGAGCAGTGAATAACTGGGGCGGCAAGGTTGCCCTTTGCGCATCCATCGAGAGTTGCTGCTCACCAAAGGCACAAAGGCTCAGCGAGCCTTGCGATAGTGATCCCTGATGAATACGGGCAGATCGTTCGAGGGGGGCGTAAACGGAATCTGGTACATCATGTCACCGACGAAGCCGCGGTGATAGGTGGCGTGGTTGATCAGATGCAACACGATTTCTTCCTGTGTCATGGCACCTTTCCCCCCTCCGACAAACTCGAAGTGGACGACAGTGGACAGATCCTCGAACGACCAACTGTCGACGAGATTCACGTACCACTGGTCCATGAGCTGAACCGCGTCCCACAGATTACCCAACGTTGGCGCATGTTCAGTGTTGCGGGACGTGTAGTGGTGCTTCTTGCCTTGCAGATGGTGCCGGAAGATATCGTCCACCACATACACGTGGTTCAGCGTATGAACCATGTTGCCAAAGCGCGTCTGCCTGGGGCGAAGCGCCTCGCCGTCCGGCAGGTTCCTCACGCTGTTGAACGTCAGCTCATTCGCCCAGGCCTTGTAGCGCACCAGCATTTTCAAGGTGTCCGTGGTGGATGCGGACGGAACAGCGGGGAGGGTGGTTCCTTGGGATTCCAGCTGGCTTTCCGGAGCCGAAGACATAGGTGTAAATCCTTGTTTGAACACAATTGATGAGTCGATGACGGCCTTCGCAGCGAGGCTCTGTTGACCTGGGCCGATCCTGTCATCCGTACGGAATGTGCCCCGTCTGACATTCACCTAGCCCCTGAAGATGGCCGGTAACCTGTGTGTGCGTTTTACCGCCGATCCAGAATTGGCCTGCGCTATCGCCAGTCACATGAATGCGCCCTTTGCGGCCGAGGCGGGTACCTTGGGCAGCGATATAGGCACCCTCAACCACGCCTGTGCTGAACAGCCACTGCGCCAGTGAGGCGTTAAGGCTTCCCGTGACGGGGTCTTCGACGGTAGCGCCCAGGTGATCGCTGAAAAAGGCGCGAACTTCGAAAGCAGCGTCACCATGGGAATGCGGGCCAACCACGCCGATGTCGATCCTGCGCGGCCAGCTTCGTTGCGGATTCAGGCCAAGCACGTCCTCTGCCGAAGCCAACCTGATTCCCAGCCATCCGGGACCGTTGTCGATCCAGGCGGAATCGACGACCTCGTGCGCTCCAATCCCCAGAAATTGCACCGCCTCGGTCAGTTCTTCCTTCGAGGGAGGGCCGGAGCGAATCAGCGGTGGCGCGCCAAAGGACAGCAGCCCTTGGTCACGGCGAATGGTCACCAATCCCACTCCGCACTCCTGGACAATTTCCGTCTCTTTCTTCGGCGCCCGCCCGGTGGAAAGCCAGGCATGGCAACTGCCCAATGTCGGGTGCCCGGCAAAAGGCATTTCTCTTTCCAGTGTGAAAATCCGCACCCTGTAATCGGCCAGCGGATGCGTGGGCGATAGCACGAAGGCTGTCTCCGACAGGTTGAACCAGCGCGTGAGGCGCTGCATTTCATCGGTCTCCAGCGTATCGGCCCCGAAGACTACGGCCAGCGGGTTGCCGGAAAGAGGTTCGGCGCCGAATACATCGATCATCTGAAACACACAGGTCACAACACCACTCCTTACGTTCGTAATGACATGGGCAAGTCCGATCAGCCTGGGTGGGGCGTGATCAATCGTCGGCTATCGGCTCAGGTACACCGGGGCATCAGTCTGGCGACACCAGGAGCTTCAATCCCGCGACGGCAAACAGCGCCGAGACAAGCCCTTGAATCCAGCGCCGAAGCCTGGCGTAGCAGGCGATCATCCGGGCGGTCGAAAAGAGGATGGCGTAGCCACCGAATATGATGACCCCGAGCAACGCGCAGCCGCCGAGGATCGCGGCAACGGTGCCGTTGGGGGCGTTCTCGCGCAGTCCCAGCGACATGATCGCCATCCAGGACATGATCGCCTTGGGATTCCCGATGTGCATGAGGACGCCCTGGCGGTACAGCGGCAGGTAGCGCGGTGGCGCGCGTCCGTCATCCACGCCAGTGAACGCCACGGTCGGCTGCATGGCGGACCTGCCCGCACGCAGCGCCAGATAAAGCAGGTAGATGCCACCGATCACCTTGATGACGAGAAGCGCCCGGGCATAGGTGGCCAGCAAGGTGGAGATGCCGGTCGCCGCCAGCAGCGCCCAGAAGAGCGAGCCTGTCATGACGCCGCCGGCCAGGATGAGGGCGGGTGTACGTCCGTCACGCATTGCCGCTGCCATGATCGCCATGTTGCTCAGCCCCGGACTGGCGGCGGCCAGGAAGTACATGCCGAAGGCGAGTGCGACAGGACTGCCGATCATCGAGGCATCCTCCGGCGCGTATCCCGAAACCCATGCAAGGGTTTCGGCCATCCAATCCGCTCCATGGCATGGGACTTCTTCATCATTCCTGGAGGTCTCCGCGATAGACGATGTGGACCTTGTTCCCATCGGGGTCGCGCAGATAGGCGCCGAAATAGCCGTGGCCATAGTGAGGGCGCGCTCCAGGTATTCCTTCGTCCGTACCGCCGCTCGCAAGGCCCGCAGCGTAGGCCGCTTCCACGGCTTCTTCCGAGGCGGCCAGGAAGGCGACCATGCTGCCGTTGCCAACCGTCGATGGCTCGCCATTGCGGGGGATGTAGACGTAGAAGCGTGGCAGCGCCGCTGCACGGGTCACCCAGCATAGCGCCGGCGGCCCGCCATCCGGCGCGACAGCACGGCGTTTCAGGCCGAGCGGGGCGAGGGTTGCATCATAGAAATGGCCGGCTCGCTCCAGATCCTGCGCGCCAACAGTCACATGGCTGAACATCGGACTCTCCGTTGCCCCCGTCATTGCAGCGAGGCTGTTCGTGAAACAGTTGAACGTCGCAAACAACCCTAATGCACGTTACACTTTTGATCTATTTAAATAGTGTCACGTGACACTAATAATCGATCGGGACGTTAACGATGCTTCTTCAATCGCCGTGGACGCCGCGCCTTGCGGAGATCGACGCGAGTGTCGCCGAGCGGCTGGTTCGGGCTCTGGCCGACGACATTGTCGAGGGGCGGCTGAAAGGGGGCGACCGCCTGCCTGCCCATCGAGACCTCGCATGGCAACTGGAAATCGGCCTTGGGACGGTGACAAAAGCCTATGCAGCCCTCGAACGGCGAGGGTTGGTACGCAGCGTCAAGGGCCGGGGAACCTTCGTGGCGATCTGTCAGGCGCATGAGGAGCGGGAGATTGATCTCTCGTCCAATGTGCCGCCGGCGATGCTGACCGCCCGTCTTCTGGCGCGGACCCTGGCTGGGGTCGCGCGGAAGATCGACGCAGATCATCTCAATCTCTACTCGCCACCTGCCGGGCATCTGGAGCATCGACGTCTATTCGCCCGTTGGCTGGAAACCCTCGGTGTATCGGTCGATCCGTCGAATCTGGCGCTGACGGGCAACGCTCGCCAGGCCATTTCGCTGGCTTTCGATCTCACCTGTGGGCCACAGGGGGTGATCCTGACTGAGAGACTCACCTATCCCGGTGCGATTGCGCTGGCCCGGCGCAAAGGTTATCGGATGCAAGGCGTCGAGATTGACGCAGAGGGGATGGTGCCGGAGGCCCTCGCCAATGCCCTCGACAGCGTCGCATCAACCGCCAGCAGGGCGGTCTACCTCACGCCGACGCTGCATAACCCGACCACGGCAACGATGGGTGTGGCACGAAGGCAGGCTATCGTCGATGTCTGCCGGCGGTCGGGTGCCTGGATCATCGAGGACGGTGTCTACGCGCTGGGGCCGCCACTTGCGCCTGCGCTCGCGGCGTTGGCTCCCGAGAGAGTCTTCCACGTCAATGGGCTGTCCAAGTCCCTCGGTCCCGGATTGAGGATCGGCATGCTCACGCTGCCGGCGGGAATGGCTGCCGCGGCGCAAGAAGTCCTGCAGGACATCCCCATGGCTCCGTCGCCATTGTCCTGTGCGGTGGTGGAGGACTGGCTGTCCACGGGTGTCATCGCGTCCATCCCGCAGGACTTGCGTCATGAAGCGTGTCGAAGATCGAGCCTGGCCGTTTCGCTCCTTGGCGCCGTCGAACTCATTTCGCATCCGGATGCCTATCACGTCTGGCTACCGATGCCGCGCGACACTGCCAATCGCCTCGCGGCAGCGGCCGCCGCGCTGGGCATCCGAGTGACGGCCCCCGAATCGGTCATGGTCGAACCTAGTGACCAGGCGGCCGGAATCCGCCTTTGTCTCGGCGGTCCGCTGCTTGAAGATTTGACGCAAGGGCTGACGCTTCTGGCGAGGCTGGTGAAGACCGAGACTGGCGCGATCGCATGACGTCTGGCGGAACCGCAGGCCGGCAGGTGTCTTGTCGAGTGCAGTAGGGTTGGCACAAAGGATATGGAGCGATTTCCAGGGAGGAGCAGTTCATGGTTCACGAGTACAGCTTTGCGCTGATCATTGCGGCGGTGCTTGATGCATTTGCTGCTGCATTGCATATCGGCGTCGTGATAGTCGGGCCGCGCTGGTATCGGCTTTTCGGTGCTGGCGAGCGTTTCGCCCGCGCCGCCGAGGCTGGAAGCATGTATCCGGCGGCCGTGACCTTCGTGATAGCCATGGTCCTTTTTGCCTGGGCGATCTACGCCCTATCCGGTGCAACGGTGATTGGCCCGCTACCGTTCCTGCGCCCGGTCCTGGCTGCGACCACACTGGTTTACCTTCTCCGAGGCATTGCCGGCCCATTCTTGCTGGTTGGCACCGGACACAGTCGGCAGTTCGTCATCATCAGTTCGGCAATCTGCCTGGTTTTCGGAGTCGCTCACTTGCTGGGGCTGGCTCAGATGTGGGGCCGACTCGCATAGGCTTCTGCCTGGCGCAAGCTCTCTCGCTGAACGTCCGTTTCCGAGCCGAAGCAGACGTCCATGCAGGTATCTAGACTGTTGCGAAAGCGGCATCTTTGTTTGATCCGAATCAAGTGTCGCAAAGCCGCCAGCGGTAGTGTCTAGGTTACTTTTGCTACGGACTGAGCAGATGATTTGGTTCCGGAACCATCAACGTACGTTGCTACGCATGGCCTTCGTGCTGTGGGTGCTGGCGTTCGGGGTTGCGGCAAGCCATGGCTGCCTGTCCTACGCAGAGCATGACCCCGCGCTAGCTCATACAGACGTCTCAGTCAGTCTGGAGGGGCAAGCGCACCAGTTGCATGCCAGCGGCTGCCTACAATTCTGTGACGACAGCGCGTCCGCGCTCAATCTGGTGCTGGGGTACCTTCCGTTCGACCAGGCCCTCTGGGTGCTCCTGCTCACGCTTCCGGTCCTCTTCCTGTCTGCCGTAATCCCTCCGCGCTTCGGCGCACTCGCCACGCACCTGCCTGCGCCGCCCCGGCCGCCGGCACGCCTGAGCTTCGTCCGCTTCAACGATTGACCCGCCTTCCGTGCACCCGGACCACCGGGCGCACAGTCTTGCTGCGCCTGCACGACCAGGCGCGGCTGTGCTTCATTTCACCCGTTGAAACACCTGGAGATCGCCATGCACATCACCCTCAAATCGCTCGTCGCCGCACTACTGATCGGCAGTCCGCTGCTTGCCGTGGCTGTCGACGAACATCACCCCGATCAGGCCCCTGCGAAAGCCGAGAGCAAGTCGGCGCCGGCTCAGGGCCAGGAAAAGGCCATGTCCGAGCAGATTCAAAAGATGCAGGCCATTCACGACAGGCTCGCTGCCGCCAAGACCCCGGAGGAGCGCCAGGCGGCCATGCATGACGGCATGCAAGCGATGAAGGAAGGCCTGGGCATGATGCAGAACGGCTGCGCCGGCAAGGGCATGGGGCAGCACATGAAGATGATGGACTCGAAGATGATGGGAATGATGATGCAAATGATGGATCAGCAGGCCGGCATGATGGACCCGCAGTCAGGCATGAAGGGCATGCCCATGCAGCAACCCATGGGCCAGCCGGCCCAGAAACCAGCCCAGTAATCACACGGCGCGGCTCCGGTCTTGGCCTGCAGGGCGGAAGCATCCCCAGGCCAAGGCGGGGCATCCCACTTCCGCCCTGGAGAATACTCATGAACGCTTCGCCTTCATCACACCAGCAGCCGCCATCCTTCTGGCGCAGCAAGCCCGGTATTGCCCTGGGTATGTTGCTGGTAATTGCCTTGTTCTACCTGGCTCGTGAGCACTACGGTCATATCTCGCTGCTATTGCCATACGCGATCCTGTTGCTGTGCCCTCTGATGCACATGTTCGGCCATCACCACGGCGGCCACGGCCATCACAGTGGAACGGGAAAAGCCCCCAAGGACGACGAAAGAGGCTGACTCATGCACGGTCATGAACACGCACACTCATTAGCCGGAAACGAAACCTCCTCTGGCGAAGTGAAAGACCCCGTCTGCGGGATGACTGTCAAAACAGACAGTGCCCATCAACTGCAGTACGCCGGGAAGGTCTACCGGTTCTGCAGCGAAAAGTGCCTGTCGAAGTTCAAGGCGGCACCGGAAATCTATGGCGCCGCTGTGCGGGAGGAGACGACCAACCTCCCGGCAGTTGCAAGTGACACCTGGTACACCTGCCCAATGCACCCCGAGATTCGTCAGCTCGGTTCGGGCACCTGCCCCAAGTGCGGCATGACCCTGGAGCCGGTTCTGCCGGAACTGGAGCAGGACGAGAACCCCGAGCTCCGGGACTTTTCCCGGCGCTTCTGGTGGACCTTGCCCCTGACCATCCTTGTCACGCTTCTGGCCATGGGCGGACACGCCTTGAACCTGTTCCATGGCGCCACGCAGAACTGGGTCGAGCTGGTGATCGCCAGCCCAGTGGTGCTCTGGGCGGGGTGGCCGTTCTACGTGCGCGGAGTGCGCTCGGTGCTCCAGCGCAGCCCCAACATGTGGACGCTAATTGGCTTGGGTACTTCCGCTGCCTATCTCTACAGCCTCGTAGCTACCCTGGCGCCGGCGGCCTTCCCGGCGAACTTCATGATGGAGGGCCGCATCGGCGTCTACTTCGAGGCGGCGGCTGTCATCATCTCGCTCACCTTGCTAGGCCAGATGCTCGAACTCAAGGCGCGCTCGCAGACGTCGGCGGCCATCAAGTCGCTACTTGGCTTGGCACCGAAGACGGCCCGGCGGATCAATGCCGATGGCAGCGAAGAGGACATCCCGCAGAGCCATGTGCACCCAGGCGACCGGTTGCGCGTCCGCCCCGGGGAGAAGGTCCCGGTCGATGGCCTGGTCGTACAGGGGGAAAGCGCAGTCGATGAGTCCATGCTGACTGGCGAACCTCTGCCGGTGCTCAAGCAAGTGGGCGACACGCTCATTGGGGCAACCTTGAACACCCACGGTAGCCTGGTGATGCAGGCGCAAAAGGTCGGGTCGGAAACCATGCTTGCGCAGATCGTGCAGATGGTCGTGCAGGCGCAGCGTTCGAAGGCGCCGATGCAGCGCCTGGCTGACGTCATTGCCGGCTACTTCGTGATGGTCGTCATCGCCATCGCGGCCCTGACCCTGATTGGATGGGGCGTCTGGGGGCCACAGCCCAGTTGGGTGTTTGGTCTGATCAACGCCGTGGCGGTGCTGATCATCGCCTGCCCCTGCGCCCTCGGCCTGGCGACCCCGATGTCTGTAATGGTCGCCACGGGCAAGGCTGCTGGCAGCGGAGTACTGTTCCGCGATGCGGCGGCCATCGAGAACCTGCGCAAGATCGATACGCTGATCGTTGATAAAACCGGCACCCTCACCGAAGGGCGGCCGGCCTTCCAGAGTGTCGAGGCAGCGTCTGGATTCAGTGCCGAAGAGGTCCTCTGGCTGGCCGCCAGCCTTGACCAGGGCAGCGAGCACCCACTGGCCCATGCCATCGTCGAACAGGCCAGGACCCAGGGGCTGGCGTTGAGTGAAGCAGAGGAATTCGAGAGCGCCTCGGGGATTGGCGTGCGCGGCCAGGTTGATGGGCAGCGCCTGCTGCTGGGCAACACTGCATTGCTGGCCGATGCGGGCGTGTCCTGCGGGGCCCTGCAGGTACGTGCCGAACAACTGCGTAGCGAAGGCGCAAGCATCATGTACCTGGCGGTGGACGGTGCCCTGGCCGGTTTGCTGGCGGTAGCTGACCCCATCAAACCTACCTCCAGGCAGGCCGTTCAATACCTCCAGGCCGCCGGAGTTAGGGTCATTATGGCCACTGGCGACGGTCCGACCACCGCGCGTGCAGTGGCCAGGCAATTGGGTATTGAAGAAGTACACGGCGAGGTCAAGCCACAGGATAAGGAGCACCTGGCTGCCAGTCTCCAGGCGGCTGGGCATCGTGTGGCGATGGCCGGAGACGGCATCAACGATGCGCCCGCCCTGGCGCGCGCCGATGTTGGCATTGCCATGGGTACCGGTACGGACGTCGCGATGAACAGTGCCCAGGTCACCTTGGTCAAAGGTGACCTGCTTGGCATTCTCCGCGCTCGCAACCTGTCCATGGCGACGGTGCGCAACATGCACCAGAACCTGGCCTTCGCCTTCGCTTACAACGCCATGGGCATCCCCCTCGCCGCCGGGTTGTTCTACCCCCTGACGGGGCACCTGCTGTCCCCAATCATTGCTGCTTTGGCCATGAGCGTCAGTTCGGCATCGGTCGTCTTCAATGCCGTGCGCCTGCGTAAAGCCTCGCTCGATGGATAAGTTCCGGAGGCTTGACCTTGCCACTATGGCAAGGTCGAGGATAGCTCCACGCTCCGGACAGGTTCAGCCAGTGTTCCGGGCAATAAGGTTTCTTGTTGAGGAGTCACCACGATGAAAAGTATTGATCTGCACGTTGAAGGCATGAGCTGCGCTTCGTGCGTCCGCCACGTGAATGCTGCATTGGCGCCAGTCACTGGGGTTGCCGAGGTGTCGGTTGACCTCGCGGCGGGCCGGGTGCGCGTCAGTGGCGACGCCGATGCCCAAGCATTGATGGCCGCGCTGCAGGATGCCGGTTATCCGGCCAAGGTCGAAGCATCGACCCAGGCCTCGGAAGGTGGCAAGGCGCGTGGCTGCGGCGGCAGTTCCTGCTGCTGTCACTAAGAGGGGGAGCATCATGCACAAGGCACTTCGCTTGACCGCACTGGCCGGGCTGTTCATCGCATCCATCGCCCAGGCCGCCACAACCATCGACGTCTACCGCGACCCCAACTGCGGTTGCTGCAAGAGCTGGATCAAGTACTTGGAGGCCAATGGCTTCAGCGTGAACGACCATGTCGAGCCGAACATGAGTGCGGTCAAGCAGCGCTTTGGCGTGGTACCGCGCCTATCGTCCTGCCACACCGCGGTGATCGGTGGAAAATTCGTGGAAGGGCATGTTCCGGTGGCGCAGATCCACGAGCTGGAGAAGCGTCCGGAACTGCTTGGGCTCGCGGCTCCAGGCATGCCCATCGGCTCGCCTGGCATGGAAATGGGGCAGACCCAGCAGGCTTATCAAATCATTGGGCTTACTCGCGATGGCACCGACGAGGTCATCGCCGACTATCCGGCAACCCAATAACCGTTTGGACTTTCCTGCCGGCGGCTTTCAAGTAGCGTGTCTTGAACTCAACAAGACGCGCCGCTTACCCCGGATGGCCGCTACCGACCCGAAGCGGTGGTTCAAGAATGGTAGAGCAGCCGCTCGATCAACTCTGACGCAATTGTCGTGGGGTCGAGTTCAAGTGTCGGCGTATCAAGCGCCGGAGAGCTGTTGCGTCCTGGTAGCCGACCTGCGCCGAGACGGCCTCGACGGAGTATTTTCCGGATTCGAGCAGCGCTCGGGCCTTGTTCAACTGCACCCGCTGGATAAGCTGCCGAGTGGAGTGCCCGGTGGCCTTGTGGACATGGCGCGACAGGGTTCGCTCGGACATGCCGAGGCTCGCGGCGAGCGCCTTGACGCCGGGCAGTTCCGGCAGCGAATCCTCGATCTGTGCGGTCAGGCGCGAGATCAGGGCATTGCCTTGCACCAGTACGGCGGGGATAACGAACGGCGATTGCAGCTGTCGGCGGTCGAGCAGGAGAGCCTTGCTCACCGAGTCGGCAATCTCGGGCGACAGGCGCCGGCGTAGTAGATGCAGCATGAGGTCGGTTTGAGCGAAGGCGGCACCCGCGGTGGTCAACGGGGGATCGGCCAACACCATGAAGTCCGGGTCGACACGGCAGCCCGGAGAGATTTCCTGCAGGTGTGGCGCCAGCCACCAGGACGTTGTCACCCGCCGCCCCTCCAGCAGCCCGGCCGCGTGCAGCAAGAAGACGGCAGAGCATGACGCTGCAATCTCCTGGCCGTTTGCGATGTGAGTACGCAACGCCGAGAGCAGGGGGGCCGCCCACGGCTCCTGGAGACGCTGCTCAAGCAGGCCGATATCACCGACGCCAATACCCGGTATGACCCAGCAGGAGTTGTCCTGGTCGTTTTGCTCGATCGGTTCCACCTGCAACTGCAGACCATGACCCAGCGTCACGGGGCCGGGTTGAGGGCCACATATCCGCCAGCGCGGCGTCGCCAGGCCACGCCGCTCGCCGACGCTTGTTGCAGTGGCGAGAATGTCCAGGGTGACGGTCACGCTGGAGGCGAACGCGCCCGGAATGACCAGAAGGGTGAAGTCATGCATTGTCCGATTATGCTCGAAAGAAGACGGATCGGTCACTTTTGCAGGGGGCGGAGGCCTGGCCCAATAGCGCCTCTACCCATTGCCAAGGTTTCATTCATGCCCAACATCCTGATCAAGGTTCCCACCGGCGCATTCAGCGAACAGCAACGGGAGCGCCTGTTGAAGCGCGTCAGCGAGACAGCAATCGCTCATGAATACATGGGAAACGATCCTCGGCAGCGCAGCCTGTGCTGGGTGCTCATCGAGGAGGTTCGCGCGGCAGATTGGTTATGCGGTGGGGTGAACCCGCATGCCCAGGTCATTCCCTGCATCGTTATGGTCAAGGTGCCTGCCGGCGTCCTCGATGAGCGAATGCGCGAGGACTACGTCCTGGGCCTGCACCAGGCAATCGAACACTGCAAAGAGCCGGACGATGGGCGCATGCTGATGACTTCGATACAGCTGATGGACATCGCCGATGGCACATGGGGAGCGAACGGGAGCCTTTGGCACCTTGCCGATTTCACCCGTGCTGCCGGTTATGGACACCTGCTTCCGAGTATCTCGTAGGTCATGCTGGATCAGCGTCTGGAGGCGGGAAGCAGTTTCAATCCTTCCTGCCTCGAACCTCTGCTGTTGGCCGTTGGCAGTCATCCGCAGCGGCTGCTTCCGAATCCACGCTGAGGTTGATACGGGCCAGGAAGGGCAGCCGTCCGCGCGCGCAACGAAGGGCAGGGGATGCTCCAGGCGCCCGCGGATTTCGTTGGTCATCAGCAACAAAAATCCTCGTTTCGCGGGGCGCCGGCGTGCGATTAAATGCGCCCGCAACCATCTTCTGGCCGCCTCCTTACGTGAAGTTGACCTTGCCTGGCCTCACCGGCAGACAAGGTGATTTTGCTCGCCCAAGGAGGCGGTCTTTTTTTGCCGGGTGGGTGCGAATGCCTCGATGGCTGAAGGTACGCAATGAGGGCTCCCGTCATCCGCGCATGCCTCGATTCACGCGGTGGAGACTCGATCTGTCCGGCCCTGCAAGTGGCCGGCCCATCTGGATCATCACTCTTCGATGCCGTGGGTGGCTGCATGACCGGTTCGTATGAGGGCAGGGGCCGAGCGTGAAAACGAGGCTGCATGTCGACCATTTTTTTCATTGGGCTCGAACATATTTTTAATAATTTTCCTCAGCTGGAAGCTGACGCACCATGCGCGCCCCATTCGAATAACAACGTCCTTTGAGGCGAGCGAAGCAGGAGTGCCTTGAGTCAGCCATGAAAAAAATAACAAGCGTAATGGATACCTCTCACCCGACCCACCAGCCTCATTGCGAGTCGGGCTCGCCCCGCACGTTCCGCAAATCATTGGGCATTACCGCACTCGTAGTCTTCGGGCTGGCCTATATGGTGCCGCTGGCGGTGTTCACCACCTACGGCCTGGTTACCCGGATGACCATGGGCCATCTGCCCACGGCCTACGCCATTACCCTGGCCGCCATGCTGCTGACGGCATACAGCTACGGTCGCATGGTCCAGGCCCACCCGTATTCCGGCTCCGTCTACACCTACACGCGCAAGACCTTTGGCGCCTGCTTCGGCTTCATGGCCGGCTGGACGCTGCTGCTCGACTATATCTTCCTGCCGCTGCTCAGCTACCTGCTGATCGGCATCTACATGTCCGAGTATTTCCCGACGGTTCCCGCGGCAGCGTGGATCCTGGGGTCCATCGCGCTGGTGACCTTCCTCAATCTGGTCGGCATCGAGTCGATCACGCGGGTGAACTGGATTCTCATCGTTGCCCAGGCCGTATTCATCGTGGTGTTCATCGCGCTTTCGCTGAGCCACCTGAACGGCCAGTCGGAGCCGGTTTCGCTGCTCCAGCCGATCTATGACGAGCATTTCAGCTTCCCGCTTGTCATGTCCGGCGCGGCCGTTCTGTGCCTGTCTTTCCTCGGATTCGACGCCGTCTCGACCATGGCGGAAGAGACGCCCAACCCCAAGCGCCAGATCCCCGCGGCCATCATGCTGGTGACCCTGATCGGTGGCCTGCTGTTCATCGTCGCCGCCTACTTCGGCCAGCTGGTTTTCCCGGAATGGACGGCACTGACGGACGCGGACTCCGCCGCGCTGGACGTGATGCGTCGCATCGGCGGCGAGGGTCTGGTGACCTTCTTCACCGCGACCTATGTGGCGGGTTGTTTCGCCTCCGCGATGGTGTCCCAGGCCAGCGTGTCACGCGTGCTGTTCGCCATGGGACGGGACGGCGCGCTGCCCCGGGTATTCGGCAAGCTGGTTTCGAAGAAGCGCGTTCCGGCCACCGCGATCATGCTGATCAGCCTGCTCTCGCTGATCGCGCTTTTCGTCACCCTGGATACCGTCGCCAACATGATCAGCTTCGGTGCGCTGTTTGCGTTCTCGGCGGTGAACCTGGCCGTGATCAAGCATTACCTGGTCGACCAGAAACTGCGTGGCACGCGTCATTTCCTGAGCTACGGCGCGCTGCCAGCCCTGGGCTTCCTCAGCACGATCTGGCTGTGGTCGAGCCTGTCCGGCATGACCTTCATGATCGGCTTCGGCTGGATGTGCCTGGGGTTCATCTGCCTGCTCAGCGCCACCCGCCTGTTCCGCGTGCAACTGCTGGAACTGCACATGGCGGAATGATCGCTCGCCGGAGTGGCGCCGAGATATCGGGCGTCACTCCGCTTTCCGGTGGTGGATAGTTCTTTCCATTCTGACCGTCACGCCAGCGGAGGAAATCGGTCTAAAAAGTCCCGGCCAGCTCGCCGGGACTTTTGCTAACCTCAATCCAGTAGGTGAGAACGCAGACTGATGCGCAAGTGGATAGCAAGGAGACGTGGGGCACGTTCCCGGGGTACACGGCTGGCAACATCGATATGTCCCATAGGCCGCGTGAAGTGGAGAGGTTGAATCTCTTCCGCCAGATTCCTCAGAAACCTTGTAAGCCGGAGACCAGCGCCGGCCACCTACTAAAACCTCAAGGCCCGACCCCGTGTCGGGCTTTTTCGTTTCATCCGGACGGTCGAAGACTCCAGTCGTGATTCAGGAAGGCCTCCTGGGCGTGCACAGAACCGATGAGAGCAGGCGATCAATGACCCGGGAGCGCTGCGGCGGCCCGGATCGATCTGCCTCCCGCACCCAGGCGGAGCCCGCCTGAAAGGGGCGTTCGATGATCCCTGCCAGAGAAACACCCTGTCATCGTACGGACCGGCCAGACTACTTCTGCTGCTTGCCTTTGATATTGCCGACAACACCCCCGGCGACGGCGCCAACCGCTGCGCCGGTCCATGCACTGCCGCCGGCGATTGCGGCAATGCCGGCGCCGGCGGCGGCACCGATGGCGGCGCCGCTCACCGTCCCTTGCTGCTCGGATGTCATTGAGGTGCAGCCGATCACACTGGCTGCGGTGAGGACTGCGGCAAACGAGAGGAACCGTTTCATGTTCATCTCCGCTATTGGTTCTTCTGAAGACCGGGCACGACCATTTCGAACCAGATGGTCTCGATGATGGGCCGTTTCACGCGATCGGGATTGGCGGCGTACCATTGGTTGAGCTTTTCGCGCACGGAGTCGAGCGATTGTCCCTTCAGGCCCCTGCCGAAACGAGGAATCAAGCTCTGCTCATCGGAGGGGGGCTTTGACCCGTAGTAGGCCGCCTCCACCTGGTAGGCGTTGGCGATGCCGATGAGATAGACCTTCTTGAGCTGCTCCGACGACTGCATCCATTGCTCGCCAGTCACCATGGGCACCTCGTCTGCGCGGGCAATGCCAGACGCCGTAGCCAGGGGCACGCATAGCGCCAACGCCAGCATGCCAATTCGCAATCTCTTCATCATCTCTCCTCCTCGCTGGATTGAACCCCAATGCCGTGCCGCGACCGGCGTTTACCGGACAGGATCACTTCGCTGCTATTGGTGTATCCAGGCACTGAACAATCCACTAACGCCTGTCTTGCCTGGGTAATGGTGAGGTTGGATGCCGCCATGTCGCCCCTGCCGGCAACGTAAAAGGTCTTGCCATGGATCGTGAGGACTCGAAAGGTCCTGCGCTCTTTCATTCCGTCAAGATCACCGGTCCACGGCCGTTGGATCTCATTCGTATCGATTGTGGGCGTGCTCGATTGCGACATCGCCAAGGGCTTCCCCTCAACGGCAGCAAGGGCCGGGGCGGTAGGAAATGCGCAGAAAATTACTGCAAGGCCAGCAAGGACCAACCGCGGGTTCGTTCTACGATGAGCTGGGGAGGGGAGCGGAAAGCTCATCGACATGATTGCGCTCCAACAGGGTAGTGAGCTTCCACTACTTCGATGTTCAGATTGTCGCGCTGAGTCTTGGGCGGCTGTTCAGGTATGGGGACCACGGCAGAAAAAAGCGCCCAGCGAAGCCAGGAACATCACAAGCCGAAACACGCCGGAATACTCACCTGCCGCACCTCGTTCCACCCAGCAAGTTTAGGGGCCGGGACCGGAGAAGTTAGACGATTTTGCTGTTATCGACCTATGCCTTAGCCTTCGCGCCGATGGGCCTGGACCCGCACAGCCAGAACCCCGACGACCTGAAGAAGGCCGAGGCGGCGCTGCTGGCCATCCGTCCCTACGTCCGCGGCGTGGCGATCGGCTACAGCATCCCGCGCGAAGGCTCCACCGTGGCAGTGGACATGGTGGTGATTCCCAAGGGCGCGCCGCACCTGGCCAATGCCTACGCGTACATGAACTACCTGCTCGAACCCAAGGTGATCGCCAACATCAGCAATGCGGTGAAATACCCCAATGGCAACGCCGCCGCGTTGCAGTACGTCGACCCGACGCTGCGCAACAACCCGGCGGTGTACCCGTCGCAGGCGGTGCTCGATACGCTCTTCCCGATCCAGACGCTATCGCCGGCAGGGATGCGCCTGAGCACCCGTCTGTGGACGCGGGTGACCAGCGGCAAGTGATGCTCGCAAGGAGCAGGCCGATCGCCTTCGGCCCGGAGATGGGGCCAGGGCGCAGGTAGCGGCAAGCAAGGCCCGTCTCAGAGGATCAAGAAGTTGTAGCTGGCGATCAGTCGCACCTCGTCCACGTCCCGCGCCGACTGTTCGTAGTTGGTGCGGTAGGTGGCGTTGCGCAGGCGCAGGCTGAGGTCCTTGAAGGTGCCGGTCTGGATCACGTACTTGCACTCCAGGTCGCGCTCCCATTCCTTGCCTTCGTCGCCGCTGGCCAGCCTGATGTGGTCGCCGTTGACGTAGCGGCTCATGACGCTCAGGCCGGGAATGCCGACGCTGCGCAGGTCGAAGTCGTAGCGCAGTTGCCAGGAGCGTTCCTCGGCGTTGGCGAAGTCGTTCACCTGCACGTAGTTGGCGAGGTAGGGGTTGCTGCCGTCGAGGTAGGGCATGGAGTTGTCGCCGTTCATGCGCTGCCAGCCGGCGCTGAGTGTGTGGCCACCCTGGGCGTAGGCGAGCAGCAGGCTGAGGGCGCGGTTGTCGATTTCGCCGGCGCGGGCTGCGCCGTCGTCATCGCTGTCGAACCAGCGCAGGTCCGCGGTCAGTTTTCCGGGGCCGATGGCCTGCTTGCCGACCACGCCGACGTAGCGCTGGCGGTAGACGTTTTCCAGGCCGCCCTGGGCGTATTGCAGTAGCACCTGGTCGCCCAGCTGGTAGTCGGCCTGGTACGAATCGAAGCGGTTGCCGGTGGTGTCGCAGGCGTAGCGCTTGTTCTTGCAGTTCAGACGGATGTCCTGGGCGTCGGTGGAGTCCCGCGCGGTGTAGCGCTCCAGGCGGGTGGCGCTGAGCTTGAGGCCGGAGATTTCCTCGCTGGTCAGTTGCGCACCATGGAACATGTTGGGCAGCAGGCGGCCGTCGTTGTACTTGAGCAGCGGCATGTCCGGCAGCAGGGCACCGTATTTGAGCTGGGTATGGGCAACACGCAGCTTGCCGGTGACGCCGGCCTTGGCGTACTGGTCGGCGGAGTGGCGTGGGTCGTGGCCGGTGGAGGGCAACAGGCCGCTATTGCTGTCGGCGGGGCTGGAGTCGAGCTTGACGCCAAGCATGGCCAGGGTGTCGATGCCCAGGCCCACAGTGCCTTCGGTGTAGCCCGATTGCAGGTTGAGGATGAAGCCCTGCGCGGTTTCCTCACGCTTGGAGGCGCCCTGCGGGTTGGACGAGGTGCCGTCGCGGAAGTCGCGGTTGAAGTACACCGTGCGCGCTTCCAGGCGCGCGCTGCTGTCCTCCAGGAACGCGGCGCTGGCCGGCGGCGCGATGCCGCCGAGCAGGGCCAGTGCGCCCAGGCCGCGGAGCGAGCGGGGCGAGGAGGAGAGGGGCGAAAACATGGTGGAACTCCCGTGCAGCGGTAAAAAAGCGCGGGAAGGTGTCACAGATGGTGGGCGAGGTCTTTGCGACCATGGTCTAGCGTGGCGACAGCGAACCGGCCGCTCTGGAACGAGGCTTGGGTTTGTTCCGGGCGGTGTTGAGGTACTCGTCTAGCCTGCCGTCGCGCCGCCGAAGCGCCGGAGGAAATCGCCCACCGCGTCCAGCACCGCCGACTGCTGCTGGCGGTGCGGGACGTGGCCGCAGTCGGGCAGCAACGTCAGTACCGTGGGCACGCCCGGCACAGAGGTGAGGCGTTCGGGGTGCGCCGCCGAGCCGTATTCGTCCTGCTCGCCATGCAGGCTGAGGATCGGGCATTTCACCAGCGCCAGTTCGGCGTCGAGGTTCCAGTCGCTGAAGTCGTTCGACAGCCAGGTATCGACCCAGGCGCGCAGTACCCAGAAGGCCTTGTCGCCGTGGTACTTCTGCAGGCGCTCCAGCTGACCCTCCCTGGCGAATTCCTGTTCGGCGGCGCGGATGCCGTCGCGGGTCTGGTGCTCGACGAAGGCCTGGGCCGATTCGGTGATCAGCGCCGCGCAGGCCTGCGGATGCTGTGCCGCGCAGGCCACTGCCATGGCGCCGCCGACGCTGTGGCCGAACACCACGCAGCGCTCGAAGCCGAAGTGCCGTTGCAATGCCGGGAAGTGCTCCCGTGCCTCGTCGTCGATGAAGCCCAGGGGCAGGGCGCCGGGGTAGCGTTCGGAGCGGCCGAAGCCCAGGCGGTCGTAGGCGATCACCGGGCGGCCGGTGGCACGCGCGAGGTGTTCCGGGAAGTCCCGCCACAGCGCCACGCAGCCCAGGGAGTCATGCAGCAGCAGGATGGGCTCGTCGCGCGCGTCGGCGGGCGTCCAGTCCTGGGCGAAGAGCTGGCCCTTTTCGGTGCCGATCCAGTGTTCGCGGGTGCTGACGGGCAACGGCATGGGGCTCTCCTGCTGGGCGGGCTGATGCACTTTTCGTTCGCCATGGTATTCCGGCCAGACGCCCACCGCGATGTTCAGTCGAGCGCGCCAGGCCAGGGACGGCACCGGCACTACTCCGGCGCGCTTGCTCCTAATGAAACCTTAAGGCGGCGCGAGGAGGATGAAGACTTGCGGCCGGAGCTGTCCCGGATAGTGCTCACACCGGGTCCGGTCGCTTTTTTTTCAACTTGCACAGGAGTCCTGCCTTGGACACTTGCCCTGGTCGATTGCGACAGGTCTGAACAGCGAGCCGTCCGGCAGAACCCTGCCGCTGTCTCGCTGCGTTGCGGACAGTGGCGATACGCATCCCCCGCGGATGACGCCTCACCATTCCCCTCCGGGGCCTCGCCAGGCCCTTCGATCTCTCGCGATCCATCCCCCGATAGCGCGCCGGCCCCACCCGGCGCATGGACCGGCCACGCGCCGGATACGAGGTGGAACATGGATTGGAAAATCTTCCTGCTGCGGGTCGCCGCGGCACTCGCCCTGGGCGCCCTGATCGGCGCCGAACGCCAGCTGCGCCAGCGCCTCACCGGGCTGCGCACCAACGCCCTGGTCAGCACTGGCGCCTGCCTGTTCGTGCTGATGACCCAGGCCATGCCGGGCCTGTCGGCCGATGCGCCGCGCATCGCCGCCTATGTGGTTTCCGGAATCGGTTTCCTCGGTGGCGGCGTGATCATGCGCGATGGCCTGAACGTGCGTGGCCTGAACACCGCCGCCACGCTCTGGTGCACCGCCGCCATCGGCGTGCTGTGCAGCATGGGGCTGCTGCTGGAAGCCGCGCTGGGCAGCCTGGTGGTGCTGTGCGCCAACATCCTGCTGCGCGACATCGCCCAGCGCCTGAACCATCAGGAGGTGCTGCCGGCCAGCGAGGCGGAGCAGCGTTACGGGGTGGCCATCGTCTGCCGCGCCGAGGATGAGATCCAGGTGCGCAGCCTGATGCTGCACAGCCTGGACGGCGGCGAGCTGCGCCTGCAATCGCTGCACAGCGAAGACCAGCCCAACCCGACCTGGCTGGAAGTGCGCGCCGAGCTGCTCGGCGGCCATGGGGCCGCCGGCCAGCTGGAGCGCATGGTCAGCCGCATCAGCCTGGAGAAGGGCGTCAGTTCGGTGCGCTGGCAGCTGTTCGAGCTGGCCAGCGACTGACGTCTGCGCTCGCTAACGGAACGACAGCCGTAGCGCGGCGCCGGTGGCCAGCCTCGCCGGTGATGAGCGGAGTCAGGTACCGGTCTTGACCTTGCTCCACACCCGCGTGCGCACCCGCTCCGCCTTCAGTGGCAGGGGTTCGAGGGGGAACAGCGTGGCCATCACTTCCTTCGATGGATAGGCGCCGGGGTCGTCGCGCAGCTTCGCGTTCACCAGCGTCGTGGCATCGCGGTTGGCGTTGGGGTAGCCGACGTAGTCGGAGCTCTTGGCGATCACCTGCGGCCGCAGCATGTAGTCGATGAAGGTCAGGCCCTGCTCGGGATGTGGTGCATCCTTGAGCAGCACGAAGCTTTCCACCCACACCGGCGCGCCTTCGCGGGGGATGCTGTAGGCGATCTTGCGGCCATTGCCCGCGCGCTCGGCGGTGAGCCGCGCATCGAACACCCCGCCTTCCCAGCCGACCACCGCACAGGTGTTGCCGTTGGCCAGGTCGGTGATGAATTTCGAGGAGTCGAAGTAGCGCACGTAGGGGCGGATCTTCAGCAGCAGCTCCTCGGCCTTGCGGTAGTCGTCGGGGTTCTGGCTGTTGGGCGGCAGACCCAGGTAGTGCAGGGCGATGGGGACGATCTCCGTCGGCGAGTCGAGCATGGCGACGCCGCACTGGCTGAGCTTGGCGATGTTCTCTTCCTTGAAGATCAGGTCCCAGGTGTTCACCGGCGCCTGGTCGCCGAACAGCTCGTGAATCTTGTCGACGTCGTAGCCGATGCCGGTGGTGCCCCAGAGGTAGGGCGCGCCATAGCGGTTGCCGGGGTCGTTCTTCTGCAGGGTGGCGAGCACTTCCGGGTCCAGGTGCGGCCAGTTCGGCAACTTGGTGCGGTCCAGTTCCTGCAGTACGCCGGCCTTGATCAGGTTGGGCATGACGTCGCCGCTGATGACTACCACGTCGTAGCCGGTGCGCCCGGCCATCAGCTTGCTCTGCATCACCTCGGCGTTGTCGAACACGTCCAGCACCGGGGTGATGCCGCTTTCCTGCTGGAACTCCTTGGGCGTCTCGGGGGCGATGAAGTCGTACCAGTTGTACAGGTGCACGGTGGGGCCGTCGGCGGCCCAGGCGCCGCCGAGGGGCGCGCCGATCAGGTTGGCCAGCGCCAGGGCCGATGCCAGTAAACGGGGGGCTTTCATGGGATGCTCCTGGCCGTCCTCCGTGGGGAGCGCCGGCGGTTTTCATTGGAATTGTTATGGGCAGGTTGCAACCGGTAAAGGGCGGCTCGCTTCAGGGAATCAGCAGTTCGCGGCGGCCGTCGGCGTGCTCGATGCGCTCGCCCGGCAGGCGGAAGCGTTTCTCCCGGTGATAGTCGTACAACTCGCGGGCTGCAGCGAGCCGGGTGAAGTCCAGTTCGATGCTGTGCCGGCATTCCTCGCGCCCGGTTTCGAACAGCAGGTGGCCGAAGGGATCGAACGCGGCGCTGCCGCCGGCGAAGATCAGGTCGTCGTCGCCGCTGCCCACGCGGTTCACCACCACGGCGAACACCTGGTTCTCCTGCGCGCGGGCGGCGATGGAGGTGCGGTGCACGTGGCCGTAGGGCTCCATGTTGCCGTCGGTGACCAGGATCAGCTCGGCGCCCAGCTCGGCCACGGCGCGGGCGGTCTCGGGAAACTCGGCATCGAAGCAGATCAGCAGGCCGATGCGCACGCCGCGCCACGGGAAGGTCACGTAGCGGTCGCCAGGCTCCACCAGGCCGGGTTCGGAGACCCACAGGTGGGTCTTGCGGTAGTGCGCCTGGATGCCTTCGGGGGCGATGAACAGCGTGGTGTTGTAGAAGCGTCCGCCATCGTTCTCGATCAGCCCGACCACCACGGCGACTTCATGGTCGCGGGCGGCTTGGACGATGGCGCGCACGCTCGGGCCGTCGAGGGGCTCGGCGTTGGCGGCGATGTTGCCGGCGTCGAGGAAGCCGGTGATCTGCGACTCGTGGAAGACCACCAGATCGGTGTCCGGCGCGCAGGTGGCGATGGCCTTGAGGATGCGCTGTAGGTTGTAGGCGGTGTCGCCGTCGCGGCCTGCCAGCTGTACCAGTTCGAGTTTCATTGTCGGGCCTTGTTGTTGTTCGAGTGGGTCCCTCCGGGGCCAGTGACAAGGCCCCGGAGGCAATGCAAGTATGCGTTTCGCCTAAGGATTTCCTATCACGTCGAGTAGTTAACCCCGGGGGGGTATGCGGATGAACCTGAGCCTTGCGGATGTGGCCTGGCACCGGTCGGTGGGGCAGTTGGTCGAGTCGCTCGACCGGCCCGGCTTCTGGCCTGCACTGGCGCGGGTGCTGGATGAGTACGTGCCGCTGGATAACTGGGTGGCGCTGCTGTTCAGCGATGGCCGGCCCTACCTGTTCGCCGAGAGCCCCTACGAAGGGGAGTCACCCGATCCGCTGTTCCACGACTACATCAAGGGCCTGTACCTGCTCGACCCGTTCTACGTCGCCAACCGCGAAAGGCCCGGCAGCGGGTTGTTCCGCCTGTCCGAGGTGGCGCCCGAGCGTTTTCGCCAGACCGAGTACTACCGGCTGTACTTCGACCGCAACGTCAAGGAGGACGAGGTGCAGTACAACGTGCAGCTCGACGAGACGCGCACCCTGTGCCTGTCGCTGGGCAGCAGGCGGCGCTTCACGGTGGAGCAGATTGCGCTGCTGGACCTGATCCGCCCCTGGGTCGCCGGGCTGATGCGCCAGCGCCTGTTCTTCGAAGGCGCCATGGCCGAGCAGCCGGCGCGCCAGGTGCCGCGCTGGCAGGGCGACCTGGAGGCGGCGATGGCGCGCCTCGGCACGCCGCTGACCGCCCGTGAGCTGGACGTGATCCGCCTGATGCTCGGTGGCTGCTCGAACAAGGAAGTGGCGAACAAGCTGGATATCTCGGCCGAGACGGTGAAGGTCCACCGCCGGCACATCTACGCCAAGCTGAACATCAAGTCGCAGCCGGAGCTGTTTGCGCTGTTTCTCAAGGCCCAGGCCGACGCCTGAGAACCTGTTTACGATCTCGCGAGCTAGAGCAGAACAAGGCAAAAACAGGCGAGGAAGCGGAGTTTACGTGCTGTAAATGAGCATTCCGAGCCTGTTTTTAACGCAGTTATGCCAACGCACAGCAGATCGTAAACAGGTTCTGAGCTCACTGCAGCCGCGAGAGGATGTCCCAGGCCAGCTTCACCCGCACCTCGTTGGGGTAGTTGCGGTTGGCGAGCAGCACGATGCCGCGCTGCTTGGCCGGCACGAAGGCCACGTAGGCGCCGAAGCCGGCGGTGGCGCCGGTCTTGTTCACCCAGACCTTCTGCTGCGGCGGCAGCGGTGGGGTGATGGCGGTGACCTGCTGGCTGCCCTGGATCATCTGGCTGCCGTTGTACTGCTGCAGCTCCGCCAGTTTCGGCGGGTAGGCGTACTGCTCCCAGATCAGGTCCTGGGTCATCGGGCCGACCTTGTAGTAGCCGGTGCGGGTGGCGTCGATCGCGGCCTGCAGCTTCTCACCCAGCTTGACCCGGCCCAGCTGGATCTCCACGAAATGCAGCAGGTCGCGGCTGCTGGAGCGCACGCCATAGGCCATGTCGGCCAGTACGTCGGGGTTGATCCGCACCGGCGCGTCGTCCTTGTCGTAGCCCTGGGCGTAGTAACCCTGGCGGGTGACCGGCACTTCGATATGGGTGTTGGTGAGACCCAGCGGGGCGAACAGGTTGCGCTGCATCGCCGTCTTGAAGGGTACGTCCAGTGCACGTTCGGTGGCGAAGCCGACCAGGGCGATGCTCGGGTTGGCGTAGGTGCGCTGGCTGCCGGCGAGGTACTGCGGCTGCCAGTCGTTGTAGTACTGGGTGAGCTGCTCCGGCGTCTGTACCGTGTCGGGAATCTGCAGCGGGAAGCCGCCGGCGGTGTGGGTGGCGAGGTTGATCAGGCTGACCTTGTCCAGGGCGCTGCCGCGCAGTTCCGGCATGTAGCGGGTAGGGCTGTCCGTGAGCGACAGCTTGCCGGCGGCCTGGGCGAAGGCGGCGAGGGTCACGGTGAAGGTCTTGCTGATCGAGCCGATCTCGAACAGCGTGTCGCTGGTGACCGGCTGGTGGTTCTCCCGCGAGGCCAGGCCGAAGTTGTAGAAGCGCTGCTCGCCGTTGTCGGTGACGCCGATCGCAAGCCCGGTAATGCCGTTCTCGCGCATCACCGCCTCGGCGGCCTTCTGCACCTTGGCGTCGAAGTCGGGCGTCATGGCGTTGGCCGGGGAAATGCTGGTGAGGGTGAGTGAGCAGCTGAGTACGAGCAGGCCGGTCAGGCGCATGGCGAACATCCTGTTGCGATGGGCAAGGGCTGACCCTAGCACCGCCGCGCCCATCGCTCCAGTGCGAGCGCGGCGACAGCTTGCGCTACGCCGCAATCCCCGCCGGTGGTAGCATGCGCGCCCCATGCACTTCACCGACCTCGATCAACGCCTCGCCGACCTTGGCGCGCTGCCCCGGCATCGCGCCCGGATGCTGCGCGCCTGGTTGCAGGGCAGGGCGCTGGACGCCGGCACCAAGCGCCAGGCGACGGAGAATTTCCTGCCCCTGGCGGTACGCAACGGCGTGGCGGAAATCGTCGCCGAGCTGGAGCAGCTGGCGCGGTTGCATTCCCGCCATCCCGGCGCGGACGGCTCCGAGCGCCTGCTGGTGCAACTGCGCGATGGGCAGATGGTGGAGAGCGTGCTGCTGCCGCGCGGCGGCGTGTGCGTGTCCACCCAGGTCGGTTGCGCGGTGGGCTGCCTGTTCTGCATGACCGGCAAGAGCGGTCTGCTGCGCCAGCTCAGCGCCATGGAAATCCTCGCCCAGGTGGTGCTGGCCCGCCGGCTGCGACCGGTGAAGCGCGTGGTGTTCATGGGCATGGGCGAACCGGCGCACAACCTCGACAACGTGCTCGAAGCCATCGACCGCCTCGGCACCGAGGGCGGTATCGGCCACAAGAACCTGGTGTTCTCCACCGTGGGCGATCCGCGCGTGTTCGAGCGCCTGCCGCAGCAGCGGATCAAGCCGGCGCTGGCGCTCTCGCTGCACACCAGCAATGCCGAATTGCGCGAGCAACTGCTGCCGCGCGCGCCGAAGCTCAGCCCCGACGAACTGGTGGAACTGGGCGAGGCCTACGCCCGGCAAACCGGTTACCCCATCCAGTACCAGTGGACGCTGCTCAAGGGCATCAACGACGGCCAGGACGAACTCGACGGCATCCTGCGGCTGCTCAAGGGCAAGTTCGGCGTCCTCAACCTGATCCCCTTCAACAGCCTCGAAGGCGACCAGTACCAGCGCCCGGATGGCGAGCGCATCAATGAGATCGTCCGCTACCTGCACAGCCGCGGCGTGCTGACCAAGGTGCGCAACAGCGCCGGGCAGGATGTCGACGGCGGCTGCGGGCAATTGCGCGCTCGCGCCAGCGGGTTGATCGCCAGCAGCCGCCGCTCGCGCGACTGAGTTCGCTCGCGTTGTGCTTCAGTCCGCCGTCGATCCGCGCAAACGTCTGGTCATTGCACCCGGCGTCATGCCCAGGCGCCGCTGGAACAGTTCGATGAACGCCGAGGTCGAGTCGTAGCCCAGTTCGCCGGCGACGCGGGTGACGGAGTCGCCCTGCTCCAGGCGTGGCAGCGCGGCAAGCAGGCGCGCCTGTTCGCGCCATTCGCGGAACGACAGGCCGGTTTCCTCACGGAACAGCCGGGCGAGGGTGCGCCGCGACGCGCCCACGCGGCTGGCCCAGTCGTCGATGCCGAGCCGCTGGCCGGGCTGGCGTTGCAGCTCGTCGGTGATGCGCCGCAGCCGTGGGTCGCGCGGCAGCGGCAGGGACAGCCCGGATTCCGGCGCGCGCAGCAGCTCGTCCAGCAGTACGTGCAGGAGGCGGTCTTCCGGGCCGTGGTCGGGATAGTCGCGGGGGAACTCGGCGGCGCGCTGGATCAGCCCGTCGAGCAGCGGCGAGATGGCCAGTACGCGGCACTCGCCGAGCCGTGCGGCAATGCCGGGCTCCAGGTAGAGGCTGCGGAACGTCACGCGGGTCCTGGCGTGCGCACTGTGCGCCACGCCGGCGGGCAGCCATACCGCATGGCGCTGCGGTATCACGCAGGCGCGTTGTTCGGTGCAGGTTTCCAGTACGCCGGCGGCGGCGTACATCAGTTGGCCCCAGGGGTGGGCATGGGCCTGGACGCGATGTCCGGCCGGCATCTCGAAGGCGCGCAGCCAGAAGGGGCGGGGCAGGGCGGCGAAGCCGGGCAGCGTGAGTTCATTTTGTCCTGTTGGCGGCATATCTCGTCCCTATCCCTGAAGTCGGCCACGAAGGGCGATGGTAGCGTCTTCCGTGTTCGACATCAGCCATGCACGGGAGAGCCCATGAGCAGCCATCGCCACGACCGCCGCCTTTCCATCCACGACATCCGCCAGCGCCGCGAGACGGGCAGCCTGGTGGTGCTGACCGCCTATTCGACGCCGATGGCGCAACTGCTCGACGAGCATGTCGATGTGCTGCTGGTGGGCGATTCGCTGGGCATGGTGCTGTACGGCATGCCGCATACCCTGGCGGTGAGCCTGGACATGATGATCGCCCACGGCGCCGCCGTGGTCCGTGGATCGCGCCATGCCTGCGTGGTGGTCGATCTGCCGTTCGCCAGCTACCAGGCTTCGCCGCAGCAGGCCTTTCTCAGTGCCGCACGCATTCTGGCGGAAAGCGGTGCGCAGGCGGTCAAGGTGGAGGGCGGCGCGGAGATGGCCGAGACCATCGCCTTCCTCGTGCAGCGCGGCATCCCGGTGATGGGCCATGTGGGTCTGATGCCGCAGAAGGTCAACTCGATGGGCGGATTCCGGGTCCAGGGCAAGGAGTCTGTGGGGCAGGCCGCGGTGCTGCGCGATGCCCGCGCGGTGGCCGAGGCGGGCGCCTTCTCTCTGGTGTTGGAGGGCACGCTGGAGGCGGTGTCGCGTCAGGTGTGCGAGGCGCTGGAGATTCCGGTGATCGGCATTGGCGCCTCGCCTGTCTGTGCCGGCCAGGTATTGGTGACCGAGGACATGCTGGGCCTGGGCGGCGAGCATATGCCGCGCTTCGCCGAGGGCTACGTGCGGGTGGACGAGTTGATTGCCGAGGCCGCGGCGCGCTTCGCCAGCGATGTGCGTGAGCGACGCTTCCCGCAGCCCCGGCACTGCTTCGGGATGCCCGTGGCCTGAGCGCCAGCTGGCATCCGGAGGTCGGCCCCAGGCAAATTCCCCGGCGCGCGCGGGCCTATGGTGACGGTCCTTCCGTTGCATCGACCTGGAGCCGAGATGTCCGATTTCATTACCGTTCTGCGCGAAACCTGTCCGACCCCGGTGCTGGACGCCACCAAGTGGAAGCGCATCGGCGGCGACCCGCACACCGTCAACCTGAATGCCTACACCTCGAAGGACGGCAGCAAGATCATGGGCACCTGGATCTGCACCCCCGGCAAGTTCGAGGTGAACTACGAGAAGTGGGAGTACTGCCACTTCCAGGACGGCTACTGCATCATCACCCCCGAGGGCGAGCAGCCGATCCACCTGCGTGCCGGCGACGTGTTCGTCATCGAGCCGGGCATGAAAGGCACCTGGGAAGTGGTGGAAACGGTGCGCAAGTACTTCGTCTTCGCCTGATACAGGTCCATGAAAAAGGGAGCCAAGCGGCTCCCTTTTTCATGGGCGGGTTTTCTCGAGACTCCTCGCTGATCGACTGACTCGCCGCCGGTCTTGCGCTGAAGCCAAAGGCCGGAGGATTGGCGGAAAGTTACCGATATTGCCGGTATTGCTGCTGTCGCCGCGCAAGGTTCGTTCGGTAGAGTGGTGCTCTCACTCACCTGCCTGAAGCGAGCCAACGAGATGGTTACCTGCCACCTGCGTTACGTACTGGACTCTTACAAGCTCAAGGAATTCGAACACTACGGCCGGCTCTGGATCGGCCTGGTGGAGAAGTTCGGCGGCAAGCACCACGGCTATTTCATGCCGTCGGAGGGGGCCAGCAATATCGCGCTGGCGATGTTCAGCTTCCCGAGCCTGGCCGACTACGAACGCTACCGGCAGCAGTCGATGATCGATCCCGACTGCCAGGCCGCGTTCCGCTACGCCGAGGAAACCCGCTGCATCATCAGCTACGAGCGGAGTTTCTTCCGGCCGGTGTTCGACGCGTGATTGGCGGGGTAGGGCGCTGACCTGTAGGAGCGGACCTTGTCCGCGAAATCCATTGCGAAGAAATCTGTGGCGACAGGGGAGTGCCGATGCCTTACGCGGTCCCATTGGGCGCCGGCCATGTCGGCGCATCGCGGATAAGATCCGCTCCTACCTGAAATATCGCGCCAGGGCTGCCCTCTCCCCCCGCCCTGGCTGCGCGCCCCGCTCCAAAGAGAGAGGGAGCTTTCCGTGCCGGCTGACGCAACTGCATCAAGCTGCGCCGAACGGTCCCCTCTCCCTTCAGGGAGAGGGTTGGGGAGAGGGAGGCTCTTGGCACGAAATACCAGAAGAAAACAGTGCAGGAGCCAAGATGGCGGGTCAGCGCTGCGCCACCGGCTTGCCATCCCAGCCACCGCCCAGCGCGCGGAACAGGTCGACCAGGGCGATCTGCCGCTGGGTGCTGGTCTCGATGTAGGCCGCTTCATTGATGAAGTTGCTGCGCTGCGCGTCGAGGTAGCGCAGGTGGCTGTCCACGCCGCCTTCGTAGCGCGCCTTGGCCAGCTTCAGCGTCTCCTCGGTAGTGTTGGCCAGCGCCCGGCGGGCGACTTCCTCGCGGCGCAGGGTGTCGGTGGCGGCCAGCGCGTCAGCCACTTCGCGGAAGGCGGTCTGGATGGTGCCTTCGTAGGCGGCCACGGCGGAGTCCTTGCGTACCTTGGCCAGGTCCAGGTTGGCGCTGTTGCGCCCGGCATCGAAGATCGGCAGCGACAGCGTCGGCACGAAGCTCCAGGAGCGCGAACCACCGTCGAACAGCCCGGACATTTCCGCACTGGAGGTGCCGAAGCTGCCAGTCAGGCTGATGCGCGGGAAGAATGCCGCGCGTGCCGCGCCGATGTCGGCGTTGCGCGCCTTGAGCTGGTGCTCGGCGGCACGGATGTCCGGGCGCCGCTCGATCAGCTCGGACGGCGTGCCGGGCGCGATGTCCTGGACCAGCATGGGTTTGTCCAACGGCACCAGCGGGATGCGGCTGGCGGCGTCCGGCGTGCCGAGCAGCAGCACCAGGGCATTGAGCGACTGCTGCTTCTGCCGCGCGTTGCTTTCCAGTTCGGCGCGGGACTGTTCCACCAGCCCCAGCGCCTCCTGGTAATCCAGTGCGGTGGCGGCGCCGGCCGAGCGGCGCTGGGCGATCAGCGCGAGGGAGTCCTCGCGGCTGGCCAGGGTCTGCTCGGTCAGCAGCAGGCGGCGCTGGGCGCCGTCGTAGCTCAGGTAGGCCTGGCTGACTTCGGCGACCAGGGCGATCTGCGCACTGCGCGCAGCTTCCTCGGTGGCGAGGTACTGCTCCAGGGCGGCGTCGGTCAGGCTCTTCACCCGGCCGAACAGGTCCACCTCGTACTCGGGCAGCGACAGGCCGACCTGGTAGCTGCTGCTGACGCCGGAACTTCCGTTGCTCGACAGGTCACCCGGCAGCCGCTGGCGGTTGCCGTTGGCCGCCGCGCTCAGGCCCGGCACCCGCTCGGAACGCTGGATGCGGTACTGCGCGCGGGCCTGTTCGATGTCCAGCAGGGTCTGGCGCAGCGAGCGGTTGTTGTTCAGGGCGATGTTCACCAGGTCGCGCAGCTCGCTGTCGACGATGAAGGTCTGCCAGTCCAGGTGGCTGGCGGACTGACCCACTTGCGCGGCCGGACTGTTCCAGTTCGCCGCCACCGGCGCTTCGGGGCGCTCATAGGTGGGCGCCATCGAGCAGCCGGCTATCAAGAGCGGGGCCAGCGCCAGCAGCAGGGCCGACGCGGTAAAGGCGGGTTTGCGCATGGCGGTCACTCCGTGGCCTCGAGGGATGGATGGGCGGGTTTGGGCTTGCGGCGCAGCAGCGACAGCAGCCAGACGAAGCAGATGGGCACGAAGATCACCCCCAGCAGCGTGGCGCTAAGCATCCCGCCAATCACCCCGGTGCCGATGGCACGCTGGCTGGCGGCGCCGGCGCCGCTGGCGATGGTCAGCGGCACCACGCCGAGGATGAACGCCATGGAGGTCATGATGATCGGGCGGAAGCGCAGGCGGGCGGCCTCGATGGCGGCCTCGCGCAGGCTGTAGCCCTTCTCCCAGAGTTCCTTGGCGAACTCGACGATGAGGATCGCGTTCTTTGCCGCCAGACCAATGATGGTGATCAGGCCGACCTTGAAGTACACGTCGTTGGGTAGGCCCACGACCATCACCGCGAGCACCGCGCCGAGGGCGCCGATGGGCACGATCAGCATGACCGACAGCGGGATCGCCCAGCTCTCGTAGAGCGCCACCAGCAGCAGGAACACCACCAGGATGGCGAGGGCGAACAGCTGGCTCGCCTGGCCGCTGGCGACCTTCTCCTGGAAGGACAGGCCGGTCCACTCGTAGCCGATGCCGGCCGGCAGGTCGGCGACCAGGCGCTGCATCTCGGCCATGGCTTCACCGGTGCTGACGCCGGGCGCGGCGTCGCCGGCGATGCGGATCGACGGGTAGCCGTTGTAGCGCACCAGCTGTACCGGGCCTTCTTCCCAGCGGGTGCTGACGAAGGCGGACAGCGGCACCAGCTCACCGCCGGCATTGGGCACGTAGAGCTTGAGCACGGCTTCCGGGGTCATTCGTTCGCCCTGTTCGGCCTGCACCACCACGCGTTGCTGGCGGCCGGCGTTGGCGAAGTCGTTGATCACCGACGAGCCGAAGGCGGTGGACAGCGCGCTGCTGATCGACTCGAAACTCACACCGAGGGTCCGCGCCTTGTCGCGGTCGATTTCCAGGCGCAGCTGCGGCGCCTCGGCGAGGCCCTCCATCATCGCGTAGAGGATCTTCGGGTTACCGTTGGCCTGCCCGAGCAGTTGGTCGCGGGCCGCCAGCAGCGCCTCGCGGCCGAGGCCGGCGCGGTCCTGCAGGCGCAGCGAGAAGCCACCGGAGTTGCCCAGGCCGTCGATCGGCGGCGGGGTGACCGCCATGATCGCGCCGTCGCTGAGGCCGGCGAAGCGCTGGTTGGTCAGCGCGGCCTCGGCATCGGCGGACTGCTCGGCGCTGCGCACGGACCAGTCCTTCAGGGTCGGGAAGGACAGCGCGGCGTTCTCGCCCATGCCGGAGAAGCTGAAGCCCATCACCAGGAACACCGAGTCCACCGCCTCGCGGGATTGCAGGTAGCGCTCCAGCTCCTGGCCGGTGAGGTCGGTGCGCGCGCGGGTGGCGCCCGGCGGCAGCTGGATGTCGACGATCATGTAGCCCTGGTCTTCCACCGGCACGAAGGACTCCGGCAGGCGCACATAGGTGTAGCCGAGCACGGCGATGATGCCGGCGTAGACCAGCATGTAGCGCCCGGCGCGCTTGACCAGCGCGCTGTTGAGCAGGGTGTAGCGCTCGGTCAGGCGGGCGAAGCCGCGGTTGAAGGCGCCGAAGAAGCCGCGCTTCTCGTGGTGGCCTTCAGGGATCGGCTTGAGCAGGGTCGCGCACAGCGCCGGGGTGAAGGTCAGGGCGAGGAAGCCGGAGAACAGGATCGACACCGCCAGCGACAGCGAGAACTGCTGGTAGATCACGCCCACGGAACCGGCCATGAACGCCAGCGGCAGGAACACCGCCGCGAGCACCAGGGTGATGCCGACGATGGCGCCGGACACCTGGCCCATCGCCTTGACCGTGGCGGCGGCGGGGGAGAGGCCTTCCTCGGCCATGATCCGCTCGACGTTCTCCACCACCACGATGGCGTCGTCCACCAGGATGCCGATGGCCAGCACCATGCCGAACATGGTCATCATGTTCACCGAGAAGCCCAGCAGGTACATCATCGTCAGCGTGCCCAGCAGGCACACCGGCACCACGATGGCCGGGATCAGCGTGTAGCGGACGTTCTGCAGGAACAGGAACATCACCAGGAACACCAGCACCATGGCTTCGATCAGGGTGTGGATCACCTTCTCGATGGCCACGTCGACGAAGCGCGAGGTGTCGTAGGGCACTGAATACTCGACGTCGTCGGGGAAGTTCACCGACAGCTCGGCCAGGCGTTCCTTCACCAATGCGGCGGTCTGCAGCGCGTTGGCGCCGGGGGAGAGCTGGATGGCGCCGGCCACCGCCGGCTTGCCGTTCAGGCGCGAGGCGAAGTTGTAGCTTTCGCTGCCCACTTCCAGGCGCGCGACGTCCGCCAGCTTCACGGTGGAGCCGTCGGGATTGGCGCGCAGCACGATGCGGCCGAACTCCGCCGGATCGTCCAGGGTGCCTTTCACCGCCAGGGTCGCGGTCACTTCCTGGGCCGCGCTGCCCGGCGAGCTGCCGAAGGCGCCGGCCGGCACCTGCACGTTCTGGCCACGGATGGCGTTGCTCACGTCATCGATGGAGAGGCCGTAGCCGACCAGCTTCTGCGGGTCGATCCAGACGCGCATGGCCGCTTCGGAAGAGAAGAACTGCAGCTTGCCGACGCCTTGTACGCGGCGCAGCTCGTTGTTGATGTTGCGCGCGGCGTAGTCGCCCAGGGCGGTGGTATCGCTGCGCTGGGCGCCCTCCTTGTAGTTGAGCGCATAGATCAGCAGGAAGCCGGCGCTGGTCTGCTCGACCTCCAGGCCCTGGGTGAGCACGGCCTGGGGCATGCGCGCCTCGGCCTTCTTCAGGCGGTTCTGCACGTCCACCTGGGCCAGCTCCGGGTTGGTGCCGGGCTGGAAGGTGACCACCACTTCGGCGGTGCCGTTGGAGTTGCTGGTGGATTCGAAGTAGAGCAGGCCCTTGGCGCCGTTGAGCTCCTCCTCGATCACGCTGGTGACCGAGTCCACCAGCACCTGGGCGGAGGCGCCGGGGTAGGTGGCGGTGACGGTGATCTGCGGCGGCGCCACGTTGGGGTACTGCGCCACCGGCAGCAGCGGAATGACCAGCAGGCCGGCCAGGGAAATGAACAGCGCCACCACCCACGCGAAGTTGGGGCGCAAGATGAAGAACTTGGACATGGGATATTCCTCGCGGCGAGCCCGGCCTTACTGGCGGGCTGCCTGTTGCTCCTGCGGCTGGCGCGGTTCGACCTTGCTGCCCGGCTGCAGGCCGGTGAGGCCGCCGACGATCACCTGGTCGCCGCTGGCCAGGCCCTGGCTGATCTGCCAGCGCGAGCCCTGCATCGCGCCGGTCCGCACCTGGCGGGTCTCGACGCGGCTGTCGGCGCCGATCACCAGCACGTGGGCGCTGCCGTCGGTGGCGCGCTGCACGGCGCGCTGCGGCACCAGGATGGCCTTGGCGTCGCTGCCCTGGGGCGCGGTGACCCGCACGTACATGCCCGGCAGCAGCACGCCGTCGGGGTTGGCGAAGGTGCCGCGCAGCGAAACCTGGCCGGTGCCACGGTCCACCGAAACATCGGTAAACAGCAGTTCGCCCTGACGCTCGTAGTCCGTACCGTCGACGCGGATGCTCAGCGCCTGGCTCTGGCCGGCGGACAGGTTGCCGCCCTTGAGTGCCTCGCGCAGGCGCAGCGCATCGGCCACCGGCTGGGTGAAGTCGGCGTAGATCGGGTCGAGCTGCTGGATACGCGCCATCAGCGTGGCCTCGCCCTGGCCGACCAGCGCGCCCTCGGTAACCAATGCGCGACCGATACGACCGGAGATCGGCGCCTTGACCGAGGCATAGCCCAGGTTCAGCCGCGCGGTTTCCAGGTCCGCCTGTGCCGAACGCACCGCCGCCTGGGCGCTGCGCATGTCGGCGGTGGCGCTGTCGAAGTCCTGCTGGCTGACCGCTTCGATCTTCACCAGCGGCTCGTAGCGCTTGACCCGCGCCTGCGCCTCATAGAGCGAGGCCTGCGCACGCGCCAGCTCGCCCTCGGCGCGGGACACGGCGGCCTTCAGCGGCGCCGGGTCGATCTGGAACAGCAGGTCGCCGGCCTTCACGTCGGCGCCTTCGGCGAAACGCTTCTGCAGCACGATGCCGGCCACCCGGGCGCGGACTTCGGCCACCCGCATGGGCTCGATGCGCCCCGGCAGTTCCGAGGTCAACACCAGCGGCTCGGTGACCACCGCCACCACATCCACCGGACGGGCGACCTCGGCGGCCGCTTCCGGCTCGCCCGAAGGCCCGCAGCCGGCCAGCGCCATCGCCGCTACCAAAACA
Organism: Pseudomonas sp. NY15181; assembly: GCF_048068055.1. Classification (NCBI taxonomy): domain Bacteria; kingdom Pseudomonadati; phylum Pseudomonadota; class Gammaproteobacteria; order Pseudomonadales; family Pseudomonadaceae; genus Pseudomonas; species Pseudomonas sp. NY15181. The sequence goes on along the minus strand of NZ_JBLUPT010000010.1, from coordinate 128,006 downwards.
CTGATCGTCCCTATTGCACGCACGCTGCCCATGATTCACCCGGGTCTGTCTAACTGGAAAGGTGCGCATGATCCTTTCAAACTCAAATTGAGTCAATATTGTCTCATTTGCTTCCTGGTTGTATAAAATGTGTCATCTCCTTTCAAAAGGAGGGCCTCTTTCTGCACAATGAGACTTTCCAACATCAAAACAACCCGACATCCAGTTCCGAGGCTACGAATGACACTCACTGCCCACGATGAACGCCTTCTCAACGCGCTGGCCGTGGCCATCGTCGATCGCCCACGGGCGACGCTGAAGGAGCTGGCGGAGTCGGCGGGGGTGAGCAAGGCCACGTTGCACCGCTTCTGCGGCACCCGCGACAACCTGGTGCAGATGCTGGAGACCTATGGCCATTCGGTGATCCGGAAGATCCTCGAGGCTGCCGAGCTGCAGCAGGACCCGTCGCTGGACGCGCTTCGCCGGCTGATCGCCGAGCACCTCAAGCACCGCGACATGCTGGCCTTCCTGATATTCCAGTTCCGCACCGAAAGCCTCGACGTAGAGACCGCCACCGAGCGCTGGAGCTACTACATCGACGCCGTGGACGCCTTCTTCCTGCGCGGCCAGCAGAACGGCGTGTTCCGCATCGACATCACCGCTGCGGTGTTCACCGAACTCTTCCTCTCGATGCTCTATGGCATGGTCGACGCCGAGCGCTACGGCCGGGCGGCCAGCTCCAGCTCGGCCAGTGTGCTGGAGAAGCTCTTCCTGCATGGGGCGCTGGTGCAGACGCGGGCGGAGTAGGGCCTCGCCGGGCGATGCCGGACCCCGGAGGGCGCTGCCGGTTACGGTGATCGAGCACACCTGGGCGCAGCGATCGGTTTTCCGACTTCCCTGGCCGGTCCGTCGCCGGTGCATCTACCGTCTACGCTGAACCTATAGGAAGACCGGGCCAGGAGGGCGATTCGGCAGTCAGGCAGTAGAGTCAACGTGAGGCCGTGGAAATGGGTACTGGTGTCCCTGCTCCATTGTTTTCCCGACGCGCCCGCGACGGGAATTCGAAGTGAATACGCGATCCCCCTGTGGATCGACCCCGACGCTCCTCGTCACCGCCATTGGTTCCTTCGCCGCAGAAGCAGTTATCACTTCGTTGCGCCGTTGTTCGCACATGCGAATCCTCGGCAGTAGCACGGTTCCGCAGGAATGGACGGCCACCTCGGCCCTGCTCGATACCGTGCACCAGGTGCCCGCCGCGCGGGACGCGCAGGCTTATGCCGGCAGTGTTCTTTCGCTCTGCGAAGCAGAAGGGGTCACCCATGTATTGCCGCTGACGGACGTCGAGGTCGATGCCTTCGTACTGCACCATGAGGTGTTCTCCCGCCGCGGCATCACGTTGTGCATGTCGCCGGTCGAAAGCGTGCGCGTGAGTCGTGACAAGTGGCGCGTCTTCGAGGCGTTTCGCGGCGATCCGCTCATCCACACCATTCCCACCTGGCGGCTGGAGGAGCTTCCCTCGACGGGGTTGGCCTTCCCCCTGATCGCCAAGCCGCGCGGCGGCCGCAGCAGCGAAGGGCTGGAGCGGATATACGACGTGCACGACCTTGTGTACTTCCGCAGGAAGCTGGATGGGCGCGGCTATATCGTGCAGCCGCTGCTCGAGGGCGAGGTGTGCGTGGTCGATGTCGTGCGCCAGCGCACCAGCGGGCGCGCGGTGGCCATGGCCAGGCAGGAGCTGATGCGGACCTCCAACGGCGCCGGCATGACCGTCCGGATGTTGAACGATCCGGCGCTGATCGATGCGGCGCTCGAAGTCGCGCGCGCCCTCGATCTGGATGGCTGCATCAACGTCGAGTTCCTGATGCACGCCGGCATCCCGCTGCTGATGGACATCAACCCCCGGTTTTCGGCGGGTGTCGCCTTCAGCCAGATGTCGGGGTACGACATGGTGATCAACCATTGGCGATGTTTCTCAGGGGAGACGCTCGACGAGTCCGTCATGCCCGAGCCGCGTATCTATGTGCGCCGTATCGTCGAGGTCGGGCCCTGGGTTCCGGAGAACTGATTGGCCAGTGCCTTCGCTCTACCGCTGCCGGATGTGGCGGCCGTCGCCAGGCGAGCTTGGCGAGTGGCCGTGCGTGACGCGTTTGCGTACCATTGCCGGCCTTTTCCGCAGCACCCGTACCGAGTCGAACCATGAAACCCGCCCGCCTGCGTGCCGATGTCCTGGCAGGACTGACCACGTCCTTCGCCCTGGCGCCCGAGTGCATCGCCTTTGCCCTGGTCGCCCACCTCAATCCGCTGATGGGGCTGTATGGCGCATTCATCCTCTGCACCCTGACTGCACTGTTCGGCGGGCGGCCCGGCATGGTCTCCGGCGCGGCCGGTTCGATGGCGGTGGTGATAGTCGCCCTGGTGGTGCAGCACGGCGTGCAGTACCTGCTGGCCACGGTGCTGCTGGGTGGCCTGGTGATGGTCGCCTTCGGTCTGTTGCGCCTGGGCAAGCTGGTGCGGATGGTGCCGCATCCGGTAATGCTGGGCTTCGTGAATGGCCTGGCGATCGTCATCGCGCTGGCCCAGCTGGAGCATTTCAAGGACGGCGAACGCTGGCTCAGCGGCAACCCGCTGTACCTGATGCTCGGCCTCGTGGCGCTGACCATGGCGGTGGTCTACCTGCTGCCGCGCCTGACCCGCGCGGTGCCGCCGGCGCTGGTGGCGATCCTCGGCGTGGGCCTGCTGGTCCACCTGCTGCACGTGCCGACCCGCACCCTGGGCGACATGGCGCACATCGCCGGTGGCCTGCCGCCGTTCGCTCTGCCGGACATCCCGTGGAACCTGGAAACCCTGCGGATCATCGCGCCCTACGCCTTCCTCATGGCGATGGTCGGCCTGCTGGAAACCCTGCTGACCCTGAACCTCACCGACGAGATCACCGAGAGCCGTGGCTTCCCCGACCGCGAGTGCGTGGCGCTGGGTGGCGCCAACATCGTTTCCGCGCTGTTCGGCGGCATGGGCGGCTGCGCCATGATCGGGCAGACCGTGATCAACCTCAGCTCCGGCGGCCGTGGCCGGCTGTCGGGCGTGGTGGCGGGGGTGATGATCCTGCTCTTCGTGCTGTTCCTCTCGCCGCTGATCGAGCGCATCCCGCTGGCGGCGCTGGTCGGCGTGATGTTCGTGGTGTCGCAGCAGACCTTCGCCTGGGCCTCGCTGCGGGTATTGCACAAGGTGCCGCTGAGCGATGTGCTGGTAATTGTCGCGGTGACCGCGATCACCGTGGCGACCGACCTTGCGATTGCCGTGTTCTGCGGCATTGTCATCGCCGCGCTGGACTTCGCCTGGAAGCACGCCCGCGAGCTGTACGCGGACGTGCATGACGAGGCCGACGGCAGCCGGCTCTATCGCGTGCACGGCACGCTGTTCTTCGCCTCGACCACGCCGTTCCTCAACCAGTTCGACCCGGCGGGCGATCCGCAGCAGATCACCCTGGACTGCGCGCACCTGAGCTTCGTCGACTATTCGGCCATCGCTGCGCTGAAGACCCTGCGCGAGCGCTATGCCAAGGCGGGCAAGCACCTGCGCGTGGTGCACCTGTCGGAGCGCTGCCGGCAGTTGCTCAAGCGTGCCGGTATGCAGCACGCGTGAGGGGTGAGAGCGGCATGAAACATGCCGGCCATGGAACGGGTCCTATGGTGGCCGGGACGACGCCCGGCTTGCATTGGTGATGCAGGGGGCGGAACACGTCCTGCTTGATCTCCAGTTTTCACGATCAATGATCGTCACTGCGCCTTCTCGATACCCTGCTGCAACCTGGGGTGCCCCGTGGCATCGGCGCCGACTGCCAGCAGGCTGCCGGAAACATGGTACAGCAGCCGTTCGGTGGTGCTTCCCAGGATGCGGTCCAGGCCCAGGCGGCGCTGCATTCCAAGCACCATCACGTCAATCTGATGGTCATTCATGAAGTTCGTGATTCCCTGAGCGGCCGGGCCGAGGACGAAGTGGCGGCGTTCCGTGGGAATGCCCCATTTGTCGCCCACTTGGTTGAACGTTTGATAGAGCGAGATTCGAACTTGCTCCGCATAACTGGTATCCCAACTGCTGCTCAGCATCGCCGAGTCATACCCGATGGCCGTTGGCAGGTCGCATGCGTGCAGTAGATGCAGTTCGGCGCCGCACAGGCTGGCCATATTCCGCGCGGCCTGGATGATCCCTTCGTTGAGTCCGCTTGCGAGAAGCTCCGGTCTAGCTACATCCAGGGCGGCCGCCACTTTGAGCGGCAATGGATGGGGCGCCTCGGCAACCAGGTGCAAGGGGACCTGGCAAGCTCTCAACAGGCGGTAGTCCAGCGGTGTGACGAATACCCGTCGCAGAGCTGGCTCGTGGTGCACATTCTTGATCACCAGGTCTGCTTCCAGCTCCGCCACGCGTTCCAGAATTTCCTTGCAGGGCTCGGCGCTCCAGACGACCTCACAGGTCACGGTCAATCCCGTGCGGCGAAGTTCTTCGGTTTCGCGTTCCAGTTCTGCACGGCACTGCCTCAACAGCTCATCGCGCAGGTGATCGATCAGGAACGGCAGGCCCAGCCGCGGCTCGAAGAACATTCCGATATGCAGCGAAGCGTTGCCTCGTCGCACAATCGCCAAGGCACGCCGATAAGCGGGTGAATGCTGCCAGTGAGGGGCGGCGACCAGGAACACTTTCCGGTACTGGCTCATCGTCTTGCTCCGCTGCCGGTTACTCTTCAGTTGCAGCCTGAAACGAGGAGGGCGGTTCGACTTTGATACTCATCAACTTCAGCCCGTCCGGTGTACCTCCGCCTGCAATTCCACCAGCCGGCAAAGCACCTGGGGCTGCACGACGCTCTACCGTCAGCTTTCGGAGCCCACGGCAAGCACACTGCTGGGTATCTGATCGAGAACGTGCTCCGTCGTGCTGCCGATCAGGCGATCTACGCCCGTGCGATGTACGCGCCCCATTACCACGATGTCCATCGTGTTCTCCTGGGCGAAATGGGATATGCCGCGAAGCGGGGTGCCCATCAGGAAATGGCGTCGCTCCTGGGGGACCCCGTGCTGGTCGGCCAGGCTGACGAAGGACTGATGCAGGGAGCTTCGCAATTCCTCGATCAGGTCTACCCAGGCGACGGTGCCTTCGCCGCGATTGGCCATGTAGGCCGGCATGCAGTCGTAGATGTACAGAAGATGGAGTTCGGCGCTGCACTGCAGGGCCAGCCCGTTTGCCGCCGAAATGATCTGCTCGTTGATGCCGCTGATCAGGGTTCGCGGATCCGCCGGATCCACCGCCGCGACAATTCGGCGAGGCAGCGGGTGGTATGCGTCATGGACCAGATGGAGCGGTTTGGGACACTCGCGCAGCAGGTACCAATCCAGCGGAGTGACGAATGAGCGCTTGAACGCTGACTCGTGCTGGATGTCCTTGATTACCAGGTCCGGCTGCAGTTCGCGGATGTCCCGGAGCAGGTCTGCACGTAGATCAGTCGTCCAGGCCACGGATGCAGTCATGTCGAGGCCTGCGCCACGCCCACGCTGCAAGTGGCACTCTTTGTCCCAGCGCTCACGCTGCACCGACAGCAGGCTCTCACGCGTATCATTCTGTACGTGTCGCGCCAACAGGCCGAACGTGGCGAAGGGTTCCACGTAAGCGATCACATGCAGGGATGCCCCACAGGCAGCCGCCAGGGCCGTCGCGCGATGCAGCGCCGGAGCGTCGTGCAGGTCTGGGTGAGCGATCAGCAGGAGTTTCTGAATCTGGCTCATGGTGCACCTCGGTCATTTCAATGGGCGCGGCGGATCAGGAGAGTGCCGACGCCAGTGCATCGTCAGCACCGGTGTGTCGCAGAATCGACGAGCGTCCGGTCGCCTTGATGCACCTGCATCCATCGACTGACGGTCGGGAGGAGGGCGCGTGCACGTGGGTGATGTAGCGCGCCTTCCAATGCCGTAACCGTAGCTATTGAAGAATGGCGCCCCCGCTCCTCGAGGGCGCCGGCGTTTCACTTGGCCGCCTTGACGGGAATGATCTTCTCGGGATGAACCGCCTCGGCGCGCTTGGGCAGTTGCACCTGCAGGACGCCCTTGCTGAACTGGGCCTGGATCCTTTCCGGGTCCACCTCTCGAGGCAGCCGGAACACCCTCTCGAAGCTGCCGTAACGGCGCTCGGAGATGTGGTACTCCTTGCGCGCTTCGTTCTTTTCTTCCTTCTTCTCGCCTTTGATGATCAGGCAACCATTGGCCAGCTTGATCTCGATGTCCTTCTCATCCATGCCGGGCAGCTCGGCGTTGATCCTGAACTCCTCCGCCTGCTCGCTGACATCCACCGCAGGCAAGCCATGGGTGAATGGCTCGCGACGCCAGAAGGGATCGGCATCGAAGGCACTATGACCGAAGGGAAGACGTAAAGGGGCACGGCCGAAGTCGTCGAAGAGGGTGTCGATTTGCCGGCGCAGGTTCTCGAAGGGATGCCATGGATTGTAATGGCTGGCGGTCTGCGCAGAAGCCTTGGCCGGTTGGCTGGGAACCGTGCTGACGGGTACTTTTTTCGCGGGCTCGGACATGATGCATTCCTCCGCAGGATGAAGGTTGCCTCACTGACGAGGCCATTCGATTCTGCGGCCACCGTGGGCGTGCACTTTGATGTCGATCAAATGCGGTTTCGGACATCGCATCCATTTTCCCGGAGGCAAGTTGACGGCGATCAAGGCAGCCCGAGCGTCGCTACTTAGCCTGAGTTCGTAGCTGGCGTATCTCGCCGGCGCTCGCCTTGGAGGCGCGGCATGGAACGGGAGACTGTTTGCCGGGTGCGAGTTCTGGATGTACTGCCCCTTGCGGGTGCGATCCAGTGTCTGCGTCTGCTGTTGGAGAACAGTGAGTCGGAGGCCGTCATTCCCGGACAGTACTGCGTGCTGCATGACCACGGACGGGAGCCTCGTCCGTTCGATTATGTAAGCCTGCCCGGGCGAGATCGACGCTTCATCGTGGCCGCGCGCCAACCCGGCCTGCCACTGACATCGGAACATCTCGGTTATCGCGGCCCGTTTGGCACGGGGTGGCCTTTGCCGCTGGGCGCCTCCCGGCTGCTGGTCTTCGCCAGCGAGGGTGGAATATTGGCCGTGGCCGCGGCAATCGACGAGTTTGCCTGCTGGATGCCGTGGGTACGCTTGTCGCTCATCCATGATGCGACGAGCCCGGCTCACCTTCCCGACGATTGCCGGAGCTGGTTGCGGACACTGGGCCTGCTCGCCGAGGCCGGGCCGGACTCCTGTCCACTGGAGCGGCTGCGGGAGTACCTGAGCAAGCAATTGCCTGACCTTGTGTATTGCGCCGCTCCGGCTCCTCTTGCACAACGAGCGGCTCGCCTGTGCCAGTGGTATGGCGTGCCAGCGTCTCGCATCTGGCTGCGAGACGAGCGGTGTTTGCTACCCGACGGAGCCTGGCCGACATCGATCCATGATGGCCCCGTGCAGCGCTTTGATCGTTTCAACGGACGTATCCGGAACCGCCCTTGATCAGCATCAAAGTCCGCCGCACTGGAGCGGCACAGGCTCATGGCATAACGCTCATATGCATTGCACCGGAGGCATCATGAACGCCTTTGCCCGTCTGCTTCTGATCTGCGACCCTGAACTTCACTATTCCCCTGCCATGGCTCGCGCCCAGGCCCTGGCCGGCTCCTTCGGCGCAAGCCTGCACGTTGTGGTGTTGGGGGGCATGCCAGCTGGCCTGGCGCTTCTCGATTACAGCACTCAGCTACGTGCCCGTGAAACTATCCAGGAGCACCGTCAGGCATGGCTTGATGATCAGCTCCAACTGCTACGTGGGCACGGTATCGATGCCAGTGCAGAAGCGATCTGGAGCGAAGAGCCGCTGGAAGACATTCTTCGACTGGTAACGACGCGTCAGATCGATCTTGTGGTCAAGGATACGCAGTACGAGCCAACGCTGAGCCGCACCTTGATGCATCCGCTGGATTGGCAACTGCTCCGCCAGTGCCCGGTACCACTGCACCTGGTCAGCCTTGCGCAACATCCGTTGCCGCGCAAGGTGGTGGCGGCAATCGACCTTTCGCAGGACGAACCCGAGGTCAATGCCCTGAACGACCGGATTGTCGACTCAGCCCGGCAGTTCGCTCGGCAATGCGACGCGGAGCTGCATCTGTTGCAGGCCTACGATGTGAGCTCCAGCTTTCTTGCCTATGCCGCAAGCCCGGTAGCCTGGACTCCGGAAGTGGCTGAACAGTTGAGCGGTCGCTCGCGCCAGCGCATGGACGATATTGGCGCACGATTCGGCGTGGGACGTCCCTGCCAGCATCTGGCCAAGGGGCCAGCCATGCGAGTCATCGCTGATTTCGCTGCCCAGCAGCAGATGGACGTCGTCGTCATGGGGACCCTCTATCACGCTGGGCTGGCGAAGATCATAGGCAGCACCACCGAGCAGACGTTGTATCGCGTCAACTCCAGCATTCTGGCGGTTCGTCCCTGAGGCAAGACCATGAAGGTGTTCGCGTTGCTCGTCGTATTGCTCTCCATCTGGGCGATCGCCTGTGTCGCCTGGATGGAGCTTCGTTACACGCCCGCCGGTGGGGACAGCCAATACGTGTTTCTCTGGGATCGTTGGGAGAACCGCGTATGCCTGGTGTCCATCAACGAGCCATCGAGAATCATCTGCGACCTTCGCTCGTTGTGGGTAGATTCAGGAGACGGAAAGGGGCCCATGGTCCGCAGACCATGACAGCGGCCCGGGAGGCCTGCTCAGCCGGCGCGTCGCCGTTCACTTCCACGGCGGCTGCCCGTGGGCAACTCATGGGGCGCTGCGAGGCGTTGATGGAGTCGTTCCAGGTACTCGCGAGCCTGAAACTCATCGGCGAAAGGAACCCGGTATTGATCGAGCTGCACGTAACAGCGGCCGTCACTGGTGCAGAGTAATTGCGTGCGCATGAGTACCTCCCCGCCTTACGGCGCTGGCTGCAATTGCAGGGTATGAATGATTTGCGCGGGATCACCGGGGTCCTGGCGGCTGCTGAATCCAAGGAATCGCGCCAGTTCGTGCATCGCGCTGTTGGCCGCCGTGTCGATCGAATACATCTGCTTGAAACCTTGCAGCCTGGCCGCTTCGATCAAATGGCGCATCAGTGCCACGGCCAATCCTCGATGACGCCAGGCATCGGCTACGGTCACCGCACACTCGCACTGCTGGGGGGCCGCCCCGCGCGCGTAACGACTGATGCCGATCTCGACCAACTCCCCATCCTGATGCGCCAGGGCGACGTAGGCGACGCTGTCCTTGAAGTCGACCGCCATCAGTTGGTCCAGCAGGGCCGGACTGACCTCCTTCATGGTGCACAGGAATCGGAAATGGCGCGCTTCCGGAGACAGCCTGGCAATGAAATCCGCCTCGCGCGTTCGGTCTTCGGGACGAAGTGGACGGATCAGCACATGGCTTCCGTCATTCAGAGTCTCGACCCAGTGTTCATCCGGACATTCGCAAGATGCTTCGCAATGAGTTGACATGGAGACCTCCTGGCACGGCGCCTCTACTCGGGTGAGCCGCTGACTTACTTGTACGCCGGGAGGGACACATGAATTTGATCATGATCAAGCGGCCGCCATCTCATCACCTTCAGCCGCCGACCGGCAGGCGCCTGCAGGTACATCGACAGCTGCCGTTCGCGCCTCGCTCGCAAGAGCCACATCCCCATCAACGCCGATCGAGGTATCGATACAGTTCTTCTTCCTGGTCAAAATGCAGCTGGACCAGGGTGTCAAGGCGGATCAGCAGTGTCTGCACCTCCTTCAGCGATACCGCTGGCGGCTCCTGAAGAAGGTCATCGCGCACGCGAGTGAGCAACAGGATCAGCCGGAAAATCTCGCGATGGCCATAACTGAGCGCTGACAATGGATCATCTCCCGCCAGTTGCGCAGACAACATCGGGTAGAGCGTGCGTTCGTCCTCGCGCTCATGTTCGGCCAGCTGTTTCTGCAACTCATCGACGAGTCCGTTCAATGAAGCGCGAGCGACATCCGGGGGCAATTGCGCGAATGTCTCGGCCAGTTCCCGCAACCGGGCGCGCACTCGCTCCAGTTGCACGTGGTCTTGATGAAGGCGGTCCACTTGCTCCCCAGTCAGCCGTTCCGTCGGCACTTTGCGCATAGCCAATGTTCGCAGGGCACAGGCTATGGCCATCACGTCGATCAACTCCTGGAGAACCGCGCCGGCAAGCGCGGAAAGGAAACCAGAAGCCGCTACCAGCATCGCCAGTAGGGACAGGCCCATACCGATCCATACCGCCTGACGGGCGATGGATTTTGTCTGCCTGGCGATTTCCAGTGCTTCCACCAATCGGTCCAGACGATCCACCATCAGCACCACCCCCGCGGCTTCAGAGGAAGCGCCAGTACCCGCAGCCCCCATGGCAACGCCTACATCAGCCGCGGCAAGGGCTGGCGCGTCATTGATGCCATCCCCGACCATTGCGGTGCGGCCCAGCAGTCCGCCTTCCTGAACCGCCCGGACCTTGTCCGCTGGAGCCAGCCCGGCCTGCACCTCATCAATGCCGGCCGCCAGGGCGACCGCCTCCGCATTCTCCTGACGGTCCCCGGTGAGCATCACGAGCCGCTCGATACCGGCAGCCCGTAGCCGACGCACGACGCGCGGCGTCTCGCGGCGAACTACGTCAGCGAACAGCACGGCTCCCGCCAGCTCTCCGTCTACAGCGATGAAGCTGCCACCGTACGCGCCATAGTCCATACGACGCAGCACGCGAGCCGCCCATTGACCCGGCTCCGCTCCCGCGCAGACAAAGGAAAGAGTGCCCAGGCGAACGCGATGAGCGTCGACCCGACCCTCAAGACCCGCGCCCGGCACTTCTTCCACTTGCGAGGGTTCGTGCAGCTCCAGCTTCTGCAGCCTGGCGGCATCGACCACCACCTGGGAAATGGGATGCATCGACGCTTGTGCCAGGGAGGCGGCCATGGCCAGGACTTGAGCTGCTTCCTGCTCTTGCGTCACTTCCACCGCTTGTACCTTCGCCTGGCCGCTGGTGAGGGTTCCGGTCTTGTCCAGGAACAGCTCTCGCACTTCCGCCAGTGCTTCAAGGGTCGCGCCATCCTTGAACAGGATGCCTCGTCGTGCCGCACGTGAGATTCCGCCCATGATTGCGATGGGGACGGCAAGAATCAGCGGGCATGGCGTGGCGACCACCATCACGGCGAGAGCACGCAGTGGCTCGCCGCTGATCAGCCAGGCGGCCCCGGCCAGCAATAGCGTCGCCGGGACGAAGAGCAATGCGTAGCGGTCGGCCAGGCGAGCGAAGGGCGCCTTGGAGCGGCGTGCCGTTTCGGCCAGTCGCAACACTCCGGCGTAGGTGCTTTGCTCCGCCGTCTGCAACGCCTCCAATTTGAATGGCTCCCCCAGATTGACGATCCCGCTGGGCAGGGGGCTGCCCTCGACGCGCGTAACCGGCAGGGGCTCGCCGGTCAGTGCCGATTCGTCGAGGCTTGCACTGGTGCTCAACAAGCGACCATCCACCGGTACAACCTCACCCAGGCGAACCATCAGCACCTGGCCCACGTGAACCTGGTCTATGGGGATGCGGCACAATTCGGCTTCCTTGACCAGCCACGCATGGCGTGGTGCGCGATCCAGCAGCGTCTGAAGCTCTCGCACGGCCCGGCGTGAGGTGTAGAACTCCAGCGTGCGACCGCTGGAAAGCATCAGCGCCACTACCGCAGCCACGAGCCATTGCTCAAAGCCCAGCGCCGCGACGATGGCGAGCAAGGCAATCAGGTCCACGCCGGCTTCACGACGTAGCAGGCGCTGCACAACTTCGGCGAGCAACACCAGCGTCATCACGATGCTGCCTGCAGCCCAACTCACCCCGGCCAGATCGGCCCGCCCCAGTGCCTGGGCCAGGCCGCCAAGCGCGAGGCCCAGGCAGGTAGTCAGCAGCAGCGCTGGATCGATCCACTGTGTCCAGACTTCGATTGCCCTGCGTTCCATGGTGTTCATCCCTGGGGCGACGGATTGCGGTTACTGAATCCCGTCACAGTAAAGCGATCACCTGTGACGCCATTCCAGTGTGGCCGGTCGACGTCACAACCGTCTTGTTGTTCCGGCGCCTTACGAAGCTTCCCAAGGTTACGTCTGGCACACCTTCCAGCGCGCTTCGTCAGCGTCCTGAGACTGGCATCGGCGCTCATTGGTCGAAGCTCAGTCGGCCACCGCTCCAACTGGGCATGTACCCGTCGTACCTGCCGTCCGCGAATGCAGTATTTCCTCTGCAATAAGAAGGGCGCCTGGCTGGCCGACATGCTCGCAAACCAGGGATGGCGATAGCGCGGAGTTCTCGGGGAGTGGTGGGTGTCCGGTTGGATTCATGATGGCCTCCGGGGCATCGCAAGGGATTGCTGGCGAACAGCCTCCGCCTGCGCGAAGTGCTTCGCTTTGATGCGAATCAAACCGGTCTCTGCGCTGCTTGGCCCACCGTTTGGAATTGCTCCGGATGGCAGTCCCGTTGAGTGCCTTGCCTGGCTTGCGCCGTGACGTCGAGTCGGCGATCAAGGGAATTGCTCAGGCCCCCTTGGCACAATGCTCCGCTCCTCGATGCCACTCAATCGACACAGCTCCGAGCGGCTGAGCAGGTGCACCTCCCGGCCGTGGCATTCAATCAGGCCGTCCTGAACGAAACGCGTGAACAAGCGGCTGATGGTTTCCAGTGTGAGGTCCAGATAATTGCCGATATCGCCGCGCGTCATGGGGAGCATGAACTGATCTTGCCGTAGTCCTCGTTGCTGATAGCGTGCCGAAAGGCTGAGCAGGAATTGCGCAAGGCGCTGCTCCGCTCGCTCACGATTGCAACGAATATGCTCGTGTTCTCCGTGGATGCCCTGGCTGAGAATATGCAGCAGTTGGTGACGTAAACCAGGGATACGTCCGGACAGGTCCTCCAGCTGCTGCAGGTCGATGGCGCAGACCATGGAGGTCTCCAATGCCACCGCGAAACCACGAAACTCAGCGGCGCCGATAGCATCCAGCCCAATCAGCTCGCCCGGCAGAACAAAGCCCGTCACCTGTTGGTCACCACTGGCTTCGAGCAGATAGGTCTTCAACGCGCCAGAACGCAATGCAAATACCTGCCGCATGGGCTCACCGGCTCGAAACAGATATTCCCCCTTATGCAAAGGTCGATTGCGCCGGACTATCCGGTCCAGTTCCGCGACTTCGCCATCGGTCAGGCTTGCGGGAAGGCAAAGCCGACTCAGCGAGCAGGCGTGGCAGTTGACCTGTGGAAGAGGTAGTGGGCGCTGGGTGTCTGGCATGGCGGAAGCCTCGACCAGAGGGCGATCCGTAAAGTTTAGCCGCTGCGCAATGTCGCTACAGGGGCATCGACAAAAGGGCGGCCAGGCTTGGTGTGCGTACCGCAGGCACCAGTACCTGGCCATTGACGGGCCTCACCTGGACGCGGGCTCGCGCTCATGAGAATTGGGTAACGGGGTGCTTGCCGACAGGTCTCAGTGCTTCGCCGAAGGCAAGGTATGCAGCAGATGATCCTGGTCCTCCAGCGACACAGTGAGCGATTGAATGGGCCTCGCTCTTCACACTGTCTTAAGGTCATGCGCGCAGCATTTGGCCAAAGCTCCAAAGAGGATGGCAGGCGCACCGGGCTGGATGACTCAAGATCCCCCGACGTCTCATCGAGATGGCTCAGGGGATACCAGATTAGGGTGCGAAAGGAAGGACTTCATTGTTCTGCCGTGTTTATTGGCGTACCGCTGGCAGAGTATTCAATTGAACATTCAGTCTCGTTCAGGTCTTTCGTCAACCTACCTGGTAACCGCCATAGGGTCTTTCTGTGCGGAGGCGGTCATTCACTCCCTTCGCCACGCTCCGCAATCGCGAGTGGTGGGGGTAAGCACACTTCCTCGAGAGTGGAGCGCTGCTTCCGTCATGCTGGACGCGTTCCATCGCGTTCCGCCTGCCAGGGACATGCCCGCCTATATCGCCCGTGTGTTGGACATATGCCAGGCGGAGCAGGTAACCCACGTCCTGCCTCTCATTGATCTTGAGGTCGATGCTTTCACTCAGTGTCGAGATGCGTTTTCAGAGCGGGGCATCATCTTGTGCATGGCTCCTGCCGAAGCCGTTCGCATCAGCCGGGATAAATGGTTGGTCTTCGAGGCGTTTCGAGATCATCCGGACGTTCACCCAATCCCTACCTGGAAGATGGAGGATCCCGCGATAGAGGACCTGCCTTTTCCCTTGCATGCCAAGCCACGTGATGGCCGATGCAGTGAGGGGCTGGCACGAATCCTCGATAAGGATGATTTGATTTACCTGCGAAAGAAGCTGAAAGGGCGCCCTTACGTCGTGCAGCCATTACTGGATGGCGACGTGTGCGTCGTGGACATCGTGCGGCGGCGCGACAACCAACAATGGGCTGCAATGGCGCGACAGGAGCTGGTGCGAACCTCCAACGGTGCGGGGGTTACAGTCAGAATGCTGAACGAGCCGGCGTTGATCGACGCAGCTCGTCAGATCGCGACGACGCTGGATCTCGATGGCTGCATCAACGTCGAGTTTCTGGTGGGTGGTGACTGGCCCCTGGTAATGGACATCAATCCACGTTTTTCCGGCGGAGTCGCGTTCAGTCGTCTTTCCGGGTACGACATGGTGACCAACCATTTGCGCTGCTTCCGGGGCGAGCCGCTCGATCCTCCTGTTATACCTGTCCCGGTCATCCATGCGCGTCGTTATGTGGAGACCACCTTTGCATTTCCGAAGGATCAATCAGGGCAGTGCTGAAAGCCTGCCGATTTGATGTAGGCCTCAGCGCTCTGCGCCGTTGCCTTCGACCCACAACTGGTGCAGTCCGCCCTTGTCGCGTAGCAGGAAGAGTGCACTCAGACCGTACTCGCGCGCCACTGCCGAGCCGCGCTCGGGACCCAGCACCATCAGTGCGGTGGCCCAGGCGTCGGCAAGCATGCAGGTCGGTGCGAGCACCGAAACCGAGGCCACGCCATTGGCCACTGGAACGGCGTGACGTGGGTCCATTGTGTGGGCATAGCGCGTACCTTCCTGCTCGTGGAAGTGCCGGTAATCACCCGAAGTAGCCAGCCCTCCGTCGCCCATCTGCAGCACACCAAGGGCCGTGCGGACACCTTCCTGAGGCGCCTCGATGGCCACCGTCCAGGGCTGGCCGCCTGGTTTGCCTCCGCGCGCGCGGAACTCGCCATCGATGCTTACCAGATAGTCGCGGATGCCGCGATCCTCCAGGCAACGTGCCAACTGGTCGACGCCGAAGCCCTTGGCGATACCGGAGAGGTCCAGATGTACCCGGTGACGCTTGCGTACGCGGCCGGTGCCGAAGTCGAACTCCAGTGCCGCCGCGGCGCTGGGTCCGGGTTGGCACCTGAGCGCTTCGCGTTCCCCGCCCTTGGCCAATCCCGCCAGGGGTCCGAAGCCCCAGGCTCCGACCAGGTCGCCCACCGCGATGTCGAATGCGCCGTCGGATGCCACACCTACCTGAATCGCGGTGTGCAGCACCCAGAGCAATTCGCTTGGCAGCGTCATCCAGATGCCCGGCTCCAGGTCGTTGAAGCGCATCAGTTCCGAGTCGGGCCGCCAATTCGACATCTGCAGATCCACCTGCGTGACAGCCAGGTCCAGTTGCCGTTCCAGCTCTCCCGCGTTCTGTTCGTCGGCGCTGTAGAACACGGCACGGTAGCGAGTTCCCATGGTTGCGCCATTGAAGTCGTAACGCTCGACCGTGCGGGGTTTAGAACAGGTCTTCACGGTAGCGTCCTCCGGCCCTGAGATGCTCAACGCTCAACGCCAATGGGCCGAGCAGTTCATCGATCGCGTTGCGGACACTTTCGGCCATGCCACGCCCACCACAGACCAATACCTGGGCTCCGGCAGCCAGCAGTTGGCGCAGTTCCAGTGCGTCCCGGTGCAGGCAATCCTGCACGTAGGTGCGTTGTGGACCCGCCGAATAGGCGGTGCGCAGGTCATTCAGACGGCCATCGGCCAGCGCCTTGTCGAGTTCGCCCTGGAAGGGCACCCCCGCTTCCGGGGCGCGACCTCCCCAATACAGATAGAGCGGACGGTCGCGCAGGTTCCGCCGTACGAAACCGACCAGAGGGGCAATGCCGCTACCAGCGCCGATCAGGATCAGCGGCGCATTCCCCGAATGCGGTCGGAACGCGTGGTGTGGCTGTACCGTGGCACTGATTGCATCGCCTGGCCTGAGGTCATGCAGGTAGCTTGAGCACAGTCCGTCTGGGCGCAGGCGTACACAAATGTCCAGCAGGCCGTCTCGGCTGTCGCTGGCCAGCGAGTATTGGCGCGGCACATCGGTACCCGGCGCGTAGACCGCCAGCAGGTCGCCCGCCTGGTAGGGGTTGGAACCATCGATCGGGGCGAAGCGCAGTACCGCCAGGGGGGTATCACCGGGCGCATCGTGCAGGTGTCGCTCCACCAGCCTGAACCGGGATTCGGGGCGAGGTACGCCGACCTTGCCCATCATCAGGGGCACACCCAGTGCGTCGCCCAGTTCACTTACCCAATCCGTGAAAGCATGAGGCTGCGCGGCTTCCATGTCCCGACGCGGTAATAGGCGCCGCAGGCCTTGTCTGGCGAGGGCGGCGTCTACCTCGGCGGCGTATTGGCAGAAACGTGGGAATCGGCGGTCGCCGAAACCCAGCACGGCGAAGCGCGCGTCGGACGGTAGACGAAGGCATTCGAGGTTTTCCAGGAAGCCCGCTGCCGACTGCGGGGCTCCGCCATCACCATAGGTGGCGGTCAGCACCAGCAGTTCGCGCGCTGCCGGAAACTCGCGCGCGCCGTGACTCAACGCAGCGCTATGCACCCGTCTTCCGCTTGCCGACAGTACTTCCTGGAGTGCATTGGCAAAGGCCCAGGTGCCATTGCTCTCGCTGCCTACCAGCAACACGCAGTCGGCGTTGTCGGCAGCCGCCTGCACGGCGTTGCGCACCGGACTCCCCCGGCGCCGCAGGAACAGCAGCAGGCCGGTAATACCTAACAAGGGCACTCCCAGGGCCGCCACGCCAAGCACGGGACTGGCGGCCCCCAGCAGCTCACCGCTGTGCAGGCGATAGAAGAACTCATTGAAGCGCTGAATCGACGTGTGGGGCTGATAGCCCAGCAACTGGCCGCTGACCGGGTCGACAAAGCCGTCGCCCAGCGCGGTACCGAGGGTGTACGCCGCCTGGCTGTCCCCGGGAGCCGGGAACTCCAGTTCTCGCAGTTGCCGCAGCGGTACCTGGCGCAACGCTTCAAGGTTGCCGGGGGACTGCGGTGCTCCCTGGGCCAGATGAGCAGGGAAGGTGGGCTCCTGGTCCGGCCCCGTGGGGATCAATTCGAAGTGTTCTGCCGACAAGTAGATGCCGCTCAGGCCGAACAGCAGCGCCACGGGCAGCAGGGCCCGGCCGACCTGATTGTGCCAGCGCGAAGCGGCGCCGCCGCGAACGGGGCGCGCCAGCTTGCGCCAGCCGCCCTGGCGGCGGGCCAGCAGCGCCAGTCCGGAAATGCCCAGCAGGAGCATACCCACCGCGCCGCACGCCACCAGAGCGTGTCCCGGCTCGCCCAGCAACAATTCGCGGTGTACCGAGCGGGCGACACGGTACAAGGCGGAAGGCTCATAGGCGCCCAGTACATGACCGTCGACTGGAGAGACTTGTACCGCGCCTTGTTCGCCGTAAGCGATCAGCAGGCCGGACGGGCGTCGCTCCAGCCGCTCCAGGCCGGGCACTTCATGGCTTACGCGCTCGGCGATCTGGGCCACGCTGCGAGGCGGTTCCCCTCCCGCCTGCAGGCGCTCAGCCAGAGGTTGGGTCGCAAGCAGCGCTCCACTGCCTGCCAATACGAGGAGCAGGGCAGTCAGCAGGATGCCCGGCCAGGCGTGCAATCGACGAAGCATGGTGGCCGCCGTCCTCAAAGGTCGTAACGGAAGGCCGAGACGTAGCCGCTACCGGCATTGTCCTTGCCGGCCCCGTCGAGGGTCAGGGGTATCGTCAGTTCGGCGCGGTTGGAGCGCTTGTCTTCCACTGCGCTGTCGATTCGAATCTGGTACCCGGCGTCGATCAGGCTGTCGGCCACCTCCACTGAAACCTTCAGGGTGTCGCCGCTACCGACGCTGGCGCCGCTCAGGCCATCGAACTCGGCCGTACGCAGGCCGCTGCCGCGGGCCCAGTCACCCAGATGCTTGTAATACTTGGCCTTGCGGCCAGCCACCCACAGCGTGCGCTGGTACTGGCCCTGCGCGTCGGTCAGGTAAATGGCCAGATAGGCCTTGTTACCGCTGTAGTCGGCAAGGGTGGTGCTCAAGTTCAGTTCTCGGGCCTGGGCCAGTGCGGGGCCAGCGAGAGCGCCAGCCACGGCCAGGGTCACGGCAGTGGTCTTCATGATGGAGTCTCCTAGGAGGGAGATTTCACATTGAACCGCTGCGCTTAAATCAAGCTGAACCGATCGAGGACGCTACTTCAGACAGGCTTCAGGTAAATCTGCTTGGCATCGGTGTGTGACCTCGAAGAGGCGAAGGATGCTGAGCCTCCCAGAATGCCGCCAGGCAGCATTCCCAAGGGTGTCTGTCTTTGCCGACGGCAGCGAGCCCTTCGTCAACCCGTTCGAGCCGGCGCTTACACGGTGCTGACGGCGACGGCCACCAGCGCGCCCAGGTAAAGGCCGACGCCGAACACCAGGTGCGTGCCCAGGCTCTTGATCCGCGCCTTGCCCGGTGCCGGCGTCCTGGAGGCGGCAATGCCCAGTCCCAGCGCGGGCTGCATCACCAGGTAGGGCAGGGCGACCGTGACCAGGCCGAACAGCAGCGCCGGCAGCGGGCCGGGCCGGGACAGCCAGTCCGGGCCGCTCAACATCAGCAGCGCCCCGGCGAAACCGATGCCGATCAGGTAGTGGGCGATCCAGCCGAGCGCCCGTTCACCGGCGATGGCCGGGGCCTTGCCGATGGCGGTGTGGCGGAAGCGGCCGTGGCGCATATGGCCGATCCAGCGGCCGACCATGGCGTAGTCCAGCGAGGGGACGCCGAAGACGCGCTTGAGCAGCAGCGTCCAGCCATCCATCAGCAGGGTTGCGAGGATGCCGATGAGCAGGCTGTGAAGCAGGAAGGTGATGATCGGGTTCATGTGGGTCTCCTGAAGGGGTATGGTGAAGCTCCGATCAACACAGCATCCCCGCTCAAGTCGACTTGAGGTCAAGCATGAAAGAGATGGATATCGGCCAGGTGGCGCGCTGGTCCGGCCTGCCGGTTTCGACCCTGCGTTACTACGAGGAGAAGGGGCTGATCCGTTCCATCGGCCGCAATGGCATGCGCCGGGTGTTCAGCGATGAGGTGCTGTCGCGCCTGTCGCTGATCGCGCTGGGGCGTGAGGCGGGGTTCTCCCTGGAGGAGATCGGCGCCATCTTCGTCGGCGGCGCGCGGCCGGTGATCGACCGCGAGCGCCTGCGCGAGAAGGCGGAGGAACTGGACCGCAGCATCCGCCGGCTCAGCGCGATCCGCGACAGCCTGCGGCACGCCGCCGAATGTCCGGCGCCGGATCACCTGGCCTGCCCGAAATTCCAGCGGCTGATGAATGTCGCCATCCGCTCCACGTCGCGGGATCGCGCGGGGGCGCCGCGCAAGGTCGTGCGTCAGTCCCGTGGCCGGGGCGCCGGCAGCGACGCGCCGGCGACGTAGAAGAAGGCGCCGCTGACGATGCAGCCGGCGAGCAGCACGAACACCCAGTGCGGCGCCCACAGGCTCAGGGCGAAGCCCACCAGCACCGGGCCGGCGGCGCCGCCGAGGTTCGACAGGTTCTGCGTGCCGTAGTACACGCCGCGCAGGTGCGGCGGGGCGATGCGGTCGATGAACATGTACTCGGCGGGGATCACGATGATCTCGCCGAGGGTGAACACCACCATCGCCAGCCCCCAGTGCACCACGTTCTGCGACAGGCCGAAGCCGACGATGCCCAGCACGAACAGCCCCAGCCCGACGATCAGCCAGCGCTGCAGGTGGTCATTGTCGATGCGCTTGCCCAGCAGGTACTGCAGGGCGATCACCGAGACCGCGTTGACCCCCAGGAGCGTCTGGATCACCTGGTAGGCGTATTCCGCGCTGCTGGTGGTCACGAGGTACTGCGACAGGTAGGCGGAGAACTGGCCGAACACCACGGCGGTGAACACCCCGCCGAGGGTGAAATACATCAGCCGGTGGTCCCTCGACAGCACGCTCATCACCGCGAGGAAGGACGGCGGCGCGCTGCCCCCGGCCGGGCGCATGTCGCGGTCGCCGTAGCGCAGGAAGGCCAGCAGGAACAGACCGCCCAGGGCGGCGGAGACCACGAAGGGCAGCTTCTGGCTGACATGGGCCAGCGCCGCGCCGATGAAGGGGCCGATGGCGTAGGCGAGGTTGATCAGGGTGTAGCGGATGGAGAAGGCGCGGCCCTGTTCGCCCGCCGCGAGCAGGCGGCCGAACACGGTCTTCACCACCACGTCGGTGACTGAATAGGCGAAGTTGAAACCGAGCAGGAACAGGAAGAACAGCCACAACTGCCGGGTCAGCAGCATGCCGAGGAAGGCGGCGACGAAGCACAGGCCGAAGCCTAAGATCAGCCGGAAACCCGGCTGGCGGTCGATCAGGTAGCCGCCGTAGAGGCTCAGCAGCGCACCGCCGAACAGCGAGCCGCCCATGACCAGGCCGATGCGGTCGACCGGCAAGTCGAAGTTGGTCGACAGGTAGATGACCAGGTAGGGCAGGGTGATGCCGCGCGCCAAGGTCAGCAGGAAGGTGGCGCAGAGCAGCAGGTTGACCTGGAGCGGGTAACGCTTGAGCGCGGCGAGCATTCCTTGCCTCGGCGATGGCGAAAACGGTATGCCGCGATCCTAGCAGCACCACGATGGTGCATGGCAATCGCCGGAGGCCCTGGCGGACCCCCGGCGTGCCCGCAGCTTCAGCCGGGTTTCCTTTCCCGCGCCCGTAGCGCCTTGACCGTCTCCCCACCCACGCCCCAGCTGTCGGTGGGGATTTCCTGGATCACCACGAAGGTGCTCGCCGGTGGTTTTCTCAGCACACGCTCCAGCAGTTCGGTCACGCCTTCGATCAGCAGGCGGCGCTCCTCGGCGGTCACCCCTTCATCGGTGACCTGGATGTTCACGTAGGGCATTTCGGGTTCTCCTCGGGTTTACCAGGTGCCGGTGGTGGAACCACCGTCGACGTTCAGGATGGCACCGGTGACGAAAGTCGAGTCGGTCAGGTAGAGCACGGCATCGACGACGTCCTGCGGCGTGCCGATCCGGCCGGTGGGCGCCAGGCCGGCGAGGAAGGCGCGGGTCTGCTCATCGGTGCCATGCATCGGGGTCTGGATGATCCCCGGCGCCACGGCGTTGACCTGCACCTGGGACCCCGCCAGCTCCAGGGCCAGGCCCCGCACCGCGCTGTTCAGACCGCCCTTGATCAGCACTGGCAGCAGTGCCGGTACCTTGGCGTTGGGCTGCATGGCGATGGCGGCGGTAATCGTGACGATGTGCCCCGAGCCGTTGGCGGCCATGTGCTGCGCGGCGGCCTGGGACGGGTAGAAGAAGCCCTTGAGGTTGGTGTCGACGATGCTCTCGACCTCTGCCTCGCTGTACTCGGTCACCGGCTTGGCGATGAAGATGCCGGCGTTGTTGACCAGGATATCCACCTTGCCGAAGGCCTCGATGGCCTGGGCGAACAGGCGTCTGGCGGTCTCGGGTCTGGCGATGTCGCCTTCTACCGGCAGGAAGTTGGCCGGGTTGCCCAGCTTGTGCGCGGCCTCCTGCAGGCGGGCCAGGCTGCGGGCGTTGCCCACCACGTTGTAGCCGCGCGCCAGGTAAGCCTCGGCGATGGCGAAGCCCAGGCCGCTGGAAGCACCGGTGACGATGACGGTCTTGTTCATGATTGAGTCTCCTCAGGTGAGGCGGGGCGAGATGCCCGCGTCTTGGAGGCCAATCTAGGCTGCAAGCGTTGCTTGAAAAATGAGGCTCATGGCATTTGAATTGATACCTCATGTAATGAATCGAGCGGCACCATGACTCGCCATTTCGACGACCTGCAACTGGGCAGCATCGAGCTGTTCTGCCTCGCCGCGGAAACCGGCAGCTTCACCGCCGCGGCCAACGAGGCTGGCATCACCCCGGCGGCGGTGAGCCGCTCGGTGGCGCGCCTGGAGGAACGCCTGGGCGTGCGCCTGTTCGTCCGCACCACGCGGCAGATGCGCCTGACCGAGGGCGGGCGCAACTACTTCGAGCAGTGCCGCCAGGCCCTGGGCCAACTGGTGGATGCCGAGCGCGAGGTCACCGGCGGCCAGAGCGTGCCGTCCGGCCGGCTGCGCATCAGCGTGCCGACGCCTTACGCGCATTACCGCCTGTTGCCGCTGCTGCCGGAGTTCCGCCGGCGCTACCCGCAGGTAGCCGTGGATATCCATGTCAGCAACCGCAATATCGACTTCGCCGACGAAGGCTATGACCTGGCGGTGCGTGGCCGCGAGCCGGCGGATTCGAGCCTGGTGGCGCGGCGCCTGGAAGATGCCGAACTGGTGGTGGTGGGCACCCCGGAATATCTGCGCCGCGCCGGCGTGCCGCAGACGCCGGACGACCTCGCCGGGCATGACTGCATCCAGTACGACCTGCCCAGCACCGGTCGGCGGGTGCCCTGGTCGTTCCGGGTCAACGGCCGGGCCGTGGAGGTGGAAACCTCGGGCAACTGCACGGTGCTGGAGGACTACCTGGCCACCGCGACCCTGGTGAAGCACGGCGGCGGGCTGATGCAGGCCTATCGCTTCACCGTGCAGGCGGAGCTGGCGGCCGGCGAGCTGGTTGAGGTGCTGCGCGACCATGGCGGCACCACGCGCCCGTTCCTGCTGATCTACCCCCACGCGCGGCATGTGCCGTCACGGGTGCGGGCCTTCATCGAATTCATGCTGGAACAGCGGCAGGGGCGCTAGCCGGAGCTGCCCGCCGGTACGAATGCCCGGCGGGCTGGAGCGGATATCAGTTCGCCGGGGCGGATGCCTTGTTGGCGGACAGGTAGCCGCCCAGGCGCCGGCCCATTTCCTCGCCGAGGGCCTGCAGGCCGCTCATGGGGCGGATCATCACCTCGAATTCGACGATCTTGCCGGCCTCGTCGAAGCGGATCATGTCGATGCCCTTGAGGTCGCGGCCGTTGACCTGGGCGCTGAACTCCAGGACCACGCTCAGGCCATCGGCGGTGGCCAGTTCGCGGTGATAGACGAAGTCGCCGAACACCTGCAGCACGGTGCCGAGGATGGTCGCGGCCACCGGCGCGCCGGGGTAGGGCGTGTGGGCCATGGGCGAGCGGAACACGATGTCCGGCGCCAGCAGCTCCGGCAGCTTGGAGAAGTCCTTGCGGGCAACCATCTGGTGCCAGCGTTCCAAGGATGCGGCGGCCTGGGTATTCAGGTTGAGGGCAGACATGGGATTACCTCCTGATCGCTCTTGTCGTTTGATCAGGACGATACGACCGCGCAGGGAACCGGCTCAATGATCGGAAATGACAGAAGACTGATCCTGCCGCACAGTCGCCCGGTGGTTCTTCAGTGCGTCCAGGGGTTGATAAAGAAGCTCGCCAGCTGTGGATCGTCGCCCGGATCGATGTGTTTTACCGGGCGCGGCAGTGCGCCCAGCACCGCTTTCCAGAACGCCGCCGCCAGTTCGTCGCCGGTGTAGTAGCGCACCAGCCAGGGGCCGGGATTGTCCAGCAGCACCCGGGTGGCGACCGTCCGGCCGACGCCCTGGCGGCGGTACTTCTTCAGCACGAAGACGTCCGCCAGTTCCAGCGCATCGATGCCCGGCAGCTCGCTGCCCTCGATCAGCACGAAGCCGGCGATGAAACCGTCGACGAGGATCAGGTTGGCGCTCCACTCCGGTTCGCTCCAGTAGCGCGCCAGGTGCTCCTCGTGGATGTAGAAGCGGCCGTCCACCTCCACGTCCTCCTGCTCCCAGTCCGAGGACTCGTAGGCGTAGAACTGGTAGAGGTTGCGGATCAGCTCGATGTGTTCCGGGCCGGTCGGCACCAGCTCGATGGGGAGGTCGGTCATGGAGCCTCGGAGTGCCTGGCACCCGGCATGGGAGGTGGTTGGGGGAGTGATCATTTTCCGCCAAAGGGCAGTGGCTGCCAATGCGTCCGACTTACTGGCACATGGCTATTTGTCGGGTGGCGATTGGTCCACAGTCCGGCTCCGAGCTGCCGTCCGTACCCACGAGCGCCGATATGGTGTCGCCCCCGGGATTTCCCGATCGGCCCGGTGGAGAACTTTCAGTTCTGCAAGATCGACATTGTCTTTGGCGCCGCGGTCGTGCTCTCGGCCACCTCGCCGCTGATCCGGGGAATGCGGGCGAGGCAGACCCCGTGTCATCGATCCTCCGCGTTCACCGAGGCCAGCAGCCAGTCATGGAACAGTTGCGCCGAGGGCGACAGTTGGCGGTGCCGCAGCGATACCAGGTATTCGCCGCGCTCGGTCACCAGCGCGTGGTCGGTCACCCGCTGCATCTCGCCCTTGGCCACC
The DNA here is from genome assembly GCF_048068055.1 of Pseudomonas sp. NY15181. NCBI lineage: Bacteria > Pseudomonadati > Pseudomonadota > Gammaproteobacteria > Pseudomonadales > Pseudomonadaceae > Pseudomonas > Pseudomonas sp. NY15181. The sequence goes on along the minus strand of NZ_JBLUPT010000010.1, from coordinate 103,456 downwards.
GCCTCGTCGGCCATGAAGCTCCACGCCAGGCCAATGCCCATGCCTTGCTGCACGGCGCGGTAGGCGAGGGTGAGCTGGTTGAACACCGGGTCGCTCTCCGCCGGCTGGTAGTCCTTGCCGAAGTGGCCGAACCAGTCGTGCCAGTCCAGGCAGCTCCAGGCCGAGGTGTCGAGTTGCACCAGGGGCGCGGCGGCCAGTTGCTCCAGCGTGCGGATGGCGGAGACGTCGAGGTCCGGGCGTGCCACCGGGTAGACGATCTCCGGCAGCACGAACCGGCTGTTCAGCGTGGTCCAGTCGCCGGCGCCGTAGAGGATGCCGAGGTCGAAGTCCACCAGGCTGGCCTCGTCGATCTCGTTGATCGCATGCACGTGCACGGCGATGCCGGGGTGCGCCTTGTTGAACTCGATCAGCTTGGGGAACAGCCAGAACTGCGCCAGCGCGTGGGTCGCCAGCACCGACACGGCATTGCTCTGGTGCACGTTGCGGATGCGCCGCACGCTGTGCTGCAGGCGGTCGAGCAGCATGTCCACGGTACCCAGCAACTCGGCGCCGGCGGCGGTGAGGGTGACGCCGCGCGGCTTGCGCTCGAACAGCGGCACCTTGAGGCTTTCCTCCAGCGCGCGCATCTGCTTGCTCACGGCGCTCTGGGTGAGGAACAGCTCGGTGGCGGCCAGGGTGAAGCTGCCGCAGCGGCCGACAGCCTCGAAGGTGATCAGGGTTTCCAGGGGCGGCAGGGTACGCAGATAACGGCTGATGACGGCTCTCCGGGACAGTGCTCCAGACATTCCTTCAGGGAATGTCTCGGTGCGGATTTATCCTTGGTCAGACGCTATCACAGCCGCTACCGTGGCGGCAGTTTCTGGGCATTTAGTGAAAGTCAGAGGTTGTTGGAGATGAAGCGCGGGGTGGTCTATGCGGGCATGGCGGGTGCTATCTGGGGCGGGGTGATTCTCGCGCCGTCGCTGGTGCCGGAATTCAACCCGCTGCTGATCAGCTCCGTGCGCTTCGCCCTGTACGGCGCCATCTCCCTGCTGATCGCGCTGCCGGTGGCCGTCGGTCTGTTTCGCCGGGTCAGCCGTGAGGACCTGTCGATGCTGGTGCGCCTGTCCCTGGCCGGCAACCTGCTGTACTTCGCGCTGCTCTCGGCGGCGGTGCAGTTCGCCGGGGTGGCGGCGGCCTCGCTGATCAACGGCATCATGCCGCTGGCGATCAGCTACTGCAGCCGTTCCGAGCAGGACTCGCTGCCGCTGTCGCGGATGAAATTCCCGCTGGCGCTGGTGGCCCTGGGCATCCTCTGCATCAACCTCGACCCGAGTGCGCTGACGGCGGCGGGCGGCACGCCAGGCGTGCGCATCCTCGGTATCCTTTGCGCCTTCTGCGGCGTGGCCTGCTGGTCCTGGTACGCCACGGCGAATGCGCGCTACCTGAAGGCCAGCCACTTCAACAGCCACGAATGGTCGACGCTGATCGGCGTGGTCACCGGCGTCATGGCCATCGTGCTGGCGGGCGTGGGCGTGCTGGTCGCGCCGCAGGCGGTGCCCACCGGCATCCCGGCGGAGCGCTGGATGGCCTTCCTCTGGGTGTCGCTGTTCCTCGCCGTGTTCGGTTCCTGGGTGGCCAACGGCCTGTGGAACGCCGCGACGCGCCGCCTGCCGATGAGCCTGGGCGGCCAGTTGATCGTGTTCGAGACGCTGTTCGCCTGCGCCTATGCCTACCTGCACCAGCAGCGCCTGCCGAGCCCGGTGGAGGCGCTGGCCATCGTCCTGCTGACCGTCGGCGTACTCTGGGCCATCGGCCTGCACCGCGCCCCAGCCGAGGTGCCGGCGCGCGCCGTGGAGTCCTGAGTCAGGCCTTCGGGCTGCCTTGCAGGCGCGGGCTCCAGTCTTCCACCGCGCCATTCTCCAGTCGCCGCTCCAGCGTGCGACGCCAGTTCGGCGCGAGGGGCAGTTCCAGGCATTGGCGCAGGGTGTCGGCGTCCACGCGCTTGTCGAACAGCACCGCGGACAACCGCTGCAGCGGCCAGTCGGCATGGCGCCGCTCGACCCGTTCGAGTGTCGCGCCGGCGGCGATCACCCCTTCCTCCAGCACCCGGTAATACCAGCCGGTGCGCCCGGACTCCTGCACCCGCAGGGCCATCTGCGGCACTTCGAAACGATCGTTGAGCTTCCAGCACGGCATCCGCCCCTGGGATACCTCCAGCAGTGCGCTGCCCGCACGGACCCGGTCGCCCAGGCAGACGTCCGCCTCGGTCCAGCCGCTGGTGCTGAAGTTCTCGCCAAAGGCGCCGGGCCGCGTCAGCAGCGGATGTTCGCCCAGTTCGGCGATCCACTGCGCGTAGTGCTCACGGGGATAATGGTGGATGGCCTTCTCCACGCCGCCGTGCACGCGCAGGTCGCCTTGCTCGTCGCTCTCCAGGCCCAGGGGGGTGACCGCCAGCGAACCCTGGCACGGCGTCTTGGCAATGGCGCTGCGCGAGCCGGGGCGGGTGAAGGGCACGGCGAGGCCGGTGAGGAGGGTGTCGAGGGGGATGCTGGGTTGGCTCATGGGGACTCTCGCCGATGGTATCGATCAAAAACTACCTGGACAAAATCTTTCAGATGGGTAGCCTCTGTCAAGGTGTCGATTCGATACAAAATTTCGCGCCCGCCGATTTCCTCAGGAGTTCCCCATGCAGAAGTACCGCCTCAGCATCCAGCGCCACGGCCAGTTGCTCGGCCATTTCGAATCCGACGTGCCCTGGGCGCGGGAGGCCGTGCGCTCCATCGCCGGCTGCCTCGGCGAGCAGGGCTTCAGTCTGGAACTGCAGGTGGCCGAGGGGGAGCGGCGGTTGCTGGAGAGCACGCCCGAAGGTGTCCGCCTGCTGGGCAGCGAGCCGTTGTTTCGCCGTATGGCGCTGGACGATCTGTAGCACGTTTCCGCGAGTCGGCGCTCGGGCCGTTACTCCTGCTGCTGTGCGGGGCTCAGGTGCAGCACGCGGTTGCGCCCACCCTCGGCGAGCAGGTAGCCACCCTTGCCGTCGGCGACTATGGCCTGCGGCGCCTTGAGGAAGGACAGCACGGTCTGCGGTTCGTCCTTGCCGTTCCACAGCAGCAGGCGCGCGCGGTGGGTGGAGTCTTCGCTGATCCAGATGCCGCGTGCGTCGCACATGACGAAGGTGGGCTTGTTCAGGCCGCCGAGGATTTCCGGGTCGTTGCCGTCATCGCTGAGCTGGCGGAGCTTCCCCAGGTTCTTCTGGGTGTAGAGCAGGCGGCCGTCGGTGCAGCGGGTGACGGATTCGGCTTCGTCGAGGCGGTCGCGCACCACGCTCAGTTCGCCGTCGCTCCAGCGGTAGCGCAGCAGTCGGCCGCTGTCGTGGCGGTCCTCGATGGCGTAGAGGGCGTCGCCGTCATCCCACAGCCCCTGCACCGAGTTCCCCTGGAACAGCGTGCTGAGCTGGCCGTCCTGCAGCATCTGCACCGGCTTGTCGTCCGCCTCCTGGCTGAACACCCAGCCGCCACGGGCGGCGATCAGGCCGTCCGGCTTGGACAGGCCGTCGATCACCACCTTGCGCTCGCCGCTGGGGGTGATGCGCAGGATGTTGCCCTGGCCGTCCTTCAGCTCCTGGCTGACCAGCAGGCCACCGTCGGGCAGAGGGACGATCGACGCGGCCTTCTTCACCCCGCTTTCCAGCACCTGGACGTTCCAGCCAGCGGCGGCCCGGACCGGGTAGAAGCCCTGCCAGATGAAGAATCCGGCGGCAGCGGCGAGGGTAAGGGCGACGATGGAGAGGGCGATGCGCAGGGGAGAGCGGCGGGAGGAGTCGGTCATGGGGCGCGGTCGAATCTCTGGGGGTGGCAGGGACTGAGTCGGTACGGCCGTGCATGGTAGCCATTGTGGGTGGCTGTGGGGTAGCGGAACCAGCGCACGGGCAACTGTTTCGAAGCGCGTACAGAAGCCCGGTGCGGGAGGAGCGGGAAGGCAAACTGATAGCAATGGCCTACAGTTCGTGTGTCCTTTGCTGAGGGCAACTCGAACGGCTGGTGCAGACAGGATGTCGGCAGCAGCCGTTTTCCTTTGCGCGCCGGATCATTCGGCCAGGCGGACCACCGAGTCGGCCTTGGGGGCAATCACCTCGGCTTTCGGCAGGCGCGTCGGCGTGCCGCGCAACAGGCCGGACAGTTCACTGGCGGCAACCGGCTTGCCGAACAGGTGACCCTGGGCGGCCTCGCACCCCAGGCTCTGCAACTGGCGATGCTGGCTGGCGTTCTCCACGCCCTCGGCCACTACGTGCAGGCCCAGTTCGCGGCCCAATGCCAGAGCGTTGGTCAGCACGATCAGGCGGCGCGGGTCCCCCGTGTTGAGGTTGGCGAGGAAGTTGCGATCCAGCTTCAGCTCGGTGAACGGCAGTTCCACCAGGCGTTGCAGGGTGGAGTGGCCGCAGCCGAAATCGTCGATGGCCAGCCCGCAGCCCAGCAGGCGCAGGCGCAGCACGTTCTCCAGGCTCAGCGGCGGTGCGTGCAGCGGCGAGGTTTCGGTCAGCTCGAAGGTGACGTTGCGCGGGTTGATCTCCCTGCGCTGCAATTCACGCTCGACGCTGGCGGAGAAATCGGTCTGGGCAATCTGTTCGGCTTCCAGGTTGAACGACAGCTCCAGGTCGGTGCGGCCGTGGGCCCGCAGGGCGTCATGGGCCTGTCCCATCAGGTTGAACAGCAGGGCATCGAGCAAGCCGCCACGACGCAGGGCCGGCAGGAACTGGTCCGGCAGCAGCACCTGCCCGTCCTCGCGGTGCCAGCGGGCGAGCACTTCGAAACCGTAGATCTGCGCGGTGGCCACCGTGACCTTGGGTTGCAGGGCTGCGCGTATCTCACCGCGTTCCAGCGCAAGGCCCATGTTGCCGTCATCGACGCTGCCCCGGTCGCGCAGCGCTATGGAGCGCTGCGGGGCCTGGGGTTCGAAATCGGCCAGTAGCGTGCGCAGGCGCTCCAGGGTGGCCGCTTCGTTGCCCAGCCAGAACACCTTCATGCCTTGCAGTTGCAGCAGGTGCGCCAGCGCCGACCAGGTGCCCGGCGCCATCTCGCCGCTGACCACCACGCCGTGGGCGAGGCGTTCGCGCGCCACGGTCTGGAGGAATTCCAGGCGTGGCACCGGGTCGATGCGCACATCGCAGATCAACAGGTGCACGCCGCCCATGCTGCGCAACCGGTCCAGGGCCAGGGCGTTGCTGGAGACCTCCGAGAGGAAGTTGTAGCCAAGGTGGTGGAGGGCGGTCACCGCCGTCGAACGGTGCAGACCGGACGCCTGCAGGATCAGCGCGGAAAGGGGAGGCATGGAATGCTCCGATGGGCATTGGGGGTGGCAGCATTCTGTGGATTGGCGCCTGTTTGATGAGGCGTCGGATTCCAGAGTTGCTGTCAGAGAAATCTCATTCGGAGATTTCGCCGACACCCCGCCGCTCAACGCTTGCCATAGCCCTGGGTCACCCGGTCGATCACCACCGCCAGCGCCACGATCGCCAGGCCGGCCTCGAAGCCGCGCCCCACGTTCAGCGTCTGGATGCCTACCAGAGCATCCTCGCCCAGCCCGCGCGCGCCGATCATCGAGGCCACCACCACCATCGACAGCGCCATCATCACCGTCTGGTTGAGGCCGGCCATGATGCTCGGCATCGCCTCCGGCAGCTCGACGTAGCGCAGCCGCTGCCAGCGCGTGGCACCGAGGCAGCGCGCCGCTTCGCGCACGGAGGGGTCGACCTGGCGCAGGCCCAGTTCGGTCAGGCGCACCAGCGGCGGCAGGGCGTAGATCAGGGTGGCGAAGATCGCCGGCACCTTGCCCAGGCCGAACAGCATCAGCACCGGGATCAGGTAGACGAAGCTGGGCAGCGTCTGCATGACGTCCAGCAGCGGCATCAGGACCCGCCGTGCCAGCGGCCGATAGGCCAGCACCACGCCCATCGGCACCCCGATCAGCACGCACAGGCCGGTGGCGACCAGCACCAGCGCGCAGGTCTGCAGCAGCTTGTCCCACAGGCCGACCACGCCGATCAGGAACAGCAGCACCACCAGCGTCAGGGCGCGCACCCAGCTGCGCCCGGCGTGCCAGGCGAGCAGCCCGACCAGCGCCAGCAGCAGCCACCAGGGCAGCAGGCGCAGCAGGTTCTCCAGCGCCACCACCAGCTGCAGCAGGCTGTCGGAGACCTGGCGCAGGCTGTCGCCGTAGTTCAGCACCAGGCTGTCCACCCACTGGTTCACGGGGCCGGCGATGGAGTAGTGCAGGCTCTGCGGAAACTCCGAACTCATAGGGCGGCCTCGACCCTGGCGCGCTGCTCGGCCGGCAGCCAGCCCTGCCACACCTGCGGGTTGGCCTTGAGGAAGTCGCGGGCGGCGTCACGCGGGGCCTGGCGCGTCTCGTTCATCTTCGCCAGGGCGGCGTTGAGTGCGCCGATGGGGATGTCGACCTTCTCGAACATCGCCACCAGCTCCGGATATTGCTCGCGGAAGGGCGCGGAGACCCCCACCGACAACTTCGCCGGCAGCGAGCGGCTGCCGCGCGGGTTGGCGTTGTTGGGGTCGGAGAGGGTCTTCCAGGCCTCGGCGTCGAACGGCGGCTCCTCCAGGCGCAGCAGCTTGTAGCGGCCCATCAGCGGGGTCGGCGACCAGTAGTAGAACAGCACCGGCTTGCCCCGGCGGATCGACGAGGCGATCTCCGCGTCCATCGCCGCGCCCGAGCCGCTGCGGAAGTTCACATAGCTGCTGTCCAGGCCGTACGCCTTGAGCTTCTGCGAGTTGACGATCTCCGAGGTCCAGCCGGTGGGGCTGTTGAGGAAGCGGCCCTTGTCCGGTGACTCGGCGTCGCGGAACACCTCGCGGTAGCGCGGCAGGTCGCTCACCGAACGCAGCTCCGGGGCCAGCGCGGCGATGCCCCGTGCCGGGTCGCCGTGGACCACGTAGTCCGGCACCCACCAGCCCTCGTCGGCGTTCTTCACGATGTCGCCCAGGCCGTAGACCTTGTGTTCGGCTTCGGCCTTGACCCAGGCGGGGCTGCGCCCGGCCCATTCTTCGCCGATGACCTGGATGTCGTTGCGCGCCAGCGCCGTCTCCAGGCTCACCGTGCTGCCGGGCAGGGTATCGGTGGGGTAGCCGTAACCCTGTTCCACCAGCAGGCGCAGCATCTCGGTGATCAGGCTGCCGCTCTCCCAGGTCAGTTCGCCAAAGTGGATCGGTTTGCGTTCCTCGGCGGTGACGCCCTGGCCCAGCAGCCCCAGGGCGAACAGCGCGGTGCCCAGCCAGCGTGTGATCGTATGCATGTGCGGGTCCTTGTCGTGCCCGGAAATCGGTCGTCAGCCTTGTAGAGTAGATGGTCACCTTCGGCGCAGCCGGTGAGAGGCCCCGCAGGCTACTGGCTGGTTGCGTGGCTTCGGGTGCCGTACGCGGGCGGGGTTCGCTTCCGATCCTGAAAAAGTCGCTTCCTGCACGCGCGGACCGCGTTCGCGAGACTTGTGTGAGACAACCTCGAATCAGGCCGATCAAGGTGCTGGAGAGGCCGGAAATAGGGGCTCGGGCCATGTTTCTCCCCTGCTGGGAACCGCCGACCGCCCGTCAAATACACTCACTTGAGTGAAAAAAAGCTACCAATTCCCCACGCCCCATGTATTCTGCTCGCGCTGCCTGCCCGGTAAAGCGCCGCGACTTGATGTTCTGTCTACACGATGTTCCATCTCCTCGGCACCTCTTCACTACGCATTCAGCTCATGGTCGGTCGGCAGTCGACTGGCCTTTAGCAATTTATCTCTGGAGACAACATCATGTCCGATCGTCAAAACGGCACCGTCAAGTGGTTCAACGCTGAGAAGGGCTTCGGCTTCATCACCCCGGAAAGCGGCCCGGACGTATTCGTTCACTTCCGTCAAATCGAAGGCAACGGCTACAAGTCCCTCGACGAAGGCCAGAAGGTCAGCTTCATCGTGACCGCCGGCCAGAAAGGCCCGCAGGCCGAGCAAGTTCGCGCCGTCTAATCGACGCCACTTGTCGAAAAAGCCCCGCATTTGCGGGGCTTTTTCATTTCGGCGGCAAAATGCCGTCAGACGCCGCCCTCATGGCTCGGCGCGCTGCCCTTGAGCCGCCCCAGCCAGCTCCGGCGCCCCTTGAACGGGCTGAAGGTCGGCACCTGCTGGAAGGGCACCCAGATTTCCCCCTGCCAATCCAGCACCGTCACCCGCTGGGACTCCCAGCGCATCGTCATTCGCCGTGGCTGCTCCGATCCCTCCCTGCCTACATCGCGCAGCAGCGGAATCACCTGTTCCGACAGCCAGCGCCCGAGCGTGCGGCTCTCCGGGTGGCCGAAGCGGATCAGCGCCTTGTACAGCGCCGCCTCGTTGATCACATCCACTTCCAACGCTCCGCCACTGGCAGTGAGCAGGCGCACGGTCTGCACCTCGTATTCCTCCATTCGCCGCGCTAGGGACTGTGGGTAGTCCATCGCCAGAAGGCGGGCAAGGTCATGGGCGACAAACCAGGGCTGGTCGTCGATCAGAATGCCGCGCAGGAAGTGGTGGTGACGCTGGAAGGTCGTGGGGGTGTAGAGATGGTCTTGCATTGGCAAAGCTCCTGATTAATCCATTAAGAGAGCTGCCACTCGCCGCTGTCATCGAAGGGTGGCAGGCCGCGCGGGGTTGACAGACCGGAATCAGGAAACCGGCAGACCTTTTGGGTCTCCCCGCGCGGTCCGCCATTGTAGCGTTGCAGAGAATTCTGCGGTCGCACGGGGGCCTGTAAAAGCGATTACGCCACTTTCACATGCACCGGTTATGGCGCATCGCGCCTGATTTGCGGGCTGTCAAACCCGGCCACGGTATTTACCTGGCCGGGCGAGGATAAGGGGGCGCCTTGTAGGCTCGCAGCGCAGAGCAGGGTGGGAAGGTTCAGATTGCGGGGGCGCGAGCATCAGGTAACGGCGCACCGGGGCCGATATCAGATGCGTATTTGCATCGCACTTGACCACCCAATTGCATTGCCGCTGACCAGTCAATTGCATTCGTGCTGACCACCGTTTGCATCCGACTTGACCTGTCACGCCGAAGAGGCGACCGGCAGAGAACGGCCATTAACGGTCACCCGCGACGACCGCGCTCCGTTCTGCTTCGAGGATGTAGCGTAACGCCTTGGTAGTTCAGCTGACTCCAGGCATCAGTACTGAGGCCATCCTGCATTCATCGCAAACCGCGATGAGCCTGCCGAAACTCACCGCCAGTGCGGCCTTTGTCCATCCGCTATGCTTCGGACCGCAAGGTAACCAGCGCTTATTGCCGGGAGTTCGGGTCATGAAGCATCACCAGACGGGTATCGATTTCAGTCAGTCACTGCACCACCGTCCCCGCCTCGGGTTGATCGCGCTGGCCTCGGATGTGCTGGTCGAGCGTGACTTCTGGCGAATGGGGCTGGCGGCCGGCGTCGATATCATCACCACACGGATCGCGCAATCCATGCCACTGACGCCCGCCACGCTCGCCCGGCTGGAGGATGGCATTCCGGATGCCGTGAGCTTGCTGCTGCCTGAGGCTCGGCTGGATGCAATCGTCTTTGCCTGTACGTCCGGCTCGGCGATCATCGGCCCGGATAAAATCGCTGGGCAGATTGCCTCCCTGCGTCCTGAGGTGGCGATCACCAATCCGGCAACCGCCGCTGTCGAGGCGCTCAAGCACCTGGGCTGTCGCAGGATCGCGTTCATTGCCCCCTATACCCAGGATGTCGCCGAGATCACCAGCGGTGTGTTCGCCGACGCGGGTATCGGTTTTTCTGATCGCCTGTGTTTCGGCCTCACAAGCGATGTGGAGATCGCTACGCCTGGGCTCGCGCATTATCGACGCGCCATCGCCCAGGCCAATATCGCGACCGCGGATGCGATCTTTTTGTCATGCACCACTGCAGCCACGCTGGACCTGATCGAACCGCTGGAAGCCGAGACGGGACTTCCCGTGATCACCTCGAATCAGGCGGCCTTCTGGCACGCCCTTCAACGAATGGGCCACCCCTCTTCAATAACCGGTTTCGGAAAGCTGCTGGCCTAAGCGCTCGCTGCCTGTAGCTCTTCGGCATGTAACGCGTTGCGCAGCGTCGTGAGCAACTGATGCACGATGACCGGAGGCTCAAGGTGGGCGGTCTTGAATTGTCCATGCACGATGGGCAGCTTGGGTAGCCGGGGGTGCTGGAGCTTCAAAAGATCATCCGGGCAGTCCTCTTCGGGAATCGCCGCGATGGCCAAGCCACTGCGCACTGCCGTGCGGATGCCTTCGAGCGTGTTGCAGTCATAGACCGAACGCCACGGCACACCAGCCTGATCCAGTGCCGTGAAGGCCTCCCGGAAGTACAGGCAGTGCCCCGAGATATGCGCCAGCGGCAGGACTTCGATGCTGTCCAGATCGAACCCAGGCAGGCCGATCCAGACCAGTTGGGAGGGGCATAGATCGGGCGTCTCCCCCGCCTTCAACGGCTCGCGTAGCAGCGCCGCATCCAGAAAACCGTCGGCCAGCGCACGGCTGTGCTCGTAGGAAAGCCCGGAGGTGACCTTGATGGTCACGTTCGGGCGCATGGCCATGAAGGCTTGCAGCACCGGGGCAAGGCGCGAGAACAAGTGATATTCATCAGGCAGCCCCAGCTTGATCGTGCCGCCCATGCGCGCGGGGCAGAACTCCTCTTCGATCCGGTCGATGACCTGCAAGAGGGTGGTGACGTGGGTCAGCAGCACGTCGCCTGCCGTGGTCAGCTGGCAACTGCGGGTGGTACGCCGAAAGAGCTGGGTCTGCAGGTAGTCCTCAAGCTTGGCGATATGCCCACTGACCGTGGATTGGCTGGCGTTCAGCAGTCGCGCCGCCTCACTGAAGCTTCCCACCGAGGCCACTTTGTAGAAACTGCGCAGCAGTACGGTATCCATTGGAGATGTCCTTCACGGGGCTGGGCCTGAAACCGTCGGGCGCATGCGAAAACTGCGCGCCTTAATATATTGCAATACACGATCAATCTATCAAATAAAACCGTTACCAGCCAATAAGTGCTGCTGGGTATATTGCCAACACATACCCATAAGAACTCCACCACAGGAGAAGCAGCATGAGTGACAAGCCAGGTGACCGTCCGGCATCCGCCACCGATGGTGAAATCGGAATCCTTGCCAGACGCCGTATCGAAGCCGGTGTCATTGCACCGATCTACCAGGAACTCTGCGCCCGCCTGGGCGAGGAGATGGCGCAGTCGATCATCGACGCCGCCATCCGCAAGGCCGCCGTCGAGGCCGGCCAGGCATTCGCCGCCAAGACTCCGGGCGGCACCAGCCTGCGTACTTTCCAGGAGCTGCAATCGCTGTGGACCCAGGACGATGCGCTGATCATCGCGGTCGACACGGCCACCGACGAGCAATTCCACTACACCGTCCACCGCTGCCGTTACGCCGAGATGTATCGGGAGATGGGCCTCGGCCACATCGGGCACCTGTTGTCTTGCAACCGCGACTACATGTTCCCGCAAGGCTACGACTCGAACATCGAGCTGGAACGCACCCAGACCCTGATGGAAGGCGCGTCCTGCTGCGACTTCAAATACCGCTACGTGAAAAAACAGGACGGCCAGCAATGAGCGCAATGACTAACATGGGTCGCAAGGCGCTCATCCAGCCGGACCGTCTCTGGGCAGACCTGATGTCGACCGCCAGATTCGGCGCCTTCGGCGAAACCGGCATGCGTCGACTGGCCCTGAGCGAGGAAGATCGCCAGGTCCGGGACTGGTTCGTGAGCGAGTGCCGCGCCTTGGGTTGCACGATCGACATCGACCGGATCGGCAACATCTTTGCGACCTACCCCGGCCGCGACGCGAACCTGGTTCCCATCGCCATGGGCAGCCACCTGGACACGCAACCGGCCGGCGGCCGCTTCGACGGCATCCTCGGGGTGCTGGCCGGCGTGGAGCTGCTGCGTGCGCTGCATGACGCCGCGATGCGCCCCGCCCACCCGATCACCGTCATCGTCTGGACCAACGAGGAAGGCTCGCGCTTCGCGCCGGCAATGATGGGCTCGGGCGTGTATTGCGGTGCCCACAAGTGGGAAACCGTCGCGGCGACCTGCGACAAATCGGGTATTTCGGTGGCCCAGGCGTTGGATGCCATCGGCTACGCCGGTGACCGTGAGCCCGGCTTCATGTCGTTCAGCGCCTATCTGGAGTTGCATATCGAGCAGGGCCCGGTCCTGGAAGCCGAAAACCTCGAGATCGGTGTCGTCGAAGCGGTTCAGGGTGTCTGCTGGCTGGACATCAAGGTACCGGGCGTCGAAGCCCATGCCGGTGGCCGCCCCATGACAATGCGCGAAGATGCGCTGATCGCGGCCTCGAAGATCGTGCTGGCAGTCGAAGCTGTGGCGTCCCGTCACGCCCCAGGCGTAGGCACCGTCGGCTACATCAGTGCCGGGCCCAACTCACGCAATGTCATTCCGGGCTCGGTCTCACTGGAAGTGGATCTGCGCCACCCTACCGATGCGGGACTCAATGCGCTCGAGACCGAACTGATCGCAGAAGTGCAGCGTGTTTCCCCAGGGGCAGAGATTCGCCGGGTCTGGCTGAAGCCTCCGGTCAGCTTCGACTCACGCATCGTGGACGTCGTCGCCGTACGGGTCGAAGCCTTGGGCTATTCGGCGCGGCGCATGGTGTCGGGCGCAGGCCACGACGCGGCGCACGTCGCCGGGCTGGCCCCGAGCGCGATGATCTTCATTCCATCGTACCTGGGGCTTTCGCACAACGTGCGCGAATACTCCTCGCCGGAACAATGCGCCAAAGGCGCCACAGTGCTGCTCGACGCGGTGCTGGACCTGGACGAGCGCCTTCTGGCCGACGCCTCCAGTCACTAAACACACCACCCACGGCAATCAAAGACACCGCCCGGACGGCCGCTCATGGCTGTCCGCGGACAGTCGTGGGCGCATTCAACAACAATCGACGTAACTTGGAACTATTGATATGGGCACCGATACCACTCAATCCGTAGATATCGATTGGGCGCGCAATGCAGTCAGGTTGCTGGAGGGCGATGGACACCGCTCGGCCGACACTCACCTGATCAAGCCGACTTTCCCAGGCCTGGGCAATATCTCGGTCTATCTCAAGGATGAAAGCACCCACCCCACCGGCAGCCTGAAACACCGGTTGGCGCGGTCGCTATTTCTCTACGGCATCTGCAATGGGCGGATCAACAAGGACACGGCGCTGGTCGAGGCTTCGTCCGGCTCCACCGCGGTGTCGGAAGCCTACTTCGCCAACCTGCTGGGCTTGCCGTTCATTGCCGTGATGCCCAAAAGCACGAGTGAAGCGAAGATCAGCGCCATCCGGCGTTTCGGCGGCGTCTGCGAGCTCGTCGAGCATCCGGGCGAGGTCTATCGCGTGGCCGCCGAGATCGCGGCCCAGAAAGGCGGCTGCTACCTGGATCAATTCACCTACGCCGAGCGCGCGACCGACTGGCGTGGCAACAACAACATCGCGCAGAGCATTTTCAACCAGATGGAACGCGAAGAGCAGCCCCGCCCGGCCTGGGTGGTGATGAGCGCAGGCACCGGCGGAACCTCGGCCACCATCGGCCGCTATATCCGCTATCGCGGCTTCGACACCCGCCTGTGTGTCGTCGATGTGGAGCACTCCGCATTCTGCGAAGCCTGGGAGACCGGTGACATGACCACGACCTGCGCGCGCCCTTCGCGGATCGAGGGCATCGGCCGCCCTCGGGTGGAACCATCGTTCATCCCTGGGGTGGTCGACCGCATGTTCAAGGTGCCGGATGCCGCCTCGATCGCCGCGGCCCATGTGCTGTCGGAACGGTTGTTCCGCCGCGTCGGCGCGTCCACCGGTACGAACTTCTTCGGGCTGCTGTGCATCGCCAGCGAAATGAAGCGCCGAGACGAAGAGGGCTCGCTGGTGACCTTGATCTGCGACAGCGGTGATCGCTATGCCGACACCTACTTCAACACTCAGTGGCTGGAGCGAAACAACCTCGATATCGCCCCGTGGTACGCGCGCATCGAGGCATTTCTGGATGGCGCGACGGACCAGTTATCCGTCGACTGACAGGGCCGCGTGCCTATGACGATCCATTCCTTCACAACGGACTTCGACATGATTACCCAGGTTTCCAGCACCTATGCCCCCCTTGCCATCGGTCCCTACTCGCAGGCCATCCGGATCGGCAACCTGCTATTCGTTTCAGGCCAGTTGCCCATCATGCCGGCCACAGGGGAGTTCTGCTCCGAGGAAGCCAGCGAGCAAACGCGACAGTGCCTCGAGAACATTGCCGCAATCGCGCGCGAGGCCGGCACATCTTTGGAAAACACGGTCAAGACGACACTGTTGGTCACCGACCTGAGTGAGTTCGCCCTGGTCAATGGCGCTTATGCCGAGTTCTTTTCCGCGCCCTATCCGGCCCGAGCCTGTTACGAGGTCAAGGCACTGCCCAAGGGCGCCAAGATAGAGATCGAGGCGGTTATCGCCATCCCTTAGTTTCAGTACCGGGGCCTGTGGCGCAGAAGGCGGGATGCATACCGTCTCCGGTGCCCCCGCAACGCGCCAGTGATCTCGTTGTCGCCTCGGTATCGCACCAGCCCACCCCTGATAGACCCAGCACGCATCATGCAGGCGCCCGACCACTGCGCCAGGGCCGCCTGCGCATTCAAATAATTACAACGAGAGATTGTGGAGGCTTAAATGGGTATGCATATCGCTTCAAGTCCACGCGAAGCTAGCAACACGTCTGGTCAACTTTCACTGGATGAGGCACGCCTGATGCCCATCCATATCATTGCTGCGATCGCCTGCCTGGGCGGTGCAGCATTGGACGGTTACATACTGGGGATCATTGGCCCTGCGCTCGCGCTCGCCAAGAATGAACTGCTTCTGACCGCCATGAGCCAGGGCCTGATTGCCTGCAGTGCGTTGATCGGGGTGTTCATTGGCGGGCTGGTGTTCGGCAACTTTGCCGACCGCTACGGACGTCGGCCGGTCTTCTCCTGGAACCTGGCGGCCTTCATTGTCCTGTCGATGTGCCAGTTCTTCGTGCAAGACATCTGGCAACTGGTGATCATCCGAGTGCTGCTGGGGTTGGCGATCGGTGTCGAATATGCCGTTGGCTCGACGGTGCTGGCTGAGTTCTCGCGGCGCAAGAACCGAGGCACCTTGCTGGGGAGCTTCACCATCGCCTGGCAAATCGGCTTTACCGCAGCCTTCATCATTGGCGCGTTCTACGACGGTGACAATTGGCGGATGCTGCTGGGCTCGAGCGTGATTCCCGCCGTCATCATCTACCTGCTGCGCCTGTTGCTGCCGGAAACGCCCATGTGGCTCAAGGCACAAGGGCGAGACTCCGAGGCACGTGCCATCGTCGACAAACACCTCGGTGCCCAATATGCAATCCCCGATGTGGATGTCCGTCCCCAAAGCGCATCGCTGCTTGAATTGTTCAAGCGCGATACCTGGAGGCCAACCCTGTTCTCCGGCTTGTTCTGGTTCTGTCAGGTTGGCCCCTTCTTTGCCATTTTCACCTTCATGGTGCCGGTGCTGGATTCACTGGGGCTGCAGGGGGACCATCGAGTCGACCTGTCGCTGAACGCTATCCAGATTGCCGGTGTGATTTTTGGTGTATTCCTGGTGCACTGGATGAGCCGTCGCGGGTTCGTCATCTGGACCTTTGTCGCGGTGTTGGCGATCTTCCTGGCACTGGGTTTGTTCGCCCAGGCTCCGACCTGGTTCATCGTGAGCCTGTTTGCGACCTACATGTTCATTGGCCCGGCCATCAACAATATCCAGTTCGTGTATCCGCCAGAGATCTTCGATACCCATGTCCGCGCCACCGGGATCGGCTTCTCGGCTGCGTTCTCGCGGATTTCGGCAGCCGGCGTGACTTACCTGCTCCCCTCGTTGCTGCAGTCCTTCGGCTTCTCTACGACTTTGATCATGATGGCCGGCTTCCCACTGCTGGGCCTGGTAGTGACCCTGTTCTGGGCGCCGGAGACAAAAGGCAAGCCGTTGCGATAAATGCGCTGGGGCCGCCTGGTCTTGGGTTTACATCACCTGAACGACAAAACGCCCGATCGGATAGATCGGGCGTTTTGTCGTTCAGGGTTGTCACTGATCAATTTCGAGGGAAGTCCCAAATATCGCGACTCTTACTCGTACGATCTGAATGTCTGGGTGTCCGCTATGGGTCGGTAGCTGCCTCTCGTCAGCGACAGAAAACAGCCAAGAGCTGCACTCTTCTACAAGGAGACGTTATCGCTGGAAAGTCAAAATCTTTTCGCAACTGGGCCAACCGTTTGTCGCGCACTGCAACGGCCCCAGAGCAGCCTGAGTATTTGACTCTCCCGTTATGGTCAGGCTTTACCCTGCACGCTTCATGTTCAGGATGAAGTGATGATGAGCAAACGAGTACTAGTGGTGCTGGGGCACCCGTCAAGCGAGAGTTTCTGCGCAGCGCTGACCGAGAATTATGTCGAGGCGGCCAGAAGTGCCGGCCATGATGTAAGGGTGCTACGGCTTGATGCTTTGAGCTTTGACCCGGTACTACGCAGCGGCTACCGGCAAGCGCAGCCACTGGAACCCGATCTGCTCAGGGCCCAGGCCGACATCACCTGGGCCGAGCACCTAGCCTTTATCTACCCCATCTGGTGGGGCGGTATCCCTGCGTTGATGAAAGGCTTTTTCGACCGCGTGTTCCTGCCCGGTTTCGCGTTTCAGTATAGGGCAGGCAAGGCTTTCCCCGAGCAACTGCTCAAGGGGCGAACAGCGCATTTGCTGGTGACGATGGATACACCGCCGTGGTACTACCGCTGGGTGTATCGCATGCCTGGCCTTCACCAAGTGCGCAAGACCACGTTGCAGTTCTGCGGTATCAGAACGCTGCGTACCCTGATGTTCGGGCCGCTGCTCGGCTCCAGCGCGCGGCGACGTGGAGCCTGGCTCGAAATGGCACGAGGCATCGCCAGCTGACCTGCGGCTATGTGGTTCCCGAACCGCTGGCGCCATGCAATGATGCCCCGCTCCCCTATGAAAAGGACATTCATGTATATCGGCAAAGCCGCCCAACTGTCGGGTACAACGGTCAAGACCATCCGCCACTATGAAGCGATTGGCCTGCTACCGCCGCCCGAGCGCCAGGGGCAGTACCGCGTTTACAATCAGCAGAGTGTCGAGCTGCTGACGTTCATCAAATGCGCGCAGCAGTTGGGTTTCAAACTGAAAGAACTGCAGGCGATTCTGCTGAGGCATCAGGGTGATGATTTGCCGTGGGAGTTGGCGGGCAAGGCCATTGCCGACAAGAAACGCGAAGTGCTGGGGCAAATCACTGGGCTGCAACAGATATACGCAGGGCTCGAGGCGTTTGAAGCAAGCCTTGCAGGTGCCAAGTATCAGTGCGGGCTTAAGCGTCTGCCATAAGCAACGAAGCGAGCTGCTGTCTTCGATCTAAATGCGATCGCCGCAGGAGCGGGTTTGACCCGCCAATACGGGCGTAAAAACATCAACCGTATACGAATCCGCTCAGCCAGGTATGCTCCGGGTCATCCAGCGAACAGCAATAATATCCAGAGTTAATTGATCCACGGCCAATTAATATTTTCCTACTCTTTGTAGGACTAAAGAGGCAGCTTTGGGTTGTGCAGCCGGTCGTTGCTACGGTGTGACTGGTTAAGCCGCATGCAAGCGGTGGTCAGCACGAATGCAAATGCTTGGCCAGGAGGAATGCAATCGGGTGGTCAAGTCAGTGCAATTGCGCAATCAGACGCTGCCCTCGGTTTCGATCACCAGGATGCGCGCCTCACCTTGAGGGTGAGCCACATGCTCAGTGCCGATCGAGGCGTAGAAGATATCGCCGGTTTCCAGCATGACCCTATGCTCGCCATCGGCATCGCGGTAATGCATCTCTACCCGCCCATCGAGCACCGCGAAGACCTCTTCGCCATCGTTGATGTGCCATTTGTACGGCTGGTCGGTCCAGTGCAGGCGGGTGGTGATTCCGTTCATGTTGGCGATATCCAGTGCGCCCCAGGGGCGGTTCGCCGTGAACTGCTTGCCACGGATGATTTTCAAGGTCTTGGGTCTCCGGCAGGTGTTTGCCGATGCTACGTGAATGAACCGCCAGACGTTACACCACGATGGCCCCGCACGGGCGACGGGGCCAGGCTGAATTACCAGGCCGCCACATCCACCACCGCTTTCACGAAAGCCTCCGGTGCTTCCTGCGGCAGGTTGTGTCCGATCCCTCCGGTCAATGTCCGGTGCACGTACTTGCCGGTGAACTTCGCCGCATAGGCCTTGGGCGGCGGGTGGAAGGCGCCGTTGGCGTCGCCTTCCAGGGTGATGGTGGGCACGCCGATGGGCGGGGCCTTGGCGAGTTTCTGTTCCAGTTCGTCGTACTGCGGTTCGCCCTCGGCCAGGGCCTGGCGCCAGCGGTAGTTGTGCAGGGTGATGGCGACGTGGTCGGGGTTTTCGAAGGCCTTGGCGCTGCGCTCGAAGGTGGCGTCGTCGAAGTTCCACTTCGGCGAGGCCTGTTTCCAGATGAGTCGGGTGAAGTCGTGGGTGTTCTTCGCGTAGCCGGCCGCGCCGCGTTCGGTGGCGAAGTAGAACTGGTACCACCAGAGGAATTCGGCTTCCGGCGGCAATGGCTGTTTGCCGGCCTGCTGGTTGCCGATCAGGTAGCCGCTCACGGCCACCAGTGCCTTGCAGCGTTCCGGCCAGAGAGCGGCGATGATGTCGGCGGTGCGCGCGCCCCAGTCGAAGCCGGCGAGCACGGCCTTGTCGATCTTCAGCGCATCCATCAGGGCGATGATGTCGCTGGCTACCGCGGCCGGCTGGCCGTTGCGCAGGGTCTTGTCGGAGAGGAAGCGCGTGCTGCCGTAGCCGCGCAGCCAGGGCACTATGACCCGGAAACCGTGGGCTGCCAGTGCCGGGGCCACGTCGACGAAGCTGTAGATGTCATAGGGCCAGCCGTGGAGCAGGATGACCACCGGCCCGTCCGCCGGGCCGTCCTCGGCGTAGCCGACGCTGAGCAGGCCGGCGTCGATCTGTTTGAGCGCCTTGAACTGGGTATGTCCGCCGGCCTTCGCCGCTGGCGCGGTCTTGCTCGGTTCGCTGGCGGCCTGCGCCACGTTGGGCAGTTGCGATGCGGCCAGTGCTACGGCAGCCAGGCGCATCAGGTGGCGGCGGCTGCTATCGAAGTGCTCCGACATGATTCATCCCCGGGTTGGAGTAGGCCCGGATAAGCGTAGGCGAGCCGGCGGAACCGGGCGCAATCAGTGATCCCTACGCCCGGTGCCGGCCTCTGTCGTTGCGACTGGAGATGATGGGTATCGCTGCGCTCCACGCCATCCTACGGACTGGGCTGAACCATCTTCTCCACCAGCCGTCGCGCCAGCGGGGCGATGACCAGCACCAGCGGGAAGCCCACGCACCAGCTGGTGAGCCAGGCGCCCAGCCAGAGCTGGGCAAAGTCGGCGACAAGGCCGACGGCGCGGAAGGTGGAGAGGCCGGCGACCAGCAGGGTCATCACGCCGGAGAGGATCAGGGCGAACAGCAGCGGGCTGTAGCGGCGGGCGATCATGCGTGGGCCTCCTGCGCGGCTTCCATCTGCGGCTGGTGCAGGCGCTGCAGGGTTTCGGCGAAGTGCTGGCCGAACATGCGCGCGGTCTTCAGGTCGCCGGGGACGAAGTCCGGCCTGGTCTTGTCGGCCTGGGCCATCAGGCCGGACCAGGAACCGAGGCGGTTGGCGGCCTCGTCCTCGGGAACGCCCAGGTGCTGCTCGGGGAGGATCGGATTGCCGGCCCAGAGCATGCCGTGCTGCATGCAGAAGGTGAACAGCGAGATCAGCGTGGACTGCTTGTCGCCCGCCGGCAGCGCCGAGACGGTGAAGCCGGCGGCGAGGCGGCCGCGCAGTTTCTGCTGGCGCCAGAGTGGGCCGGTGGCGTCCATCAGGGCTTTCAGCGGCGCCGAGACGCCGCCCAGGTAGGTGGGGGAGCCGAGGATCAGTCCGTGATAGGCGAGCAGGGCCTCCGGGCGTTCGATCAGGTCCTGGGCCTTGAGCAGGTGTACTTCGCAGCCGGGCACGAGGCGGGCGCCGCTGGCGATGGTCTGGGCGATCCGCTCGGTGCGGCCGCTGGCGCTGTGGTAGAGGATGGCGAGGGTCTTCATGGGTTCTCCGTGGGTTCACGCAAGGGGAAGGGCGCGTCCGGGGTGCTCGGAGCGGGCTTGGTGTAACCCTACGAGTTCAAGTGAACTTGAGGTCAAGGGGAGAATTGCGGGGATTGCGTTAGTGGTGAAAGGCCCACGCGTGCCGGTGGCGATCAGGTGTTTATGCGGGGAGGGCGTCGAGGGATTGGCGCGATTGGGACGGGAGGAGGTCGAATCGTTTGGGCGCGGGGGGCTTGCCCTCACCCCAGCCCTCTCCCAGAGGGAGAGGGGGCAGGTTGTGCCGGCTGACGCTTTGGCTTCGTCCTGCTCCGAACTGTCCCCTCTCCCTCTGGGAGAGGGTTAGGGTGAGGGGGCTCTTGATCTCCCCGCTCAACCTCAAACCAACCCCAGCGCCCCCTCCAGCCACTCGCAGAACTGCCCCGCCTGCATCGTCCGCTCGCTCTGCTGGTGCACCAGCAAAGACCAGTTCGGCCCGCGCACGGCGTGTTCGCTGAGCGGCACCAGATGGCCGTTGTCGCGCGCATCGCCGGCCAGCAACTGGCTTACCAGGGCAATGCCCAGCCCCTGGCTGGCGGCATCGAGCAGCAGGCCGGGGTCGGAGAAGTTCAGCCCTTCGCTGCGCTGGCCGACAGGGGCGCCGCCCTGCAATTGCCAATGCGCCCAGTCCATTTCCCGTTCGCCGTGCAGGGTGGTGCGCGTCACCTCCGGCTGCTGGAGCACCCGGGGATGGCAGGCGGGGTAGAGGCGGTCTTCCAGCAGGATGCGGAAGCGGCATTCGGCCTGGGCAGTGAGGTCGTCGCGCACGGCGATGTCGATGGTCTGGGTGGCCATGTCCGGGGTTTCGCTGGTGGTCAGCAGCCACAGGTCGATCTGCGGATGGCGCGCGTGGAAGTCGCCCAGGCGCGGCACCAGCCAGTGGCGGGCGAAGGCCGGGGTGGTGTTGACCACCAGCTGGTTGGGCTTGCGGTACTGGTCGAGGCGGCGGATGCCCACGGCCAGCTGTTGCAGCAGCGACTGGGTGGTGCTGAGCAGGTCGAAGCCGGCATCGGTGAGGGCGACCTTGCGCCCGGAGCGGTAGAACAGCGGCTGTTCGACGAAGCTTTCCAGGCTGCGGATCTGCTGGCTGATGGCGGACTGGGTGAGGTGCAGTTCCTCCGCCGCCTTGTGGAAGCTGCCCAGCCGGGCTGCGGCTTCGAAGCCGCGCAGGGTGTTCAGGGGAGGCCAGTGTTTGAGCATGATCGATAAGTTCTGCTGATCAGATTTACGCAAAATCTATCGTTTGTTGTGTCGGTTTTACAGGCCTAGGATGGTTTCAGGCGCCGCTGAACCCTTTTCCTCCGATAAAAATTCCTAACCAAAGGCTTTGTGTATGCATCTCAACGATATGCAGAACGGCTGGCGCATGCCTGCCGAATGGGTACCTCACGCGGCGACCTGGATGGCGTTCCCGCATAACCGCCCGCTCTGGGAGGGCGGCTGGCGGGTGACCCTGGAGCAGGTGCAGGAAGATTTCGCCCGGGTGGCCAACGCCATTGCCCGCTTCGAGCCGGTGAAGCTGGTGGTGGATCCGTCCGCCGTGGCCCGTGCCGCCGAGCTGTGTGGCCCGAACGTCGAGCTGGTGGCGCTGCCCATCGACGACAGCTGGTGCCGCGACTCAGGGCCGACCTTCGTCTGCCATCCGCAGCATGGCGTGGCCGGGGTGAGCTGGCGCTTCAATGCCTGGGGCGGCAAGTCGGCGCACACGCTGGACGAGGGCCTGGGCCGTCGCGTGCTCAATCACCTGGGGCTGGACTGCTTCGGCACGCCGCTGGCCAACGAGGGCGGGGCAATCCACGTGGACGGCGAGGGCACGCTGATCACCACCGAGTCAGTGCTGCTCAACCCCAACCGCAACCCCGGCGTGAGCAAGCGCGAGATGGAGGAAATCTTCGCCCGCCTGCTGGGCGCGACCAAGACCATCTGGCTACCGGGCGACCCGCAGTACGTTACCGGCGACATGACTGACGGCCACGTCGATGGCGTCTGCGCCTTCGCCCGTCCCGGCGTGCTGCTGGTGGATGCCACCCGCGATACGTCCAGCGTCTATGCCGAAGTGGCGAAGGAGAACCGTCGTGCCCTGGAGCTGGCCACCGATGCCAAAGGCCGGTCCTTCGAGATGATCGAGTTGTTCGAAGCCAGCGCGGCGGTGGACCCGGAAGCGGAAGTCTTCTGCGCCTCCTACACCAACTTCTACCTGGCCAACGGCGCGGTGATCATGCCGGCCTACGGCATCGCCGCCGACGACGAAGCCGCCGCCACCCTGGCCCGTGCTTTCCCCGGCCGCGAGGTGGTGCCGGTGCGCATCAACCACCTGGCCCACGGCGGCGGCGGGGTGCACTGCATCACCCAGCAGCAGCCGGCCTGGCCGCTGGAGGGCGTGTGATGAGCAAGCTGACCGTTGCGGTGCTGCAGTTCTCCTGCAGCTGGGACCTGCCGGCCAACCTCGACGAGGCCGAGCGCCGCGTGCGCGAGGCGGCCGCTGCCGGTGCGCGGCTGATCCTGCTGCCCGAGCTGTTCGCCACGCCGTATTTCTGCATCGAGCAGGACCACAATCACCTGGCGCTGGCCCAGCCTTACGAGGACAGCCCGATCCTGCGGCGTTTCGCCAAACTCGCCGCGGAGCTCGAAGTCGTGCTGCCGCTGAGCTGGTTCGAGCGCGCCGGCAACGCCTACTTCAATTCGCTGACCGTGGCCGATGCCGACGGCCGCCTGCTCGGGGTGTATCGCAAGACGCACATCCCCAATGCCATCGGTTACCAGGAGAAGGAGTACTTCAGCCCCGGCGACACCGGCTTCCGCGTCTGGGATACCGCCGTCGGCCGCATCGGCGTGGGCATCTGCTGG
The DNA here is from genome assembly GCF_048068055.1 of Pseudomonas sp. NY15181. NCBI lineage: Bacteria > Pseudomonadati > Pseudomonadota > Gammaproteobacteria > Pseudomonadales > Pseudomonadaceae > Pseudomonas > Pseudomonas sp. NY15181. The sequence goes on along the minus strand of NZ_JBLUPT010000010.1, from coordinate 80,399 downwards.
GACCAGTGGTTCCCCGAGACGGCGCGCTGCCTGGCGCTGCAGGGCGCTGAGCTGCTGCTGTTCCCCACCGCCATCGGTTCCGAACCGGGCGCGGCGCATCTGGATTCCCGCGACCACTGGCAGACCGCCCAGCGCGGCCACGCCGCCGCCAACCTGCTGCCGGTGCTGACGGCCAATCGCATCGGCGAGGAAGTGGCGCTGGGCGATGAAGCTTTGCGCATGCGCTTCTACGGCTCGTCCTTCATCACCGACCACAAGGGCGCGCTGCTCGCCGAGGCCGGGCGTAACGAGGCGGCGGTGCTGGTGCGCGAGCTGGACCTGCACGTGGCCCGCGAGGAGCGCCTGACCTGGGGCGTGTTCCGCGACCGCCGACCGGAAATGTACGGCCGCCTGCTCGGCCTCGACGGCCAACACCTTCACTCACGCTGGCAAAGCCAGGGAGTCTGACCATGAAATCGATGCTGATCGGCGCGCTGGGCCTGTCCCTGGCCTGCGCCCTGCAACCTGTGGCGGCGGAGGAAAAGGTCCTGCGCCTGTTCAACTGGGCGGATTACTTCGCCCCCGATACCCTGGCCGGCTTTACCCAGGAGACCGGGATCAAGGTGATCTACGACGTGATGGACGGCAGCGAGACGCTGGAGGCCAAGATGATGGCCGGGCACAGCGGCTATGACCTGGTCTTCCCCGGCGACACCGTGGCCGAGCGGCTGATGCGCGCCGGTGCGCTGCAGAAGCTGGACGACAGCAAGCTGCAGCACCTGGGCGACATCGAGCCGGGCCTGCAGAACCTGCAGACCAAGTATCCGTACTCGCGCCACGCCGTGGTGCCCTACACCTGGGGCAGTATCGGCCTGACCTTCAACCAGGCAAAGATCGAGCAGCGCATGCCCGGCGCGCCGGTGAACAGTCTCGACCTGCTGTTCAAGCCGGAGCTGGCCAAGCACTTCGCCGACTGCGGCATCTCGCTGATCGACTCGCCGGACGAGGTGCTCGCGGTGGTGCTCAACTACCTCGGTCGCGACCCACGCAGCGGCAAGCCCGAGGACCTGGCGGATGCCCTGGCGGTGCTCAATGGCATCCGTCCGTACATCCGCAAGTTCCAGTCGCAGCCGGTCACCCAGTTGGTCAACGGCGACCTGTGCCTGTCGCTGGGCTACAGCGGCGACGTCATCCAGTCGCAGCGCGCCGCCGACGAGGCGGGCAAGAAGGAGCGCTTCGAATACCGCGTGCCGCGCGAGGGCACCTCGGTGTGGATGGACACCATGGCGATCCCCGCCGACGCGCCGCACCCGGAGTACGCCTACGCGCTGATCAATTACCTGATGCGCCCGCAGGTGATGGCGGCGATCAGCAACGCCACGGGCTACCCGACGTCCAACGCCAAGGCGCGGCCGATGGTGGATGCCAGCATGCGCAACAATCCGGACATCTATCTTGATGAGAAGGCTTACGCGCGGCTGTTCCCCGGCAAGGACATCCCGCAGCGCGACATGCGTGCGCGGATGCGTACCTGGACCAGCTTCAAGACCGGCACCGGAACAGGCAGCTAAGGAGGCAACATGATGACCCGCAGGAACCTGCTCGGCGCCGGCATGACGCTGGCGACGGGGCTTGGCCTGGGCTTGGGCCGGGTCGCCCTGGCCAGTGAGCGTTGGTACATGCCCGACGAGCACCGCAAGCAGGAGCGGGTGTTCGTTGCCTATGCGGCGAGCGCGGAGGTCTGGGAGGACTTCGCGCCCGCCGTGAACGCCACGGTGGCGCGGCTGGCCCGCGCCATCGGGGAGTTCCAGCCGGTGACGGTACTGTGCCGGCCGGCGCAACTGGCCGAGGCGAAGCGCGCGTGCGCGGCGCAAGGCGTCGACTTCATGGCCATGCCGCTGGATGACATCTGGGTCCGCGACTATGGCGGCTGCTACCTGGTGAACGACGCCGGCGGCCTGGCCCTGGCCGACTTCAACTTCAACGGCTGGGGCGGCAAGCAGCACGCCCAGCGCGACGGCGAAGTGGCGGCGGCGCTGGCCGAGGAGCTGGAGGCGAAGCATGTCGTCAGCGCGCTGTGCGGCGAGGGCGGCGGTATCGAGGTGGATGGCCATGGCACGGCCATCCTCACCGAGAGCTGCTGGGTCAACGACAACCGCAATCCCGGCTGGACGCGTCCGCGCATCGAGGCGGAGCTGAAGCAACGTCTGGGGCTGCGCAAGATCATCTGGCTGCCGGGTATCCGCGGCGAGGACATCACCGATGCCCACGTGGACTTCTATGCGCGCTTTGTCGAGCCGGGCGTGGTGGTGGTCAACCTGGACAACGACCCGCAGTCCTACGACTACGCGGTGACCCGTCGACACCTGGAAATCCTCAAGGGCGCCACCGACGCCGATGGCCGGCCGATGAAGCTGCACAGCCTGCCGCCGCCGGGCAAGCCCAAGCCCAGCCAGTACAACCGCGACAATCCGGATTTCGCCGCCGGCTATATCAATTACCTGCCGGTGAATGGCGGGGTGATCGCGCCGAAATTCGGCGATGCGGCGGCGGACGAGCACTGCCATGCGCTGCTCAGCGAGCTGTACCCGGACCGCGAGATCGTGCAACTGGACATCGACCCCATCGCTGCCGGCGGGGGCGGCATCCACTGCGTGACGTCGCACTTGCCGGCGATTTAGCAGCCGTTCGCGAGCAAGCTCGCTCCTACAGGCCCATGCCGGAGCGATCTTCGTAGGAGCGAGCTTGCTCGCGAACCTATCCCTGCGCCGGCCTTGCCGGCGGATCGCGGACAAGGGCTAGGCGTCTCGAGATCAAGAGCCCCTCACCCTAACCCTCTCCCGCAAGCGGGAGAGGGGACCGTTCGGTGCAGGAGGAAACCTTGGCGTCAGCCGGCACGGGCAGCTCCCTCTCCCTTGGGGGAGGCAGGCACGGATTTGTCCAGAAGAAGACAGTTGCTCGTACGAACAACATGCCGGCATAGACCTGTAGGAGCGAGCTTGCTCGCGAACCTATCCCTGCACCGGCCTTGCCGGCTGATCGCGGACAAGGTCCGCTCCTACGAAGAGCGCGCGGGTGTGGAGCTATAAGAGCGTGCTCGCGAACTCCATTCCGCAATCTGGCTCTAGCTGAATGCTGCTTCCACCAATGCCGGCAGGGCCACGCCCGCCGCGCTGGCGAGGGCGAAGTCGCGTTCGCCATGCAACGGCCCCGGCGCGGGGTTGATGTGCAGCACCGTGGCGCCGGCACGCCAGGCGACCTGAGGGATTTCCGCCGCCGGGTAGACCACGCCGGAGGTGCCGACCGAGATCAGCAGGTCGCAATTCTCCGCGGCTTCAAAGGCCCGGTCCATGGCATTCATCGGCAGGCTTTCGCCGAACCATACGACGCCGGGGCGCAGTGGCCCGCCGCAATGGGCGCAGGCGGGCGGAGTGACGTGGCGGCCGGCGTCGGGCTCGTCGGGAACCGGCAGCGGCGCCTCCGGCTCGCGCTGGCAGGTGAAGCAGCGCGGGCGTTCGAGCTGGCCGTGCAGGTGAATGACCGAGGGGCTGCCGGCGCGCTCGTGGAGGTCGTCGACGTTCTGGGTCACCAGGGTCAGCCGCGGCACCTTGCCGGCCAGCGCGGCGATGGCCCGGTGCGCGGGATTGGGCTGGGCGCGATGTACGAGGCTGCGGCGCCACTGGTACCAGCCCCAGACCAGCGATGGATCGGCGCGGAAGGCTTCGGCGGTGGCCAGCCGGGAGGGCTCGAAGCGCGCCCAGAGGCCGGTCAGCGCATCGCGGAAGGTGGGGATGCCGCTCTCGGCGGAAACCCCGGCGCCAGTGAACACCACTACATGGCGCGCGTTGCGCAGGGCGTCGAGCAGGGCGGGGGCGAAGGTCATGGCTCTGCTGCGGCGAGGCTGGGCGCGCTGTCCAGGCGGTTGCGGCCGTCGGCCTTGGCCCGGTACAGGGCCTGGTCGGCGGCGCCGATCAGGGCGGTGGCGGAGGCGCCCGAGCCGGCGGGCAGGGTGGCGATGCCGATGCTCGCGGTCACCCGGCCGAACGGGCTGCCAACGTGGGTCAGGTTGCTCTGCCAGAGACGCTGCAGGATCTGCTCGGCCACGGCCTGCGCGCCGGCGCTGTCGGTGCTGGGCAGGATCACCGCGAGTTCCTCGCCGCCGTAGCGCGCCGTCAGGTCGCCGGGGCGCCGCACTCTGTCGGTCAGCAGTTGGCCGATGCTGCGCAGGCAGTCGTCGCCGGCGGGGTGGCCGTAGGTGTCGTTGAAGCGCTTGAAGTAGTCGACGTCGATCAGCAGCAGGCTCAGCGGCGCCTGTTCGCGGTGGGCGCGGCGCAGTTCGGCGGCGAGGTGGTCGTCGAAGCTGCGGCGGTTCTGCAGGCCGGTGAGCGGGTCGCGGGAGGCCAGCACTTCGAGCTGGCGGTTGGCCTTGAGCAGATCTTCGCGGGCGCCTACCAGCAAGGCTTCGGTGCGGATGCGGCGCTGGATCGCGAGGATCATCAGGCAGCCGATGATGACGATCACCATCAGCAGGCCGAAGGCGATGCCAACCGTGCGCAGGGCGTCGGCGCGCCAGGCGGCCAGGGCTTCATCCTTGCCCAGGGCGACGGTGGTCACCAGTGGGTAGCGCTCGTTCTTGCGGAAGGCGTAGATGCGCTCGATGCCATCCAGCGAGGAGTTGAAGGTGGCGGTGCCGACCTGGGCGTGGTCCAGGTAGCCGCTGAAGATCGGCGAGCGCGACAGCACGCGGCCCATGTCGCTCTGGCGGAACGGGTAGCGCACCAGCACCTGGCCGTTGACGGTGGTGACGCCAATGGCGCCGTGGCGGCCGATGTCGATCTTGCCGAACAGCTGGAGGAAGTTCTCCACGCCCAGGGTGACGGAGATGACGCCGGCGAAGCTGCCGTCGGGATGGTTGTAGCGGCGGCTGACAGTGATCACCCACTTGCCGGTGGAGCGGCTGCGGATCGGCTCGCCGATGTAGGCGTCGGTCGACGGGGTGTCGCGATGGTGAATGAAGAAGGAACGGTCGGCGCCACTGGTGCCGGGTGGAGCATTGCCGTTGGAGGACATCAGCCAGGCGCCGTTAGCGTCGTAGACGACGATGCCGTCGAGTTGGCTGAGCAGGGATTGCTGGCGCTGCGCCAATTGACGCAGGCGCTCCAGCTGCGCGGGACCGCTGCCGTCGGCCTCCAGGCGCTCGGCCAGGCCCAGAAGCAGCATGGAGCTCTGGGTGATGATGCCTTCGACGTAGGTGTCCAGCGCCTGGGTCAGGTTCAGGTTGTGGGTGTAGGCCTTGGCGAGGGTGCGCTCGCGAGCAGCCCAAAGCTCCCAGGCGGTGGCCGCCGCCACGGTCAGGCTGATGATCGACAGCAGAAGTACGGCAAGGCGGATGTCGCGTTTCACACGGGCCTCGTTGAGTGGATATCGGTGGCGTCCGCCGCCCGACGCTGGGTGCGCGTTCCGCCTGCCAGCCGATCGAGGGACGCCGGCTGGATTCGTCGGGTCGGTTGCCTTCGTCAGCCCGTCGGCGGACTACTGAGTTGCACGCGGTTGCGTCCGGTCTGCTTGGCGCAGTAAAGGCGCTGGTCGCATCGCGCGAGCAGGTCAAGCGGTTGGTTCAGGCCCTCCTCATTGGCCATCGCAGCCCCGAGGCTGATGGTGAGGTGCCGCAGGGCGTCGGGTCGGTGCAGGTGTTCGATGTTCAGGCTGGCCACCTGCTCGCGCAGGCGTTCGGCTACACGGCGCAGGTCGTCGACGCTGCCGGTTTCGAGCAGTACGACAAATTCCTCACCGCCATAACGATAGACGCTGGCACGCCCCCCGCGCAGGCTGCCAACCAGGGATTCGGCCACGCGACACAGGCAGCGGTCACCGGTCTGGTGGCCGAAATGGTCGTTGTAGGGTTTGAAGTAGTCAATATCCACCAGCAACAGGGCGAAGGGGCGGCCGTGGGCGCGCATGCCGTCCCAGCTGGCGTTGAGCTGGGTGTCCAGGGCGCGGCGGTTGCCGACGCCGGTCAGTGCGTCGGTGCTGGCCAGTTCTTGCAGGCGCAGGTTGAGCGAGGCCAGTTCGGAGCGCTGGCGGCGTTCTTCCTGGTCGGCGAGGAAGGCCTGGCGCACGCCCCTGATATTGGTCCAGCTGATGAACAGGCTGAACAGCGCCACCGGCAGGTAGACCAGGGTGAAGATCAGCACGGGCTTGGCGGCGCCGTCGTGGATCAGCCAGACGTTGTAGAGAATGATCGCCGAGATGATTGCGGAGATCAGCGCAATGCCCTTGAACGAATAGCGCACCCCCAGGTTGCCGAGCAGGATGAACACCACCGAGGCATAGAGGAAGAAGGGGACGTCGGGCGAGGCACTGCGCTTGAGGAGCTCGAACCAGGCGAGGGTGGAAATGATGTCGTGCACCGGCATCAGCAGGTCCATCGCCAGCACGCTGCGGCTGAAGCGGAAGACCAGGAAGATGTTGAGCAGGCCGATCAGGCTCAGGGCGGTGCGCAGCAGCAGCGATTCCTTTGCCATGTCCGGGATCAGCAGGGCATCGGCCAGCACGTAGGAATCGTAGGCCGCCATGGCGATGAAGTTGATCGCCAGCAGGAAGCGCCGGTAATGCCGGATCACATAGGCCTTGTAGGCGACGCGCAGGCTGGGCGGCATGGTGCCCTGGAACTGCCGGGAGGGCTCGGCGGGAAACTCGGGTAGGGTCATCGGGGGGAGCCTGTGTCTGCCGTCCTGGGCGAATGCTGGCTAATGGCTAGAGTAGGGGGCGGCACGACTGCCGTCCAGCGCATCCGCGCACGGAGGGGCCGTGGTGCGGGTGAATTGGACCCGTTATCTGGTCTGGTAATGGATCTTTATGGGGTGCCAATGCAGCGGCATGATGGCGGTATTCCCTGATTTAGAGGCCATCATGTACGTACCCGCGCACTTTGAGGAAAAGCGACCTGACGAGCTGCACCGGCTGATCCGCGAGCACCCGTTGGGCATTCTGGTGACCGGCCATGCCGGCGTGCTGGACGCCAATCACCTGCCCTTCGAACTGGAGCTGGCGGGCGATATGCCGCTGCTGCGAGCCCATGTCGCGCGCAACAACCCGGTGTGGCAGGAGGCCGACGGCGAAGAGGTGCTGGTGATCTTCCGTGGCGACCACGCTTACGTCTCGCCCAACTGGTACCCGAGCAAGCACGAGGAGCACCGCCAGGTGCCGACCTGGAACTACCAGGTGGTGCATGTGCGCGGCCGGCTGAAGGTGATGGATGAGGAGCGCTTCGTGCGGGGCGTGGTCGGGCGCCTGACCCGCACCCATGAGGCGGGCGAGGAGCGGCCGTGGAAGATGAGCGACTCCACGCCGGAGTTCATCAGCGGGATGTTGGCGAACATCGTCGGTATCGAGGTGGAGATCAGCGAGATCGTCGGCAAGTCCAAGCTCAGCCAGAACAAGGAGGATCGGGATCGTCTCGGGGCGGCTGGGGAGTTGGAGCAGCGTGGCGTCAGCGAGTTGACCGGGGCGATGAGGGCGGCGAAGGAGTAGCGTTGCCTGTTCGGTGGCGTCGTGTTTCGCAGGAGCGAGCTTGCTCGCGAACCCAAGCCCGCAGCGATATCCGTTCGCGAGCAAGCTCGCTCCTACAGGTCGTATTCAGCTCTGGTCTACGAGGTTCAGAGCCCGCCCAGCAAGTCGTGGGAGTCCAGCAGGCGCCAGGCGATTTCCGGATTCTTTTCCATGCTCCGGCGGATTGCGGCGGGGATGGCCTGGCGGGTCTTGCGGCAGAGGCCGGGCTGGTCCTCGAAGTCGAATTCGATGCCGCGCGTGGTCCGCACCTCATTGAATCCGGGGGCGATGTGCAGGCGGATGCCGAGTTGTTCCTGGAGCTTTTGCTGCATGCGTTGCAGGTCGGCCAGGTCCTTGAGGTTTTCCAGGCGTTCCAGCAGGCGCTGCTCCTCGTTCCGGGTCAGCAGCAGGATGCGCAGGTCGGCGTCGGGATTTTCCAGCAGCCGCTCGCGGTGGCAATCGCAGGCACCGGGCGGGCATTGCTGGCGGAGCGGAGGCGTGGAAGTCATGTTCCCGATCATAGCGGGGGATCGGGAGTTTGCGCAGGGGTATTGGCCAGTGGCCTGCGGCCCCCTCACCCTAACCCTCTCCCGGGAGGAGAGGGGACTGTTCGGTGCAGGCTTCTATTCTGATGTCAGCCGGTGAGCTACCAACATTTCACCCATCGCTGGGACTGCCCCCTCTCCCGTGGGGAGAGGGTTGTGGTGAGGAGTTTTCAGCGCAGCGCCGACGTTGATAGGGACGACCTCAATGCCCCGGCTTGCGAATGGTCTTGAGCAGGTCTTCCGGGCTGATCTGCCCGACGATGTTGCTCACGCCGTCGCTGCCCGGCTGCGGCAGGCCGAGGATGTGGCCCTTGATCTTGCCGATCACGTGCATCTCGCACGGCTTGCAGTCGAACTTCAGGGTCAGCACTTCGTCGCCGTGGATCAGCTGCATCGGCTGCACCTTGGTGCGCACGCCGGTCACGCCCTTGGCCTGTTTCGGGCACAGGTTGAAGGAGAAGCGCAGGCAGTGCTTGGTGATCATCACCGGCACTTCGCCGGTTTCCTCGTGGGCCTCGTAGGCCGCGTCGATCAGCTGCACGCCGTGGCGGTGGTAAAACGCGCGGGCCTTCTCGTTGTACACGTTGTACAGGAAGGACAGGTGCGACTCCGGGTACACCGGCGGCGGGCTGGTCTCGGCCTTGCGGCCGCCACGCGGATGGGCCTGCACGCGGGCTTCGGTGAGCGCCTCGATGGCCTCGCGGCGCAGCGCCTTGAGCTGGGAGTTGGGGATGAAGAACGCCTGCGGGGCGTCCAGCTCGATGGCGTCGGCGTGGTACTGGGTGGTGCCCAGCTGGCCAAGCAGGTCGTGCAGTTGGTCCAGCGCCTGCTCAGGCTTGTTGGCGGCGCCGAACGGGCCGTCCAGGGCGACGCTGGCGGTGACGCCTTCCTCGCTGGTGGCGGTCAGTTCCAGGCGTTCCTCGCGCAGTTTGGCGACCCAGGACAGGCCGACGCGGCGTTCAGCGGAAGTCTTCAGCAGCGCTTGCTGCCAGTTGTGGTCGAGGTTGCGTGACAGCGGGTGGTTCGGGCGCAGGCGGTAGAGGCCTTCTGGCATCTCGTTGGGCTCGACGCGGTAGCGGTAGCGCTTCTCGCCGTCTTCCTCGAACTCACCTTTAGGTTCCGCAATGTTGGCGCGGAAGCCGACCACTTCGCGCTTCACCAGCACGTTGAGGCCGTCGCCGTTGGACAGCGGGTCCTTGGTCACCACCATCAGGTCACGCTTGCCGACTTTCTCCACGGTGCCCACCGGCAGGCCGGTGAAGGTCGGCGAGTCGAAGGCGCCAATGTCGATCTTGCGCTCGCTGACGAAGTAGTCGGTGCTGCCGCGGTGGAAGGTCTTGTCCGGGTCCGGCACGAAGAAATGGTCGGTGCGGCCGCTGGAGGCGCGGGCCAGGTCCGGGCGCTCGGCGAGGATGCCGTCCAGGCGCTGGCGGTAATAGGCGGTGATGTTCTTCACGTAGCCCATGTCCTTGTAGCGCCCTTCGATCTTGAAGGAGCGCACGCCGGCGTCCACCAGGGCGCTGAGGTTGGCGCTCTGGTTGTTGTCCTTCATCGACAGCAGGTGCTTCTCGAAGGCCACCACGCGGCCCTGGTCATCCTTCAGGGTGTAAGGCAGGCGGCAGGCTTGGGAGCAGTCGCCACGGTTGGCGCTGCGGCCGGTCTGGGCGTGGGAGATGTTGCACTGGCCGGAGAAGGCCACGCACAGCGCGCCGTGGATGAAGAACTCGATGGCCGCGTCGGTCTCGTCGGCGATGGCGCGGATTTCCGCAAGGTTCAGCTCGCGGGCCAGCACCAGCTGGGAGAAGCCGGCCTGGTCGAGGAACTTCGCCCGCTCCAGGGTGCGGATGTCGGTCTGGGTGCTGGCGTGCAGCTCGATCGGCGGGATGTCCAGTTCCATGATGCCCAGGTCCTGCACGATCAGCGCATCGACACCGGCGTCGTAGAGCTGGTGGATCAGCGCGCGGGCCGGCTCCAGCTCGTTGTCGTGGAGGATGGTGTTGATCGTGGTGAACACCCGCGCGTGGTAGCGATGGGCGAACTCCACCAACTGGGCGATATCGCTCACTTCGTTGCAGGCGTTGTGCCGCGCGCCGAAGCTCGGGCCACCGATGTAGACGGCGTCGGCGCCATGCAGGATGGCCTCGCGGGCGATGGCCACATCGCGGGCGGGGCTGAGCAGTTCCAGATGGTGTTTGGGCAGGGACATGGTTTCTTCTTTATCAGGCGTGGCACGGGCAATCGCCCATTGTACCGGCCAAACGCCGCGCCGGCACCCGTGGCGTGCCGGGCGGCGTGGCTTTTGGTCGCCTGAAGGGCGGGGTGCTCAGCCCAGGGCGCTGCCGATCACCTCATGGATGCGCCGGGCGATGTGCGGGGCGTGGGTTTCCAGGGCGAAGTGGCCGGTATCCAGCAGTTCGATCACCGCGTTGGGGTTGTCGCGGGCGAAGGCTTCGGCACCCGGCGGGATGAAGATCGGGTCGTGCATGCCCCAGATGATCAGCGACGGCAGCCGGGTGGCACGGAAGAACGCCTGGAAGTCGGGGTAGAGCTTCAGGTTGTCCTGGTAGTCGTAGAACAGGTCGAGCTGGATATCTTTGTTGCCCGGACGCTCGATCAGCAGGGCGTCGAGGGTGTAGGTCTCGGGGGCGATCAGGCTCGGCTCCGAGGCGCCCTCGACATAGTGCAGGCGGACGCCTTCGCGGGTCAGCAGGGCGTCGTGCACCACCTGGCGGTTGGCGGCGGACGGATCGGCCCAGTAGGTCCGGATCGGCGCCCAGACATCGCCCAGGCCTTCCAGGTAAGCATTGCCGTTCTGCGAGATCAGCGCGGTGACCCGCTCCGGGTGCGCCAGCGCCAGGCGCAGGCCGGTGGGCGCGCCGTAGTCGAAGACATACAGGGCGTAGCGTTCCAGGCCCAGGGCATCGACGAAGGCGCCCAGGGTAATGGCGAGGTTGGCGAAGCTGTAGCGGTAGTTGCGCTCGGCCGGCACTTCGGTGAAGCCGAAACCGGGCAGGTCGGGGGCGATGACGTGGAAGCGCTCGGCCAGGAGTGGGATCAGGGTGCGGAACTGGTGCGAGGAGCTGGGGAAGCCGTGCAGCAGCAGGAGCACGGGCGAGCCCGGCTGGCCGGCCTCGCGGTAGAACACGCGGACGCCGTCGGCATCGGCGAAGCGGTAATGGATGGCGGTGTCGGTGTGGGCAATGGCGTTCATGGTGAGATCCTTCTGTAACTGGTTAAAAGTTGTTTATGGGTTACCTCGAGGGCAAATCTGGACTTGCCTTTGTAACCTGTCAAACAAATTTATAAGGGTTACATTGTTGGGCGGACGAACGGTCGTCTCGATGTGATGTAACTTGCTAAATGGATATGAAGGGTTACGATGGGTGCATTCCGCAGGAGGCCGCCACCATGAGCACACCGACCCTCGAACCCTTCGTGATCGCCGATCACCCCGCGCTGGACATGATCAACACCGTGGCGGTGGTGGACGGTCAGCTGGTGGACTTCTGGCAGTCCGACGCCGACGTGCTGGCCTGGCTCGAACGCATGAAACTCAGGCGCGATGGCGCCAGCCGGTTCGCCAAGGGCGCGTTGCTGGACGCCGCCCGCACGCTGCGCGAGGCGGTGCGTGAACTGGTGCTCAAGCGCAAGGGCGGGCTGCGCGGCGACCCGTCGGCGCTCAACCGTTTCCTGTTGCAGGCGGCCAGCCATCCGCGGCTGGTTTGGGACGCTGCCGAGGCACCGCGTCTGGAGCGGGTCGGCGAACACGCATCGCCGGAGCAACTGCTCGCGCCCCTGTCGGAGCTGGCCGCCAGTCTGCTGGCGGAAGGGGACTTCAACCTGGTGCGCAAGTGCGAGCATCCCGATTGCGTGCTGTGGTTCTACGACCGCACCAAGTCGCACCGCCGGCGCTGGTGCAGCATGGCGGCGTGCGGCAACCGGCATAAGGTGGCGGAGCACCGCAAGCGGCAGCGCGGGGAGTAGGGCCCCGTCGCGGTTGTACGCCAATGCGCCTTGCGTCACTCGGCGGCCATAGTCACACGGCGAGTGATGTCGGTGTGTCGTCTGGGGGAGGCTCCCCAGCGCATTCCGCCTTGTAGGAGCGAGCTTGCTCGCGAACGCATTGCACCGGGCGGTCCGGCGTAAGGCGAGGGTTCGCGAGCAAGGACTGGGTGTCCCCCTCGGTCCTGCGAAAAGCCTCCGTCACCCCTTTGCAAAACTGCAAAACGCCCCTGCAAACCTGTCTATTCCGCGCTTCCCGGGCCTGGCCGAAGATGCACTCGCACTTCGGAACCACCCACTCCCACTGCTCAGGAAGGGAATCATGACCACCCAGAAAACCCTGCTCGCCGCCGCCCTTGCACTGACCTTTGGCAACGCCTTCGCCGCCGGCAACCCCACCGTCGAACACAACACCCAGGCCTTCCTCGAAGCGCTGGAAGCCGGCAACGGCAAACCGCTGGAAACCCTCTCGCCGAAAGACGCCCGTGCGGTGCTGACCGGCGCGCAGCAGTCGGTGAAGGTCGACCTCTCCGGCACCCAGGTCAGCGAGAAGACCATCACCACCGAGGTCGGCGCGATCAAGCTGACCATCGTCCGCCCGGCCAATGCCAAGGGCACGTTGCCGGTCTTCATGTACTTCCACGGCGGCGGTTGGGTGCTGGGTGACTACCCGACCCACGCCCGCCTGATCCACGACCTGGTGCTGAACTCCGGCGCGGCGGCGGTCTACGTCGACTACACGCCGTCCCCCGAGGCGCATTACCCGACCGCGATCAACCAGGCCTACGCCGCGACGAAATGGGTCGCCGAGCAAGGCAAGGAAATCGGCGTCGATGGCAAACGCCTGGCGGTGGCCGGCAACAGCGTCGGCGGCAACATGGCCGCGGTGGTCGCGCTGATGGCCAAGGACAAGGGCACGCCCAAGCTGCGCTTCCAGGCCCTGTTGTGGCCGGTGACCGATGCCAGCTTCGAGACCGGTTCCTACAACCAGTTCGCCCAGGGGCACTTCCTCACCAAGCCGATGATGCAGTGGTTCTGGGACAACTACACCACCGATCCGAAGCAGCGCGCCGAGATCTACGCGTCGCCCCTGCGGGCCACCAAGGATCAGCTCAAGGGCCTGCCGCCGGCGCTGGTCCAGACCGCCGAATCCGATGTGCTGCGCGACGAGGGCGAGGCCTATGCCCGCAAGCTCGATGCCGCCGGCGTTGCAGTCACCTCGGTGCGCTACAACGGAATGATCCATGACTACGGGCTGCTCAACGTGGTCAGCCAGGTCCCCGCCGTGCAGGCCGCCCTGCGCCAGGCCGGCGAAGAGCTGAAGGTGCACCTGAAATAAGGCCGCCAGGCCGTTCCGCAACTCCCCTCCGGTGTCGCGCAGCCCAGGCGTGGCGCGGCCTGGAGAGGGTCTTGCAGAACTGCAAAGTAGCCCTGCAAGGCTGTCTGTTTCGCACCTTCGGGTGATCGGCAAAGATGGCTCCACGGTTCGGCACCACCCTCGAATACGCCGGCCCGACCGATACCAAGACCTACCCCACTCACGCAACGCAGAAGGAAACCCATCATGACCGCAATCGCCAAAGCTGCTCCGGGCAAGACCCTGCTGAACCCGGCCGACCACACCCTGATCATGATCGACCACCAGTCGCAGATGTCCTTCGCGACCAAGTCCATCGACGCGGTAACCCTGCGCAACAACGCGGCGCTGGTGGCCAAGGCGGCGAAAGAATTCAACGTCTCCACCATCCTCACCACCGTCGCCGAGAAGAGCTTCTCCGGCCCGATCTTCGACGAGATCAAGTCGGTCTTCCCCGGGCACAACATCATCGACCGCACCAGCATGAACACCTGGGAAGACCCGCGCATCGCCGTGGAGGTGAACAAGTTCGGCAAGCAGAAGATCGTCCTCGCCGGCCTCTGGACTTCCGTGTGCATCGTCGGCCCGGCGCTGTCGGCCCTTGACCAGGGCTTCGAGGTCTACGTGATCGCCGACGCCTGTGGCGACGTGTCCACCGAGGCCCACGAGATGGCCATGCAACGCATGATCCAGCTCGGCGCCCGCCCGATGACCTCCCTGCAATACCTGCTCGAACTGCAACGCGACTGGGCTCGCGGCGAAACCTACGACCAGACTGTGAAGACCTCCATCGAGCACGGCGGCGCCTACGGCCTGGGCCTGATCTACGCCAAGACCATGTTCAACGCCAGCGAAGGCCATTGATCTAGCCTTTGGTAATGCGCCCTCCCTCGCTACGGCGGGGGAGGCAACCCCAGGAGGGAACCCCATGAACAGTCCAGTCAACCAAGAGTCCGTGACGCTGATCATCCGCCATCGCGCCAAACCCGGCCGTGCGGCGGACTATGAAGTCATCCTGCGCGAACTGACCCGCGCCGCCAGCGAGTTTCCCGGACACCTGGGCGTGGATGTGATGCACCAGGGAGACGACTTCACCTCCGTACTGCGTTTCGCCAGCGCCAGCGAGCTGCAGACCTGGCTGGACTCCGTGCAGCGCCGCGAGCTGATCGAACGCGCATCGCCCCTGCTCATCGACGGCGACCAGCAGGAACTGCACAGCGACCACGAGTTCTGGTTCACCCCCGGGCAAAGTGCCCAGCAGCAACCGCCGCGCTGGAAGCAGGCCGCGGTCTCCTACCTGGTGATCCTGCCGCTGGTGATGCTGGTGCCGCAGCTCTGGCAACCGCTGTTCTCCCGGATACCGCTGCTGGGCGGCTTCGTCCCGGCCAACATGCTGATCGTCGCGACCATCGTGCTGCTGGTGGTCTACGTTTTCATGCCACGGGCCACGCGCCTGTTCTCCGCCTGGCTCAACGCCCGCTGATCGAGAGAGGACCTTTTCCATGAATGCCGACCTGATCCTGACCAACGGCCGCTTCCATACGGTCGATCGCGAGAAGCCCAACGCCAGCGCCGTGGCCATTGCCGACGGCAAGTTCATCGCCGTGGGCACCGACGCCGAAGCCATGGCCCTGCGTGGCGGCGCCACCCGTGTCATCGACCTGAAAGGGCGCACGGTGATCCCCGGTCTCAACGACTCGCACCTGCACCTGATTCGCGGCGGCCTGAACTACAACCTGGAGCTGCGCTGGGAAGGCGTGCCGTCCCTGGCCGACGCCCTGCGCATGCTCAAGGAGCAGGCGCTGCGCACGCCCTCGCCGCAGTGGGTGCGGGTGGTGGGCGGCTGGAACGAATTCCAGTTCGCCGAACGCCGCATGCCGACAATTGAAGAGTTGAACCAGGCGGCACCGGACACCCCGGTATTCGTCCTCCACCTGTATGACCGCGCACTGCTCAACCGTGCCGCGCTGCGTGTGGTCGGCTACACCAAGGACACGCCGAACCCGCCCGGCGGCGAGATCGTCCGCGACAGCAACGGCGAACCCACCGGCATGCTGGTGGCCCGGCCCAACGCGATGATTCTCTACGCGACCCTGGCCAAGGGGCCGAAGCTGCCATTCGAGTACCAGGTCAACTCCACCCGCCAGTTCATGCGCGAGCTGAACCGCCTGGGCGTCACCAGCGCCATCGACGCCGGCGGCGGTTTCCAGAACTACCCGGACGACTACCAGGTGATCCAGCAGCTGGAAAAAGACGACCAGCTCACCGTACGCATCGCCTACAACCTGTTCACCCAGAAACCCAAGGAAGAGCTGGCCGACTTCAAGAACTGGACCAGCAGCGTCACCTACGGCCAGGGCAGCGACTTCCTGCGCCATAACGGCGCCGGCGAGATGCTGGTGTTCTCCGCCGCCGACTTCGAGGACTTCCTCGAGCCGCGTCCGGACCTGCCGCCGAACATGGAGGCGGACCTGGAGCCGGTGGTGCGCCACCTGGTCGAACAGCGTTGGCCGTTCCGCCTGCACGCCACCTATGACGAGTCCATCTCGCGGATGCTCGACGTGTTCGAGAAGGTCAACCTGGACGTCCCGTTCAATGGCCTGCACTGGTTCTTCGACCACTGCGAAACCATCTCGCCGAAAAACATCGAGCGCGTCCGGGCCCTGGGCGGCGGCATCGCCATCCAGGACCGCATGGCCTTCCAGGGCGAGTACTTCGTCGACCGCTACGGCAAGCAGGCCGCCGAGATGACCCCGCCGATCAAGCGCATGCTGTCCGAGGGCGTGCCGGTGGGCGCCGGCACCGACGCCACCCGCGTGTCCAGCTACAACCCCTGGACCTCGCTGTACTGGATGGTCAGCGGCAGGACCGTAGGCGGCATGGAGCTGTACCCCGAGGGCCTGTCCCGCGCCACCGCGCTGGAGCTGTACACCCACGGCAGCGCCTGGTTCTCCAACGAGCAGGGCCGCAAGGGCATGATCAAGGTGGGGCAGATGGCTGACCTCGCGGTGCTCTCGGCGGACTACTTCAACGTGCCGGAAGCAGAGATCAAGGTCATCGAGTCGGTGCTTACCGTGGTCGACGGCCGGGTGGTGTTTGGCAGCGGCGACTTCGAGCGCCAGGCGCCGACCGCGATTCCGGTACTGCCGGACTGGTCTCCGGTGGCCAAGGTTCCGGGGCACTGGCGCCCGCAGGCGCCGCTGCAGCGCGCCGTACACCAGTGCGCCGGCTCCTGCGGCGTGCATGGCCACAGCCACGAGCGGGCGCGTCAGTCGAGCGTGCCGGTGAGTGACTTCCAGGGCTTCTGGGGTGCCTTCGGCTGTTCCTGCTTCGCCTTCTGAAGACTCGCGCGGGCCACTCGGCCCGCGCTTTCCTTTTCGCCAGGATGGAGACACTGTCATGGCCCGCTGCATGCTTCGTGCGGCTTCGCTGCCGTTCCTGGTGCTGGCCGGCGCGGGGGTCTCCGCCGCCCCCCACGACGGCCTGCTGGAGAACGCCAACTGGTCGCTGCTCAGCCGCAACTTCTTCCTGCAGACCGACTACCGCACCCAGCCTTCGCCCAGCGGGCAGAGCTATCGCCAGGAGTGGGCGCAGGGCTTCATCGCCAACCTGGAGTCCGGCTTCACCCCGGGTACGATCGGTTTCGGCGTCGATGCCCACGCCTTCCTCGGCATCAAGCTCGACAGCGGCCGAGGCCGTGCCGGCACCGGCCTGTTGCCCCTGGACGCCGAGGGACGCGCGCAGGATGACTACTCCGACGCCGGTGGTGCGCTGAAGCTCGACCTGTCGCAGACCACCCTGAAGTTCGGCGAAATGACCGTCGAGACGCCGGTGTTCGATACCGGCGACAAACGCCTGCAACCCGAATACGCCACCGGCACCCTGGTCGACTCCCGTGAGCTGGACGGCGTGCGCTTCCAGGCCGGGCGCTTCACCGCCTTCAAGAACCAGGACGCCAGCGCCGGCCGGGGTGATTTCGACGGCTATGGCGCCACCACCCGCCATAGCGCGGTGAGCTTCGCCGGTGCGGATTTCACCCCGTCCGACAGCTACGGCGGCTCGCTGTTCGCCGGCCAGCTCGACGACACCTGGCGACAGTACTACCTGAACCTGCACTACCTCGACGGCGGCCTGTGGCTGGACGGCAACCTCTACCGCACCCGCGACGAGGGCCAGGCCCGCGCTGGCGCCATCGACACCACCGCCTGGAGCCTGGCCGCGCGCTACCGCCTGGGTGCGCAGGGCGTGCTGCTGGGCTACCAGAAGATCGAGGGCGACACGCCGTTCGATTTTGTCGGCGGCGATTCCATCTACCTCGCCAACTCGATCAAGTACGCCGACTTCAACGGCCCCGGCGAGCACTCCTGGCAGCTGCGCTACGACCTCGACCTGGGCGTGTTCGGCGTGCCCGGCCTGAGCTTCATGACCCGCTACGTGCGCGGCAGCGGCATTGATGGCAGCCATGCGCCGTCCGATGGCGCCTATGCCGGGCAGTACGGCTCCGACGGACGTCACTGGGAGCGCGACAGCGACCTGCGCTACGTGGTCCAGAACGGTCCGGCCAAGGACCTTTCGCTGCACTTCTCCCAGGTCAGCCATCGCGGCAATGATGATCAACCCGGGGCCGACATCGACCGGATCTACATGATCGTCGAGTACCCGCTCAAAGGTGTCTTCTAACTCTAGCGATGGGTCGGTTCGAAGGGCGCGCAGCCGATGTCGCGGCAGGCCAGGTTCTCGCCGCTGAACTGCGCCGCGTCCTGGTCGAAGATGTCGCGCAGCCAGTCGCTCACCGCCTGGAAGCGGCCGATGCGACCGGCGTCGCGGTGGCTGAGCAACCAGATTTCCCGCGCCACCACCGGGCCGGTGAGGCGCACCAGACCGTTGCGTTCGCCGAGGATGCACGGCAGCAGGGCCATGCCCAGGCCGGTTTCGCAGGCGTGGGTGAGGGTGGTCACGCTGCTGGCGCGCAACGCGTAGCTGGCGTTGGGTGCGAAGTGGCGCAGCCACTGCATTTCCGGGGTGTCGTCGAGTTCCTCGCCATAGGCCAGCCAGGGTTGCTGCGGCCAGTCCTGCGGCGGCAGCTCGGCGAGCGCCGTGGCGGCGTACACCGAGAAGCCGATATCGGCGACCTTGCGCATCACCAGTGCGGCGTCCTCCTGTGGGCGCGCCAGGCGCAGGGCGAAGTCGGCCTCGCGGCGGGTGAACGACAGCGAACGGTTCGCCGGGACCAGTTGCAGCTGCAGGTTCGGGTAGGTGCGCGCCAGCTGCGGCATGTGCTGCACCAGCCAGTGGCTGAACAGGAAGTCGATGGATGTCAGGCGCACCGAGCCAGTGATGGCGCTGGCCTCGTTGCGGGTCTCCAGCAGCATGCTCTGCACATCGCCGAGGATACGCTCGCCATAGGCGAGGAAGGCCTCGCCGGCGTCGGTGGGCTTGTAGCCGGCGTTGTCGCGGATGAACAGGCGGGTCTGCAACGCCGACTCGGCCGCCACCAGGCGCCGGCTCATGGTCGAGGGGTCGACCCCGAGTGCGCGACCGGCGGCGCTCAGGCTGCCGTGGCGGGCCAGGGCGAGCAGGATCGGGATGTCGTTCCAGTCGAAATTCATGGCGCGTACCTCGTAGCCCGGCTTGCCATCAGAAGCGTACGTCGGCGGCGGGGATGACCTTGGCGCGCTGGCCGAAGCTGCTGATGCTGCCCAGCACGGCGTTGTGGTGGGCGCTGATCTGCGCGGCGCTGAGCACGGCGTTGTCCACCGTGGAGTGGGCGTCGCGCACCAGGGTCACCGCGTAGCCCTGGGCGAGGGCGCGGCGGGTGGTGGTGTCGACGCAGTAGTCGCTCTGCAGGCCGCAGATCACCAGGTGCTCGATGCCTCGCGTCTGCAGCAGGTCGGCAAGCTCGGTGCGCAGGAAGGAGTCCGGTGTGGTCTTGCGCATCCTGAGGTCGCCTTCGCCGGTCAGCAGGCGCGGCTCCAGTTGCCAGGCCTCGCTCTGGTAGGGCATGTCGCTGTCTTCATGCTGGATCAACACCACCGGCACGCCGGCGTCGCGGGCGGCGCGGCTCATGCCGTTGATGCGCTGCAGCACGTTGTCGATATCGTGGCAGGCATATTCGCCGGAGCAGAGGACGGACTGGACATCGATGATCAGCAGGGCGGTGCTCATGGCGGGAATCCTGGTGTAGGAAAAGACGACGCGAAGGATGGTAGCTGCCCGCGCCGGCCTGGCCAATGCCGGCGAATGCTTCGCGAGGATTGCCGCCGGCTTCGCTCCCGCGCGGGGCGGGAGCGAAGGAGGGCTCAGAGGAACATGCCGCCCGAGGCTTCGACGCGCTGGCCGTTGATCCACTGGCTGCCTTCGGCGAACAGCGCGGCGATGGCGCCACCGATGTCGTCCGGCAGGCCGACGCGGCCCAGGGCGGTGTTGCTGGCGATCTGCCGGTTGATCTCGGCGTTGTCGCGCACCAGGCCGCCGCCGAAGTCGGTCTCGATGGCGCCCGGAGCGATGATGTTCACGCCGATGCCGCGCGCGCCCAGTTCCTTGGCCTGGTAGCGGGTCAGCACTTCCATCGCGCCCTTCATGGCGGCGTAGGCGGCGTAGCCGGGCAGGGCGAAGCGGGTCAGGCCGGTGGAGACGTTGAGGATGCGCCCGCCGTCGGCGATCAGCGGCAGCAGTTTCTGGGTGAGGAAGAACGGGCCCTTGAACTGGATGTTCAGCAGTTGATCGAACTGCGCCTCGGTGGTCTCGGCGAAGGCGGCGTGGATGCCGATGCCGGCGTTGTTCAGCAGGAAGTCGAAGCGGTCGCGGCCGAAGGTGTTGCGCAGGCCGTCGCGGACCTTGTCGGCGAAGGCGTCGAAACTGGCACTGTCGGCCACGTCCAGCGGCAGCATCAGGGCGCGGCCGCCGCGTTGTTCGATTTCGGCGGCCACCGCCTGGGCTTCGTCGGCCTGGCTGCGGTAGGTGCCGATGATGTCGCTGCCTGCGGCAGCGAGGTGCAGGGCGGCGTTGCGGCCGAGGCCACGGCTGGCACCGGTGATGAGGGCGATCTTGCGGGTCATGGCGAAGCTCCGGTTGGGTGAGGATGGAGAGAGCTTATTGTTCGTTCCTGCGCTGATAAATCTGCTGGTTTCGGAAATACTGGTCGGTACATCCGAACAATAGCGATCCTCCGCCATGATCCGTCCCGAACTGTTGCGCACCTTTGTCCGCGTCACCGAACTGGCCAGCTTCACCCAGGCCGGCGAACAGCTCGGCCTGCCGCGCTCCACGGTGTCCGAGCACATCCAGACCCTCGAGGCCCTGCTCGGCGCGCGCCTGCTGCAACGCACCACGCGCAAGGTCACGGCGACCCAGGATGGCCTGGTGCTCTACGAACGCGGCAAGGACATGCTGGCCCAGCTGGACGAGTTGCAGGGCCTGTTCCGACAGCAGGACGAGGCGCTGGGCGGGCGCCTGCGGGTGGACATGCCGACGGTGATGGCGCGCAAGCTGGTGATGCCGCGCCTGGGTGAGTTCCTCGCGCGGCATCCGGCGCTGGAGCTGGAAGTGAGCTGCACCGACCGCCGCGTCGATCTGGTGCGCGAGGGGTTCGATTGCGTGGTGCGGGTCGGTGCGGTCAGTGATCCGTCGCTGGTGGCGCGTCTGCTCGGGCGCTCGCCCCAGGTCACCTGCGCCAGTCCCGCGTACCTGGCGGCCCATGGCGTGCCGCAGAGCCTTGCGGACCTGGCCGGGCACAGGCTGATCCATTACGTCAGCGTGTTGGGTTCGCGGCCGGCGGGGTTCGAGTACCTGCAGGATGGCGAGACGCGCAGCCTGCCGATGGCCGGGGCGCTGTCGGTGAACAACGCCGAAGCCTACGAGAGCGCCTGCCTGGGCGGGCTGGGGCTGATCCAGGTGCCGCTGCACGGCGTGCAGGACGAGCTGGCGGCGGGGCGGCTGGTGCAGGTGCTGGAGGCGGTGCCGCTGCCGCCGATGGGCATCTCGCTGCTCTATGCCCACCGCCACCTGCCGCAGCGGGTGCGGGTGTTCATGCACTGGCTGACGCAACTGCTGGGCGAGCCGGGCGTGCTGGGGCCGGCTGTGCCGCTCGACCGGTCGTCCGGCGCTACGGGAAAGTCCGCCTAGACTTGTCGATTCCGTCGTCGCCCAGGCGACCAAGCTGCATGCCGGTCATGCCGACCGCGCGCATCAGGAGACTCAGCATGTCCAGCCTGCAACGCATCAGCCCCTGCCTGTGGTTCAACGGCAAGGCCGAGGAGGCCGCCGAGTTCTACACCGGCATCTTCCCCCATTCACGGATCGTCCAGACCAGCTATTTCCCTGAGGCGGAAAAGGACCGCCACGGCGGCGTGCCCGGCTCGGTACTGACGGTGGAGTTCGTGCTCGATGGCCAGACCTTCATCGCCCTGAACGGCGGCCCCGCCTTTACCTTCAACGAGGCGATCTCGTTGCAGGTGTTCTGTGACAGCCAGAAGGAGATCGACCACTTCTGGGACAAGCTCTCCGCCGGAGGGCCGGTGGAGGCGCAGATGTGCGGCTGGCTGAAGGACCGCTTCGGGGTGTCCTGGCAGATCTGCCCACGCCATGTCGGCGACATGGTGGCCGACCCTGACCCGGTGAAGGCCTCGCGCACCCTGCAGGCGGTGATGGGGATGAAGAAGCTCGACATGGCGGCCATCGAACGCGCCCACGCTGGCAGCTGACGTCCGTCCGGGTGCCGTCGATGCGGGGCGGCGCGTGGTTATAGTTCAGGGCGGGGTGTGCGCCGCCGCCGAAGCGAGGACTCAGCGATGTTCAGCCACATCACCGTCGGTACCGCGGACCTGCCACGGGCCATTGGCTTCTACCGGCACCTGCTCGAACCCTTGGGCATCGGCCTGCTGGCGCACCGTCACAACCCGGAGCGCGCGGTCTTCACCCACCCTGACAGTGACATCGCCTTCTGTGTCTACGTGCCCATCGACGGACGCCCGGCCAGTGTCGGCAACGGCAGCCTGGTGGCCTTCGAGGCGCGCACCCGCGTGCAGGTGGATGCCTTCCACCGGCGCGCGCTGGAACTGGGTGGCGTCGACGAGGGTGGGCCGGGGTTGCGCCTGAACTACTCGCCGACCTACTACGGCGCCTATGTGCGCGACCTGGACGGCAACAAGCTGTGTTGCGTCTGCCACCAGGAAGAATGAATACCCACCGTGCGGCTCACGGCGGGTGGCCACCCATCGCGGCGTGGGTGGCGCTCTGGGGACCGGTTCAGATCCACTGGTCGTTACGTTTGCGGCGCACGCGCAGCAGGGTGGGCAGGATCAGCCCGGCCAGCAGCCCGGCGCCGGCGATGCTGCCGCCGTAGGCCATGTAGCGCATCAGCACCTGCTTGTTCTCGTCGCCCAGCTGCGCCTGCGTCGCGCGCAGGTCGGAGCGCGCCTGGCTCAGCTCGTTGTCCAGCGAGGTGCGCGCGGCCTGCAGTTCGTCGATCAGTTTCTTGCGTGCATCGAGGGTTTCCTGCATGCCCTGTACGCGGGTCTTCCAGCTGTCGTTGATGCCGTCGAGCTGGCTGCTCAGCTCGGCCACCTTCTGCTCCAGTTGCGGCAGGCGCTCGGCCTGGCCGGGCTTGTCCTGCAGGTCGCGACTGGGAATCCACACCGTGCTGCCGCTCTCGCTGCGCACCTGGCTGTAATCGCCCTGGGTGCTCACCAGCTCGACCTTCTGCCCGGAGACGAGGGTGCCGACGATGCGGTAGCCATCGGTCGGGCCGCTGCGCACGTAGGTGGTCAGGCTGTCGTTCACCCAGCGGGTGTTGCCGGGCGCCTCCTCGGCCTGGGCCGGCAGCGTGGCCACCAGCAGGCCACCGAGCAGGCAGGCGCCCAGGGCACGGGTCTGGAGGAGGGGAACACGGGGAGCGAGCGGGCGGGATAGGGACATGGTTGATCTTCACGTGGCGATAGGAACAAACCCGGCGAGCGGGAGTGAAATCGCCGACCCGGAAGTTGTTATGAACAGGGCGGGAACTGACGCGATCCAGCGTCAAATGGCCAAGTGCCATGTAACCCGCCCAGGTGGGCCGACAGCTGACAGACAGCCGATGGGCGGCAGGAGTTCACTGGGCGGTGAAGCGAGGGATGGGCGGCTGTCCGCGAGCGGGACAGCCGGGAGGTCAGCGGTGGCGGATCAGGCGCGGCCTTCGGCGGCTTCGATGATGTCCAGCAGGTCGGTCAGGGTGTCTTCCAGGTACTGCCCGGCGCGGTAGTCCGGTTTCAGCCCATCGCCGCCGGCGATGACCACCTGCGGACGCTCGACGAAGCGGCCGACCAGCTCGAAGCGCTCATCCAGCACGGCCACCACCGGGATCGGGATACGCTCCAGCGCCAGCCGCTCGCGCAGGTCGTCCTCGGCGCGGCCCTTGGTGATCACCGAAAGATCGATGCGCGGCTGGGTCCGCTGCAAAAAGTCCATTACGGTGACGTTGATCTGGCAGTCCGGGCACCACATTTCCCCCGCCACCAGCAGGTGATAGTGCCGCGAGACGGCCTGCATGCGCTGGCGGGTGGCGGCGCTGATGGCTTCGGGGGCGGCCAGTTTGACCTGCACCGTGCGCACGCCGGCGATTTCGTCCGGCAGTCCGTGGGCGACGAAGGCGTCGAAGCCTTCGCCGATGGAGAAGAGTTCCTCGTAGGAGGCCATGGGGGTTTCTCTTGCAGACGGGGGAACCGGCATCCCAGCAGAATTGCCGGAGGAGGGCAACCCGGCGGCCGTCAGTCCCGATTTGGCGCGCCGAGCGGGAACAGCGGGCGGTAGGGGCGGGCCTCGTCGACGGCGCGGGCGAACGACGGGCGCGCCAGCAACCGCGAGCGGTATGCCCGCAGTATCGGGTAGGCGTCGCTGATGCGGTGGGTCCAGTCGGCATAGAACAGGGCCGGCGCCGCCGCGCAGTCGGCGAGGGTGAAGTCATCGCCATTGGCCCACAACTCGCTGGCGGCCAGGTGGCCCTCCAGCCAGCGGTAGGCGAGTTCGAGACGCTGGGTTGCGACCGAGAGGCCATCCTGGCGCTTGGCCGCATCGCCGGTCAGGGCGCCGGAGACGGCATGCTGCACCGGGCTCATTACATGCAGGTCGAAGAAGCGGTCGAGGAATCGAACCTGCAGGGCCTCCATCGGATCGGCCGGCAGCCAGCGCTGCGCGCCGTCCTGGGTGAGCTGCAGGTACTCGATGATGATGCTCGACTCGGCGATGCTGCTTTCACCGTCCTGCAATACCGGGAACTTGGCCAGCGGCCACAGCCGCAGCCACTCCTTCGAATGCTCCGGTGTGTCCGGCCCGAGGCAGCGGAACTCGAAGGGCGTGTCGTTCTCGTACAGGGCGATCAGGACTTTCTGGGTGTACGACGAAAAGGGATGACCAAAGAGTACGAGGGACATGGCGGACCACCTGCTGTTGTACTGCGCGCCGTTCGCGGGGTGGTTTCACCCTAGTTGCCTGCGGAGCTCGCGGCAAGGCGGAGCTCCTCAGTCGCGGTGCTCCAGCACGTTCACCAGTGTGCCCAGCGGGTCGCGCAGGAAGAATCGGCGCACGCCCCAGGGCTCGACGGTCAGCGCGTAGGCGATCTCATGACCGGCAGCGAGGGCGCGTTTGTGCACCTCATCCAGGTTGTCCACTTCGATGGACAGGTCGGGCACCGGCGCACCCGAGCCGCCTTCGCTGGCCAGGCTCAATTGCGCCGGGGCGCTGGCACCGCTGGCGAGGGTGAGCAGCCAGCCGTGGTCCATGACGACCTGCAGGTCGAACAGTTCGCGATAGAAGCGCGCCACCTCGGCGGGCTTGCCGGTGGCGAGGTTGGCGACGATGCGGCGGACGGTCATGGTGGCGCTCCGAAATGGGACGCCGCCAGCATAGACGCTCAGTGCGCCGGGCGTGCCGGCGGCATGCGCCGGCGATGGATGCGGTAGAACTGGTAGAGCACACCGATGACGAAGACCAGCAGCGCGATCATCACTGCCGTTTGCACCGGCGGCGAGTCCGGGCCATGGCCGATGGGGTTGGATGGGGGGAGGCGCGACAGGGATTCGTTGAGTGTCGGGATCATCATCAGGAAGAAGCTGAAGCTCATCGCCGCCGTTGCCAGGTATTCGCCCAGGCCGCCCAGCGCGCTGATCCGTTGCGCGTAGCTGCCCACTGCCAGGGCGACCAGGCAGAGGATGCCGATGGCATGCCCGGCGTTGAAGCCGCCGGTACTGGAGAGCCCGAAGGCGGTGAGCACGCCGAGGATCATCCCGTAGACGTACCACTTGCCGACGCGGCTGCGCGGATCGATGCGCCCCGCCTGATAGAACGCCCAGATGCCGGCCACGAGCGGCACCAGGCTGATGGCGGTATGCACGATACCCAGGGTGGAAAGGGGGTTGGCCATGACGAACGCCTCCGCGGTGAGCACAGGGACGCCACGCATCCACGAACTGTGCCGGGGCACGGAGGGGCGGGTGTTGTCAGGTTAGACACCACCCGCGCGGGAGCCGGGCCGTGGCGCTGTCAGCCGACGAACGTCACAGCCGCTTGTTGAGCCAGCGGGCCAGGCGGTCGCCGCCGAACTGGATCAGGGTCACCAGCGCCACTAGCAGGATGATCACGGTCAGCATCACCTGGGTGTCGAAGCGCTGGTAGCCGTAGCGGTAGGCCAGGTCTCCGAGGCCGCCGGCACCGATGGCGCCGGCCATGGCCGAGGAGTTGATCATGGTCACCAGGGTGATGGTGAAGCCCGCGACTATGCCCGGCCGCGCCTCGGGCAGCAGCACGTTCCAGATGATGTGCCGGGGCTGGCAGCCCATGGCCTGGGCCGCTTCGATCAGGCCGTGGTCGACTTCGCGCAGGCTGACTTCGGCGATGCGCGCGAAGAACGGCGTGGCGGCGATGGTCAGCGGCACCACGGCGGCCCAGACGCCGTAGCTGGTGCCGACGATCAGCCGGGTGAAGGGGATCAGCGCGACCATCAGGATCAGGAAGGGAATCGAGCGCAGCACGTTCACCACGCTGCCCAGGCTGCGGTTGACCAGTCGCGCCTGGAAGATTCCGCCGGGGCCGGTGGTGACCAGCACCAGGGCCAGGGGAATGCCCACCAGGAACACGATGGCCGAGGACGCGCCGATCATCACGAGGGTGTCGAGCAGGCCTTGCAGCAGGCGTTCAGGCATGGGTGAGCACCTCCAGGCGATCGGCGACGTCGCGGGCACGTTCGAGCAGTTGCGGAGCGCTGGCGGCGGGGGCGGCGACGCTCAGCAGCAGGCGGCCGAGGGCGCGGCCCTGGATGCGCTCGATGCCGCCATGCAGCAGGCTGACGCGGTTGCCGAGGGCCCGGGCGATGGCCAGCAGGTCTGGCTCCTCTTGGCGGACGCCGGTGTAGTGCAGGTCGAGGATGACTTCGTCGGCCGACGGATGCTCCAGGCGCGCCAGCAGGTCCGGCGGCAGGTGCTGCTGCAGCGAGCCGAGCAGGGTGCGGCTGACTTCGTGCTGGGGGTTGCCGAAGACTTCCCAGACATCGCCCTGTTCGACGATGCGCCCGCGTTCGAGCACCACCACGCGGTCGCAGATTTCGCGGATCACCGCCATCTCGTGGGTGATCAATACGATGGTCAGGCCCAGGCGGCGGTTGATGTCGCGCAGCAGCGCGAGGATGGCCTGGGTGCTCTCCGGGTCCAGCGCCGAGGTGGCCTCGTCGCAGAGCAGGATTTCCGGCTGGTGCACCAGCGCGCGGGCGATGCCGACGCGTTGCTTCTGCCCGCCGGAGAGTTGCGCCGGGTAGGCGTGGCGTTTGTCTTCCAGCCCCACGAGCTGCAGCAGTTCCTCCACCCGCTCGGCGATGCGCGCCTTGGGCACGCCGGCCACGCGCAGGGGCAGGGCGATGTTCTGCGCCACGGTCTTGGCGGACATCAGGTTGAAGTGCTGGAAGATCATGCCGACGCGGCGGCGCAGGCCGACCAGCTGCTGGGCGTCGAAGGCACCGATGTCTTCGCCGTCGATCAGCACCTGGCCGACGCTGGGTCGCTCCAGGCGGTTGAGGGTGCGGATCAGCGAGCTCTTGCCGGCGCCGCTGCGGCCGATGATGCCGAACACTTCGCCACGGCGGACGGAGAGTTCGATGTCGCTCAGTGCCTCCACCGGGCCGTGGTGGCCGGCGTAGGTCTTGCTCAGCCCGCGCAGGGCGATGTGCTGGGTGGCGAGTTCGAGGTTGCGGTTGAAGCTGACCATGGTGGGGGCCTGTCCCTGAAGTAGGGGCAAGGAACGTAGGGCGAATAACCTGGAACAGGTTATCCGCCGGCTGTTGTGCGGCGGATAACGCTGGCGCGTTATGCGCCCTACGAAACCAAACTTGCGAGTCGAGCGATCTTTGTAGGAGCGCTGGCGCGTTTACTGCCAGCCCGGCTGGTAGAGCGAGCCGTGGGCCTTGTCCAGTGCGGCGCGCACCTGTGGCGAGTGCTGGTAGAGATCGACGAACTTCTTGAGCCGGCCATCCGGGTCCTTGAAGTCGTCACGGGTGACGAACTGGATGACGTATTCCTTGTTCTCGATGCCGTCGAACAGCAGCGCGCTGTTCGGATCGATGGTGCCGGCCAGGCGGATGTAGTGCGGGTAGCCCTGGGCGAGGTCGACGTCGTCCAGCGCGCGCACCAGCTGCACGGCTTCCAGCTCGATGATCTGGATGTGCTTCGGGTTGGCCACGATGTCGTCCAGCGTCGCCTTGTAGCCCACGCCGTCCTTGAGCTTGAGCAGCCCGGCCTTCTGCAGCAGCTGCAGGCCGCGGCCGCCATTGATCGGGTCGTTGGCGATGGCGACCTTGGCGCCTTCTGGCAGGTCGGCGATGGCCTTGTACTTGGTGGAGTACAGGCCGACGTTGTTGATGATCCCCGGCGCGAAGGCCTTCAGGTGCAGACCGCCTTCGCGGTTGGCGTTCTCCAGGAAGGGCGTGTGCTGGAAGTAGTTGGCGTCGATGTCGCCGTGGTCGAGGGTGATGTTCGGCGCGTTCCAGTCGGTGAACTCCACCAGTTCGACCTTCAACCCTTGCTCGGCGGCTTCCTTCACCGCCACTTCCAGTGGTGGGGCGAAGGCGGCGGTGGTGCCCAGGCGCAGGGTATCGGCGGCCTGGGCCAGGCCGGCGGCGAGGAGGCTCAGCGAGAGCCCGAGGGAAAGCTTCAAACGTGCATGCATGGCAACGAATCCTTTTTAGTTTTCTTGAAGAGAGAGGGCCGGAGTCGCTCCAGTGGCGGATTGCGCGCGGTAGCTCGCGCCGACATGCCACGCGGGCAATCGGGCGCGGCCGGCGCCAAAGAGTTTTTCCCGCAGGGTGCCGTCCGCGTAGGCAGTCTTGTAGGCGCCACGGTTCTGTAGTTCGGGCACCACGAGGTCGATGAAGTCGGCGTAGCTTTCCGGCTCCACGGTGCGGGTCAGGTTGAACCCGTCGAGGCCTGCCTCGTTGATCCAGCCCAGCAACTCGTCGGCCACCTGGATCGGGTCGCCCACCAGGGTGGTGTACCGACCGCCCAACGTGAACTGCTCCAGCAACTGGCGGACGGTGGCATCGGTGCGGGCGACGGTCAGGGCCTTGGTGGCGGATTCGATGGCGTTGGTCTTCTCGTAGCGGATCGGCTCGTCCAGCGCATAGCGCGAAAAGTCGATACCGGTGGTGCTGGCGAAGTGTGCAAGGCCGGCCTCGGCGCTGGCGAAGCGGCGGTACTCGGCGAGCTTGTCGAGGGCCTCGGCTTCGGTCGGCGCGACGATCACGTTGATACCCATGAACACCTTGATGTCGTCCGCCTGGCGGCCGGCATCGACTGCGGCCTGACGTATGCGGTCCACCAGCACGCGGGTGGCCTCGCGGGTCTGCGCCGAGACGAACACGCACTCGGCGTGGCGCGCGGCGAAGGCCAGTCCGCGATTGGACGCGCCGGCCTGGAACAACAGCGGCGTGCGCTGCGGCGACGGCTGGCTGAGGTGGTAACCCTCCACATCGAAGAACTCGCCGTGGTGACGGACCTTGTGTACTTTGCCCGGCTGCGCATAGACGCGGCGCTGGCGGTCGGCGAGCACCGCGTCGTCTTCCCAGCTGCCTTCCCAGAGCTTGTAGAGCACTTCCAGGTATTCGTCGGCGCGGTCGTAGCGGCGGTCGTGGTCGATCTGCCGCTCCTGGCCCATGGCGCGGGCGGTGCTCTCCAGGTAGCCGGTGACGATGTTCCAGCCGACCCGGCCGTCGCTCAGGTGATCCAGCGTGGAAAGCCTTCGGGCGAACGGGTAGGGCGCCTCGTAGGTCAGGTTGGCGGTGACGCCAAAACCCAGGTGCCGGGTGGCGCCGGCCATGGCCGAGACCAGCATCAGCGGGTCGTTCACCGGCAGCTGGATGGCCTCTTTGGCGGTGAGGTCGATGCCGTTCTGGTAGACGTCATAGACGCCGAGAATGTCGGCCAGGAACAGGCCGTCGAACAGACCCTTTTCCAGCAGGCGGGCGAGGTCGGTCCAGTGGCTGAGCTTGTTGAAGTCCGTCGAGCGGTCGCGCGGGTGCGTCCACAGACCATGGTTTATGTGGCCGATGCAATTCATGCTGAAGGCGTTGAGAAGGATCTGCTTCTGGCTCATGGGAAATCCTTGCAGGGAGTCATGGCGCGGATTTTTACCAGCTGAGTTCTCTGTTCAGATGAGATCGGTGCCAGCGCATCGCCCTCCCCCCAGCCCTGGCTACGCGCCCCGCTCAGAGGGAGAGGGGGCAGGCCGTGCCGGCTGACACCTTGTTTTCTCCCTGCACCGAGCGGTCCCCTCTCCCGCTTGTGGGAGAGGGTTAGGGTGAGGGGCTCTTGTCGATGCAAAGCGCCAGACATCACAGCGTCCCCCGGCGCGGCGGCAACTGGTCGTTGAGGTAGTAGTTGCCCACCGCGAAGTACTTCCAGCGCGCCGGGTCGTGCAGGGTGTGCACGCGGGCGTTGCGCCAGTGGCGGTCCAGGCCCAGCTCGGCGAGGCTGGCGCGGCTGCCGCCCAGCTCGATCAGCTTGGAGCCTGCCAGCAACGAGACCTCGGTGGTGATCGCCCGCGCCTCGGCCACGGCGATGGAGGCGGCGGCGACGCTCTCGGCGGTCGGCTCGGCGGTGGCCGCATCGAGCACGCGGCCCGAGCGATCCAGCAGGGCTTCGGCGGCATGCAGGCGGATCGCCAGGCGGCCGACTTCGTTGATCGCCAGCGGGTCGTCGCTGGCCTTGTCCACGCCCGAGTCGATCCATGGCCGCGCTTTCTCTCGCAGGAACACCAGGGCATCTTCGTAGGCGCCCCGGGCGATGCCGACATCGATGGCGGCGTGGAGAATCTGCGCGAACGGACCGACCGTAGTCGGGCGCTCGAAGGCAGTCTGGAACGGCACCACGTCGTCTTCGGCCACTTCTGCGCCGTCGAACACTACGCTCCCGCTGCCAGTGGTGCGCTGACCGAAGCCGGACCAGTCATCGACCACCTCCACGCCCTTGGCATCGCGGGTGATGAAGGCGAGTTGCTGCACGCCATCGTCATCGATCACCAGCGTGGGAATGCGCCGCGCATAGAGCGCGCCGGTGCAATAGAACTTGCGCCCGTGAATGCGCAGCCGGCCGTCCTCGCGCTTGAGGCGGGTGGTGCGGTCGTGGGCGGTGCGCGTGCCGATTTCCGCCAACGCATTGCCGAAGCGCACGCCGGCCAGTACCTCGGCGAACAGGCGGGCCTTCTGTTCTTCGCTGCCGTTCACCCGCAGCAGTTCGACGGCATAGAAATGGTTCTGCGGAATCTGCCCCAGCGATCCGTCGGCGGCGGAGATGATGGCGATCACGCGCGCCACCGTGACGCGGGAAACCCCAGCACCGCCGTGTTCGCGCGGCACGGTGATGCCCCACAGGCCGGAGCGGCTGAAGCGCTCCAGCTCGTCCCACGGCAGGCGCCGTTCGCGGTCGCGGGCGATGGCGCCTTCGCGGAAGTCGGCGGCCAGGGCGCGGGCGACTTCCAGGGCTTCGTCGTCGCTGCGGATGATATGGACGGGGTTGGCCAGCTCTGGGTTAGTCAAAACGAGGCTGTTCATCGGCGCTCCTCAGATCCAGGAATGACGCGCGGGGCGGGCGCCGTTGAGGTGGTAGGCGCCGACCGCCTGGACCTTCCAGCGCACCGGGTCGTGCAGGGTGTGCACGCGGGCGTTGCGCCAGTGGCGGTCGAGGTTGAATTCGGCGAGGGTGGCGCGGCTGCCGGCCAGTTCGAAGAGCTTCTCGCTGGCGGCCAGGCTGATCTCGGTGGTGAGCACCTTGGCCTCGGCCACGGCGATGGAGGCGCGGGCGGCAGACTCGTCGTCGATGGGACGCGCGCTGACTTCGTCGAGCACATGCCCGGCGCGCTCCAGCAGCGCCTCGGCGGCGTGCAGTTCGACTTGCAGGCGGCCGATCTCGGCAATGGTGAAGTGTTCTTCGCTGGCGTTTTCGACGCCGGCATCGATGAAGGGGCGGGTGCGTGTGCGGATGAAGTCGATGGCATCTTCCAGGGCGTTTGCCGCAATGCCGGCATCGATGGCGGCCTGGATCAGCTGCGACACCGCGCCCTGGATATTGGGCACGTCGGCGAGGCGACCGTTGTGAATCACCAGCGAGCCGGCGACGGGGGCGTTGTCCAGCAGCACGGTGCCGCTGGCGGTGGTGCGCTGGCCGAAGCCGGACCAGTCGTCGACGATGCGCAGGCCTTCCACGCCGCGCTCGACGAAGCCCATGACGGCGCGGCCTTCTTCATCGATGGCTTTCACGGCCACCCAATGAGCGAACAGCGCGCCGGTGGAATAGAACTTCTCGCCGCTGACGCGGAAGTGGTCGCCGTCGCGCGCCAGCCGTGCCTTCAGTTCGAGGGTGTTTTTGGTATTGCGCTCGGGCCCGGCATTGCCGATGCGCCGACCGCCCAGCACACCGCCGAACAGCACGCGCTTCTGCGCCTCGCTGGCGACGTTGTCGATGACGTTGAGCAGGCCGAACTGGTTCTGCGGAATCTGCCCCAGCGCCGGGTCCGCGGCGCAGATCACGCGGAAGACTTCGGCGACGGTGGCGTAGGAGGCCTGCGCGCCGCCGTACTCGCGGGGAATGCTGATGCCGCCCAGGCCCAGGGCGGTGAAGTGCTCCAGCTCGCGCCAGGGCAGGGCGCGCTCGCGGTCGCGGGCGGCGGCTCCGGGTTTTGCCAGGCCGGCCACTTCGTGGGCGGCGTCAATGGCCTGGGCGTCGTTGTCGATGCGGCGCGCCGGGAGTAGCCGGGGCGCCTGGTCACGAAGGTCCTTGGGTGCGGATTCGTTGGTCATGCGATTACCTGTGTTGACGGAGCAGCTCTTGTGTAGGAACGAGGGGGACGCCTAGTCCTTGCTCGCGAACCTGTCGGCCCCTCAGCGGGGCTCGTTCGCGAGCAAGCTCGCTCCTACAGGGTTCGGCGTTCGCTTAGAACGCTGGCGCGATCTCGCCCTTGTATCGAGTCAGGATGAACTGGCGGACCTCCGGCGAATTCAGCGCCTTGGCCAGCTTCTGGATGCCCGGGTCCTGGATGTTGTCCGGACGGGCAACGAGGAACTCGGCGTAGAGGTCCTTGCCTTTCTCCACGATCAGCGCGCTCTTGGTGTCGATGCCGGCTTCCAGGGCGTAGTTGGCGAAGATGAAGGCCAGGTCCACCTGCTTCACCGCGCGGGCCAGCAGGGCGCCTTCCAGTTCACGGATCTTCAGGTGCTTGGGGTTGTCGGTGATGTCGCGCTCGGTGGACTGCGGGTTGGTCGGGTCCTTGAGCTTGATCAGGCCGCTCTCGGCCAGCAGCACCAGGGCGCGGCCGGTGTTCACCGGGTCGTTGGGGATGGCCACGCTGGCGCCGTCGGGCAGCTCGGCGAGGGACTTGACCTTGGTGGAGTAGGCGCCGAACGGCTCGATGTGGATGCCCACCACCGGCACCAGGTCGGTGTGGCGGGTCTTGTTGAAGTCATCGAGGAACGGACGGTACTGGTAGTAGTTGGCGTCGAGGTTCTTCTGCGCCAGCTGCAGGTTGGGCTGGATGAAATCGGTGAAGACCTTGATGTCCAGGTCGACGCCTTCCTTGGCCAGTTGCGGTTTGACGAATTCGAGGATCTCGGCGTGGGGCACCGGGGTGGCGCCGACCACGAGTTTTTCCCCCGCGTGGGCGGAGAAGGCGACGACGGCCGCCAGGATGGCGATGGCCTTTTTCATGGGTGTTGCTCCGTGGCTAGTTTAGAAAGTTGCAGTAGTGGGTGGGCCGTCGTGGTGTGGACGTGGGGCCTTGGTGGCAGCGGGGCCGGCTGCCGGCGGCTGGATCGAAGGTGCCGCTCCCGGGTGGGGAGTGGGCGGGGAATTCAGCGCCGGGTGTAGCGCGCCACCAGGCGGTCGCCGCTCATCTGCAGGGCCTGCACCAGCAGGATCAGCAGGGCGACGGTGATGATCATCACGTCGGTCTGGAAGCGCTGATAACCGAAGCGGATGGCCAGGTCGCCGAGGCCGCCGCCGCCAATCACGCCGGACATCGCGGTGTAGTCCACCAGCACGATGGCGGTGACGGTCACGGCAGCGATCAGCCCGGTGCGCGCTTCGGGCAGCAGCGTGTGCCAGATGATCTGCCAGGTGCTGGCGCCCATCGCCTGGGTGGCTTCCACCAGGCCGCGGTCGACCTCGCGCAGGGCGGTTTCCACCAGTCGTGCGAAGAACGGCGTACAGCCCACCACCAGCGGCGGGATGGCGCCGGGCACGCCCAGCGAGGTGCCGGTGACCAGCGTGGTGACCGGGATCAGCACAATCAGCAGGATGATGAACGGCAGCGAGCGCAGCATGTTCACCACTACCGAGAGCGCGCGGTACAGGCCGGGTTTCTCATGCAGCTGGCGCTTGCCGGTGAGGTACAGCAGCACGCCCAGCGGCAGGCCCAGCAGTACGGTGAAGACCAGCGCGCCGCCGAGCATGGCCAGGGTGTCCAGGCAGGCCTGGCCGAGGTCGTGCCAGTCGAGGTTGCGGAACCAGCCGTCCATCACTGTTCACTCCGGCGCAGCTTCGCAGCGCGGTGCGAGGCGCCGAGTCGGTCGCCCCGACCGAACAGCTTGTGGCGCAGGGTGCCTGGCTCGTAGTCGCGCTTGAACAACCCGCGCGCTTGCAGTTCCGGTACCAGCAGGTCAACGATGTCGACGAAGGTTTCCGGCGCCACCAGGCTGGAGAGGTTGAAACCGTCGACGTCGGTTTCCTCGACCCAGGCCTGCAACTGGTCCGCCACGGTCTGTGGCGAACCCACCAGCAGCGGGCCGTCGCCACCCAGGGCGCAGTAGTCGGCGATCTCGGCGGCGGTCCACTGGCGCTGCGGGTCGGCGGCGCTGAAGGCGTCCACCGCGGATTGGATGGCGTCGCTCTGTACGTGGCGCAACACCTGGTCCGGCGCGTACTGGCCGAAGTCGATGCCGGTCCAGCCGGAGACCAGTGCCAATGCGCCTTCGCGGTCGCTGTACTGGCGATAGTCTTCCAGCTTGGCCAGGGCCTCTTCGTCGGTCGGTGCGACGATCACGGTGAGCTGGTTCAGTACCAGCACGTCGTTCGGTTGGCGGCCCGCTTCCACGGCCAGACGGCGCAGGTCGGCGACCTGATCGCGGAGGATGTTCTTGGTCGGCGAGGCGACGAACACGCATTCGGCATTGCCGGCGGCGAAGGCCTTGCCGCGACTCGAAGCACCGGCCTGGTAGAGCACCGGCGTGCGCTGCGGCGATGGCTGGCTGAGGTGGAAGCCCGGCACTTCGAAGTGCTCGCCCTTGTGTTCGATGGGGTGCACCTTGCGCGGGTCGGCGTAGACGCCGTTCGCGCGGTCGGCTACCACCGCGTCATCCTCCCAGCTGGCCTCCCAGAGCTTGTAGCAGACCTCCAGGTATTCCTCGGCCAGGGCATAGCGCTGCTGGTGGTTGAGCTGCTGTTTCAGCCCCAGGTTGCGCGCGCCGCTGTTGAGGTAGGAGGTGACGATGTTCCAGCCGGCGCGGCCTCGGGTCAGGTGGTCCAGCGTGGAGATGCGCCGGGCGAACGGAAACGGGTGCTCGAAGGACACCGAGGCGGTGATGCCGAACCCCAGGTGCTCGGTGGCCGCAGCCATGGCCGGGACTATCTGTAGCGGGTCGTTAGCCGGCACCTGTGCGCCAGCGCTCAGCGCGGCATCGGCGTTGCCGTGGTAGACGTCGTAGACGCCCAGCACGTCGGCGAGGAACAGGCCGTCGATCTTCCCGCGTTCGAGGGTTTTCGCCAGCTCGATCCAGTAGTGGAGGTCGGTGTAGCGCGCGGCCTGCTGGTCGCGTGGGTGGCGCCAGAGGCCGGGCGACAGGTGGCCGACGCAGTTCATGGCGAAGGCGTTGAGGCGGATCTGCTTGCTCATCGCGCTTCCTCAGTTCCAGTCGTGGCGCGGTGGGCGCTTGTCGTTCAGCAGCCAGTTGCCCACCAGGTGGTACTTCCAGCGCACCGGGTCGTGCAGGGTGTGCACGCGGGCATTGCGCCAGTGGCGGTCGAAGCCGTGGCGGGCGAGGGTGGAGCGGGTGCCGCCCAGCTCGAACAGCTTGTTCGAGGCCTCGATGGCGACCTCGGTGGTCAGCACCTTTGCCTTGGCCACGGCGACCGAGGCGCGGGCCACGCTGTCTTCGTCCGGTGCGGGGCGAGCGGCGTCCATCACCTTGCCGGCGCGCTCCAGCAGGGCGTCGGCAGCTTCGATGCGGATACCCAGTTCACCGATCTGGATGATGGTCAGCGGATCTTCGCTGGCCTTCTCCACGCCGGCGTCGATCCACGGACGCGCCTGCTCGCGGACGAAGGCGATGGTGTCGCGCAGCGCGGCGCGGGCGATGCCGGCATCGATGGCGGCGGTGGTGATCTGCGCGAACGGGCCGGCGAGGGTCGGCACGTCGTAGGAGCGGTGCGTGGGGAAGACGTTGAACGCCGGTACGCGCAGGCCTTCCACCAGTACGGTGCCGCTGGAGGTGGTGCGCTGGCCGATGCTGGCCCAGTCGTCGACGATGACCAGGCCCGGCGCGCCGCGCGGGACGAAGGCGAGCTGGGCGTTGTTCTGTTCGTCCACACCGAGCACACCGACCCAGTGGGCGTAAAGCGAGCCGGTGCAGTAGCCCTTGCGGCCATCGATCACCACGCTGTCACCGTCGCGGCGCAGGCGGGTCTGGATGTCCTGGACGTTCTTGCCGCCGGTTTCCGACAGCGCGTTGGCGAAGCGGTTGCCCTTGAGCGCGAGGTCGAAGAAGAAGTGCTTCTGCTCGTCCGTGCCTTGCAGGCGGATGTCTTCCAGCAGGCAGTAGTGGTTCTGCGGAATCTGCCCCAGCGACGGGTCGGCGGCGGAGACGATGGCGATGACTTCGGCGAGGGTGGCGTAGGACACCTCGGCGCCACCGTACTCACGGGGCACGGTGATGCCCCACAGGCCGCTGTTGGAGTAGACCTCGACGACCTCGGGCGGGACTTCGCGGTTGCGGTCGCGCTCGGCGGCGCCTTCGAGAAGGAAGGCGGCGACCTTGTGGGCGACTGAGAGGGCTTCGGCGTCGGAGCCGATCCGGTGCGCGTTGGGTTCGCGGATGTCGTAGTGGGCGGATTCGGGGAGTTGGGGCATGGCAGTACAGCGACCTCGGCAGATGAATCGACCCGGTGTTCGGGTCTGTCTGATCAGGTCATTGCACAAGCTGTGCCGGAAATTAAATTACATATAAATCAATGACTTGTAGATTTGGCGCAACAGTTGCGGCGCTGGGCGAACAGCAAAGTGTTGGGCGGGTGTTGCTGGAGCAACAGTGTTGGCGCATCGGGGATTCTGTCGGGGGGAGGCAATGTTCGCGAGCAAGCTCGCTCCTACAGTTCAACACCGATGCATTCCTTGTAGGAGCGAGCTTGCTCGCGAACCAGGCTAAAAACGTCGACTCAGCCCAGTTCCTGACAAACATCCACCCAATCCGCCGCCACCAGTTCCGCCATGCGCTGCGGCTCGATTCGCACAGCACTGTGCACCGCCCCGGCCGCAGGCAGTACCTCGTCGAACGCCTGCAGCGACACATCGCAATACACCGGCAGCGGCGTTGCCAGCCCGAACGGGCAGACCCCGCCCACCGGATGCCCGGTCAGCTCCACTACGTCCTCGGCACCGAGCATCTTGGCCTTGCCGCCGAAGGCTTCCTTGAGCTTGCGGTTGTCCAGCCGCGCATCGCCGCGGGCCACCACCAGCACGGTGCGCTCGCCCACCCGCAGGGACAGGGTCTTGGCGATGCGACCCGGCTCCACGCCGTGGGCCTCGGCGGCCAGGGCGACGGTGGCGGTGCTGGTTTCCAACTCGATGATGGCGATGTCGGGGGCCTTTTCGGCGAAGAAGGCGCGAACCGATTCCAGGCTCATGGGCAGGCTTCCTGTACAGAGAAAGCGTTCCAATCTAGGGAGCGGAGCAGGGGCTGTCCAGTCGCCGGGGCCTGACCTGTCATCAGCTGCGGTGAACGCCCCGGCGAATCCGATGCCCATGGTTTGATTGGTCGTTCAATCAGGACGGTGTTCATGGGGCGGAAAGGTGCATGACGCAACGCGCCGCGTGATGTTTGCAATAGACGGCGGTGTTTGCCGACGTCGATGCAGCGCGTGTCGTGGTTCTCGCCTTTTGTCGCGTGTCTCCAGAGGGGCGGGCACTCCCGGTATTCCCGCCTATGCTCAGGCATCCTGCGGGACGCCGCGAAATTATTTTCGGGCCGCTGTCGATTTCGCTGTGCGCGCTTCGACTACTCGTCAGGAACCGGGAATGCCCGGCCGCCACGATGACCCTAACAAGAGGAGAAAAGCCATGCGCTTCATGGTGATAGTCAAGGCCACCGCCGAATCCGAAGCCGGCGTGATGCCCAAGGAAGAAATGCTCGCGGCGATGGGAGCCTACAACGAGGAGCTGGCCAAGGCCGGTGTGATGCTCGCCGGTGAAGGGCTGCAACCCAGCCTCAAGGGCGCTCGGGTTCGCTTCGACGGCGCCTCGCGTACGGTCATCGACGGCCCCTTTGCCGAGACCAAAGAGCTGATCGCCGGCTACTGGATCTTCCAGACTGCCTCGCTGCAGGAGTGCATCGATTGGGTCAGGCGTTGCCCCAATCCCTTCGAGGGGCCGTCGGAGATCGAGATCCGGCAGATTTTCGAAGCCGAGGACTTCGGTGCCGAATTCACCCCGGAACTGCGCGAGCAGGAAGACCGCATCCGCGAGCAGATCGCTCGCAAATCCTGAAACAGGAGGAAACCACCATGTTGATGAATGCCTACCTGACCTTTAACGGCAACTGCGAAGAAGCCTTCCGTCATTACGCCGAGGTACTGAACGGCAAGCTGCCGGCGCTGATGCGCTTCTCCGACGCGCCGGGCTGCGAAGACATGCCGGCGGAGTTGAAGAATCACATCATCCACGTGCGCCTGGAGGTGGACGGTCACGTGCTGATGGGCTCGGACGCATCGCCGCAATGCGGGACATACGAGGGGATGAAGGGCTGTTCGATCACCCTCAATGTCGACACCAAGGCCGAGGCCCGGCGCATCTTCGAGGCCCTGGGCAAGGGCGGCAAGGTCACCATGCCGTTGGAAAAGACCTTCTGGGCCGCGCTGTTCGGCACGTTTGAGGATCGCTTCGGGGTGGCGTGGATGATCAATTGCGAGAAGGATGCCTGATAGGCTCCCAATGCCTGGGTGCCTGTAGGAGCGAGCTTGCTCGCGAACGCTCTCCCGCGGCTCCAGGAACTGGGTGGTTCGCGAGCAGGCTCGCTCCTGCAAGGTCATGCTCGCCGTCGATTTACGGGCAATAAAAAACCGGCCACCAGGGCCGGTTTTTTCATGACGCGCCGAACTCAGCGGTATTCGCAGAGGTAGGCGGTGTCCTGGGCGACCTTCAGCTGGAACTTGCTGTTGGCCGGCACGGTGAACTTGCTGCCGGCGGCGAAGGTTTCCCAGTTGTCGCTGCCCGGCAGCTTGACGATCAGCGCGCCGGCGACGACGTGCATCACTTCCAGCTGGCTGGTGCCGAATTCGTATTCGCCGGGGGCCATCACGCCGATGGTGGCCGGGCCTGCGGTCATGTCGAAGGCGATGGATTTGACGGTGCCGTCGAAGTACTCGTTGACCTTGAACATGGGCATCTCCTGCTAGAGGGGTGAAAAAGGGCTGGCCAGTATGCCCAAGGGCGCAGGCGGCGTCACTAGAGGTGCAACAGGGACCGTTCGGTCGACAGCGAACCGTGGATTCAGCTGGTGACCGGCAGGGCGAGCGGCAGCAGGCGGGCGGTGTTGCGGGCGTCTTCCAGGGCGCGGTGCTGTTGCCCCTGGAAGTGCAGGCCGGCCAGGTGCAGTGCGGCATTCAGGCCGACCGGGCGTTTCAGCTGGCGGGCCTCGGCGAAACGCTGCTTGAGGTTGATGTGCGGCACGCGGGCGAGGTGGCTGTCCAGTTTCTGCCTGCGCCATTCGATTTCCAGTTGGTGGCGGTCGTAGTCGCCCCAGCTGGTCCAGCCGGCCAGGCGTGGACTGTGCTGGGCGAGCCAGCGTTCGAACTGCGGCCAGACCTCGCGCAAGGGCGCTGCCGCATCGACGTTGGCCTGGCTGATGTGGGTGAGCTCGCGGCAGAAGGTGGTCAGCAGCGGCCGGCGCTGCGGCCGGACGAAGCGCTGGAAGTGATCCAGCTCGCGGCCGTCGGCCTCGGTGACGAGCGTCGCGCCGATTTCGATGATTTCCATTTCCTCGACCGGCCAGCCGCCTTCCTCGGTGGTGGCTTCCAGGTCGATCACCAGCCAGTGGGGCATAGTGGATGCTCGCGGATGAAGGTCTCCGCAGTATGGAAGGGCTTTTCAGGACCGGCAAACCGCTGTGCTAGGCTCAGCGGCTTTCGATGGTGAGGGGTGGGGCATGGCAAAAGTCGCTTTCATCGGCCTGGGCGTGATGGGGTACCCGATGGCGGGGCACCTGCAGCGTGAGGGGCACGAGGTGTGCGTGTACAACCGCACGGCGTCGCGGGCGGCGCGCTGGGTCGAGCAGTTCGGCGGCAACTCGGCGGCGACGCCACGCGAGGCG
This sequence comes from Pseudomonas sp. NY15181, assembly GCF_048068055.1. Lineage (NCBI taxonomy): Bacteria > Pseudomonadati > Pseudomonadota > Gammaproteobacteria > Pseudomonadales > Pseudomonadaceae > Pseudomonas > Pseudomonas sp. NY15181. Next base: position 39,883 of record NZ_JBLUPT010000010.1, on the reverse strand, counting down.
GCGCAATGGGCGGAGTTCGTGATGTGCTGCGTGGGCAACGACGACGATCTGCGCAGCGTGATGCTGGGCGAGGACGGCGCGTTGGCGGGCATGCAGCCGGGGGCGGTGCTGGTCGATCACACCACCGCGTCGGCGCAGGTCGCCCGCGAGCTGGCGGTGTTGGCCGCGGAGCGTGAGCTGGGCTTTCTCGATGCGCCGGTGTCCGGCGGCCAGGTCGGGGCGGAAAACGGTTCGCTGACGGTGATGGTCGGCGGCGATCCACTGATCTTCAAGCGTGCTGAGTCGATAATCGCCACCTACGCGCGGATGGTGCGGCTGATGGGCCCAGTGGGCAGCGGCCAGTTGACCAAGATGGTCAACCAGATCTGTGTCGGCGGACTGCTGCAGGGCTTGTCCGAAGCGTTGCACTTCGCTCGCAGCGCCGGTCTCGACGGCATGGCGGCGATGGAGGTGATCAGCAAGGGCGCGGCGCAGTCCTGGCAACTGGAGAACCGCCATCAGAGCATGCTGGAAGGGCGCTTCGACTTCGGCTTCGCGGTGGACTGGATGCGCAAGGACCTGGGCATCGTACTCGACGAGGCGCGCCGCAACGGAGCCCAGCTGCCGGTGACCGCGCTGGTGGACCAGTTCTACGCCGAGGTGCAGGCCGCCGGTGGCGGGCGCTGGGATACGTCCAGCCTGATCACCCGCCTCAAGGACGGCTCGCAGCCCTGACCGGGGAGGGGGTCGCCGGCAGCGGCACCCGTTCGGCCTCAGGCGCGGAAGATGAAGTACACCGCGCCGAGCAGGCACAGGCCGGCCCACAGGTAATCGAGTTTCAATGGCTGCTGCATGAAGTACACGCTGAATGGTACGAAGACCGCCAGGGTGATCACTTCCTGCATGATCTTCAGTTGCCCGACTGACAGGGATGTGTAGCCGATGCGGTTCGCGGGTACCTGCAACAGGTACTCGAACAGGGCGATCCCCCAGCTGACCAGTGCCGCGACTATCCACGGTTTGGTGTTGAGGGTTTTCAGATGGCCGTACCAGGCAAAGGTCATGAACAGGTTGGAAAGCCCCAGGAGAAAGGCGGTTTGCAGCCAGACCGGCATGGTGAAAGGCTCCACTGAGAGGTGTGCGAAGCCTAATGGATGCGTGGGACGACAGAAAGGGGGCGCCTGTTGGCGCTGTGCCCACTGATCCGGCCGGCTTGGCGGCGAGCGCGGCGGGCTATATTCTCGGCGCCCGTTTCTACCAGTCCGCCCCGCCTGGGCGGGCGTCCGCCTCGAGAGTTCCTCCATGCAGTGCCGTATCGGCTGTGGCGCCTGTTGCATCGCGCCGTCGATTTCCTCGCCCATTCCCGGCATGCCCGACGGCAAGCCGGCGGGCGTGCGTTGTGTGCAACTGGACGAGCGCAACCTCTGCAAGCTGTTCGGCGATGCGCGGCGGCCGGCCGTCTGTGCCGCCTTCGAGGCCGATCCGGAGGCCTGCGGCCAGAGCAATGAGCAGGCGCTGCAGATCCTTGCCGAATGGGAGCGGATCACCTCCGCCTGAGTGACTTGGAGGTCACGGTTTTAGGGGCCATACTGACGCCCGTCCCGCTCAAGACCGCGGATTCGGAAGGGCACCCTTGCCCGACAAACCAAGAATAAAGAGAGGTAAGACGATGCGTGGTGTACTGCGTATGACCCTGTTGGCCACTGCCGTGATGGGGCTGACCGGGACCGCGATGGCGGAAGACTGGCAGCTGGCGAAGGACGAGGATGGCGTCAAGGTCTATCTGAGCAGCGTGCCGGGTTCCAAGTACAAGGCCTATCGTGGCGTCGTCGACATCAAGGCTGACGTGGCCACCATCAGCGCCCTGCAGGACGACGCCAAGGGTTCCTGCAAGTGGATCCACGCTTGCGGCGAAATGCGCTTGCTGAAGAGCGAAGGCGCTGACTCCTGGACCTACTCTAAGATCGACATGCCCTGGCCAGTGACCGGCCGGGACGTGGTGATCCATGTGACCACCGAGAAGACCGCCGATGGTGGGATGATCCGCCACCTGAAGGCCGAGCCGACCTACATCCCGGAAGAGAAGGGTGAGATCCGCGTTCCGAAACTGATCGGCGAGTGGAAGCTGGTGCCCAAGGCGGCTGGCGTGACCGAAGTGACCTACCAGGTGCAGACCGAGCCGGGCGGCAGCATTCCGTCCTGGCTGGCCAACAGCTTCGTGGTCGATGCGCCGATGAACACCCTGAAGGGGCTGCGCAGCGCTGCCGAGAAGAAATAAGCGCTGTTTACCCTGATGAAAAAGGCCGCCTTCGGGCGGCCTTTTTCATGGGTGATGCTTTTCCAGCAAAGTTCAAAGGCAATAAAAAAGGCTGCCGAAGCAGCCTTTTTTCATCACGCCGTGGCGATTACTTGCGGTCCTTGAGGGACACGAAGTCGCGCTGGGCGCTGCCGGTGTACAGCTGGCGCGGACGGCCGATCTTGTACGGACCGGAGAGCATTTCCTGCCAGTGCGAGATCCAGCCCACGGTACGTGCCAGTGCGAAGATCACGGTGAACATGCTGGTCGGAATGCCGATGGCCTTCAGGATGATGCCGGAGTAGAAGTCCACGTTCGGGTAGAGGTTGCGCTCCACGAAGTACGGATCGTGGCGGGCGATTTCTTCCAGCTTCATGGCCAGTTCCAGCTGCGGGTCGTTGATGCCCAGCTCCTGGAGAACCTCGTCGCAGGTCTGCTTCATGACCTTGGCGCGCGGGTCGAAGTTCTTGTACACGCGGTGACCGAAACCCATCAGCTTGAACGGATCGTTCTTGTCCTTGGCCTTGGCCACGAACTTCTCGATGTTCGATACGTCACCGATCTCGTCCAGCATGCGCAGAACGGCTTCGTTCGCACCGCCGTGGGCCGGGCCCCACAGGGCGGCGATGCCGGAGGCGATACAGGCGAACGGGTTGGCACCCGAAGAGCCCGCCAGGCGCACGGTGGAGGTGGAGGCGTTCTGCTCGTGGTCGGCGTGCAGGATGAAGATGCGGTCCATGGCCTTGGCCAGCACGGGGCTGATCGGCTTGGTCTCGCAAGGGGTGTTGAACATCATATGCAGGAAGTTTTCTGCATAGTTCAGGTCGTTGCGCGGGTACATCATCGGCTCGCCCTTGGAGTACTTGTACACCATGGCGGCGATGGTCGGCATCTTGGCGATCAGACGATGCGCCGAGACTTCCCGGTGCTTCGGATTATTGATGTCCAGGGAGTCGTGATAGAAGGCGGAGAGGGCACCGATCACGCCGCACATCACGGCCATCGGGTGCGCATCACGGCGGAAGCCGTTGAAGAAGGTCTTCAGCTGCTCATGAACCATGGTGTGGTTCTTGATGGTGCCGACGAATTGTTCCTTCTGCTCGGCGGTGGGCAGTTCGCCCTTGAGCAGCAGGTAGCAGGTTTCCAGGTAATCGGAGTTCTCGGCGAGCTGCTCGATCGGGTAACCACGGTGCAGCAGGACACCTTTATCACCATCGATGAAGGTGATCTTCGACTCGCAGGAGGCGGTGGACATGAAACCGGGGTCGAAAGTGAAGTGGCCGGTGGAGGTCAGGCCGCGAACATCGACAACGTCGGGACCCAGCGTGCCGGAGAGGACAGGCAGTTCGACGGGGGCTGCGCCCTCGATGATCAACTGCGCTTTTTTGTCAGCCATGTAGGCCTCCTATTTATGCTTGAAATCATCTGTACGACCCCCCACGCAGGGCCCGCACCACTATAGAGAGATAAATCCGAATGTCAATTTGCACAAACGGACTAGATCGGCTCCTCCAAGCCTCTGTTTTGGCGAAAAAAATTGCCTGTTTACGCCTTTTAAGGGGGTGCGGCAATTAGTCCTTAGGTGAAGGTCTTTCCGTTGTCATTAGGGGCCTAACTGTCTATACTCGGCGACCAGCCGCCAAGGGCCGTCCGGCCTTGCTTGATTGGTGGTTGTCACTCCCGAAGGTGATGGGTACCTGACAAGTGCACCTCCCGACAACTAGCCCTGCTCCTATAAGGGCTCTCAGTGTGAAAAAAGCCGTGAATAGCAAACGACCTGTAAACCTAGACCTAAGGACCATCAAACTCCCTGTCACCGCTTACACGTCCATTCTCCACCGCATCTCTGGCGTCATCCTGTTCGTGGGCATTGCCGTGCTGCTGTTCGCACTCGACAAGTCCCTCGCATCGGAAGAAAGCTTCGAGCAGGTGAAGGCGTGTCTGGCCAGCCCGTTGGCCAAGTTGGTGATCTGGGGCCTGCTGTCTGCGCTGCTGTACCACCTGGTAGCCGGTGTTCGTCACCTCGTCATGGACGCGGGTGTCGGTGAAACGCTGGAAGGCGGTAAGCGTGGTTCGAAAATCGTACTCGCTGTTGCAGCGGTACTGATCGTTCTGGCGGGGGTCTGGGTATGGTAACTAACGTCACTAACTTCTCGCGTTCCGGCCTCTATGACTGGATGGCTCAACGCGTTTCCGCGGTCGTTCTCGCGGCTTATGTTCTGTTCCTGCTGGGTTACCTGATCGCGCACCCGAACATCTCGTACGCGGAGTGGCATGGTCTGTTCTCTCACAGCCTGATGAAGATATTCAGCCTGTTGACGCTGGTTGCCCTGAGCGTGCACGCGTGGGTCGGCATGTGGACCATCACTACCGACTACCTGACTCCGATGGCTCTCGGCAAGGCCGCGACCGTCGTGCGTTTCCTCGTCCAGGCAGTATGCGGCATGGCCATGTTCGCATTCTTCGTCTGGGGTGTGCAGATTCTCTGGGGTAACTGATCCATGGCTAGCAACCGTACTCTTTCCTTCGACGCCATCATCGTTGGTGGCGGCGGCGCCGGCATGCGTGCTGCGCTGCAACTGGCCCAGGGCGGTCACAAGACTGCCGTGGTGACCAAGGTCTTCCCGACCCGTTCCCACACTGTATCCGCCCAGGGCGGCATCACCTGCGCCATCGCTTCGGCCGACCCGAACGACGATTGGCGCTGGCACATGTACGACACCGTCAAGGGCTCCGACTACATCGGTGACCAGGACGCGATCGAATACATGTGCTCCGTCGGCCCGGAAGCCGTGTTCGAACTGGAACACATGGGTCTGCCGTTCTCCCGTACCGAGCAGGGCCGCATCTATCAGCGTCCGTTCGGTGGCCAGTCCAAGGACTTCGGCAAGGGTGGCCAGGCTGCCCGTACCTGCGCCGCTGCTGACCGTACCGGTCACGCGCTGCTGCACACCCTCTATCAGGCCAACCTGAAGAACGGTACTTCCTTCCTTAATGAGTGGTACGCGGTCGATCTGGTGAAGAACCAGGACGGTCACGTCGTCGGTATCATCGCCATCTGCATCGAGACCGGCGAAACCGTCTACATCCGCTCCAAGGCCGTGGTGCTGGCCACTGGCGGTGCCGGCCGTATCTACGCCTCCACCACCAACGCCCTGATCAACACCGGCGACGGCGTGGGCATGGCCCTGCGCGCTGGCGTACCGGTCCAGGACATCGAAATGTGGCAGTTCCACCCGACCGGCATCGCCGGCGCCGGTGTACTGGTTACCGAAGGCTGCCGTGGTGAGGGCGGTTACCTGATCAACGCCCATGGCGAGCGCTTCATGGAGCGTTACGCTCCGAACGCAAAAGACCTGGCCGGCCGCGACGTAGTTGCCCGTTCCATGGTCAAGGAAGTGATCGCCGGCAACGGCGTGGGCCCGAACAAGGACCACGTACTGCTGAAGCTCGACCATCTCGGCGAGGAAGTTCTGCACAGCCGCCTGCCCGGCATTTGCGAACTGTCCAAGACCTTCGCCCACGTCGACCCGGTTGTCGCTCCGATCCCGGTTATCCCGACCTGCCACTACATGATGGGCGGCGTTGCCACCAACATCCATGGCCAGGCCCTGACCATGGACGCCAACGGCAACGACACCATCGTCGAAGGCCTGTTCGCGGTCGGTGAAGTCGCCTGCGTATCGGTACACGGCGCCAACCGCCTGGGCGGCAACTCGCTGCTCGACCTGGTGGTCTTCGGCCGCGCAACCGGTCTGCACCTGGAAAAGGCCCTGAAAGAAGGCATCGAGCACCGTGGCGCCTCCGAGAGCGACCTGGAAGCTTCGTTCAAGCGCCTCAATGGCGTGAACGAGCGCACCAGCGGCGAAGAAGTCGCCCCGCTCAAGCGCGAGCTGCAATCGTGCATGCAGAACTACTTCGGTGTATTCCGTACCGGCGAATACATGCAGAAGGGCATCGCTCAACTGGCTGATCTGCGTGAGCGTATCGCGAACGTCAAGATCAATGACAAGAGCCAGGCTTTCAACACCGCGCGTATCGAAGCGCTGGAACTGCAGAACCTCCTCGAAGTGGCCGAAGCCACCGCGATTGCCGCCGAGCATCGCAAAGAGTCCCGCGGCGCCCATGCCCGCGAAGACTTCGAGGAGCGCGACGACGAGAACTGGCTGTGCCACACCCTGTACTTCCCGGGTGAGAAGCGCGTTGCCAAGCGTGCCGTCAACTTCGCGCCGAAGACTGTTCCGGCATTCGAACCCAAGGTTCGTACTTACTAAGGGTGCCCGCCATGTTGCAAGTGAGTGTTTACCGCTACAACCCTGAGAAGGACGCTGCGCCCTACATGCAGGACTTCCAGGTCAATACCGACGGCAAGGACGTGATGGTCCTGGACGTGCTGGCGCTGATCAAGGAACAGGACGAGGGTTTCTCCTACCGTCGCTCCTGCCGTGAAGGCGTCTGCGGCTCCGACGGCATGAACATCAACGGCAAGAACGGCCTGGCCTGCATCACTCCGCTGTCGGCCGCTGGCCTGAAAGGCGGCAAGCTGGTGCTGCGTCCGCTGCCGGGCCTGCCGGTGATCCGTGACCTGGTCGTCGATATGAGCATCTTCTACAAGCAATACGAGAAGGTGAAGCCGTTCCTGCAGAACGATACTCCGGCTCCGGCCATCGAGCGTCTGCAGACCCCGGAAGAGCGCGAGAAGCTGGACGGTCTGTACGAGTGCATCCTGTGCGCTTGCTGCTCGACCTCCTGCCCGTCCTTCTGGTGGAACCCCGACAAGTTCCTCGGTCCCGCTGCGCTGCTGCAGGCCTACCGTTTCCTGGCCGACAGCCGCGACACCAAGACCGAAGAGCGTCTGGCTTCGCTGGATGACCCGTTCAGCGTATTCCGCTGCCGCGGGATCATGAACTGCGTGAACGTCTGCCCGAAGGGTCTGAACCCGACCAAGGCAATCGGCCACGTACGTAACATGCTGCTGCAAAGCGGCACCTGATTCGCGGCCCAGGCCACGAGTCACTGCAAGAGCAACACCTGCGCCGCCGGAACAATCCGGCGGTGCAGTACTGCGGACCCAAGCCCACAAAGCGGGGGTCCTGACTTGAAAACGTATATATGACCAGCAGGGGCATCCGGGCTGGTACCCGGACTATCTGCGGGAATCGGTGGCTAGAAGTCGCTGTGTATGACTTCAAGCCAGAGATTTCATCAGGTGGAGTCCCCTTACCGAGGGTGACCAAGCATGCACGAAAGCGTAATGCAGCGGATGTGGAACAGTGCCCATCTATCCGGTGGTAACGCTGCCTACGTCGAAGAGCTCTACGAGCTCTACCTGCACGACCCGAACGCTGTGCCAGAAGAGTGGCGCACGTACTTCCAGAAGCTCCCTGCCGACGGCAATCCCGCCCCCGACGTCTCGCATTCCTCTATCCGTGATCATTTCGTACTCCTGGCCAAGAACCAGCGCCGCGCTGCGCCTGTTTCCGCTGGCAGCGTAAGCACTGAGCACGAGAAGAAGCAGGTTGAAGTCCTGCGCCTGATCCTGGCATACCGGCTGCGTGGCCATCAGGCGGCATCGCTTGATCCGCTGGGGCTCTGGGTGCGTACCGCCCCCTCCGACCTGTCGCTCGAGCACTATGGCCTGACCGCTGCAGACCTCGACACCACCTTCCGTACCGGTGAACTCTATATCGGCAAGGAAGAAGCTACCCTTCGCGAAATCATCGACGCCCTGAAGCAGACCTACTGCAGCACCATCGGCGCCGAATTCATGCACATCGTCGATTCCGAGCAACGCCACTGGTTCGCCCAGCGGCTGGAAAGCGTGCGCGGCCGTCCGGCGTATTCCGCCGATGCCCGTTCCCACCTGCTCGAGCGCCTGACCGCTGCCGAAGGCCTGGAAAAGTACCTGGGCACCAAGTACCCGGGTACCAAGCGCTTCGGCCTGGAGGGCGGCGAGAGCCTGATTCCGATGGTCGACGAGATCATCCAGCGCTCCGGCTCCTACGGCGTCAAGGAAATCGTCATCGGCATGGCCCACCGTGGCCGCCTGAACGTCCTGGTCAACACCCTGGGCAAGAACCCGCGCGACCTCTTCGACGAGTTCGAAGGCAAGAAACTGGTCGAGCTGGGCTCGGGCGACGTGAAGTACCACCAGGGCTTCTCCTCCAACGTCATGACCACCGGCGGCGAAGTCCACCTCGCCCTGGCCTTCAACCCCTCGCACCTGGAAATCGTTTCCCCGGTGGTCGAGGGTTCGGTACGCGCTCGCCAGGACCGTCGCAAGGATGGCAACGGCGACAAGGTCGTGCCGATCTCCATCCACGGCGATGCCGCCTTCGCGGGGCAGGGCGTGGTCATGGAGACCTTCCAGATGTCGCAGACCCGTGCTTACAAGACGGGCGGCACCATCCACATCGTGATCAACAACCAGGTCGGCTTCACCACCAGCCGTCAGGACGATGCTCGTTCCACCGAGTACGCGACCGACGTGGCGAAGATGATCCAGGCGCCGATCTTCCATGTGAACGGCGACGATCCGGAAGCGGTCCTGTTCGTGACCCAGCTGGCCGTCGACTACCGCATGCAGTTCAAGCGTGACGTGGTCATCGATCTGGTCTGCTACCGCCGTCGCGGCCACAACGAGGCCGATGAGCCGAGCGGTACCCAGCCGCTGATGTACCAGCAGATCGCCAAGCAGCGCACCACCCGTGACCTGTATGCCGACGCGCTGATCGCAGCCGGCGTTCAGACCGCCGCGCAGGCCCAGGAGAAGGTCGACGAATACCGCGACGCTCTCGACAACGGCCAGCACGTGGTGAAGAGCCTGGTGAAGGAACCCAACAAGGAGCTCTTCGTCGACTGGCGTCCGTACGTGGGCCATGCCTGGACCGCGCGTCACGACACCCGCTTCGACCTGAAGACCCTGCAGGACCTGTCCGCCAAGCTGCTGGAAACTCCGGACGGCTTCGTCATGCAGCGTCAGGTGCAGAAGATCTACGAAGACCGCGCGAAGATGGCTGCCGGCGGCATGCCCATCAACTGGGGCTTCGCCGAGAACCTGGCCTACGCCACCCTGCTGTTCGAAGGCCACCCGGTGCGCATGACCGGTCAGGACGTCGGCCGCGGCACCTTCTCGCACCGCCATGCGGCGCTGCACAACCAGAAGGACGACTCGGTCTACATCCCGCTGGCCCACCTGTTCGACGGCCAGCCGCGCGTCAGCCTGTACGACTCCTACCTCTCGGAAGAAGCCGTACTGGCCTTCGAATACGGCTACGCCACCACCATGCCGAACGCGCTGGTGACCTGGGAAGCCCAGTTCGGTGACTTCGCCAACGGTGCGCAGGTCGTGATCGACCAGTTCATCACCAGCGGCGAGACCAAGTGGCAGCGCCTCTGCGGCCTGACCATGCTGCTGCCGCACGGCTACGAAGGCCAGGGTCCGGAGCACTCCTCCGCGCGCCTGGAGCGTTACCTGCAACTGTGCGCCGAGCAGAACATCCAGGTCTGCGTGCCGACCACTCCGGCCCAGGTCTACCACATGCTGCGCCGTCAGGTGATCCGTCCGCTGCGCAAGCCGCTGATCGTGATGACTCCGAAGTCGCTGCTGCGTCACAAGCTGGCCATCTCGACCCTGGAAGATCTGGCCAACGGCTCGTTCCAGACCGTGATCGGCGAGATCGACAACCTGGATCCGAAGAAGGTCGAGCGCATCGTGCTGTGCAGCGGCAAGGTGTACTACGACCTGCTGGAGAAGCGCCGTGCGGAAGGCCGCGAGGACGTCGCGATCGTGCGTCTGGAGCAGCTCTATCCGTTCCCGGAAGACGATCTGGCCGAAGTTCTGTCCCAGTACAAGAACCTCAAGCACATCGTCTGGTGCCAGGAAGAGCCGATGAACCAGGGCGCCTGGTACTGCTCGCAGCACCATATGCGTCGTGTCATCGCCGCGCACAAGAAAGGTCTCAACCTGGAATACGCGGGCCGCGAAGGCTCGGCAGCTCCGGCTTGCGGCTACGCTTCGATGCACGCCGAGCAGCAGGAAAAACTGCTGCAGGACGCCTTCACCGTTTAACGCCAACGCGCAGTTGATACCGAATTTAAGGAAACACACATAATGGCTATCGAAATCAAAGCCCCAACCTTCCCGGAATCGGTTGCCGACGGCACCGTCGCAACCTGGCACAAGAAGGTCGGTGACGCCGTCAAGCGTGACGAGCTGATCGTTGACATCGAAACCGACAAGGTCGTGATCGAAGTGCTCGCCGAGGCTGATGGCGTCCTAGCTGAGATCGTCAAGGGCGAGGGCGACACCGTTCTCTCCAACGAACTGCTGGGCAAGCTGAGCGAAGGCGGCGCTGTCGCTGCTGCTCCGGCTGCTGCCGCTGCTCCTGCTGCCGCCCCGGCCGCCGCTGCCCCGGCTGCTGCCGCTGACGACAACATCCTGTCGCCGGCCGCTCGCAAGCTCGCCGAAGAAAACGGCATCGACCCGAACAGCCTGGCCGGCACCGGCAAGGGCGGTCGTGTCACCAAGGAAGACGTGGTGGCTGCCGTTGAAGCCAAGAAGAGCGCCCCGGCTGCCGCCCCGGCCGCCAAGGCTGCTGCTCCGGCTGCCGAAGCTCCGGTCTTCGCTGCTGGCGATCGCGTCGAGAAGCGCGTTCCGATGACCCGCCTGCGCGCCAAGGTTGCCGAGCGTCTGGTCGAAGCCCAGTCCTCCATGGCCATGCTGACTACCTTCAACGAAGTCAACATGAAGCCGATCATGGACCTGCGCAACAAGTACAAGGACCTGTTCGAGAAGAAGCACAACGGCGTGCGCCTGGGCTTCATGTCCTTCTTCGTCAAGGCCGCTACCGAAGCCCTGAAGCGCTTCCCGGGCGTCAACGCCTCGATCGACGGCAACGACATCGTCTACCACGGCTACCAGGACATCGGTGTGGCAGTTTCCAGCGACCGCGGTCTGGTCGTACCGGTACTGCGTAACGCCGAGTTCATGAGCCTGGCCGAGATCGAGAACGGCATCGCCACCTTCGGCAAGAAAGCCAAAGACGGCAAGCTGTCCATCGAAGACATGACCGGTGGTACTTTCACCATTTCCAACGGTGGCGTATTCGGTTCCCTGCTGTCGACTCCGATCGTCAACCCGCCGCAGACCGCCATCCTCGGCATGCACAAGATCCAGGAGCGCCCGATGGCCGTTAACGGCCAGGTGGTCATCCTGCCGATGATGTACCTGGCGCTCTCCTACGATCACCGCATGATCGACGGCAAGGAAGCGGTAAGCTTCCTGGTCACCATGAAGGACCTGCTGGAAGATCCGGCTCGCCTGCTGCTGGACGTCTGATTCGTCACTTCACACGACGGCCCCGTACTACACGACGGCCCCGCAAGGGGCCGTCCGCTTCACCGGAATAAGGATTGAGACATGAGCCAGAAATTCGACGTGGTTGTGATTGGTGCCGGCCCCGGCGGTTACGTAGCCGCCATCCGTGCCGCCCAGCTCGGCCTGAAGACCGCCTGCATCGAGAAGTACATCGGCAAGGAGGGCAAGGTTGCCCTCGGCGGTACCTGCCTGAACGTAGGCTGCATTCCGTCCAAGGCGCTGCTGGACAGCTCCTGGAAGTACAAGGAAGCCAAAGAGGGCTTTGACGTCCACGGTATCTCCACTGGCGGCGTGAAGATGGACGTTCCGGCGATGGTTGCCCGCAAGGCCAACATCGTGAAGAACCTGACCGGCGGCATCGCTACCCTGTTCAAGGCCAACGGCGTGACCTCCTTCGAAGGCCACGGCAAGGTCCTGGCCAACAAGCAGGTCGAAGTGACCGGCCTGGACGGCAAGGTCGAGGTCCTGGAAGCCGAGAACATCATCATCGCTTCGGGCTCCAAGCCGGTTGAAATCCCGCCGGCCCCGCTGACCGACGACGTCATCGTCGATTCCACCGGCGCCCTGGAATTCCAGAGCGTACCGAAGAAGCTGGGCGTGATCGGCGCTGGCGTCATCGGTCTGGAACTGGGTTCGGTCTGGGCTCGCCTGGGTGCTGAAGTCACCGTCCTGGAAGCCCTGGACAAGTTCCTGCCGGCTGCCGATGAGCAGGTCGCCAAGGAAGCCCTGAAGGTCCTGACCAAGCAGGGTCTGAACATCCGCCTGGGCGCTCGCGTCACCGGTTCGGAAGTGAAGAAGAAGCAGGTCACCGTGACCTTCACCGACGCCAACGGCGAGCAGAAGGAAACCTTCGACAAGCTGATCGTGGCCGTGGGCCGTCGCCCGGTGACCACCGACCTGCTGGCTGCCGACAGCGGCGTGACCATGGACGAGCGCGGCTTCATCTTCGTCGACGACCACTGCAAGACCAGCGTTCCGGGCGTCTACGCCATCGGTGACGTGGTCCGCGGCGCCATGCTGGCGCACAAGGCCTCGGAAGAGGGCGTGATGGTTGCCGAGCGCATCGCCGGCCACAAGGCCCAGATGAACTACGACCTGATTCCGTCGGTGATCTACACCCACCCGGAAATCGCATGGGTCGGCAAGACCGAGCAGCAGCTCAAGGGCGAAGGCGTTGAAGTCAACGTCGGCACCTTCCCGTTTGCCGCCAGCGGCCGCGCCATGGCTGCCAACGACACCACCGGCCTGGTCAAGGTCATCGCCGATGCCAAGACCGACCGCGTACTGGGCGTCCACGTGATCGGCCCGAGCGCCGCCGAGCTGGTTCAGCAGGGCGCGATCGGCATGGAATTCGGCACCAGTGCCGAAGACCTGGGCATGATGGTCTTCTCCCACCCGACTCTGTCCGAAGCGCTGCACGAAGCGGCCCTGGCTGTGAATGGCCACGCCATTCACATCGCCAACCGCAAGAAGCGCTAAGGAACGGGACCACGGCGGGGAGGGCGGCAGTCTTTTGCGAGGGGCTGCCGCCCACTCCGCCGGATCGTCTCTCCCCTGAGGGGGATTCGGTCACAGGTGGCGTGGTGCCACGAGCGCCGCGCCGAATGCGCAATACCCAAGACGAAAACGGTAGACAAGCATGAATCTCCACGAATATCAGGGTAAGCAGCTGTTCGCTGAGTACGGCCTGCCCGTATCCAAGGGCTTCGCCGTCGACACACCCGAAGAGGCCGCAGAAGCCTGTGAAAAGATCGGTGGTACCGAGTGGGTCGTTAAGGCCCAGGTACACGCTGGTGGCCGCGGTAAAGCGGGCGGTGTGAAGCTGGTCAAGAGCAAAGAGGACGCCAAGGCGTTCGCCGCCAACTGGCTGGGCAAGCGTCTGGTGACCTACCAGACTGACGCCAACGGCCAGCCGGTCAGCAAGATCCTGGTGGAATCCTGCACCGACATCGACAAGGAGCTGTACCTCGGCGCCGTTGTCGACCGTTCCAGCCGTCGCATCGTCTTCATGGCCTCCACCGAAGGTGGCGTGGACATCGAGAAAGTTGCGCACGAGACCCCTGAAAAGATCCTGAAGGCCACCATCGATCCGCTGGTTGGCGCTCAGCCCTACCAGGGCCGCGAGCTGGCCTTCCAGCTGGGCCTGAAAGGCGACCAGATCAAGCAGTTCACCCACATCTTCGTTGGCCTGGCCAAGCTGTTCCAGGACTACGACCTGGCGCTGCTGGAAGTGAACCCGCTGGTGATCAAGAAAGACGGCAACCTGCACTGCCTGGACGCCAAGATCAACATCGACTCCAACGCCATGTACCGTCAGCCCAAGCTGCGCGCCATGCACGACCCGTCCCAGGACGACGCTCGTGAAGCCCATGCGCAGAAGTGGGAGCTGAACTACGTCGCGCTGGAAGGCAACATCGGCTGCATGGTCAACGGCGCTGGCCTGGCCATGGGCACCATGGACATCGTCAACCTGCACGGCGGCAAGCCGGCCAACTTCCTCGACGTTGGCGGCGGTGCCACCAAAGAGCGCGTGACCGAAGCGTTCAAGATCATCCTGTCCGACAGCAACGTCGCTGCCGTTCTGGTGAACATCTTCGGCGGCATCGTTCGCTGCGACATGATTGCCGAAGGCATCATCGGCGCCGTGAAAGAAGTCGGCGTGAAAATCCCGGTTGTCGTTCGTCTGGAAGGCAACAACGCCGACCTCGGCGCCAAGGTCCTGGCCGAGAGCGGTCTGAACATCATCGCGGCGACCAGCCTGACCGACGCTGCCCAGCAAGTCGTCAAGGCCGCGGAGGGTAAGTAATGAGCGTCCTGATCAATAAAGACACCAAAGTCATCTGCCAGGGCTTCACCGGCTCGCAGGGTACCTTCCACTCCGAACAAGCCATCGCCTACGGCACCAAGATGGTTGGCGGCGTGACCCCCGGCAAGGGCGGCACCACCCACCTGGGCCTGCCGGTGTTCAACACCGTCAAGGAAGCCGTGGAAGCTACCGGCGCTGACGCCTCGGTCATCTACGTTCCGGCTCCGTTCTGCAAGGACTCGATCCTGGAAGCGGCCTTCGGCGGCATCAAGCTGATCGTCTGCATCACCGAAGGCATTCCGACCATCGACATGCTGGAAGCCAAGGTCAAGTGCGACGAGCTGGGCGTACGCCTGATCGGCCCGAACTGCCCGGGCGTGATCACTCCCGGCGAGTGCAAGATCGGCATCATGCCCGGTCACATCCACCTGCCGGGCAAGGTAGGCATCGTGTCGCGTTCCGGCACCCTGACCTACGAAGCCGTGAAGCAGACCACCGACGCCGGCTTCGGCCAGTCCACCTGCGTGGGCATCGGTGGTGACCCGATCCCGGGCTCCAACTTCATCGACATCCTGAAGCTGTTCCAGGAAGACCCGAAAACCGAAGCGATCGTCATGATCGGTGAAATCGGTGGTTCGGCTGAAGAAGAAGCGGCTGCCTACATCAAGGCCAACGTGACCAAGCCGGTGGTGTCCTACATCGCTGGTGTGACCGCACCGCCCGGCAAGCGCATGGGTCACGCCGGCGCCATCATCTCCGGTGGCAAGGGCACTGCGGACGAGAAGTTCGCCGCCCTGCAGGACGCTGGTGTGAAAACCGTGCGTTCCCTGGCTGACATCGGCAAGGCCCTGGCCGAGCTGACCGGCTGGGCGGTCAAGTAAGCGCCTCGCTTACCGACCGTTAGCTGCGCAGAGGCCACCTTCGGGTGGCCTCTGTCATTTCGCCTGTCGTCGGCAAAGTGTCGATCAGGCGACACTCCCGTTCATTCCGCGGACTATCTGACGTATGTCAGTGCAGTTCATCGGAATAGATCGTTAGGCTAGCAACTATCTGAAGCGTCGCGTTCCCCACAAGGGAAGGCTCGCTCACCGTCATCTCCTACCCGGAGTGACGGCGATTCCTGACCGTCACGGATGGCGCGTCACCAGCATGCAGGATGCAACCGGGCCACGAGCTCATGGAAAACCTCTGCTATCGGACTTCCAAGAACAATCCTCCGTACCGGAATGACAGCAGCATCACAGGATGCGCGGGCTCCCAGCAGGTGAGCCGGCCGATCCCGTCCGATGCGGCTTTGCCGTGCCCGTTCGGTCGTTGCGCTTTGGGAGACCACGAACCCGTTTCAGCACTGTGGTATTTCCCTTCATGAACGTCTTGAAAGGCCAGGACATCCTGGCACTTGGTTTTATGACCTTCGCCCTGTTCGTCGGGGCGGGCAACATCATCTTCCCGCCCATCGTCGGTCTGCAGTCCGGTCCGCACGTGTGGATGGCGGCGCTCGGCTTCCTGATCACCGCGGTCGGCCTGCCGGTGATCACCGTCGTGGCGCTGGCCAAGGTTGGCGGGGCGATGGACACCCTCAGCCATCCCATCGGCCGCATCGCCGGTGGGCTGCTGGCGGCCGCCTGCTACCTGTCGGTCGGGCCGCTGTTCGCCACCCCGCGTACCGCCACCGTGTCCTTCGAAGTGGGCCTGGCGCCGCTGACCGGGGAGGGCGCGCTGCCGCTGTTCCTCTATAGCCTGGTGTACTTCCTCGTCGTGCTGGTGATCTCGCTGTATCCCGGCAAGCTGCTGGATACCGTCGGCCGCTTCCTCGCGCCGCTGAAGATCATCGCCCTGGCCGCCCTCGGCATCGCTGCCTTCATGCTGCCCGCCGGCCCCATCGGCAGCGCGGAGCCGGCCTACCAGGCCGCCGCGTTCTCCCAGGGCTTCGTCAACGGCTACCTGACCATGGACACTCTCGGCGCGCTGGTCTTCGGCATCGTCATCGTCAACGCGATCCGTTCCCGTGGCGTGCAGTCGCCGCGCCTGATCACCCGCTACGCCATCATCGCCGGCCTGATTGCTGGTGTAGGCCTTGCGCTGGTGTACATCAGCCTGTTCCGCCTGGGCGCAGGCAGCCATGACATCGCCGCCGGCGCCAGCAACGGCGCTGCCGTCCTGCACGCCTATGTGCAGCACACCTTCGGCTCGCTGGGCAGCACCTTCCTGGCCGTGCTGATCGCGCTGGCCTGCCTCGTTACCGCCGTGGGCCTGACCTGCGCCTGCGCCGAGTACTTCTGCCGCATCCTGCCGCTGTCCTACCGCAGTCTGGTGGTCATCCTCGCGGCCTTCTCGCTGCTGGTGTCGAACCTGGGCCTGACCAAGCTCATCCAGTTCTCGATTCCCGTGCTGACGGCCATCTACCCGCCGTGCATCGTGCTGGTGGCGCTGAGCTTCTGTGCCAGCCTGTGGCGTTCGCAGACCCGCATCGTCGCTCCGGTGATGGTGATCTCCTTCGTCTTCGGCATCATCGACGCGCTGAAGGGCGCCAAGCTCGACGCCTGGATGCCGGGCTGGATGGAACATCTGCCGCTGGCCGAACAGGGCCTCGCCTGGTTGATCCCGTCGGTGGTCATGCTGGCCGCGATGGCAGTGCTCGATCGCCGGCTGGGCAAGCCCCAGGAAGCGATGGCCTGACGCCAGACGCACCAACGAAAAAGGCCGCCCACAAGGCGGCCTTTTTCATGTCTGCATCCTGTAGGAGCGAGCTCGCTCCTACAGGATCACTCGCCGTGTCTTTCTCCGCATATCTGGCGTCTATCCGCCGCGTATTCCTTCAAAACTTCGCGCAAGGACAAGCATGACCGACGTCGTCGATCTGTTCGATATCCAGTACCTGTGGAACCTGTTCGCCATCCTCTGGTTCCTCGTCTGCTGGATCGGCTACACCCGCTATGCCAAGGCCAAGGCCCGCGACACCGCCTGCCTGGCCAGCGTGCTGCACCTCTACCGCCAGGACTGGATGCGCCGCCTGTTGCTGCGCGACAACCGCGTGGCCGACGCCAGCGTGATCGGCAACCTGGAGCGCAATGCCTCGTTCTTCGCCTCCAGCACACTGATCATCCTCGCCGGCATCCTTACCCTGCTGGGCTCCGCCGAGCGCACCATCTCGGTGTTGGCCGACCTGCCGTTCGTGGCGCCGCCGACCCGCGGACTGTCGGAGTTGAAGCTGCTCTGCCTGGCGGTGGTGTTCGTGTATGCCTTCTTCACCTTCAGCTGGTGCATGCGGCAATACAACTTCGCCGCCGTGCTGGTGGCTTCCGCGCCGATGGTGGGGGAGCGCAGCGTGGGCGAGCAGGAGCGCAAGTTGTACGCCGAGCGCGCGGCGCGTGTGGTGTCGCTGGCGGCGCATCAGTTCAACCAGGGCCTGCGTACCTACTACTTCGGCCTGGCGATGCTCGCCTGGTTCATCAACCCGCTGATCTTCATGCTGGTGACCGCCGGCGTAGTGGGAGTGCTGTACCAGCGCGAATTCCATTCCCGCGTGCTGCACGTGATGGTCTACACGCCGACGCCGCAGGCGGACTCACCGCTTGAGGACGATATCCCGGCCTGAGCTGACGCCGGATGCGACAAGGCCCGCGAATGCGGGCCTTGTGCTGTGCAGCGCGAGAAGCGGCTTACTGCTGCTTCTGCTCTTCGCCTGCGGGCTGCTGCGGCGCGGTAGCCGGGGCTGCCGGTGCAGCCGGGGCGGCTTCGGGCGCCGGCGGAGTCGTCGGTGCCGGGGTGGCCGGTTGCTCAGTAGCGGCGGGCGCTGCCGGAGCTTTGGGCTCTTCTTTCTTACCGCAGGCGGCAAGGCCCAGACCGGCGATCAGCATCAGAGCGAGGGGAAGGGTTTTTTTCATGTAGAGCCTCCATGTGCGGCTTTCCTGGTGATAGCCCTTTGAGCACGCGCCCTTCGAATAAGTTCAATGAATATTCCTACAGCGTAGGTTTTCATCACTGTAGGTGTGGCGGGGACGGGGTATGATGCGGGCCCGTGCAGTCATTCGGTCCTCCACTCCATGAGTGAAAACCCCATTCTTGAGCGCGCCCAGCGCTTTCTCTCGGCGCTGCGCCACTGCCAGTTGCTGGGCATCAGCGCCCATGCCGCCGATGCCTCCGGCCTGACGCTGCGCCTGCCGTACAGCGAAGCCATCGTCGGCAATCCGGAAACCGGCGTCATTCACGGTGGGGCGATCACCACGCTGATGGACACCACTTGCGGCATCTCCACCGTCTGCGTGCTGCCGCAATTCGAGATCTGCCCGACCCTGGACCTGCGCATCGACTACATGCACCCGGCCGAGCCCGGCAAGGACGTGTTCGGTTTCGCCGAGTGCTACCGCGTCACCCCGAACATCATCTTCACCCGTGGCATTGCCTACCAGGACGACCCGTCCGAGCCAATCGCCCATGTCGTCGGCACCTTCATGCGCATGGGCAAGGCGGTTTCCGCCGGTAGCGTGAAGCGCAGTGTCGACGGGGAGGCCTCCGCATGAGCACGCCGAACATCGAGCAGCTGGTGCGCGCAGCCCACGAGAGCAAGAATTACGACGGGCTGATCGAGTCGATCCCCTACGCCAGGCTGATCGGCATCCGCTGCCTGCGCCTGGGCGACGACGCGATCTTCCACCTGCCGGCCAACCCCGACAACATCGGCAACCCGACACTGCCCGCGTTGCACGGCGGCGTCATCGCCGGCTTCATGGAGCACTCCGCGTTGCTGCAGCTGCTGATGTTCATGGGCATTCCGCACATGCCCAAGATCATCGACTTCTCCATCGACTACCTGCGTGCCGGGCATTTCCGCGATACCTACGCGCAATGCCAGGTCTGGCGACAGGGGCGGCGGGTGGCCAACGTGGCGATCACCGCCTGGCAGACCACCCGCGCCGAACCCATCGCCACCGCGCGAGCTCACTTCAAGGTCGACGGCGCCTGAATGGACACGCTGCTGATCCTGCTTGGTCTGTTGCTGATCCTCGCCGGCTACGTCTGGCTGATCAGCCGGGCCTTCAGCCGCAGCCTGTTCTGGGGAATCGCCAGCCTACTGCCGCCGTTGGCGCTGGTGTTCGTGCTGCGCCACTGGACGCAGGCACGGCCTGCGGTGGCGCTCGGCGGCCTGGGCTGCGTCCCGCTGGTGGTCGGCCTGACGCTGCTGGCGGCCCACGACAGCGAGCGTCTGGAGGCCATTCTGCGCCTCGACTGGTTGCGGCCCGAAGCGGTCGCCAAGCCGGAGCTGGCCATCCAGTTGCGCGGTGAACTGAACGGCAAGCCCTTCGCGCCCGAGCAGGCCGAGTTGATCGACGGGATACTGAGCCTGCGGGAAGGCCAGGACTTCTACGCGCACCGCGAAGTGCGCATTCATTTGCCCGCGGCGGTCGAAGGGCCCCTGCGGCTGGATGTGCTGCCCAACGATTCCGGCACCTTGCCGGAGGTCGAGATCAGCTGGCTGGCGCCTGGCCAGGACCTGCCCGAGGCCGTGCGCTTCGCGCGCGGTTACAGCCTGCATCTGGATCTGCAACCGGAGGCGCCCAACCGCATGGTTGGCGTCTTCCACCTGGTGCTCCCCGCACAGATGCGCACCACCCTGAGCGGGAAGATCGAGCTGTACACCAATCACCTGCGCTACCGCGACGGGCAGGTGGATACCCGCGTCGACTCCCAGGACACCCTGGCCTATGTGGTGCGCGATTACCTGCAGCGGCGCTTCGCCCGGCGCGATATAGAACTGGCCAGACTGCCCCGGCTGGATACCCTGCGGCCGGTGCTGGAGGTGCCCGTCAGCTTCAGTGTCAGTGGCGAACCGCAGACGCTGTCGCTCACCTTGACCAGGAGCGCCACCCGGGGGTGGGGCGTGAAGGGCGACAAATATCCGCATCTGGTCGACAATCCTGCGCCGGCCCCGGCGCAGCCAAAGGCCCAGACTGTCGAGCCGACGGCCGGCCAGCCAGCGGCGGCACCGGAGATCGGGTTGATTTCGGTGCAGCGCCTGCAGGCCGCGCCCGCGCGCTTCGCCAACCGCAGCATGCGCGTCCAGACCGAACAGGGACGTACAGCCGAAGGGGTTTTCATCGGCCTGGATGCCGACGGTCGCCTGGTCATTCGCCACAGCCTGAGCGGCGCGGGGGAGGCGAGCTACGTCCTGCGTCCCAGCGAAGTGGTCAGCATCGAATTGCTCGCGCGTTGAGTCTTCGGGGCAAACCCTTGAATTCGTTCAGGAAGCCCCCATCTCGCTGACATCGGCCGCACGACGCGGCATTTGTCATCCTCGGAGCGAGAAATAATGAGCGTGGAGACTCAAAAAGAAACACTGGGCTTCCAGACCGAAGTGAAGCAGCTGCTTCACCTGATGATCCATTCCCTGTATTCGAACAAGGAAATCTTCCTTCGCGAACTGATTTCCAACGCCTCCGACGCCGCCGACAAGCTGCGCTTCGAGGCCCTGGCCAAGCCTGACCTGCTCGAAGGCGGCGCCGAGCTGAAGATCCGTGTGAGCTTCGACAAGGACGCCAAGACCGTCACCCTCGAAGACAACGGCATCGGCATGAGCCGCGAGGAAGTCATCGCGCACCTGGGCACCATCGCCAAGTCCGGCACCGCCGACTTCCTGAAGAACCTCTCTGGCGACCAGAAGAAGGATTCCCACCTGATCGGCCAGTTCGGCGTGGGCTTCTACAGCGCCTTCATCGTCGCCGATAAAGTGGACGTCTTCACCCGGCGCGCCGGCGCGCCGGCCAGCGAAGGCGTGCACTGGTCGTCGAAAGGCGAGGGTGACTTCGAGGTCTCCACCGTCGAGAAGGCCGGCCGTGGCACCCGAATCGTCCTGCACCTGAAGGATGGCGAAGACGAGTTCGCCGACGGTTGGCGCCTGCGCAACATCGTCAAGAAGTACTCCGACCATATCGCGCTGCCCATCGAGCTGCCCAAGGAGCACCACGGCGAAGAACAGCCGGCGGAAGCCGAGTGGGAAGTGGTCAACCGTGCCAGCGCCCTGTGGACCCGTCCGCGCACCGAGGTGAAGGACGAGGAGTACCAGGAGTTCTACAAGCACATCGCCCATGACTTCGAGAACCCGCTGACCTGGAGCCACAACAAGGTCGAAGGCAAGCTCGAATACACCTCGCTGCTCTACGTCCCGGCGCGCGCGCCGTTCGACCTGTACCACCGCGAGGCCCCGCGCGGCCTGAAACTGTACGTGCAGCGCGTGTTCATCATGGACCAGGCCGACCAGTTCCTGCCGCTCTACCTGCGCTTCATCAAGGGCGTGGTGGACTCCAACGACCTGTCGCTGAACGTCTCCCGCGAGATCCTGCAGTCCGGCCCCATCGTCGATTCGATGAAGTCGGCGCTGACCAAGCGCTCCCTGGACATGCTGGAGAAGCTGGCGAGCAACGACGCCGAGGCCTACAAGGGCTTCTGGAAGAACTTCGGCCAGGTGCTGAAGGAAGGCCCCGCCGAGGACTTCGCCAACAAGGACAAGATCGCCGGCCTGTTGCGCTTCTCCTCCATCAGCGACGAGAGCGGCGAGCAGAGCGTTTCCCTGGCCGACTACATCGGCCGCATGAAGGAAGGCCAGGACAAGATCTACTACCTCACCGGCGAGACCTTCGCCCAGGTGAAGAACAGCCCGCACCTGGAAGTCTTCCGTAAGAAAGGCATCGAAGTGCTGCTGCTCACCGACCGCATCGACGAGTGGCTGATGAGCTACCTGCCGGAGTTCGACGGCAAGCAGTTCGTCGACGTCGCCCGCGGCGACCTGGACCTGGGCAGCCTGGACTCGGAAGAGGACAAGAAGGCCCAGGAAGAAGTCGCCAAGGCCAAAGAGGGCCTGACTGAGCGCCTGAAGACCGCGCTGGGCGATGAAGTCGCCGAGGTGCGCGTGTCCCATCGTCTGACCGACTCGCCGGCGATCCTCGCCATCGGTGAGCAGGACCTGGGCCTGCAGATGCGCCAGATCCTCGAGGCCAGCGGACAGAAGGTGCCGGATTCCAAGCCGATCTTCGAGTTCAACCCGGCCCACCCGCTGATCGAGAAGCTGGATGCCGAGCCTGACGAAGACCGCTTCGGCGAGCTGGCCCACATCCTCTTCGATCAGGCCGCACTGGCCGCGGGGGACAGCCTGAAGGACCCGGCGGCCTATGTTCGCCGCCTGAACAAGCTGTTGGTGGAACTCTCCGCCTGATCCAGACAAAGCCCGCTTCGGCGGGCTTTGTGCTTTTCTGTACCCGCTACTCTTCTTCAACAAGGGGATACCCCAATGAGTCAGATCAGCGTGCAGCCCGTCGCCTACAGCGTCGACGGCCAGTCATTCGAAGGTCAGCTGGTGTTCGATGCCGCCAGCTCGGCGGCGCGTCCGGGGCTGCTGATGGCGCCGAACTGGATGGGCGTCAGCCAGGGTGCGCTGGACGTCGCCCGCCAGGTCGCCGAGCGTGGCTATGTGGTGCTGGTGGCCGACCTCTACGGCAAGGCCGTACGGCCCAACGGCGCGGAGCAGGCGGGCGCCGCCATGATGCCGCTGAAGAACGACCGCGCGCTGCTGCGCAAGCGCATGCAGGCCTCGCTCAAGGCGCTGCTGGACCAGGCCGGCAAGGCCCCGTTGGATAGCGCGAAGGTGGCCACCTTCGGCTTCTGCTTCGGCGGCTGTTGCGCCCTGGAGCTGGCCCGTGACGGCGCAGCCCTGGCGGCGGCGGTGTCTTTCCACGGCACCCTCGATACGCCGAACCCGGCCGATGCGAAGAACATCAAGGGCTCGGTCCTGGTGCTCGACGGTGCCATCGATCCGCTGGTGCCGCGCGAGCAACTGGGCGCCTTTGCCAAGGAGATGACCGACGCCGGCGTCGACTGGGCGCTGACCAGCTACGGTGGCGCCGCGCATTCCTTCACCGATCCACATGCCCAGGTGCCGGGCACCATGCAGTACGACGCCAAGGTGTCGCGCCGCGCGTTCGCCGCGATGTTCGATCTGCTGGATGAGCGCTTCGGCGGCTGAAATTCCCAGGTGAACGAAAACGCCGCGCCCCCCTTGGAGGCGCGGCGTTTTTTCTTGCTCTTCGTAGAATCGCTCAGGGCGCGTTGGCCGTGCGCTGCGTAGCGCGCTCATCGGCGCGGTAGCCCTTGGCGCCGAACCAGACGATGTACAGGTAGCACAGCAGCGGAATGGCGAAGGAATGCAGCAGGCCGATGCGGTCGGCGAAGAAGGCCTGCACCAGTGGCATCACGGCGCCGCCGACGATGGCCATGCAGAGCAGGCCGGAGCCCTTGCTGGTGAGGTTGCCCAGGCCCTCCAGGGCGAGGGAGAAGATGGTCGGGAACATGATCGAGTTGAACAGCCCGATCAGGATCAGCGACCACATCGCCACATGCCCGCCAACGCTCAGCGCCACGGCGATCAGCAGGGTGATCACCAGGGCGTTGAAGGCCAGCATGCGGTTGGCCGGAATCGTGCGCATCAGGACGCTGCCGACGAAGCGGCCGACCATGGCGCCGCCCCAGTAGAACGACAGGTACTTGCCGGCATGTTCGGCGGGCAGCCCGGCGATGTCCGGCTGGCCCATCAGGCTCACCAGGTAGCTGCCGATGGAGACCTCGGCGCCGACGTAGGCGAAGATCGCGATCACCCCGAAGATCAGGTGGCGATGGGCGAGCAGCGAGTGCTTGCCCGCCGCGGCGCCGTCGCTGGGCTCGCCGTGATGGATCTTCGGCAGGCGGAACAGTGCGATCAGCAGGGCGATGGCGAACAGCAGGCCGGCCAGCACCAGGTAGGGCGTCTTCACCGAATCGGCTTCGCTGGCGGCGGAGCTGCCGATCTGCGAGGCGGCGCCGGCACCGATGGCGAGGATGGTCACCGAGCCCACCAGCGGGCCGACCGTGGTGCCGAGGGAGTTGAACGCCTGGGTGAGGTTCAGCCGGCTGGCGGCGGTGGCCGCCGGCCCGAGTACGTTCACGTAGGGGTTGGCCGCGACCTGCAGCAGGGTGATGCCCGAGGCCAGGATGAACAGCGCGGCGAGGAAGAACGGGTAGGACTGCGCGCCCGCTGCCGGATAGAACAGCAGGCAGCCGACTCCTGCAGTGGCCAGGCCGACGATGATCCCGCTCTTGTAGCCGACCTTTTCCACCAGCCGCCCGGATGGGAAGGACATGATGAAGTAGGCGCCGAAGAAGCAGAACTGGATCAGCGAGGCCTCCACGTAGGACAGGGTGAACACCGCCTTGAGGTGCGGCACGAGGATGTCGTTCAGCGAGGTGATCAGCCCCCACATGAAGAACAGCAGGGTCAGCACGGTCAGGGCGCTGGTGTGGGGGTTGGCGTGCGATTGGTCCATCGCGGACTCCTTGGGCCGGGGAGAGGGTGCGCTCAGCGCGGCAGTTCGATGCGTTCCCGTTCGCCCGGCACGGTCGGCCAGTCGCGGGCAGACCAGCGGGCGCGGGCGCTGTCGATCAGCGCCGGGTCGCTGGCGACGAAGTTCCAGTTCATCCGCCGCGGTCCATCCAGCGGCGCACCGCCGATGATCACCGCACGGCAGTCGGTGCAGGCGGAGAGGGTGAAGGTGACGCCTTCGGGCAGCACCAGCAGCCCGTGCAGCGGCAGCGGCTCGTCGTCGAGCAGGGCCTCGCCCTCGATCAGGTACAGCGCGCGTTGCGGGTGTTCGTCGGGAATCGCCAGGGTGGCGCCGGCGCTGAGTGTCAGCTCGGCATAAAGGGTCGGCGAGAGCACCGGGACGGGCGATTCGAGGCAGAAGCCCTGGCCTGCGATCATGCGGATGCGCACGCCCAGGGCGTCGCTTTCCGGCAGGCTGGCGGCAGGGTGGTGGCTGTAGCTGGGCTCGCAGCCTTCCTGCTCGCGCGGCAACGCCAGCCAGACCTGCAGGCCGTGCAGGCGCGAGCCGTCGTGGCGCAGCGTCTGCGGCGTGCGTTCGACGTGGGCGACGCCGCGCCCGGCAGTCATCCAGCTGACGTCACCGGGCAGCACGAGCTGGTCGGAGCCAAGGCTGTCCTTGTGCTGCACCTGGCCCTCGAACAGGTAGGTGAGGGTGGACAGGCCGATATGCGGGTGCTGCCGGATGTCCATGCCGTGCTCAGGGGCGAAGGTGGCCTCGAGCATATGGTCGAAGAACACGAAGGGGCCGACGCTGCGGCATTGCGCGGACGGCAGCGGGCGGAGGATGGGAACGCCTTCGACGTCTTCGGCGCGCGGGCGGATGCTCAGCAGGGAGTCGCTCATGGAGGTTTCCAGCAGGTCTGATCTGGGCATGATAGACGCTCGCTGCCCGCCCGACCCGATTCGGGTCAGTACGCTGTCTGTCATCAGCCTGTCACGCCGATGTCATAGCCTCGCGCGGTCCCCAACAAGGAGCGCGACATGTCCATTTCCCGCCTGCCAGCGGCCCTGGCCCTCACCCTGGTTTCCGCCTTCGCGTCCTCGGCCTTTGCCGAAGTGCGTGTCACCGGCCCGGTCGAGTACGGCGTCTTCGTCAGCAACTACAAGGATTACCAGCCGGGCGAGCGCGTGCTGACCAGCAGCCAGGAGCAGCTCGAGTCCACGACCCGCGTACCGGCCAAGCTGGGCACCAAGTTCGGCCTGCGCTACCAGCTCAGCGGCAAGCAGGAAGGCGATGCTCCGCTGACCCTGATCTACTTCACCCCCGGCGTGGTCACTCCGGACGGCCAGCACCACGACAAGTTCGAGGTGGTGCAGAAGCTGGTGGTCGGTGCGCCGACCGACGTGATGGCCTACCAGTTCACCGAGAACCACGAGGTGGTGCAGGGGCAATGGCGCTTCATGGTGTTCCAGGGTGATCGCCTGCTGGCGGAAAAGACCTTCACCGTCGAGTAAGTCACGTTGTGTGAAAAAGCCCGGCTATAGGCCGGGCTTTTCTTTGCGTACGAAAAAGAGCGGATTGCATCCTTCGGATTGGCAGGCGGGACACAGTTTGTTACTTTGCCTGCACGATAGTGCCAACTCAGTGCGTGCAGCCAGAATCGACAGGGGTACCGTGAGCGACCGCAAGCGCTCCAGCAGGCGAATTACTGCGTGGTGGTCCGGCAGGAGCCGGGCGATCAGCAGCCGAGAGACGAATAAAAACAGCACCGGTTGCAACGACTGGGCAATAAATCTTGGCCGTCAAGGAGGTAATGCTGTCTATGAACAGTCAGTTGGGGGGACGTTCGTCCATTTTCTGGGCGCCCCGGCGCGCGGGCGCGGTGATGGGGCTCTTGCCGCTGCTGGTCGCGGGCTCGGCGCAGGCGCTGGAGTTCAAGCTGGCCGACAACGAGATCACCGGCTCCCTGGACAGCACCCTGTCCTACGGCGCGATGTGGCGCGTGCAGGGCCGCGACAAGAGCAACATCTCGGACATCAACGCCGACGACGGCAACCGTAACTTCGATACCGGGCTGGTCTCCCAGGTGTTCAAACTCACCTCGGACCTGTCGGCCAAATACCAGAACTACGGCCTGTTCATGCGTGGCACCGCGTATTACGACACGCAGATCATGGACAAGCGCAACGACTACTACGACACCACCGACGGCGTGGTGCGGCCCAGCCAGTCCTATCCCCAGGACGATCACTTCACCGAAGACACCCGGCACATCGCCGGCCGCAAGGCCGAGCTGCTGGACGCCTACCTGTCCGGCAGCTGGGACGTCGCCGAACACCCGCTCACCGGTCGCGTCGGCCGACAGGTGCTGAACTGGGGCGAGGGCGTGTTCTACCGGGGCGGGGTGAACACCATCAACCCGGTGGACGCTGCGCGCTTCCACCTGCCGGGCTCGGAGCTCAAGGAAGTGCTGGTGCCGGTGGAGGCGCTGAGCTTCAACTTCGGCCTGACCGACGATCTGTCGATGGAGACCTTCTACCAGTGGAAGTGGAAGGAAACCCGGCTGGACTCGGTGGGCACCTACTTCTCCGATACCGACCTGTTCAGCGACGGCGGCAACACCGCCTACACCACCGAGGACAACCCGCTGATCAAGGAGCTGCTGGCCGGCTACCCGACCGTGGCTTCCCTTGGCCTGCTGGGCAATGGCCCGCACGGCCCCAATGCCTTCCTCGACCCGAACACCGGGACCTTCAAGGTCGCCAACGTCGGCAAGGACATCGATGCCCGTGACGACGGCCAGTTCGGCGTGGCCTTCCGCTACATCGCCGAAGAGCTGAACTCCACCGAGTTCGGCTTCTACTTCGTCAACTACCACTCCAAGGAGCCGCAGATCGCCGTCGACCTGCGCAACTACCAGGGTGTCGATGTCGCCGCGCTGAACTCGCTGCTCGGCCCGCTGGGCCTGGGCGAGGCGGTGCCGGGCCTGTCGACGCTGGACATGGCCAGCAACGCCGAGGCGCGCCGCGACTACGTCGAAGACATCCGCATGTACGGCTTCAGCTTCAACACCACCCTGGGCGACGCCTCGGTGTCCGGTGAGATCGCCTACCGGCCGAACATGCCGATCAGCATCTCCGCCACCGATGACCTGCTCGGCGACCTCTTGACCCAGGGCGTGCTCGGCCGGACCAACCTGTTCGACGCCGGCGTCCCCGCCAACCAGGCCTGTGCGCCGGTGGCCGGCAAGCAGCTGTGCCGTGGCAGCCTGTTCGAGAACTACGAGCGGGCCGAGACCTACAACGTCTCGCTGTCGACTATCTACAACCTCGGCCCGCACCTGTCCTTCGACTCCATGACCGGCGTGGCCGAACTGGCCTCCGAGCACATCCGCGGCAGCAGCCTCAAGTACACCGCCTGGGACGGCAGTGAACGCAAGTTCGTCGGCGCCCAGGACAAGGCCTATGTCGGCGGCAACGGCGACGACGTGCAGATCGACCGCGACAGTTACGGCTACACCCTGCTGCTGACCGGCAGCTGGAACGATGTCTACGCTGGGGTGAAGCTCTCGCCCTACGTTGTCTACCAGGAGGATTTCAGCGGCAACTCCGACCGTACCGGCAACTTCATCGAGGGGCGCAAGGCCTACACCCTCGGCATCGACGCCAGCTACCTGAACACCTTCGAAGTCGGCACCCAGTACACCAGCTATTACGGCGCCGGCTCCAGCAACTCCATGCGTGATCGGGACAACGTCTCGGTCACGGCGAAATACTCGTTCTGATCCGGAGAGAACCATGTACAAGAAGAGTTCCCTGATCGTCCTTGCGACCCTGGTGGCACTCGCCGTGACCGATGCGCGCGCAGCGGTTTCGGCTGACCAGGCGGCCAAACTCAAGAGCAGCCTCACCCCGATGGGTGCGGAGAAAGCCGGCAACGCCGCGGGCACCATCCCCGCCTGGACGGGCGGCCTGACCTCCGCGCCGGCCGGCTACAAGGGGCCGGGCGCGCACCACGTCGATCCCTTCGCCGGGGAGAAGCCGCAGTTCGTCATCACCAAGGCCAACCTGGACCAGTACAAGGCCAACCTGACAGCGGGGCAGATCGCGCTGTTCAACGCCTATCCGGACAGCTTCCAGATGCCGGTCTACCCGAGCCACCGCACCGGCTCGGCGCCGCAGTGGATCTACGACAACATCTTCAAGAACGCCACCAGCGCCAAACTGGTGGAGGGCGGCAACGGCTTCTCCGATGCCTATGGCGGCGTGCCGTTCCCCATCCCGCAGAGCGGCGTGGAAGCGGTGTGGAACCACATCGCCCGCTACCGCGGCACCTACATCGTGCGCCGCTCTTCCCAGGCCGGCGTGCAGCGCAATGGCGCCTACTCGCTGGTGACTTCCCAGGACGAGGCGCTGTTCCGCTTCTACGATCCCAAGGGCAGCTACGACAAGCTCGGCAACACGCTGTTCTACTACATGACCTTCACCACCGCCCCGGCGCGCCTGGCCGGTAACGGCGCGCTGGTGCAGGAGACTCTCGACCAGGTCAAGGAGCCGCGTCAGGCCTGGGGCTACAACCCCGGTCAGCGCCGCGTGCGTCGCGCACCGACCCTGGCCTACGACACCCCGATCGAAGACTCCGATGGCCTGCGCACCGCCGACGACACCGACATGTACAACGGCGCGCCGGACCGCTACGACTGGACCCTGGTGGGCAAGAAGGAAATCTACATTCCCTACAACAACTACCAGGTGACCAGCCCGGAGGTTAAGTACAAGGACCTGCTCACCCCCGGCCACATCAATCCCAAGTACACCCGCTACGAACTGCACCGCGTCTGGGTGGTGGACGGCAAGCTCAAGCCTGGCGCGCGGCACATCTACTCGCGCCGCACCCTCTACCTCGACGAGGACAGCTGGGGCGCCGCCGTGGTGGACCAGTATGATGGCCGTGGCGAGCTGTGGCGCGTGTCCCAGGCCTACCTGAAGAGCTTCTA
Organism: Pseudomonas sp. NY15181; assembly: GCF_048068055.1. Lineage (NCBI taxonomy): Bacteria > Pseudomonadati > Pseudomonadota > Gammaproteobacteria > Pseudomonadales > Pseudomonadaceae > Pseudomonas > Pseudomonas sp. NY15181. The sequence goes on along the minus strand of NZ_JBLUPT010000010.1, from coordinate 10,081 downwards.
CGAGCAGCCGATGGTGTGGACAGCACTGGACACCTTCCACGACCTCCAGGCCCATCGCTACAGCATCCAGTGGCTGGACAACGAGGAGCCCGGCACCGCCGACTTCAGCCAGGCGGCCCCGGACGACTCCAACTTCAGCCCCTCGGCATTGCGCCGCAAGGCCTCGCGCTGAGACCGCAAACGACAAAGGCCCCGAAAGGGGCCTTTGTTTTTTGGCTATCGCACGGGCATCGGATCCCGTAGGAGCGGACTCTGTCCGCGATCAGCGGTCGTAGGCGCTGGATCAGTCCCCGCGATACTCGCAACCACTGGTGCAGGTCTCGTGTACCCGCACCTTGGACAGCTCCGGCAGCAGCGGTTTGAGCTGTTGCCAGATCCAGCGGCATAGGTTCTCGCTGGTGGGGTTTTCCAGCCCCGGAATCTCGTTCAGGTAGTTGTGATCGAGCTGGTCGTAGATCGGTTTGAAGATCTGCTTGATCTCGGCGAAGTCGCGAATCCAGCCGGTATACGGGTCGACCTCACCCTCGATGTAGATGGCGGCCCGGAAGGAGTGGCCATGCAGGCGGCCGCACTGGTGTCCGGCAGGTACGTGGGGCAGGCGATGGGCGGCTTCGAAGGTGAACTCTTTGAACAATTCCACGGTGGTGCGCTCTAGGACATCGCCGGCCCGGAGACGGGCCGGCCGGAAAATGGGCACTTAGTCTATCACCAACGCGTGAGCCGGGCCGGACGTTCCGGCCAGTGGCTCACCTGATCGCCAGTCGCTTTGCCAGGCGATTGAGGTTGGCGCGATCCAGCCCCAGCTCGCGGGCAACCGCCGCCCAGTTGCCGTCATGGCGTTCCAGGCTGTGGCTGATCATGCGGCGCTGGAAGGCGTCGACCGCCGGGCGCAGTTCGCCCTCCGGGCCGGCCTCAGGGGCGCTGTCCGCGACGGCGGCAACGCCGGGGGGCGGCTGTTTCTGCTGTTCCAGCCCGAGGTCGTCCAGGCCGAGGCTGAGGATGCGCGAGCGCTGCGGATGGTTTGCCAGCGCCTTGAGCGAGGCGCGCCCGATCAGGTGTTCCAGCTCGCGCACGTTGCCCGGCCAGCCGTAGTCGAGCAGGGCGGCCTGGGCCTCGCGGGTCAGGCGCAGGCTGCGCAGGCCCAGGCGCGGGCGGTTCTCTTCGAGGAAGTAGCCGGCCAGCAGCAGCACGTCGTTGCTGCGCTCGCGCAACGGCGGCACCCGCAGTGGGTAGACGCTCAGGCGGTGATAGAGGTCGGCGCGGAAACGCCCGGCGCGTACCTCCTCGGCGAGGTCGCGGTTGGTGGCGGCGATCAGGCGCACGTCGACGTGGTGCTCGCGGTCCGAGCCCACCCGCTGTAGTTGTCCGCTCTGCAGCACGCGCAGCAGCTTGGCCTGGATCGCCAGCGGCAGCTCGCCGACCTCGTCGAGGAACAGCGTGCCGCCATCGGCCAGTTCGAACTTGCCGCGTCGCTCGCCCACTGCGCCGGAGAAGGCGCCGCGTACGTGGCCGAACAGTTCGCTTTCCACCAGGGTTTCCGGCAGTGCCGCGCAGTTCAGGCTGACCAGTGGCTGCCCGCGACGCAGGGAGTTGGCGTGGATTGATTGCGCCACTAGCTCCTTGCCCACGCCGGTCTCGCCGGTGATCAGCACGCTCAGGTCGCTGCCGGCCACCAACTGGATTTCGTTCATCAGTGCCTGGTGCGCCTTGCTCTGACCGATCAGCTCCCGCGGCTGGTCGCCGGAGGCGCGCTGGTAGGCATCGGCGCGCTGTTGCTCGTGCTCGGCGCGCAGGGCGAGGTCGAGCATGCGCTGGCTGGCCTTCACCGTGGCGGCGGCGAGGCTGGCGAAGGCTTCCAGATTGTCCAGGTCGCCCGTGGAGAAGCGTTCCGGGTCGAGGGCGTCGAGGGTCAGCAAGCCCCAGGGCTGCTCGTCGAGGAACAGCGGGCAGCCCAGACAGTCGTGCACTTCCAGATGGCCATGCAGGCCTTCCACCAGGCCATCGTACGGGTCCGGCAGGCCGCAGTCGGCGGCGAAGCGGGTCGGGCCGGGGTGTTCGAGGAGGACGCGCAGGCGCGGGTGCTCATTGATCTTGAAGCGGCGGCCGAGGGTGTCGGGGCTGAGCCCGTCCACCGCCAGCGGCACCAGTTGGTCGCCTTCCAGGCGCAACAGGGCGGTGGCATCGCAGGGCAGCAATTGGCGTAGCGCTTCCAGCAGGCGTCGATAGCGTTCGCTGTCGGGCAGCTCGCGGGAGAGGTCGGCCACGAGCGGGAGCAGGGTGGCCAGCAACGGGTTTCGGGTCATTTTGACCTCATTGGAGTCATTATGACTTATGAAGGTGGTGGTCATTATGACTCACTAATTTCCAAAGGTCGCGGAAATACTGGGCTGCAGGGTTGGCACGCTTTCTGAAATACCTCTGGCAGAAAGCACAGGCAGACCACTCTCTACCTGGCCAACCCGAGGAGATACCGATGCTGTCCAACGAACACCGTACCCTGGTCAAGGCGACCGTCCCTCTGCTGGAGACTGGCGGCGAGGCGCTGACCCAGCACTTCTACAAGATGATGCTGAGCGAATACCCCGAGGTGCGCCCGTTGTTCAACCAGGCGCACCAGGCGTCCGGCGACCAGCCACGCGCCCTGGCCAACGGTGTCCTGATGTATGCCCGCCACATCGACGAGCTGGAACAGCTCGGTCCGCTGGTGGCGAAGATCGTCAACAAGCATGCCGCGCTGCAGATCCTGCCGGAGCACTACCCGATCGTCGGCAGCTGCCTGCTGCGCGCGATCCGCGAAGTGCTCGGTGAGGAAATCGCCACCCAGGCGGTGATCGATGCCTGGGCCGCCGCCTATGGCCAACTGGCTGACATCCTCATCGGCGCCGAGGAATCGGTGTACCAGCAGAACGCCGAGCAGCCCGGCGGCTGGCGTGGAGCGCGGCGCTTCCGTATTGCCCGCAAGGAAGTCGAGAGCGAGGAGATCACCTCCTTCTACTTCCAGCCGGTGGATGGTGGCGAGCTGCTGGACTTCCAGCCCGGCCAGTACATCGGCCTGCGCCTGGAACTGGACGGTGAGGAACTGCGCCGGACCTATTCGCTCTCCGATGCGCCCAACGGCCGCGAGTACCGCATCAGCGTGAAGCGCGAGGCGGAGGGCAAGGTCTCCAACCACCTGCACGACGAGATGAAGGTGGGTGACGAGATCGACCTGTTCCCGCCGGCCGGCGATTTCTTCCTGCGCGACGGCGACAAGCCGCTGGCGCTGATCACCGCCGGCGTGGGCATCACTCCGGCGCTGGCGATGCTCAAGCAGGCCCTGGACAGCGGTCGTGAGGTGCATTTCATCCACTGCGCCCGTCATGGCGGCGTGCATGCTTTCCGCGACTTGATCGAGGCGCAATCCGAGGCCCATCCGCACCTGCTGCACTACTTCTGCTACAGCGAACCGCGCGAGCAGGACGAGATGCACGCCGAAGGCTTCCTCAGTCGCGACCTGCTGGGGCAGTGGCTGCCGGCCGACCGTGACCTGGACGCCTACTTCCTCGGGCCCAAGCCCTTCATGGCCCAGGTGAAGCGTCATCTGCGCGAGCTCGGCGTGCCCGAGCAGCAAACCCACTACGAGTTCTTCGGCCCGGCCAGCGTGCTGGAGGCCTGAAGCTGAGACACCCGGCCCGCTCGCGGGCCGGTTCAACCGAGGAGGTGTGTGATGGAAAGTCTTTTCGCTTGCCCCAGACGGAACCTGGTGATGTCGTCGAGTTTGCTCGGCAGCGGGTTTGCGCTGTTGCTGGTGGGCATCACCGGAGCTTACGTCGTCGATGCCGGGCTCTCGCTGCCGGCAATCGTCGCGTCCCACGCGCTCACCATCCTCGGTCCTACATCGCTGAAGCTGGGCTATGTGCTGCGGCTCATCGCCCAGCATCAGATGCGCAAGGAAGGCTGGGAGGCATGCTGTGTTGCTGGTTGATCGAAAGGCCCTGTTGACCATTCCGGCGCTGTGGCGCCTGGGTTTCCGCCCGTTCTTCCTCGGCGGCGCGTTGTTCGCGCTGGTCGGTATCGCTGCCTGGGCGGCGGTGCTGCTAGGTGTACTGCCAGCCTGGGAGCCGCTGGGTGGCTGGCTGGCCTGGCACCGCCATGAAATGCTCTTCGGATTCGCCAGCGCCATCATCGCTGGCTTTCTGCTGACCGCTGTGCAGACCTGGACCGGCCGGCCCGGCGTCAGCGGACGCCCGCTGATGATCCTGGCGGCTATCTGGCTGGCGGCGCGGCTCGGCTGGCTCGGCGGCGCACCGCTGTGGCTGGTCGCGCCACTGGAGCTGGCATTCCTGCCGGCGCTGGCGTTCTTCGTCGGGCGCAGCCTGTGGCAGGTGAAGCAGGTGCGCAACTACCCGGTGATCGCCGTGCTGACGCTGCTCACGCTGGCCGATGCGCAGGTGATGCTGGGTCTCTGGAGCGGCCATGAGGATTGGCAGCGCGGCGGGGTACTGGCCGCGCTCTGGCTGGTGGCGGCGCTGATGGGGTTGATCGGCGGGCGGGTCATTCCTTTTTTCACCCAGCGTGGCCTGGGTCGTACCGCACAGGTGCCGGCCTGGCCCTGGCTGGACAATCTGCTGCTGGTCGGCACGATGCTGGTGGCCGTACTGACGGCGGCCGGCTTCGGCCTGGTGCCGCAGCCGCTGCTGGGCTTGCTGTTCACGGTGCTCGCCGTGGGCCACCTGATCCGCCTGTGGCGCTGGCGGGACAAGGGCATCTGGGGCGTACCGCTGCTGTGGTCGTTGCACCTGGCCTATCTGTGGATGATGGTGGCCCCGGCGGGCATGGCGGCGTGGAGCTTCGGTGCGCCGTTCGCGCCGAGCCTGCCGATTCACGCGTTGACGGTCGGGGGTGTGGGCGGCCTGATCCTGGCGATGATCGCCCGCGTCAGCCTTGGCCACACGGGGCGTGCGCTGCAACCGCCGAAGGTCATGGGCTGGGCGTTCGCGCTGCTGAACCTGGGGGGGCTGTGCCGGGTCGTGCTGGTGCTGTGGTTGCCGATGCAAGGCCTGAGCCTGGCGGCGGCCTGCTGGGTGGTGGCCTTCCTGCTGTTCGCCTGGCACTACGGGCCGATGTTCTGGCAGCCACGGGTGGATGGGCAGCCGGGATAGAACGGTTCGCGAGCAAGCTCGCGAACCTGGTGTAAGCCGGTCGTATCCGCCCGACGGAACTTATTGCGCCTGCCGCAGGCGCTTGAGCTCGGTGTTCAACCAGGTGGCGGTGTCCTGCTTGGCGCCCGAGCAACTGACCTGGTAGGGCTTGCCGCTCATGCTGCTCTTGCTGGCGGCGCGCTCGATGAAGTCTTCGGTGCTGCTCACCAGGTCCTTGTTCTCCAGGTAGTCGAGCTTCTTCTGCAGGTGTACGCGGGCCTCGCTGCCCGGGTACTCGCTGCCGTTGCGGATGAAGCGGCAGTCGCTGTGCTCGACGAAGTCCAGCAGCTGGGTGATTTCCCGTTGTGCCGTGGCATCGAGGGCGGCGTGCGCGCCGACGGAGGCCAGCATGAGAGCGGTGAGTAGGAGGGAAGGTAGAAGACGCATGGAGAGTTCCTTTCGAGTGCGCGGGTCGCGCCGATTATGTCAGCGGCAGCAGACGTTCACCCAGTCGGCCCGTGTCTACCAGTTCAAGGAACTCGTCGCCCATCCGCCGGCTTTCGTCCATCGCCTTGTGCCAGTAGCGCTCGCGGCCGGCGTCGTCGCCCAGGTAGCGGTGAAAGTCCTTGCGGTCCGGCAGCTTGCTGTGCGGCAGGCGCGCCAGGTACTCCTTCGACGGCGCGAGCAGTAGCACGTCCTGCAGGCGGTCGGCGTCGCCACGACGCCAGGGCAGGCCCTTGTCGAACCAGCCGGGGATCACCTTGTCGGTGAAGTGCGGGTAGAGCACTACTCCTTCGGGCAGGTAGGGCAGGTCGAGGTGATAGTCGAGCAGGCCGCCGTCACGGTAGGTGCCGGGGCCGGCGCCGGGAATGTCGCGCACGCCTTCCATCACCATCGGGATCGAGCCGGAGGCGAGCAGGGCGTGACGCAGGTTGGCCAGGTCCAGGTGCAGGTAGCGCGAGGGGAAATCCGACAACGGTTCCAGCGGTGGCGCACGGCGCGCGTCGTGGATGATCAGCCGTTCGAAGTGCCGGTGCAGGTGACGGCGGCCCACCAGGTTGTCGCGGATCACCGCGCCCAGCCCGAGGCCGAGGCTGGCTTTGCCATCCTGCGCGAGGCGGCCGTGGCTCTTCACCACTACCACGTTGAGGCGGTACCAGGGATTGTCGAGCACGCTGGCGTCACGGCCGTCGAGGAGGTCGTCGAGCATCTTCGCGCAACTTTTCGAGACGTCGGTGATGCTCGCGTTGCGGGCGAAGCGCTGCTGGGTATAGAGCTCACCGAGGCGGCGGATGCCTTCGGCCGGGTCTGGCAGGCAGGCGCTGGCGAAGCGCCAGGAGCCGATGGAGGCGCCGATCAGCGAGCGTTCGCGCGGCGCGCGTGGCAGCCATTCGCCGAACAGCGCCAGGTCCAGGCCCTGGATGCCCAGCGCCTTCGGGCCGCCGGCGGCGCCGGGCAGGATGCCGACATCGGCAGGGGCAAGACCCTGTTCGCGGATGCGCTTGAGGGCACGGGGGCCGGCCTTGAGGGTGAGGGCGGGGGTCTTGATCTGGATGGCGGTCATGCGGGGCCTCGCGGGTGCAGGCGGCGATTATAGAGCCTGCATGGGGGGAGCAAGGATAGTTCACGGGGTGAATGATCCTTGCCGATTCAGCTTGAATTAAGTCCCTCACCTTAGTCTGGGGAGACTGCCCATCCAGACGAGGTGTTTACCCATGAAACCGCTGATCCTCCTGACTGCCGCCACTGTGCTGCTGCTCGGGGTCGACGCGGCGATGGCCCACGACATCGGTCCTGACGAGGCGCTGCGCCTGCGCGATGCCGGCACCATCCGCGATTTCGAAGCCCTCAACCAGGCCGCCCTGGGCAAGCATCCGGGCGGATCGGTGTACGATAGCGAACTTGAACTGGAACATGGCCGCTACCGCTACAAGGTCGATATCAAGGACGCACAGGGCGTCAAATGGGATGTCGAACTCGATGCGGTGAACGGCGCAATCATCAAGGATCGCCAGGACGACTGATGAAGATCGATTTGCCGCGCGCAGCCCTGCTGGCCATCGCGCTTGCCCTGTCGGCCGGTGTTGCGCAGGCACACGACCTGAGCCAGGACGAGGCCCTGCGGTTGAGCCGCGAAGGGGTGATCCGCCCGTTCGAGGAAATCCTGCCCATCGCCCAGAGGCTCTATCCCGGCTCCAGGTTGCTGGAGGCGGAGCTGGAGAAGGAGCACGACACCTATATCTACGAGGTGGAACTGCTCACCGCCGAGGGCGTGGTGCGTGAACTGGACTTGGATGCCCGCGACGGCCGCATCCTCAAGGATAAGGAAGACGACTGATGCGCCTGTTGCTGGTGGAAGACCACGTCCCCCTGGCCGATGAGCTGCTGGCCACCCTGGCGCGACAGGGCTACGCCGTCGACTGGCTGGCCGACGGCCGCGACGCCGCCGTACAGGGGGCCAGCGAGCCCTATGACCTGATCATCCTCGACCTCGGCCTGCCGGGTCGTCCGGGGCTGGACGTACTGCGCGAATGGCGCGGCATGGGGCTGGCAACGCCGGTGCTGGTCCTCACCGCGCGGGGCTCCTGGGCCGAGCGCATCGACGGCCTGAAGGCCGGCGCCGACGACTACCTCACCAAGCCTTTCCATCCCGAAGAGCTGCTGCTGCGCATCCAGGCGCTGCTGCGCCGGGCCCGCGGGCTGGCCAACCAGAGTCAGCTGGAAGTGGCGGGGCTGACGCTGGACGAGGCGCGGCAGTGCGCACAGCAGGGTGGCAAGGATGTCGACCTGACCTCCGCCGAGTTCCGCCTGCTGCGCTATTTCATGCTGCACCCCGGCCAGCTGCTGTCGAAGTCCCACCTCGCCGAGCACCTCTATGACGGCGAGACCGAGCGCGATTCCAACGTCATCGAGGTGCACATCAATCACCTGCGCCGCAAGCTCGGCCGGGAGATCATCGAGACCCGCCGTGGCCAGGGCTACCGCTTCACCGGCACTGCCGGCGGAGCCGCCCGTTGATGTCGATCCAGCGCCGGCTCGGCATCGGGCTTGGCGTGGTGCTGGTGGTGGTCGGCCTGGTGCTGGCGCAGACCGGGCTGTGGCTGTTCGACCAGGGCCTGCGCCGCTATCTCGCCGATGGCCTGCAGGACGAGGCGGAAAGCCTGCTGGTGGGCATCATGCGTGGCCCGGCCGGCCTGCAGCTGGATGACCAGCGGGTGGACGCCGTTTATGAGCGGCTGTTCTCCGGGCGCTATTTCGTTGTCCGCTTCGATGACGTGACCTGGCGTTCCCGTTCGTTGTGGGACCGTGAGTTGGAACTGCCTGAGCGCAAGGGCCTGGTCCAGGCGCTGGAAAAAGGCCCGGAGGGGCAGCGTCTGCTGGTCTTTCGCGGCGACTACAAACGCTATGGCAAGCAGTTGAAGATTGTCGTGGCGCAGGATTACACGCCGATCCTCAAGAGCTTCAATCGCCTGCGCAATATCGGCCTGGGCGCCGGTGCTATGGCGTTGCTGCTGATCCTGATTTTCCAGGGCTTCACCGTCCGCCGCGCATTGCGCCCGCTGGAGCGCGTACGCCAGCAGATCGCGCAGCTGCAGGAAGGGCAGCGCAGCCAGCTGGACCGGCAGGTGCCGCAGGAGCTGGAACCGCTGGTGGACCAGGTCAACCACCTGCTGCAGCATACCGAAGACACCCTGCGCCGCTCGCGCAACGCGTTGGGCAATCTTGGCCATGCACTGAAGACTCCCCTGGCGGTGTTGATCAGCCTCGCTGATCGCGATGAGGTGCGCGAGCACCCGCAGTTGCGTCGCGTGCTGCAGGAGCAACTGGAGCAGATCGAACAGCGCCTGGCCCGCGAGCTGGGGCGCGCGCGACTGGTGGGTGAAGCATTGCCCGGCGCGCATTTCGACTGCGATGCCGAGCTGCCCAGTCTGTGCGAGATGCTCAGGCTGATCCACGGCGAACACCTGGGCATCGAATGGAAGGCGGCGCCCGGTCTGCGCTTGCCGTTCGACCGCGAGGACCTGCTGGAGATGCTCGGCAACCTGCTGGATAACGCCAGCAAGTGGGCGGATGCTCAAGTCCGGCTGACGGTGGAGAAGGGCGCCGATAGCTATCTGCTGAGCGTGGATGATGATGGTCCCGGAATTGCCGAGGACCAGCGTGAAAGTGTGCTGGAGCGCGGCACGCGGCTGGATGAGCAGGTCGCGGGGCATGGCCTGGGGTTGGGCATCGCGCGGGATATTGCGGCGGCTTGCGGTGGCAGCCTGAGGTTGGAAGGTAGCGAACTGGGCGGATTGCGGGTGGTGGTGGAGTTGCCGCGCCGCGCGGTGTGAGACGGCTTTCGTAGGAGCGGACTCCGTCCGCGATTGGGGTTTGTGCCGTGCGGTTCGTGAGCAAGGACTGGGCGTCCCCTCGGCCCTACGAATAGCGCGCCGGTGTTCCCCTGTAGGAGCGAGCTTGCTCGCGAACCTGATCCGGCACCGGTATTGCCGGCGGCTCGCGGACGGAGTCCGCTCCTACGGGATAGGTCTGTGCCCGGGTCAGACCTATCCCTAACCCTTTCCCAAGGGGAGAGGGGACTGTCCGGAGTACGCTGAAGGATCGGCGTTAACCTGATGACGATGGTGCAGGAAGAGCGACTAGCTTATCGCTGACCGTGGACTACCCCCTCTCCCTTCGGGAGAGGGCTGGGGTGAGGGGAAAGCCCGCGCACCGAGGCTAAGCGTCAAACCCGGAACTGATCCATCAACCCCTGCTGATGGTTGGCCAGCTTGTTCAGCGACTGACTCACCTGCGCCGACTCCTGCGCCTGACTGGACAGCGACTCGGTCACATCGCGAATCCCCGCTACGTTGCGGTTGATCTCCTCGGCCACCGCGCTCTGTTCCTCGGCGGCGCTGGCGATCTGCAGGTTCATGTCGGTGATCACACTGACCGCGTCACCGATGCGCTTCAGCGCG
>NZ_JBLUPT010000009.1:0-284871 GCF_048068055.1 Pseudomonas sp. NY15181 | reverse complement strand
CACCTCCGGCATCCGCATCGGCACCCCGGCGGTCACCACCCGTGGCCTGCAGGAAAGCCAGTGCCGCGAGCTGGCCGGCTGGATCTGCGACGTGCTGGACCACCTGGGCGATGCCGACGTGGAAGCCAAGGTGGCCGGCCAGGTTGCAGGTCTCTGCGCGGACTTCCCGGTCTACCGCTGAGCTTCTGTAGCCGTAGGGCGCATAACCTGGAACAGGTTATCCGCCGCCCCTCGGCACGGCGGATAACGCTGACGCGTTATTCGCCCTACAAAAACCGACAACTCTTTTACCAGCGGCCCGGCGACAAGAACAATCAGGAGCCACCCCATGTCACTCAGCGTCTTCGACCTGTTCAAGATCGGTATCGGCCCGTCCAGCTCGCACACGGTCGGGCCGATGCGTGCGGCCGCGCGCTTCGTCGATGGCCTGCGCCGCGACGGCCTGCTGGACGCCACCCACAGCCTGCGCGTGGAGCTGTACGGCTCGCTGGGCGCCACCGGCAAGGGCCACGGCAGCGACAAGGCGGTGCTACTGGGCCTGGAAGGCGAGCAGCCCGATAGCGTCGACACCGAAAGCGTCGAGCCGCGCCTGCAGGAAATCCGCCGCAGCGGCCAGTTGCGCCTGGGCGGCGAACGCCTGATCGGCTTCGTCGAGAAGGAGCACCTGGCGATGATCCGCCGGCCGCTGCCCTACCATCCCAACGGCATGATCTTCCGCGCCTTCGACCAGGCCGGCCTGCAAGTGCGCAGCCGCGAGTACTACTCGGTGGGCGGCGGCTTCGTGGTCGACGAGGAAGCCGCCGGCCACGACCGCATCGTCGCCGACCGCACGCCGCTGCGCTTCCCCTTCCGCACCGGCGGCGAGTTGCTCGACCAGTGCCTGACCCACGGCTTGTCGATCAGCGACCTGATGCGCGAGAACGAACTGGCCTGGCGCAGCGCCGCCGAGACCGGCGCGGGCCTGGCGCGCATCTGGCAGGTGATGCAGGACTGCGTGCGCGCCGGCTGCCGCAAGGAAGGCATCATGCCCGGCGGACTCAAGGTACGGCGCCGCGCCGCCGGCCTCTACCGCCAGCTCAGCGAGCGCCCCGAGGCCAGCCTGCGCGACAGCCTGAGCGTGCTCGACTGGGTCAACCTCTACGCCCTGGCGGTGAACGAGGAAAACGCCACCGGCGGGCGCGTGGTGACCGCGCCCACCAATGGCGCGGCCGGCATCGTCCCGGCCGTGCTGCACTACTACAGCCGCTTCGTGCCCGGCGCCAGCGACGACGGTGTCGAGCGCTTCCTGCTCTGCGCCGCCGCCATCGGCATCCTCTACAAGGAGAACGCCTCCATCTCCGGCGCCGAGGTCGGCTGCCAGGGCGAGGTCGGCGTGGCCTGCTCGATGGCCGCCGGCGCGCTCTGCGAAGTCCTCGGCGGCACCCCGCAGCAGGTGGAGAACGCCGCCGAGATCGGCATGGAACACAACCTCGGCCTGACCTGCGACCCGGTCGGCGGGCTGGTCCAGGTGCCCTGCATCGAACGCAACGCCATGGGCGCGGTGAAGGCCATCAACGCGGCGCGCATGGCCCTGCGCGGCGACGGCCAGCATTTCATCTCGCTCGACAAGGTGATCCGCACCATGCGCCAGACCGGCGCCGACATGAAGAGCAAATACAAGGAAACCGCGCGCGGCGGCCTCGCAGTCAACATCATCGAATGCTGACCCGGCCCCGCGCTCACTGACAGCCCGTACGATTTTGAACCGGAGCCCGACATGACCACTGAAACCCTCGCGCAAACCCCGCTGCACGCCCTGCACCTCGAACTGGGCGCCCGCATGGTGCCCTTCGCCGGCTACGACATGCCGGTGCAATACCCCCTGGGCGTGCTCAAGGAGCACCTGCACACCCGTGAGCAGGCCGGCCTGTTCGACGTCTCGCACATGGGTCAGATCATCCTCCGTGGCGAAGGCGCCGCCCTCGCCCTGGAAAGCCTGGTGCCGGTCGACATCGTCGGCCTGCCGGTGGGCCTGCAACGCTACGCGCTGTTCACCGACGCCGAAGGCGGCATCCTCGACGACCTGATGGTGGCCAATGCCGGCGACCATCTGTTCCTGGTGGTCAACGCCGCCTGCAAGCAGCAGGACCTGGCGCACCTGCGCAAGCACCTGGGCGACCGCTGCGAGATCCAGCCGCTGTTCGAGGAGCGCGCCCTGCTCGCCCTGCAAGGCCCGGCAGCGGTCACCGTGCTGGCGCGCCTGGCGCCGCAAGTCGCGCAGATGACCTTCATGCAGTTCGCCCACGTGACGCTGCTGGGGGTGGAGTGCTACGTCAGCCGCTCGGGCTACACCGGCGAGGACGGTTTCGAGATCTCGGTGCCCGTCGAGAAAGCCGAAGCCCTGGCCCGCGCCCTGCTGGCCGAGCCGGAAGTCCAGCCCATCGGTCTGGGCGCCCGCGACTCGCTGCGCCTGGAAGCCGGCCTGTGCCTCTACGGCCATGACATGAACACCCAGACCACGCCCATCGAAGCCTCGCTGGCCTGGGCGATCTCCAAGGACCGCCGCACCGGCGGTGCCCGTGCCGGCGGCTTCCCTGGCGCCGAACGGGTGCTCGCGCAACAGGCCGAAGGCGTGGCACGCAAGCGCGTCGGCCTGCTGGCCCAGGAGCGCATGCCGGTACGCGAAGGCGCGGAACTGGTGGATGCCGACGGCCAGGTAATCGGCCAGGTGTGCAGCGGCGGCTTCGGTCCCAGCCTGGGCGCGCCGGTCGCCCTGGGCTACCTGCCCACCGAGTACAGCGCCGTGGACACCGAAGTCTGGGCCGTGGTGCGTGGCAAGCGCGTGCCCATGCGGGTGGCGCGCACCCCGTTCGTGCCGCAGCGCTACTACCGCGGTTGATCCCCTCCCGCGTTCCGGGGCCTGCCTCGGAACGCCCGTTGCCAGGAAGTCCCCATGAGCACATCAGCACAACCGCAGAAGGTGGAAGTCGGCGTGAAGCTGCGTGGCGCGGAAAAGGTCGCGCGCATTCCGGTGAAGATCATTCCCACCGAGGAACTGCCGAAAAAGCCCGACTGGATTCGCGTGCGCATTCCCGCCTCGCCGGAGGTCGCGCGCATCAAGCAACTGCTGCGCAAGCACAAGCTGCACAGCGTCTGCGAGGAAGCCTCCTGCCCGAACCTGGGCGAATGCTTCTCCGGCGGCACCGCCACTTTCATGATCATGGGCGACATCTGCACCCGCCGCTGCCCCTTCTGCGACGTCGGCCACGGCCGGCCGAAGCCGCTGGACGTCGACGAGCCGAAGAACCTCGCCATCGCCATTGCCGACCTGCGCCTGAAGTACGTGGTGATCACCTCGGTGGACCGCGACGACCTGCGTGACGGCGGTGCCCAGCACTTCGCCGACTGCCTGCGCGAGATCCGCCTGCTGTCCCCCGGCATCCAGCTGGAAACCCTGGTCCCCGACTACCGCGGGCGCATGGACATCGCCCTGGACATCACCGCCCAGGAGCCGCCGGACGTGTTCAACCACAACCTGGAAACCGTCCCGCGCCTGTACAAGTCATCGCGTCCGGGCTCGGACTTCGAGTGGTCGCTGGACCTGCTGCAGAAGTTCAAACAAAGGGTCCCGCACGTACCGACCAAGTCCGGCCTGATGCTTGGCCTGGGCGAGACCGACGAGGAAGTCATCGAGGTCATGCAGCGCATGCGCGAGCACGACATCGACATGCTGACCCTCGGTCAGTACCTGCAGCCCTCGCGCAACCACCTGCCGGTGCAGCGCTTCGTCCACCCTGACACCTTCGCCTGGTTCGCCGAGGAAGGCGCGAAGATGGGCTTCAAGAACGTCGCTTCCGGCCCGCTGGTGCGCTCCTCGTACCACGCCGACCAGCAGGCGCATGGGAGCAAAATCGACTGAAGGCTCCGTCATGGAGCCCCGCCCCCGGCTCGCCCTGGACGGGACGAACCGGGGCCGGAATCGGGCAGCATCAGCGGCGAGTGTCGTCGGGCAACCCCCTCTGCCGGGCAAACAGGGCCAGCCGCGTAAAGCACGCATCTCCCGCATCCGGCCTACCTTTCTCGATGCCCTCGTCCAGCGAAGGTCCGCTGCCCGCCGGAGTGGCGCGCTCCTCCATCGAGTCGAGTACCAGCGAACGCCGCAGAAAGCGCCAGACGCCCTCGCGCTTCTCATAGCGGTCGAGGTAGCGCCCCCGGGCGATGATCTCGCGCGAGCCCGGCGCCGGCGTGCGGTGGTACGCCAACACCGCCAGCTCGCCTTCGGCCTGGTTGCCATCGACCAGGAACAACATATTCGAGATGACATGCGAGGTCGCTTCCCAGTTGGCAAGCATACCGGGCAGCCAGGCGACGTACTCGTCGGGCGACCCGCAGAACATCGGGCCGTGATCGTCGATAGCGTCGTCATGGTAGAGGCTGCGCAGGAGCCGCAGATCGCCCCGGTCTATCGCATGGCAATAGGTCCAGGCGAGTTGCTGGAGCGCGAACTTATCGACCATCTCCGAGCTGTCGACGACGTGCGGCTCCAGCGTCGCGGTCCTCGTCGGGGAACGACCCAAGGTAGTCATCCCGAATCTCCTAGAGGCCGTACCCGCCGGACACGTTCAGCTGCTGCCCGGTGATGTAGGCCGCGTTGTCGGATGCCAGGAACACCGCGGCCCGACCGATTTCCTCCGGCTTGCCCCAGCGCTTGAGCGCAAGCATATGCAGCGTTTCGTCGATCCACTTCTGGTCGAACTGGCCCTGCTCCAGCAGCTGCGGGAACATGCCGGCCTCGATGACACCGACCAGGACGGAATTCGCGCGGATGTTGTAGCGGCCTTCCTCGCGGGCGAGGCCCTTGATCAGCGACTCGTTGGCGGCCTTCGGCGCGACCGACAGGCCGTCGCGGTCCGGCCAGCGCAGATGGCCGGCAGAGCCCAGCGTGACGAACGAACCGCCCCCCGAGGCGCGCAGGTGCGGCAGCGCGGTCTTGGCGGCATTGAAGAAGCCCATGACCTCGACATCGATGGCGCGCTTCCAGTCGTCATGGCCCATCTCGCTGATATGGAGCTGGTTCACGAAAGGCCCGGCGGCCCAGACGATGGTGTGTACGCGGCCGTGGATTTCAATGGCTGCGTCCAGCGCCGCCTGGATCTGGGCGACATCGGTGACGTCGACCTGATGCGTGCTCGCGTCGACGCCCTCTTGCCGAATCTGGCCGGCGACGCGCTGCGCCACCTCGGCCTTGCTCCGGTAGGCGACTGCGACCGGCACACCCGCGCGTGCGAACTCAAGGGCCACGCCTTGCCCGATGCCACCGCTACCGCCAAATACCAAAGTGGCGCCTTCCGGGAATCCGCTCTTTCTCATCGTTGCCTCTCCTTTCCTCGGTAGATCGACAGGTTGTCGTTGAGAAAAAGTATCAGCAGCAGACCCCACATGAACCACCCAATGCGGGGCTATTAAGAAAGTATCTCCGGGCGATACTTCAAGGTGTCGCGCTGCGGTACGCCGCCCGCACGACGCACCGAACGGCCGACGTCACTTGGCCCAGAAGATTCGCGGATCGGTCAGGCGAGCCATGCACAGCATGCTGTACCACTCCGTCTGACCCTCAGGCAGGGCGCGATCGTCGCTCGCCAGCTCGCGCATGCGTTGCGAAAGCGACGCCATCATCTGGCGCAACTGGTCTATCGACCCGCGCGACAACTTGACGGTTTCGAGCTGCCAGAGCGACTGCGGGTCGTGGAAGTCCATCGCCTCGAAATGCCGGCGCATCGCGTCGTCCACCGCCCGCCGCAACGGGCCACCCGGAATCCACTCCGGATGCCGCACCGTCAGCAGACGGACACGGTTGCCGGGAAACAGGTCGAGCAAACGGAGTTTTTCGAGCCGCCTCAGGTGAAGGAAGATGCCCGCCTCGTCCAGCTCGAACTCCAGCTGAATCTCCCGGGGCGTCCAGTCGTAGCGCAACAGCAGAAAGATGAATGCCGTGAACGGAGCATCGGCCAACCCCTGTTCCTGCTCGATGCTCAAAGTCTGAATCCTGCTATCGCTGCGCCGCGCCGCCAGTTCGGCAAGATCGATCAGGCGCACGCCCGCCATGGCGCAAACCGATTCGAGCATCGACACGCTCAACCCATGCCCGGTCAACTTGCGCTTGATGGTCGTCTCGCTCAGGTTCAACTGCTCGGCGATATCGCAATAGCGGATATTGCGATCCTTCAACAGGCGCTTGAGCTCCACGAGCAGCAGCGATTCATCGGTGGCGCCATCGAGGTTCTTCGGATGCATTGGGGCGTGTTCCCGTCGCACATTCGGAGCGTTGCAACGCCGTGCCGAGTTGCGCTGTTCGGTGGGCATGAAGGGTCGGCACGCACTATATCTCCCGCCAACCTGGCTGAGTAGGCGATGCGCTCCTGGGTGCACGCCCGCCGCGGGGTTTGGCAAAAACCGGCAACGCTTACGCTGGGCTTTTTACGCACGGTCCCGCAAAACGGGCGGGATCATCTCAATGGAGGGACTGGCTTTCACCGTGATCGTCGGCGAAGGTCTTCGCCACTTGATGGAACGATTCGTGGATCGCAAGGAAGGCAGCCACGATGTCGGGGTCGAAATGCGAGCCGCTGCCCTGCTGGACGATGCGCACCGCCTCTTCGTGGGGAAACGGCGGTTTGTAGACGCGTCGGGAAATCAGGGCGTCGTACACGTCGGCGAGCGCCATCAGGCGCGCCGAAATGGGGATAGCGTCGCCTGCCAGACCTTGGGGATAGCCGGAGCCGTCCCATTTCTCCTGATGGGAGTACGCGATCTCACGGGCAAGATGCAGGAAGGTGCTGGGCTCCTCCATGAGCTGCTCGGCCTTGACGATGGCGTCCCTGCCCAGCGTGGTGTGGGTCTTCATGATCTCGAATTCATCGGGAGTCAGCTTGCCGGGCTTGAGCAGGATCGCATCGGGCACTCCAACCTTGCCGATGTCATGCAGCGGGGCGGACTTGAACAGCAACTCGGTGACTTCATCGCTCAGAAAGTCGAAAAACCTGGGATGCGTCTGCAGCGCCTGTGCCAGCAGCTTGACGTAGTGCTGGGTGCGGCGGATGTGGTTGCCGGTTTCGTTGTCACGGGCTTCGGCAAGCGACGCCATGGCCATGATGGTGACGTCCTGGGTCTTCTGGATCTGGCGCGTACGCTGGGCGACCTCGTCCTCCAGACGCATGTTCTGGTCCCGGAGCTGGTCGGCGGCGGCCTTGAGCGCCAGGTGGTTGCGTACCCGGGCCAGCGCGACAGGTGGCGAGATGGGCTTGGTAATGTAGTCGACCGCACCGCAGTCCAGCCCCATCTGCTCGGCCTCGGCATCCGTCCTGGCGGTCAGGAAGATGATGGGAATCTGTTGCAGGGCCGGGGTGGCTTTCAAACGACGGCAGACCTCGTAGCCGTCCATGTCCGGCATCATGATGTCGAGCAGGATCAGATCCGGCAGCGGCAGCATGGCGGCCGCCTGCAAGGCGCGCGTGCCATTGGTGGCGATGCGCGTGCGGTAGCGGTCCTTGAGCAGGCCCGCCATGAAGGCGATGTTCTGCGGCGTGTCATCGACGATCAGGATCGTTGGCAGAGGGGCGGCATCCTGCACGCTGCTCATGGGGTGAATTCCTCAAGGGTGATGCCAAGGGGTTGGACCGTGCGCCGCAGGCGCTCCAACGCCACGTCGAAATCATAGTTGGTCACGTCCGACTCGAAAGCCGCGAAGTCGCCGTTTGCCGTAAACAGCGTCTTCAGCACCTCCAGATGGTCGAAGAGGTGATCTACCGCCTCTCCATCGGCAGATGCCAGAAGTGACGCCAGCTTGCCGGCGGCAGCCTTGGCATCGCCAGGGGAAACCGGGATCGCCATGGGCTGCCCAGGGCTGTGCGGCGCGACCGCCGGGCCAGCCTGCTTGCCGATCCAGCGCGCAATCGTCTGCAGGACCAGGGCCGGCTCCAGCGGTTTGGCAATGTGATCGACCATGCCGGCGTCGAGGCACTGGCGGTACTCATCGGCCAGGGCATGGGCGGTCATCGCAATGATGGGCAGGCTGTCGAAGTGGGCCTCGGCGCGAACCAGACGCGTGGCCTCAAGACCACCCATCTCCGGCATCTGCAGGTCCATCAGCACGACGTCATAGTGCCGCGGGCCCTTGCTGCGGAGGATCTCCAGGGCTTCGCGCCCGTTTCCGGCAAGCCGTACTTCGGCTCCCGCGCCTTCGAGCAGTTCGCAGGCAATCTGCTGGTTGATGCCATTGTCCTCCACCACCAGCAACCTGGCGCCGCACAAGGGCTGATGCGCCGCATTGCCTGTGCCGATGGACGCGCCCGCCGCTGTGCGCGCCGAAAAGAGCTGGATCAGAACATCGGCAAGAGAGGATGCGCTCACCGGTTTGTACAGCACGGCCTTGATGTTCTCCGGATGGCCTTGCGCCCTGTCCGTTTCATGTTCGTCCCCGCCGAAGGGCTGGAGCAGGACGACCGGCAGCGCGGGCTCTTCGCGAGCCAGCATCTGCGCCGCCGCAACCCCATCCATCGCGGGCATCCCGCTATCCAGGAGCACCACGCCGAAGGGGGGATGTGCTGCCGAGCGGATGGCATCCCGGGCCTCCTCCTGGGAGGAAACCGCCTGGGGTTTGAGCCCCATGGTTTGCAGCATCTGCGACAACAGCCCGCGCACGGCTGCGTTGTCATCGATGACCAGGGCATGCATGCCCTGGAGCGCCTCCGGCAGGGTGTGACGTGGTAGCAAGGCGCCCTGCTCCCGGGTAAACCATGCCGTGAAGCTGAAGGTGCTCCCCTGACCAGGGGTGGAGTCGACAGTGATCGTTCCGCCCATCAGGTCCACGATGCGCCGGCAGATGGCGAGCCCAAGCCCCGTGCCGCCGTATTTGCGCGTCGTCGACCCATCGGCCTGACTGAAGGCGCTGAACAGATCGCCCTGCTGCTCGCGCGTCACACCGATGCCCGTGTCACTGACCTGGATCTGCAACTGCACGCGATCACTGTCGTGGCCCGCCTGGCTTACCCGGACGACAATCTGCCCATGCTCGGTGAACTTGACCGCGTTGCTGAGCAGGTTGGTGAGCACCTGGCCGAGCCGCAGGGGATCGCCGCACAGCGTCAGGGGCACGTCCTCGGCGACGTCGCAGAGCATCTCCAGCCCCTTGCTCGTGGCTTTCTGCGCAACCAGGGCGATGCTGCCACCCAGTACCTCGTCCACGCGAAACGGTACGTGCTCCAACTCGAGCTTGCCGGCCTCGACCTTGGAGAAGTCGAGGATGTCGTTGATGATCCCGAGCAACGCCGTGCCGGCGTTGTGGATCTTTGCGATGTAATCGCGCTGCTTGGGCGACAGCTCGGTCTTCTGGGCCAGGTGCGCCATGCCGATGATGGCGTTCATCGGCGTACGGATCTCATGGCTCATATTGGCCAGGAACATCGATTTGGACTGGGTGGCCTCCTCGGCGGTCTGCTTGGCGATGCGCAGATGCGCGAGCAACCGCTCCTGCTCGTTGGTCAGCTTCTCGAGATCCTGGGTGCGGGCCACCACTTTGGCCTCCAGGTCCCGCGTGGCCTCCAGCAACATCACGCGCATGTGCTCCTGGGCACCGACCAGTTTGTCGATTTCGCGGGTATGGGTGGATAGCTGCACCGGCTCATCGAGTTGCATGTTGCCGATACGTTCGCTTTCCGCCGCCAGATGGTCCACCACGTTGGCGAACCGCCTGGAAAAACGATGCGCCACCAGGAACACCAGCCCCAGCACGGCCAGGATCATGAGGCCCATCGCCGTGGCATGCCAGTTGGTGGTCAGGGTGAAATCGCTGCGCGGTCCGAGTGTTGCAACCTGCAGGCGCATATCGCCGAACTGCAACGGCCGGAACCTGGCGATCCAGGGCTCGGAGGCGACATCGAAGAAAACCGGAGCGTCGACGGGGTTGCCCTGCGCACGCCATGACGAAAGCGCGGCGGCCAGTCTGGTCGCCCCCGCCTCTTCCGCCGACTTGGAGAGCCAATCCGCAGGATTGTCCTCGGGGGACGCCGCCAGGAAACGGGGACGCGCCAACAACCTGGCATCCTGGGTCAGCAAGGCCGCACTGCCGTTGATACCGACCTGGAGCTGTGAAGTGAAGCGGGAGAGGTCATACAGGAGCAGGTCCAGTGCCACGACCCAGGACTCACCGGCCTGGGCTCCACCCCCGCGCAGTGTGGCGGTGATGCCGATGTCCTTGCGCTCGAAGAAGGGGTATGGCGCCGTCCAGTGGACCTGGTCCGCCGAAGCGGCCTGGGCCTCCTTGTACCAGGGACGCGTGCGGGCATCGTAGAGGCGCACGATACGCTCCTCGCGCAGGAGTCGGCCCGCATCGTCGTAGTGGAACCAGCGCTGCACGGCGCCATCCCTGGGAATATTGGCGACGCGCACGATCCAGCTCGCACCATGGTCCGACTCCGGGTTGAGTTCGATATAGCGCCCCTGTCCGTCGGCGAAGATCACCCCGGCAATCTGCCGCTGAGCCCTCAAGGCCGGGATGAGCAGTTTGGCGAAGGCGTCGGGTGCCTCGGTATCCAGCACTCCGCTGCGGCCCCATTCCCGCAGGGTGTTCAACTGTTCGGTGGCTCGGCCAAACAGCGCACCGACATCGCTCTCCACCTGCTCCGATGCCCGGGCCATTGCCGTATTGGCCAGTTCGTCCTGCGCGGGACGGGTCACGACGAGGTAGGTGGCAATGGCAAAGATCGCGAACGCCAGAACCACGATGCCGAGGATCCGGTAGAGCAGATAGTCGTGGATGGCCGGCCGATCATTGGATCGACTGGCGCGTGCTCTCAGCCGAGCGAGGATGTCTGCGAACCCCATGCACTCCCCCTCCCTTTACAGTGGCTGTCCGTGCTGAGGATCATTCTGGCATGTGCCTCGAAAAAATACCGCCATGCCATAACCCATACGGGTTCGAGAAGCTTGCCCGGGGATGTGGATGTGCCCGGCAGCCCGCCAGCCCGCGAAGGGGTCACCGTCCTGAAATCGGGGGGGCTGAATGCGTCCTGCGCTGCAACGATCAGGGCGCACCTGCGTGAAAGTCCGATTCGGGTTGAGTCCTCAGTCGAAAGCTACCGGGGGACTATGCTCCGTCTTAATCAGAAGAAGCATGGTCTGCTATCGGCCATTAGCGGACATTCATCAACGAAAGGACTGGCTCGATCGTCCACGCAGAAGAAGCACCTCGCATGTGCTTGGCACGGTCTTCACCAGGCCGTTCATTCCAATGCGCTACTCTTCGATGAGTAGCTGAATATTCCACTTGGAGAGTCATGCCATGTCGCTGGACAGAGCATCACAGGAGTTGCGCGTAACATTGGCAGAGCTGAGCTTTCGAAATGAGGCTTCGGCAACAGTATTGGAGCTGGCCGCACTGGAGCTTCCGCCCGGCCAGGCAGACAAAGTGAGAGAAGTAATCAAGTTGCTAAGAGCTGATGCCGGAAAGATTCGCATTCTGGCCGAGCGCACTCAGGCCGGAGAGATAGCGGTGCTGCAATGAAAGAGGCGGAGCGACAGCTACGCTCTGCACTGCGAACGGCCTCGTTCAACAATGCCGCAGCGGCCGATTTGATCCGAACCTTTGCAGCCATGGTAAGAGACAAAGGGGCAGCGGGGAGACTACAGGAAATGGCCGGTCAGCTGGATATCGATGCGGATACGCTTGAGGTCTTTGTGTCTGAAATCAATGAAGGCAGGATCTCGCGCACACCGTAACCGTAGATCCCACAGGCGCCCGGCCCTTCGACGAAACCGTGACCTGCTCCAGATCAGTGGCGTTTGCTCCCTGCCTCATTGAACAACCTTAACGTGACGCTAGGGTTTAGAGGGCTCCAGTTCTATCACGCCATCAATTCCCTCAAGCAAGGCAAGAAGACGGTGGCGTAAGGAGTAAAGCTCCGCAGCCACTAAAGCCTGAGGGCGACCTGCCATGCTCAAGAATGCACTAAGAGCCGCATCAGAGTTTCCAACCAATGAAATTAGGTGCTCACCTCGTGGCCCCGAGGTACCGGCTACCCAGTTCTTGACTGTCCGCTCGTTAGCATTAGTCCAGCGCATCAATGTCTTGGTTGCTTGATGCGTAGCTCCTAGCTCGCCTTGCAAGGCGATAGAGATCTGCTTGGCGTATTGTTCTGCGCTTGGAAAAAAATTGCCCGTTTTCGTAAACATTTTTCCTACCCCCGTCTTCTACCTTTTGTTAATCAACACCAGCGAAACGCTGGATGAAGACTGACTGGGGCATTTGCCGATGCAAACATTCATTGGCTCTGAAGAAGATAGGAGAGCGTCAAGACTGCGCAAAGCTGCTGCGTATGTGCGAATGTCTACCGAGCATCAGCAGTACTCGACCGAAAACCAACTCGATACTATTCGTCTTTATGCCGCCGCCCATGATCTGGAAATTTCTCGCACATATACAGATTCGGGAAAAAGCGGCCTGCGGCTTGAGGGTCGAGATGCTCTTAAGCAGTTATTCGATGACGTTGAAAATGGACTCGCCGACTACTCAACCATTCTTGTCTACGACGTCAGTCGTTGGGGGCGCTTTCAGGATCCCGATGTCAGCGCAAGCTACGAGGTTCGTTGCCGACAGGCAGGGGTGTCTGTTCAATACTGCGCTGAACAGTTCACTAATGATGGATCACCGGTCTCGAACATCATAAAAAGTGTAAAACGGATGATGGCAGGAGAGTACAGCCGAGAGTTGTCTGTAAAAGTGTTTGCAGGCCAATCTCGGCTGATAGAACTTGGCTATCGGCAAGGTGGTCCAGCAGGATTTGGTCTCAGACGACAATTAATAGACGCCAACGGAACCCCTAAGGGCGTGTTGGATTCTGGAAAGCATAAAAGCATTCAGACTGACCGCGTGGTTCTCGTTCCGGGCCCTGATGATGAGATCGAAATAGTTCAATGGATCTACAGACTATTCGTTGAAGAGGGGCGCAGCGAACGAGAGATTTCAGACTGGCTTAACACCCGTGGAGTTTTAACTGACAGAGTGCGTCCATGGACCCGGGGCACCATCCACCAAATACTGATCAATGAGAAATATATTGGAAACAATGTATGGAATCGCTGCTCCTTTAAGCTCAAGCAGCAAAGAGTTCGCAACAAGCAGGATGAATGGATTAGGGCTGATGGTGCATTCCTACCTATAGTTAATGCAGTATTATTTCGCGCAGCTCAAGAAATAATTCAGACTCGCTCATACAGAATGTCTGACGAGGAAATGCTGAATAAACTACTGGAAATCTACGCACGAAACGGCTATTTGTCAGGACTTATTATTGATGAAACTGAAGGATGCCCATCCAGTAGCGCATATCAGCATAGATTCGGAAGCTTGCTGCGCTCCTACGCCCTAATTGGCTACACCCCCCAGCGCGATTACGAGTACATCGAAGCAAATCGCCGTCTTCGCCAGATGCATCCGACCTTACTTCAACGTGTCATAGGTGACATTTCGGCAGCCGGCGGGCACGTCGTGATTGATCCAAAAACTGATCTAATACAATTAAATGAGGAATTAATAATTTCTCTGGTGTTGTGCCGTTGTCAGACCTCAGCGATTGGGGCTAGGCGCTGGAAAATTCGCTTCGACCTAGGCGCAGCTCCCGACATCACAGTCGCAGTTCGCATGATAGAAGGAGAAGAGTCACCCCTCGATTATTACGTCCTGCCAACCATCGATATAGTTTCATCGAACTTGCGACTTGCAGAATCTAATCCTTCAAGCCTTGAAATCTATCGCTTTGACAACCTTCAGATCCTGGCTGAACTATCACGTCGCTCAGCGTATAGGAGAGTTGCATGACGGCCATCCCCAGCAACCGCAAAGCACCTCTGCACGTCGCCGAAGAGTCCTCCATTCGCTTAATCAATCTAGAACGTATTCGAATCCTCAACCCAAGGGGGCGTAACCGACGGGTTTTCGCCAAGTTGGTTGAAAATATCTCAGCCCTTGGCCTTAAGCGCCCTATTACTGTGACCCCAGTAAATGATGCTGCCGAGGAGTGCTACGAGATTGTCTGTGGGCAAGGCCGGTACGAGGCATTTCAAGCCTTAGGGGAAACAAGCATCCCTTGCATTGTCGTCAGTGCTCGTGAGGCAGACCGATTTCTCATTAGCCTTGTCGAGAACCTGGCTCGCCGCAAACACTCCAATCGAGATCTGTTGAACTCGATCCAAGTGCTTTGCGAGCGCGGCTATTCAGCTGTGGAAATCGCTGCCAAAACCTGCCTCGATACCGGTTATATCACCGGCATCCTAATGCTATTACGAAATGGAGAGGATCGGCTGATTGCGGCCGTCGAGAAAGGGTGGCTACCCATTAAGTTCGCCACGGATATTGCACGCGCCAGTGACAGCGAAGTCCAACTGGCCATGATAGAAGCTTACGAAACAGGGCTGCTCAAAGGAGATCAACTGCTTCGGGTACGTCGACTGATTGACCGTCGTAAGGCGTTAGGTAAGCGCTTTAGTCCTGTGTCAGGTAGCGAGCGTCTGAATACTCCACAGAAGCTACTCAGCGCCTACCAAGCCGAGGTTCGTCGGCAGAAAGTGATGATCAAGAAGGCTGATATCAACGAACAGCGCTTGCTCATCATTGTGACGGCCCTGCGCAAGCTGTTTGCAGATGAGTACTTCTGCACCCTGCTCCGCAGCAAAGGGATACAGGACATGCCCAAACCTCTGTCGGACCGAGTTCAGGGGGAAAACTCATAATGGGTAACGTCAAGCAGGCCTTTGAGCAACGCGTTATCGTCGTACCTGTTGAGCGCATCCTACCTACTCGAAAACTGGGAAAAACGACTTACACGAGCAAGAAGTATTTGAGCATCCTCAGCTCAATCCGCGAACTCGGAATCATCGAGCCCCTGGCTGTACACCCTAAGCCGGTGATCGACGCTGGCGTGACCTCGTACATCTTGCTCGATGGCCACATGCGCCTTGAGGCACTCAAGGCGCTGGGAGGTACTGAAGCACTATGTTTGATCTCAACCGACGACGAGGGCTTCACCTACAACCGGCAAATAAATCGACTAACGCCTATTCAAGAGCACAAAATGATCCTTGCAGCACTGAAGAAAGGTGTCTCAGCGGATCGAATTGCACAAGTCCTAGGCATGAATGTAAATCGCATCCATGCGCGCGCCAATCTTCTGAAAGGTATTGCACCCGAGGTAGTGGAACTGCTCAAGGTTCGAATGGTGGCTAATGAGGTCTTCACAGTGCTGCGTCGGATGAAGCCTATCCGCCAGATTGAAGCCGCGGAAATGATGATCAGTGCGAATTGTTTTACCCACAACTATGCGCGAATGGTTCTAGCTGCGACCCGCCCCGAATTCCTGGTCACACAGAAAAAATCGACTACCGAGATCAGCTCAGTCGACATTACTCGTATGGAACGAGAGATGGAGAACCTCCAGCATGACTATCGGCAGGTGGAAGATACCCTTGGTGAAACTATGCTCGTCTTGGTCGTTGCTAAAGGCTACTTAATGCGCGTCTTGCGCAATGAGTCGATCGCTGGCTATCTCCATCAACATCATGCTGATTTGCTAGAAGAACTGGTGTCCATCATGGAGGCAGTTAGCACCGATGCTCGGCATCTGGAGCGGGAATAGCTGTGTCCGCTATGGGTCGTCAACAGCCGCACACTAAAGACGACACTGCTCCCCCAGCAACCAACCTAACCCGGCTGCGCATCCGGCCCGCTGCACGGCAGGTGCAGGGTAAAGCGGGTGCCGCTCCCCACCCCATCGGCTTCGTCCGCCGCCACGCTTTCCACGTGCAGGCGTCCGCCCAGCACCTCGGTCACGATCTGGTGCGAGATGTGCAGTCCCAGGCCGGTATTGCCACGGTGGCGGCCGGTGGTGAAGAAGGGTTCGAGGATGCGCGGCAGCTCATCGCGCGGGATGCCCTTGCCGTTGTCGCTGAACCTGATGACCACGCCTGTCGGCCCATCGGCGGCAATGGCAATGCTGATGCGCCCCGCCCTGCCCTCGGGGAAGGCGTGATCGAGGGTGTTGCCCAGCAGGTTGGAGATGACCTGCCCCAGCGGCCCCGGGTAGCTGTCCATCCAGAGTCCTTCCGGCAGATCCAGCACCAGTTGAACCGGCTGGTGAGGGTCCCAGCGGCGCAGGCGCACATCGGCGTCGAGTATCGCCTCGGCCAGGTCGAAGCGACGTTTCTGCAGCGTGGTGCGATCCATCGCCACCTGTTTGAAGCGCTGCACCACGCCCGCCGCGCGGGTGGTCTCGGCCTGGGCGATGGCCAGGGCTTCGCGGCTGTCCGCCAGGAAGCGATCCAGGTCGGAACGGCGCAATCCTGCGTCGAGGCGCCGGAGCAGTTCGTCCAGGCCGCTCTGTGCGGTGGAGAGCGCAAGGCTGGCGCCGCCCAGCGGTGTGTTCATCTCATGGGCAACGCCCGCGACCATCAGCCCCAGTGAGGACAGGCGCTCGACCCGCGCCAGCTCCGCCTGCATCGCCTGCATGTCGCGCCCGGCTTCGATCAACGCGCTATTGGCCCGCTCCAGCTCGCTGCGCCGCAGTGCCTCAGTCTCCATGCTGCGCATCAGGCGCAGGATGAGGAACCCCGCAAGGCCAACGATGGAGAGCGCCAGCACGGCAACCAGCAATTTCCAGCGCCAGCCCAATGTACCGATGGCCGAGTCCGGCACCTCCACCAGCACGCGCAAGCCGAAACGATGGGTATCGACCTTGGCCCCTTCGCGGCTGTTCAGCACTTCGGCGCTGTTCAGGTCGATCCACGACCAGTCGCCACCCTCGCCGATCCAGTGACCGTTCTTGCGCGCCTGCATCGCCTGCCACAGACCGGGCTGGCTGACGCCCAGGCGGTGCTCGCCGTTGCCCAGTTGCCAGTTCCACTCGTCCTCGGCGCGCGGCCCGACAATCCAGTAACCCTCACGGTTCACCAGGTAGAGTTTCACGCCCTGCCGGGAGCCCAGCATGCGCAGGCGATCGAGCAGGCGCTGGGCACGGTAGTTGAGCACCACCACGCCCCGGCGGTTGCCTTGGTCCAGTACCGGGCTGGCCACGCGCAGCGTCGGTTGCAGCGGTTGTTCGACGACGCCGTGTTCGGTGTTCAGGTCCAGTTCGGAGAAGTAGATGCTGCCGGCCGGCAAGCCGACCGCCTCGCTGAAGTAGGGAGCCTCGGACCGGTTCTGCAGTTGCTCGGGCAGCACCAGCTCCACATGGCCATCGCGATTGTTGACGCGCAGGCGCTCATCGCCGTTTTCGTCGATCCAGCGCACCTGGTCGTAGTTGATGGAGCTGCTCGAAAAACTGAGGAACAACCGGGCAGCCATCGAATCGGGGCGGGTGTCGGTGCTGATCAATTCCGGCGGCAGGTCGGCGAGGAAGACCACGTCATGGCGCAGCAGGTCCAAGGACCGCGTCAGAATCTGCACCGTCTCCTCGCGCACGCTGTCGCGGGCACGCAGGGCCGGCTCGCGCGCCACGCGCTCCAGCTCGTTCCACAGCAGCGGCAGGCCCAGGAGCAGGAGCAGCAGCCAGGGGACGACCAGGGTCAGCAGGTGGCGCCGGTGCTGCCGCAGGAAGTGGCCATTGAACCGCAGCCAGCCATGGCGCTCAGTGGGCTGGATTACGGCTTCTTCAGCTATGCCGTTCACGTAAACGCTCGATGAAGGCATCCAGCGGTTCGGGGCGGCCGAACAGGTAGCCCTGGGCACGCTGGCAGCCATGTTCGCGCAGCCAGGTCGCCTGCTCGTCGGTTTCCACCCCTTCGGCCAGTACGCACATCTGCATGCGATGGCCGAGGGCGATGATCATGTCCGCGATGCTCTGTTTGTCATCGACCAGGCCGATTTCGCGGACGAAGCGCTGGTCGACCTTGAGGGTCGAGGCGCAGATCGAATTCAGGTAGCTCAACGACGAATAGCCGGTGCCGAAGTCGTCGATGGCGATGGAGAACCCGGCCTGCTCCAGGCTGCGCAGGATGTTGCCGCCGGCCTGCTGGTCGCTCATGGCCGCCGATTCGGTGACCTCGAGCTCGATGCGCTGGGGGCGGATGCCGTGCTGGCGGACCACCGCCACCAGCTCCTCGGAAAACTCCTGCCGCGCCAGTTGCAGGGGCGACACGTTGACCGCCAGGGGAAGATCGGGGAAGCCGGCTTGGTCGAGCGCCCGCGCAGCCGCGCAAGCCATTTCCAGGATGCGCTTGCCCAACGGCACGATCAGGCCATTGGCCTCGGCGATGGGGATGAACACGCCGGGCGGCACTTCCGTCCCGTCGGCATCCGCCCAACGGGCCAGGACCTCGGCGCCGCACACCTGCCCCGTGGCCAGGTCCACCTGGGGCTGGAGGACGATACGAATGCCCTCGGTATTGCGCAGAGCATGGTAGAGCGCATGGGACTGCTGGAAACGCTGGCTGGTCTCCTCCTCCATGCCCGGCTGGTATTCGCACAGCAGCGACGCCTGGCTACGCGCCCGCTTGAGCAGCAGCAGGCCCGCGGCGATGGCGCCACGGGCCGAGCCGTTGTAGGCGTCCAGGTCCAGGCGCGCCGCGCCGATGCCGATGAAGGGGGAATGCGCGCTCTCGTCGAACAGCTCCAGGCTGCGGACCTGTTGGGTGGAGAGGCGCTGGGTCGGACCGAGGATCGCGAAGGTATCTTCATGCAGGCGCGCGACCAGGCAAGGCGGCGCAAAGCTGGCGCGCAGGCGCCGGGCCATGCCCTGCAGCATCAGGTCGCCCTGCTCGACGCCCAGCGACAGGCTGCCCTCGGCGTACTGGTCGAGGTCCACCAGCAACAGCGTGCGCCCGCACGGCGGGGGCAGCGCCAGGACGCTTTCCAGCTCGCGGAGCAAGGCGTTGCCATTGGGTATCGAGAGGAGTTCGTCTTCGTAGGCGATACGATCGAGGCGGCTGCTCAGGGCTACGTTGATCAGGCCGGAATTGACCTGGGTGGAGAACACCCGCAGCAATTCGCGCTCGGTCTCGTCGAGATGCCTGTCGGTCGCCAGGTAAGCGGCCGCATGGGGCACGCCGTGGGTGCCGGGGAAGAACAGCACTTGGCTGTCGGCCGTGGCGATGGCGGTTTCTTCCTGCATGGCCCGACTCAGCAGTGCACGGATCGGCTGGTCGTCCAGCGATGCCAGCGGCCGAGCGAGGTTTCCGGCGAAACGGCCGGCTGCCGCGCTGATGCTGGCGTGCAACGGCACTTCCTCATCCTGCCCGGCCTGGACGCAGACCAGGCCATCCGGCGCCACCCCGAGCAGGCCTGACAGCTCGCAGATCATCCGCGCCGAGAAATCTTCCAGCCCCCTGGCCAGGGTCAGGCTGTTGCTGGCTTCGACTATCGCCTGCAAGCCGCGCTTGGCCCGGCTCAGCGCGCGAATCTGCTGCCAGGTGCGCAGGTTGCCGGTAAGGATGCTGTGCAGGCGCTCCTGGCTCATGTCGGTCTTGAGCCAGTAATCGCTGATGTCCAGGTGGTCCAGTGACGCCTGCATCGGCGCCATGCCGGGCTGGCCGGTCAGCAGAATGATCCGCACGTCGGCATTGCCCTGCACTTCACGGACATTGCGCACCAGACGCAGGCCGGCGTCGTCGCTTTCCATCACCACGTCGAGCAGGACCACAGCCAGCTCCGGTGTCTCCACCATCAGCTTGGCCGCCTCCTCCGCCGACCCGGCAGTCAGCAGACGCAGCGATTGGTCCTGGTAGCGGTATCCCAGCAACGCCGCCTGCAGCGAGCGTTGAAAGCCAGGATCGTCATCGACGCTGAGCACCAGCAAGGGCTCTGTTTCGGTCAGCTCTCCGGCCGGTTCTTCCGGGGAAAACTGGAACATGCCCTCGTCGTCATTCCCTCGCATCGCTCTCTCCTTGTCCCGCGCGTCGACGGCCTTTGCGGACCCGCATGCGTTATCGGTATAGAACAGGGGGTGGCATTAGGCCAGTAGCCTCGGAACTGCCCCGACGGCCTGTGCGGAGGACCTTCGGCGCTGGGGCAATGGCGCCATATTTGCGACGCAATGAGGCGCAGGATCGGGGGAGATTATGCGTTTTCGAGCGCTGGATACGATCCAGGCAAATGCACGCCATTTCGCAGCGCACTCATGAAGAATCCCCCTCAAGCCGCACATGTCGACACGCCGTGAGCAGCGCCAGGTCATAGAGGATCTTGAGTACGCCGCAGACGAGCAGCGGCGCGGTGAGCCAGCCCAGCCCGATCAATCCGCTGGCGAGGGTCGGGGCAAGGGCCGCGGCGAGACTGCGCGGCACCGCCGTCAGGCTCGCGGCGGCCGCTCGTTCCGCCGGCGTGACGACGGCCATGACATAGGCGCTGCGCGTGGGTACGTCGAGCTGCGACAGCGCGCTGCGCAGCAACAGCATGAACAAGGCGAGCGGCAATGACGGCATGAAGGCCGCCGCGATCAGGCACAGGCTCGATGGGATGTGGGTGAAGACCATGGTGTTCAGCAGGCCGATCCTGCGCGCGAGCGGCGCCGCCGCCAGCTGGGACCCGGCGCTGAGCAATCCGGTGCAGAAGAAGAACTGCCCGGCGGCGCCGATGGAAAGATCGAAGCGCGTCATCAGCCAGAGCGTCAGCAGCGCGTTGACCACCAGCCCGCCCGCGAACGCATCGACGCTGAACAGCAGCGCGAGGCGCACGACGATCCAGCGCGACGGCCCGAGCGGCGTGCGAGCGCTGGTCGGCACGCGCCTATGTGTGGGCATGTGCCGGTACAGCGCCAGGATCGCCAGCCCCGCCAGTGCGTAGAGGACGAACATGCCGCGCATGGACGGGAGTGCGGCGATGCCGAAATGGGCGGCGATCCATGCGGGCGCTCCGGCCAGCAGCGCGCCCAGAGCGCCGGAAAGCGCCCCGACCAGGCTGTAGCGCGCGAAGAGTGCCGTGCGTGCCCGCGCATCCGACGCTTCGGCCAGGCAGGCATGCTCGATGGGCAGGAACAGGCTGACATCCCCGGCGCTTGGGTTCATGGTGCCGAGGAAGGCCACCACGAGCAGAGGCCAGAGCGTCGAGAAGCTGGAAAAGCCGATGCCCGTGGCCACCATCACCCCGGCCGCGACCAGCAGCAATGAGCGGCGTGGAAAGCGATTGCCCAACATGCCGACCAGCATCGTGGCGATCGCGGAGCCCAGCAGCGTCGATGTACTGATCAGCCCGACCGAGAGGGTCGACATGCCGAGCGCGAGCAGGTAGGCCGGCAGCAGCACCGCAACGAAACCGTCGCAAAAGCCCCGCAGACTTCTCGCCAGCAGCAGCCGCCACACACCCGTCTCGACGCCCGCCAGAGCGAGCCTTGAGCAGAGGCGTGTGATGAGTGGAATCATCGCGATATCCCCGAGGCGCACCCGCAGCTTGAAGACGGGTGACCATCCGGCCGAAGCCGTATTATAGTAGAGATTACAACCAAACCCGTTGATTACTCTACATGAATACTTGGCTCCTGCTGGTGCTCGGCCTGCCGACCGCCAATGCGACCGAACGCATGCGCGCCTGGCGAGCGCTGAAGGCCTGCGGGTCGGCAGTGCTGCGCGACGGGGTCTACCTGCTGCCCGACCACGCCGGCGGCCGGGAAGCCCTCGAAACGATCGAGCGGGAGGTACTCGCCATCAATGGCACCGCCTATCTGCTCACGCTCAGTGAGTCCAGCGAGCGCTTCATTCCGCTGTTCGACCGCAGCGAGGAATACGCCAGGCTGCGCGACGATATCGCCGGTTGCCTCGGCGAACTGACGGACGACAACGCCCTGCAGACCGCACGGCAGGTCCGCAAGCTGCGCAAGGCGTTCAGCCAACTGGCCGCCATCGACTTCTTTCCCAACCCGGCCAGGCAGCTCACCGATTCGGCCCTGCAGGCGCTGGAAACCGCCATCAGCCGCGCCCTCTCGACGGACGAACCGAGCAGCCACGAAGAGACCATCACGCCGCTCGCGCCGGAAGACTTCCAGGGCCGCCGCTGGGCCACGCGCAAACGCCCCTGGGTGGACCGCCTCGCCAGCGCCTGGTTGATTCGCCGCTTCATCGATCCGACGGCGCGGATTCTCTGGCTGGACTCCCCGCACGCCTGCCCCGCCGATGCACTGGGTTTCGACTTCGACGGCGCCACCTTCAGCCACGTCGGGCAGCGCGTCACCTTCGAAACCCTGCTGGCCAGCTTCCAGCTCGAAAGCCCCGCCCTGACGCGCCTCGCCGCCGTCGTTCATTACCTGGACGTCGGCGGCAGCCAGCCCGCCGAGGCATCGGGCATCGAACGCGTCCTGGCTGGGCTGCGGGAAAGCATCACCGATGACGACGCGCTGCTGCAGGCAGCCAGCGGCATCTTCGACGGCCTGTTGACCGCGTTCGCGACTGACGAGAAGAACCATGACTGACTCCACCGCACCTGCCGCCGAAAAGGCTATTGCCCCCAGGGCGCCCATCGGCCTGTTCGAGGCCTTCCTGTTCTGGCTGAAGCTGGGCTTCATCAGTTTCGGCGGCCCGGCGGGACAGATTTCGATCATGCACCAGGAGCTGGTGGAGCGCCGCCGCTGGATCAGCGAACGACGCTTCCTCCACGCGCTGAACTACTGCATGTTGCTGCCGGGGCCGGAGGCGCAGCAGCTCGCCACCTACATCGGCTGGCTGATGCACCGCAGCTGGGGCGGCGTGATCGCCGGAGCCCTGTTCGTGCTGCCGTCGCTGTTCATCCTGATCGGCCTCTCATGGGTCTACGTCGCCTTCGGCGAAGTGCCGGTGGTGGCCGGCATCTTCTACGGCATCAAGCCCGCGGTGACCGCCATCGTCGTCCATGCGGCGCACCGGATCGGCTCGCGAGCCCTGAAGAACGCCTGGCTATGGGCCGTGGCGGCAGCCTCCTTCGTCGCCATCTTCGCCCTCAACGTGCCCTTCCCCATCATCGTGCTGGTGGCCGCGATCCTGGGCTATGTCGGCGGGCGGCTGCTGCCGGGCAAGTTCGTCATCGGCGGTGGCCACGGGGCGGCGAAGACCGGCTACGGCCCCGCGCTGATCGACGACGACACCCCGGCGCCCGAACATGCGCGCTTTCGCTGGGGCCATCTGCTGCGCCTGGCCCTGATCGGGGCGGCGCTCTGGCTGCTGCCGATGGGCCTGCTGGCGGCCTCGTTCGGCTGGCAGGGAACCCTGACGCAGATGGGCTGGTTCTTCACCAAGGCCGCCCTGCTGACCTTCGGCGGCGCCTATGCGGTGCTGCCCTATGTCTACCAGGGCGCGGTTGGTCATTTCGGCTGGTTGTCACCCACCCAGATGATCGATGGCCTGGCCCTGGGCGAAACCACGCCGGGGCCGCTGATCATGGTGGTGGCGTTCGTCGGCTTCGTCGGTGGCTACGTGCAGCCGATGTTCGGCGCGGACCATCCCTTCCTGGCGGGCGCCATCGCCGCGAGCCTGGTCACCTGGTTCACCTTCCTGCCATCCTTCCTGTTCATCCTCGCCGGCGGCCCGTTGGTGGAGTCGACGCACAACGAGCTGAAATTCACCGCACCGCTGACCGGCATCACGGCGGCCGTCGTCGGCGTGATCCTCAACCTCGCCCTGTTCTTCGGCTATCACGTGCTCTGGCCGAACGGATTCGGCGGCGCTTTCGACTGGCCGTCGGCCGTGATCGCCATCGCTGCGGCGCTGGCCCTTTTCCGCTTCAAGCGCGGCGTGATCCAGGTGCTGTTCGGCTGTGCCCTGGCGGGTCTGGCGGTGCATTTGCTGCGCGGTTGACGGCCTCTGCCGACGATCCATCGCAGCGTAGGGCGGACGGGCGCGGTGTATCGGCGTACAACCGCGAACGGTTGTACGCCCTACGCTCCCGGCCGTTCCGATGTTCCCGTAGGAGAGACCGGGGTACGGTTCGGGTGCGGGAGCAGTCGTATTCCTCCGGACAATCCGCGCCTGCGCTTCCCCCTCACCCCAGCCCTCTCCCTCAGGGAGAGGGGGCAGCCCGTGCCGGCTGACGCTTACGTTTCATCCTGCACCGAACGGTCCCCTCTCCCCTCGGGAGAGGGTTAGGGTGAGGGGCTCTTGGGCTCGCAGGAGAGACAGCGGCGTCTGGCGAGCTCTTGTCCGCGATCCGCCGGCAAGGCCGGCGCTGTATCGGGTTCGCGAGCAAGCTCGCTCCTACGAAAGGCGCACCGGCGCTGGGGCATGCCTGTAGGAGCGAGCTTGCTCGCGATCCGCGGGGCACGATGTCCATTGCTGACAGGCCCCATGCTGAATTCCGGCTGGTGCCCCTTCAGGCCGGCACAAGCGCTGCTCACGATGAAGCCGCGGCCCCACGCTCACCCCAGGATCAGATACGCCTTGCGCACCTTCTCGATGATTTCCCACTCGCCGTGGGTATTCGCGGCGAAGTAGATCGAATCACCGGCCTTGAAGGCGATGGGCTCGCCGCCGTCGGGGGTGAACACGCCCCGGCCTTCGATGAAGTAGCTGTACTCGGCCTGCATGATGGCCCGGCGCAGGCGACCGGGGGAGCACTCCCAGAAGCCGCTGGAGGCGTTCTGCGAGGCGAGCTCCTGGTGCGCGGCGGTGCTCGCCATCGGGATCGGCGCGCCGATCGGGATGCCGGCCGGAGCGGGCTCGGAGAACTGGGCGTTGTCGAGACGGAACAGTACGGGGGTCATGGGTTTCCTCAGGCTTTGTCTTCCAGTCCAGCGGGCGCAAACCGGGCCATCAGTACGTCGAACTGATTCGCCGGCTTGCCATTGAGTTCGGCGCGCTCCTTACGGATGACGGCCTTGCGTACCATCGAGCCGCCGATGAAGCGCACCGGCTCGGGTGGGAACGACTTGCAGCGGCGGCCGACCAGGGCGCAACCGCTCCACTGATCCTTGCGCCCCAGCGCGAGGCTGGCCAGGATGCGGCCGCCCAGGCGGCTCGGGCCGACGCCGTTGCCGCTCCAGCCGATGCCGTAGTGAATGTTGTCGCTGCCGGCGATGTGGCCGAACACCGGCAGGCTGTCGTAGGTGCGGTCGATCGGACCGGACCAGGAATGGGTGACCAGCGTGTCGTTGAGCATCGGGTAGGCGCGGCGCAGGTCGGCTTCGGTCAGGGCGATGCCCTCGGGGTCTTCGCTGAATACCGGCCCCATCTTCGAGCCATAGCTCAGCGAGCCGGTGCCCTTGCCGAAGGCGATGCGCTCGTCGGGCGTGGTGCGGTAGTAGTCGACCAGCAACTGCGAGTCGGTGATGGCTTCCGCCCCGCTCCACCCCAGGCGCTCCAGGCGCTGGCCCAGCGGCTGGGTCACCACGATGGAGCTACCCACCGGCACGAAAAGCTTCGCCAGCTCCGGGATGGCGGCGGACCAGGCGTTGGTGGCCAGCACGACCTTCCCGGCCTCGACCCGGCCCTTCGCGGTCAGGAGCGTAACCGGGTGCCCCGGCTGGATCTCGGTGACGGGCGTGTTCTCGAAAATCTCGACACCCGCCTCCAGCGCCACGCGCCGCATGCCCCGGACCAGTGCGGCCGGCTGCACGGTGGCATTGCTGCGTTCCAGCACGCCGGCGATGTGCACGTCGGACCCCGAACGCCTCGCCACCTCCTCGCGGGACAGCCGTTCGAAGGGCTGGAAGCCCAGGCGCTCGCAGGCGGCCAGGGTGGCATTCCAGCTGTCGACGTGGGCCTTGCAGGTTGCCGTCCAGAGCCAGCCCTTCTGCCGGAAGGACGCGTCGATCCGGTGGCGCTCGCAGAACTCGCCCAGCTCCGCGATCGCGCGCTCCGCGCTGGTCGCGAGGAAGGTCGCCTGCTCGGTGGAGCAGAACGAGGTGAGCGACTGGATCTTCGGCCACCACGACATGACGAACCCGCCATTGCGCCCCGACGCGCCGCCGCCGCAGACGTCCTGCTCCAGCACCATGACCCGGCAATCGGGCTCGTGCTCCTTGATCGTCAGGGCCGTCCAGAGGCCGACGAAGCCTCCGCCGACTATCACGATATCGGCGCGATGGTTGCCCGAGAGCGGAGACGGCAATTGCAGGTCGGGCTCGGCGGACAACATCCAGAAACTGCGCTTCAGCGGCGGCACGGCTGGAAATTTCATCTCGGGTCTCTTGGCAAGTGAAATCGTCGGTCGCGCCAGCCGGGCGATACGCGTCCTCGCAGGACAACCCACTGGCTGGCGATGGGTCCGGAGGCTATCCGCAGGCAATCTAAAAAACAACGATATTTTTTACTTAAAGAAAATTTTGTAGTTATTTTTTAACAACGCAGATTTCTCCTATTTATCGTCCTTTTCTTCCTAGCTCGCAGCTCCCCGCCCCCCGAACAATCAGCACCAGGCCGGCCACGTCGGCCGCCATGACAAGACAGGAGGGGTTGCCTTGGACATCCATCGCGAAGGCAGGAGCGCCCGCTACAGCCAGTGCGTGCGCTTCAACGAATGCATCGAAACCTCGGGCATCGTCGCCCGTGATCCGAGCCAGGACATCGCCGAACAGACCCGCGACGTGCTGGAACAACTGGAAGCCGTGCTGGACCTGGCCGGCGCCGACAAGACGCGCCTCGTCCGCGTGCAGATCTGGCTGGCCGACATGGCCGAGTTCGACGCCATGAACCGCATCTACGACGCCTGGGTGGACCCGGAGCATCCGCCGGCGCGGGCCTGCGTCGGCGCGGCCCTGGCAGACAGCCGCTACCGCCTGGAGATCCAGGCCAGCGCCGTGGCCTGACGGCGCTCCCCGCTCAATTACAAGAACAATCACACCTGGAGGTGCCTGTGCTGCACGACGTCGTTTTCCTCGACCGCGACGCGTTCCCCGCGAGCGTGAAGATCAGGGAACTGCCCTTCCCCCATCGCTGGAGCTGCCACGACTACACCGCGCCCGACGAGATGGTGGCGCGCCTGTCCACCGCCACCGTGGCCATCACCGGCGGCGTGCCGATCACGGTGGCGCAACTGGAACAACTGCCTGCCCTGCGCATGATCTCCCTGGCGCTGACCGGCACCGATATCGTCGACCTGGACTACTGCCGCCAGCGCGGCATCCATATCACCAACGTCCCCGGCTACGGCACCCACGCGGTGGCCGAGCACGCGCTGGCGATGATCTTCGAGCTGTTGCGCAACGTCGGCCGCTACCACCGCCTGCTGCTGGATGAACGCCAGCGCGGCCAGCCGCTGCAGCCGACCTACTTCGACTATCCCATCCGCGACCTGCGCGGCAAGGTGCTGGGCATCATCGGCCACGGCCCCATTGCCCAACGCCTGGGCGACCTCGCCTCGCGCCTGGAGATGCAGGTGTACTTCCACGACCGCGACGGGCACTACCAGGGCGAGCGGTACCTGCCCCTGCAAGCGCTGCTCGCGCGCAGCGACGTGGTCTCCCTCAACTGCCCGCTCACCCCGCAGACCCGTGGTCTGATCGGCCGCCAGCAATTGGAGTGGATGAAGAAGGATGCGCTGCTGATCAACACCGCACGGGGCGCGGTGATCAACGAGCCGGACCTGATCCGGGCGCTGCAGGACGGCGAGATCGCCGGCGCCGCGCTCGACGTCGTGACCCACGAGCCGATCACCCTCGACGAGCCGCTGCTGCACCTGGCCGCCACCCACAACCTGATCCTCAACCCCCACGTTGCCTGGAGCAGCGCCGAAGCCATGCAAGGGCTGATGGATAGCGCACTGGAGAACGTCGAGGCCTTCGTCGCCCGGACGTCCTGAAGCCCCTGCCAGAGTCCGTTCAGGGTCTCGCCGAGCGCAGCGCAGGCAGCCCCTGGACAAGCTCTTACCCCTACAAGAACAACAAGAGGCAAGCCATGCAAAGCGTCGACCTATCGAGTTCCCCCGCCGTCGAAAACTCCCCTATCCGCCCGCTGCACCTCCAGGCCGCCGTGGGAGGCGTGGGCGGCCAGTTCTGCGATGGCTATGTGCTGGGCATCATCGGCATCGCCATCAGCCTGGCGACCACCCCGCTGGGGCTGGATGCCCTGTGGCTCGGCCTGCTCGGCGGAGCGGCCCTGATCGGCCTGTTCCTCGGCAGCCTGCTGACCGGCCCGCTGGCCGACCGCTACGGGCGCAAGCACATCTACCGCTGGAACATGGCGCTGTTCTTCGGCGCCTCCATCGCCCAGTTCTTCGTCCAGGACGCCCAGCAGCTGCTGGTCCTGCGCCTGCTGCTGGGCTTCGCCCTGGGCTCGGACTTCGTGGTCGGCGTCTCGCTGGTGGCGGAGCTGGTGCCCCGGCGTTTCCGCGGCCCCCTGCTGGCGTTGATGGCGGTGTCCTGGACGCTCGGCTTCACCCTCTCCTACATCGTCGGCTACCTGATGCAGTCGTGGGGCGATGACGCCTGGCGCTGGATCCTGGCCAGCAGCGCGGTGCCGTCCCTGCTGGTGCTGCTGGTGCGCCAGGGCACGCCGGAGTCGCCGCTATGGTTGATGAAACAGGGGCGCTACGCGGAAGCGCAACGGGTCGTCGAACGCCTGGGCGGCGGTGATCTCCCGGTGGAGGAACGGGGCACGGCCAAAGCCTCCTGGGGCCAGCTGTTCAGCCCCGAGCACCGGCGCCGCACCCTGGTCGGCATGGTGTTCTACACCTGCCAGGTGATCCCCTACTTCGCCATGAGCACCTTCATCCCGAGGATTCTCGAAGCCCTGAAGATCGAGGACAGCTACACCGGCGGGCTGGTCTACAACATCTTCCTGCTGGCCGGGTCGGTCGTCGGCCTGCTGCTGATCAACCTGCTCACCCGCCGTGCCTTCCTCATCGGCACCTTCAGCATCAACGCCGTCGCGCTGTTCGTCCTGGCGACCTGGAGTGGTATGCCAGGGCTCTACGTGGTGGGCGTGTTCGCGGTGTTCGCCTTCGTCATGGCGGCCTCCGGGGTACTGGAGTTCGCCTACACCTCGGAGCTGTTCCCGACTCAGTTGCGCGCTTCGGGCGTTGGCATTTCGGTGGCCGCCAGCCGGGTCGGCGCGGCGTCCTGCACCTTCATCCTGCCGGTGGTGATGGAGCGTTTCGGCGCCTCGGCGGCGATCGGCCTCTGCGTCACGGCGCTGGTCATCGGCACCGTGGTCTGCCAGCGCTGGGCACCGGAAACCAACCCGCGCTACGTCGGCTGACCCACTGACCGCCAACGGCCCGCCCGCGCACCGCGCCGGCGGGCCGTTGGCGTCTTGTCATTGCAGGCGTTCGGCGTCGTGCCGCAGCTTGCGGAACAGATGCGGCGTCTCGCCATAGCTCCGGCGGAACTGCTGGATGAAGTGCGAGGCGTCGGAGAAGCCCGTGGCATAGGCGATCTGCGTCACGTGCAGGCTGGTGTCGCTGAGCAGCTTGCGCGCCTCCTGCAGGCGCAGCTTGCGCCAGAACTGCGCGGGCGGCTGGCCGGCGTTGGCCAGGAAGGCGCGGTTCAACTGCCGCTCGTTGCTGCCCAGTTGCAGGGCCAGCTCCCTGATCGTGCAGTGGCTGTCGAGATGGGCGCGCATGTAATCGAGCGCGCGCTGCACCAGCGGGTCCTGGTAGACATGCGCCACGCTGTTGTCGGTGCCGCGCCGGATGTCCTCGTCGGCCACCAGCAGGTACTCCAGGCTCTTCTGCGCGCGGCGCTTGCCGCAATGACGGCCGATGATCTCCGCGGCCAACTCGAATGCCGAACCGCCGGGACAGGTGAACACGCCGTTGTCCTCGATGTAGCTCTTGTCGACCACCGCCTGGGTCTCCGGGAACAGCGCGGCGAACTGCTCCTGCACGGTGAAATGCACCGCGCAGCGACGCCCCTTGAGAATGCCGGCCAGGCCCAGGGTGAAGTAGGAGGCGCACAGCGCCACCAGCGGCACCTTGCGCGCGTGCAGGCGGCGAATGTAGTCGAGCAGCGCGGGCGCCGGGTTCATCACCCCGGACAGCAGCCCGCCGGCCAGCACCACGTAGTCGTACTCCGCATCCGGGTCCAGGCGCCGGGTCGGCGCAATCGGCAGGCCGCAGCTCGCGCTGACCGGTTCGCCCGCCACGCTCAGCCATTCCCACTGGCAGAGAATCTGCCGGCTCTCGAAGGAACGGTCGGCGGCGAAACGCAGCGCGTCGACGAAACCGGCCACCGGGGTCAGGGTGAACTGATCGATGAGGACGAGGGCGACCCGCAGGTCGGGCTTGAGCACGTGCTCGAGCGAGTCCTCATCGGGCGTGGGGTGGCTTGGGTTCATCGGCAATCGGGTCGACGGGCGGATCGGGGGACCATCCTATGCCCAAGCCGCGGACGCGGACAACAAGGGCGGCCGGGAAGCCGCAACGGCCCCCTGCCCGCCCCTGCGGCCCCTTACTTCAGCTGGCCGCCATCGAGCTGGCGCTCCCGCTCGGCCAGGC
This sequence comes from Pseudomonas sp. NY15181, assembly GCF_048068055.1. Classification (NCBI taxonomy): domain Bacteria; kingdom Pseudomonadati; phylum Pseudomonadota; class Gammaproteobacteria; order Pseudomonadales; family Pseudomonadaceae; genus Pseudomonas; species Pseudomonas sp. NY15181. The sequence goes on along the minus strand of NZ_JBLUPT010000009.1, from coordinate 254,522 downwards.
CATTGGCCAGGGTCTTGAGCTGGGTATCGGCCAGGCCGCCGGGCAGCGGATCGATGCCGGCGGAGGCGAAGATCTGGCCATAGCTATTGCGCAACTCGGCGTAGGCCAGGTCGCGACGCAGGTCGGCCTGCAGGGCATTGAGCTCGCCCTGGATCAGCTCGAGTTCACCGATACCCTGGGCCTGCTGGCGATTGCGCAGCTGGCCGACGATCTGGTTGTCCAGGCTGGCCAACTCCTGGGTGGTGAGGAACTGGCGACGCGCCTCGCTGTAGTTGGCGTTGGCCACATACAACTGCGCCAGCACCGCCATGGACATCGCCTGGCGCCGCGCCGCATTGACGTCTTCGCCCGCCTTGGCCGCGTCGATTGCGGCCGGTGCGGAGAGCACGTTGAACAGGTTCCAGGTGACCTTCACGCCATAGTCGGCCCAGCGATCGTTCACCAGGAAGGAGTTGCTGTCGTAATGCCCGCCCGCGGAGAACTCCAGGCCCGGCAGCATACGCAGCATGGCTTTCTTGGTTTCGGCGGCACTGATGCGCGCCTGGTAGTCCTGCTCGCGCAGCTCCGGACGGCTGGCCAGGGCCTGCTGTTCCAGCGAGTCGAAGTCGGCCTTGAGCTCGGGGACGTCGTAGCCCTCGGGCACCGCCAGGGTCAGATCGGTACCCAGCGGCAGGTTGATCAGGGTGGCCAGCTCCGTCTTCGCCAGGGACAACGCGCGCCGCTGCTCCTCCAGCTGTCGGCTGGCCTCGATCAGCGCGCGCTGGTAGCTCAGCGCCTGCACCGGGTCGCCGATGCGCTGCTGGCTCATCTGCTGGCTGTCCTTGCGGGCGCTGTCGACGCGCGCCATCAGGCTGTCGATCTGCCCCAGCAGGCGTTGCGCGGCGATGGCGCGCCAGTAGGCCGAGCGGACGTCCTGGATGATCGTCTGCACCACCTTGCGGCGGCGCTCCTGCACGATCAGGCGCTGGTCGGCCTGTTGCTTGGCGCTGACGTAGCTGACGCCGAAGTCGAGCACGTTCCACACCATGGTCAGGTCGGCGACGTCGCGGTCGCGGTCCTGCGAGGTGGACGGCTCCAGGGACTGGGTGTTGGTCAGCACGCTCTGGCTGCTCGACGCACTGACATTGTTGCGGCCGACGTAGCCGGCCTCCAGCGCCATGCGTGGCAGCATGTCGAAGGTGGCAAGGTCGAGCTGGCGACGCGACAGCGCCTCCTCCATCACCTTCAGGCGCGACTCCAGGTTGTACTTCACCGCACGGGCCATGGCGTCGTGCAGGGTCAGCGGGCCGCTGAGGGGCTCCTGGTCCTTGAACATCGCCTTGAGGTCATCGCGGGCGCGCTGCTCGCTGACGCTGCGGTCGATCGGCTGCGTGGTCACGGCGCAGCCGCTGACAGCGAGCGCCAGCAGGCTGACGCTCAGTAAGGTCATCTGTCTCTTCATCCCTGGCCGTCCCCCTGGTTACGGCTTTTTGTTGCTCTGTGTGCGACGTGCTGTGCAATGGTCATCAGGATGCTTCGCGGTCCTGGGCAATCTGCCCTAGCGCCCAGGCCAGGTCGCGCATCGGTTGTTGTTCGGTTTCGTGGATCTCGTGCAGCTGCTGCGCCAGCGTCGGCGCGCCGAATATGCCGCGCAGCCCCTGGTCGATATCGCCGCTGCGGCGCTCGAACACCCTGAGTGGCGTGCTGTCGTCGAAGCCGTCTCGGTTGAAGATGCCCGACAGCGTGCTGCTGCCGAACACCCCGGCATCGCCGCCGCCAAAGCCGAGGAAGCCTCGGGCGCTGCCGTCGCCGAAGCTGGCATCGCCAAACACCTGGGCCAGGAAGCTCTGCGCGGGCTCGCCGTTGCGGATGAAGATGTTGCCCAGCGTCGGCACCTCGCCAAGGCTCGGCGGCGTGAACAGCGATGGCGGCAACAGGGGCGAGAGCGGCGGCGGCGCGACGATCACCGGCACGCTGGGCTGCAAGGGCGTCGGCGTCGGTAGCGCTGGCGGGGTGGGCGTCGTTACGCGGAATTGCGGATCACCGTCGGAGAGGGCTCCGATGGCATAGCTCTCGCCATTGAACGCCTGCGCCAGCACGTTGCCCACGCCGTCGATGATCCCGCCGGCGTTGACCCTCAGCCCGAGGTTACCCACGCCCCGGATGTCGCCGACGCTGACGCGCCAGGTCCTGGCGTCGACCTGGGTCACCGAGCGCACGCTGCCCTTGGCGATGGCGCTGGTGACCACGGTGAAGTCGGCGCTGTCCACGCCGCTGACGTTCTCGTCGAAGCTCACCAGGAAGTCCACCGTCTTCGCGTTGGTGGGCGACGGGTCGAGGCGCACCACACTGGTGACGCTGGGCGCCCGCGTATCGACCAGTACGGCATGGCTGTCGCCGACGTTGTTCAGACTCGGATTCATGTCGTTGCCGACGGCGTCGCTCAGACGCCCGCCATTGGCAGACAGGCCGGTCACCTGGATGCCATCGGCGTCGTTGTCACCGGGCTGCACGGTGTAGCGGAAAACCAGGACGGAACTGCCCGAACCGCTGAGGTACTGCGCAAACACCGTGCGGCCGCCATCCAGGGTGATGGCCAGGCGCGGCGCGCCGGTGCTGGTGTCGACGGTCACCGCCTCGCTGAGGTTGACGGTGAAGTCGAGGTTCTGTCCCGCCACGTAGGTTCCGTTGGCCGGCACGCTGACACTGGTGACGGTCGGCGCGACGCCATCGACGGCGATGTCGTGCTGCGCGGCGATGGAGTCGGCGCCAACGGCAGCCGGCAGGGTCAGGATGGCATCGCGGTTGCCGGCATTGCGGATGCTGCCGCCGTTCAGCGCCAGCGCGCCGCTGGACTGCTGGTTCAGGTCGGCGCTGAGGTCGCCGGCCTGCACGGTGTAGCGGAAGGTCAGCGTATTGCTGCCCGAACCGGACAGGTAGATTGCGCTGCGATCGATCAGACCGGTTTCCAGCAGCAGCGTGGGGACGCCGCTGCCGGCGTCGACGATCACCACCTGGTCGAAGGTAACGGTGACGGTGATGACGTCGCCCAGGTGATAGCTGCCGTTCGGGTTGCTGACGCCGATATGGGTGACCACCGGGTTGAGCGGGTCGACGGTGATGGCGATGGCGTCGGTATCCACCAGGGCGCCACCGCTGCCGCTGTTGCCCAGGTCGCTGGTGCTGATCTGCAGGCCGGCCGGACCGTTGTAGCCGCCGGTGGGGGTGAAGGTCAGGCCGTTCAGGGCGGCATTGATATCCGCCAGGCTGCCGCGGAAGACCAGGCTGGCGTCCGCGTTGCCGTCGCCGCTGATGAAGGTCAGGCCCGTGAGGCTGCCCAGGGTGAGCACGCCGTGGCTGGCCGTGAGGGTCACCTGCAGTTCGCCACTGCCGGCATCCACGTCGCCGATGCTGATGAGGTTGCCATTGCCGACGCTGAACACCAGGCTGCCGTCCTGGTCCAGGCTCTGTGCGCCCGGCACGCCATTCACCGGCGCGTCGTTCACCGCGCTCACCGCCAGGGTGACGCTGGTGCTGTCGGTCAGTGCGCCACCGCTGCCGGTATTGCCGCCATCGTCGATGCCGATGCTGAGGGTGACGTTGCCGTTGGCATTGGCGGCCGGCGTGAAGCTCAAGCCATTGGCGGCGATGAAGGCATTGATGTCGGCGACGCTGCCGACCAGGGTCAGGCTGCCGGTGCCCGAGCCGGACACCGTTACGCCCGCGCCACTGCTGGCAGTGAGCGCACCGCTGGCGACACTGAAGTGCGCGGTGACGCTGCCGCTGCCCGCATCCACATCGGTGAAGCTGATGCCGCCCAGCGGCTGCGGTGTGTCCTCGACGACTGGGATGCTGCCGGGCGCGCTGATGACCGGCGCATCGTTGACCGCGACCACCGAGACGTTCGCGGCGATCGCAGCGCTGGTGCTGTCCACCCCGCCACTCGCGGTGCCGCCGCTGTCGCGGACGCCGACCAGGGTAACGCTGCGGGTTCCGCTAGCCGGCGCCTCGCTGCTGTTGCGGTAGCTCATCCCATCGATGACGCTGCTGGCGGCGGCGGTACTGAGGCCCGCATGGGTCAGGGTGACGGTGGCGGTTCCGCCGACGACGCTGACGCTGTAGGCGATACCGGTAGTCGAGGTCAGGCCGTTGGCACCGTTCACCAATGCGATGTCGGTACCGTCGATGCGCAGGATCTCGCTGGCGCCATCGGCCAGCCCACTGACGGTGAAGGTCAGCCCGGTGATGCTCTGGCCGGCTTCCACCGTATCGATGCTGACGCCGCTGAACAGGTCCACGGCGCTGCCGTTCTCGGTGAGGGTGACGCTGCCGCCGGTGGCATTCACCAGGGGCGCATCGTTGACCGCCACCAGGCTGACCAGGGCGGTGCCCACCGAGGTGGCACCCTGGTCATCGGCGAAGGTCCAGTCCAGGCCCACACTGGCGACCGGGTCGTCGGAGGCGTTGGCGTAGGTCAGCTGCTGCAGGATGTGGTTCACGTCGGCGCGGGTCGGCGTCTGGCCGTTGGCATTGGTGAAGGTCAGGGTCAACTGCCCGGTCACGCTGGTATCGAAGCTGGCGATCACCTGGCCGTTCTTGACCAGGGTATTGCCCACGCGGGTGATGCCGTTGCCCGCCTGGAAGCCGAACAGGTCGCTGGCATCGGCACCGGTATGGCGCACCACCACCAGCGATGCCCCGCTGTAGTCGCCAGCGCCGCCATTGAGCGCGTCGAGGTCCGCATCGGCAACGCTTGCATCGGAGTCGATGACGATGGCGGCGCCGCCTTCGGTGTAGCTGCCGCCGCCGCCCAGGTTGCTCAGCACAGGGGCGGCGTTGGCCTCCACCGCGCCGATATCGACGGTAGTCCCGGCTGAACGCGCCTTGCCGTTGGCATCGATCGGCAGGGCCTCGCTGGTATTGCCGTCCTTGTCCAGGTCGAAGGTGTCGGTGGGGAGAGCGGCCTTGCTGCCGGCCTTGAGCAACGCGCTGCCCGCCTGAGGCTTGTGGGTCAGCACGGTGCCGCCGTTGTTTGCCAGGTTGCCCAGCAGCAAGCCGGCGGTGCCCTGGTTGTTGAGTACACCAGTGGCCGTGGTGATGCTGACGTTGGAACCGAAGAAGCTGTTGGTGGCGGTTTCGACGGTGTTGCCCACGTCGTCGGCGGCGCCGCCGGTGGCCAGGGGCGAACCGCCCACCGCCGCGGTGGCGCCAGCGCCCGAGGTGTTTCCGGCCACCACCGTATTGACGAAGGTTTCGATGCCGCTGGCGTTGATGCCACCGCCAGTGGAGGTCGAGGCGTTACCCACCACCGTGACGTTGTAGAAGAAGGCGGTGCCGCTGGTGACGCGGATACCGCCCCCGAATGAACTGGCACCCAGCGCGGCGTTACCACTGAAGGTGCTGTTGATGATGACCAGCGGATTGGTGCCACCGAACTGCAGGCCGCCGCCGTGGGCGCCCGTGCCGGTGGTGGTGTTGCCGCTCACCGTGCTGTTGATCAGGTTGAGCGCGCCGTTGTTGGATACCACCCGGATGCCACCACCAAAGGTGTTGCTGGTGTTGCCGCTGATGGTGGAGTTGATCACGGTCACCGTGGAGGCGGTGGCATACAGGCCGCCACCGCCGCCGCCGATGTCGGTGTTGTTGCTGATCACCGAGTCGCGCAGGGTCAGGCTGCTGCCTGCGCCGATGTACAGGCCACCACCACCGCCGCCGGTAACACCCTGGGTCAATGTCAGCCCGGTGATTTCGACGCCGGTGACGCTCGAGCCCACCGCCATCACACGGCTGGCGTGGTTGCCGGAAAGGGTCACATCGGCAACGCCGTCGTCGTTGAGATCGCCGTCGATATTCAGGTTGCTGTAATGGATATCGAGCTGCGTGCCATTGAGGACGATGGTGCCGCCCTGGTTGCCGGCCAGCGCGCCGTTCAGGTCGAAGGTGATGGTGTCGCCCCCGCGCGCCCAGAACAGGGCCTCGCGGATACTCAGGCCATTGCCGTCCGCCTGGTCGGCGGCGAAGCTGGCGGCCGTGCTCTGGTCGGCGCCGGTATCGAGGTCGGAGGTGACCACCAGGGTGGAGTTGTTGACCGTGACCGCCACCAGGTCGGTATCGCTGTTGCCGACCGAATCGGTGGACTGCAGGCTGATGCTGCGGGAGCCCGCCCCATCCGGGATATAGGTCAGGCCCTCGAGCGCCGCGTTCACCTCGGCGGCCGTACCGCTGAGGGTGACGCTGCCGGTGCCGTTGCCCGTGATGATCGCCGTGCCGCCGGTAGTGGCGTTCAGCGCACCGCCCGCGACGGAGACCACCACCGTCAGTTGGCCGCCATCGCTCACGGTGAGCGCATTGCCGTTGGCGCTGCTGAACACCAGCGGGGTCACCGTATTGGTGGTTTGCGCGGCAGGCACGGCATTGATCGGCGCCTCGGTGTCGATCACGTAGTTGTTGGAGTCGGTACTGCCGCTGCCGGTGTTGCCGGCGGCGTCGGTAAAGCCGCTGTTGTTCAGGCTGATGAGGTTGGCGGTGCTGACGATGCCGGCGGTCGGCGTCAGGGTCGCCGTCCAGGTGATGCCGCCATCGCTGGAGCTGAGGTTGCTCAGCGTTCCGTGGGCCACGGTGAAATCGGCGGTCGTAAGGCCGGTGACGGTTTCGCTGAAGGTGATGGTAACGGTGCTGGTTTCGCCCACCGCAAGGGAGGTATCGCCAACGACGATGGTCGCCGTGGGGCGCAGGGTATCGACGGCGTAGTTACCGGAGTTGGTGGAACCCGTGCCGGTATTGCCGGCCCCATCGATCACCCCGCCGTTATCCAGGGTGATGACATTGCTGCTGTCCTCGGTGCTGGCAGCCGGCGTCAGAGTGGCAGTCCAGACGACGTTGTCCGCCGTGCTCAGGTTGCTCAGGGCGCCGTTGGCTACCGTGAAGTCGCCGACGTCCAGCCCCGTCACCGCTCGGTTGAAGGTGATGGTGACGGTGGTGGTCTCCCCTGCCTTCAAGGCGGTGTCGGCCACCACGATACTGGCGGTGGGACGCAGGGTGTCGATGGCGTAGTTGTTGGAGTCGGTGGTGCCGACGCCTGCATTGCCAGCCTGGTCGGTGTAGCCCGTGTTGCTCAGCGAGATATGGTTGCTGCCGCCCTGGAAGCTTGCGCTCGGGGTCAGGGTCGCGGTCCAGGTGATATTGTCCGACGTGCTCAGGTTGCTCAGGGTGCCGTTGGCTACCGTGAAGTCGCCGAGGTCCAGCCCGGTCACCGCCTCGCTGAAGGTGATGGTGACCGTCGAGCTCTCGCCCGCGATCAGGCTGGTGTCGGTCACTACGATGGTCGCTGTGGGCGGCACGGTTTCGACGACCGACACCGTAACGTCTGCCTGGCTGGTGGTGGCGCTGTCGCCGTCGTTCACGGTCACGCGGACGGTACGCGCCGCCTGGCCAATGCCATTGCTCGCATTGATGTTGTCGTAGGTGAGGTTGCGCACCAGCGCCTGCACCGCCGCTGCCGTGGCATTGGCGTTGAAGGTCACCACCAGGGCGCTGCCGCCGGTTCCGCCGGAAACGCTGCCGATGACCGTGCCTCCGAACGTGACATTCGCGCCGGAAACGCCGATCTGCCCTGCCCCGGTCCCCTGATTGAGAATGCCGAGCACGTCTTCGGCCGACACGCCGTTGGCTACGATGGAGACGTTGAGGCTGCCACCATTGAAGTCGGGCGAGTCGCTGTCGGTGACCGTAGCGTCGCTGGTGCCATCGAGCAGGATCGAGCCATTGCCCTGGGTGTAGGTGACGCTGTCGCCCCCCAGGTTGCCTAGAACGGGCGCGGCGTTGATCGGCGCGGTCAGGGTGATGTCATTGCCGGTGCCGCCGATGTAGCTGACGGTGAGTTCGGTGCTGTTGCCGCCGGCGGTCAGCACGCTGCCTTCGGTCAGGCCGCTGAAGGCGCCGGTTACCGCATCGGACGCGTCGTTGACGATGATGTTGTAGCTGTCGCCGCTCGCCGGGACATAGCCGTGGGTCGCGACCAAGGTGGCGCCGCTGACATTGACCGTGCCATTGACCAGCACCTGGTCGTAGCCGGTGCCGGCCGTGGTGCCATCGATCTCCACCGCCAGCGTGCTGCCCGCATTCATCTGCAGGTTGCCGTTGATGGTGAGGGTGCCGACGCCGTTGTTGACGCCAGTGATACCGGGCGACAGGGTGCCGCCGCCCTGTACCGTCACGCCGCCGCCCAGGATGCCGCTGCCGGCCAAGGTGGCGCCGCTGGCCACCGTGGTCGCACTGGCCGTGCTGCCGGTAACCGACAAGGTACCGGCGGATACGGTCGTAGTACCCAGGTAATTGTTGCTGCCCGAGAGCGTCAGCGTGCCGCTGCCAGCCTTGGTCAGGCCGCCCGTGCCAGTGTTCGACGCGGTGAGACCGACGGCCTTGCCGGCCGCCACGCTCAGGGTGCCGCCAGCGCCGCTCAGGGTGAACGTGTTGGCGAGGGTGGTGTCATCGCTGATCGACAGCGTGCCGCTGTTCAACTCGATCGCGCCGGTGCCGATGTTGCCGGCGTTGGCGATCGCCAGCGTGCCGTCGTATGCCCGTACCGCCCAGCCTTGGGAACCGTTGGCGCCCGACAGCGTCAGGGTACCGGTGCCGTCCTGGACCAAGGCGCCAGAACCTGTGATGGAACCGCTGAAGTTGCTGCTCGCTCCGTTGACGCCGACCATCAGACTCTGGCCGCCCAACGCCACCGTGCCGGCGCCGAACAAGCTGTCGATTGCCTCGTCGGCTGAAATCGTCAGGGTTGCGCCGGACGCCACCGTCACGCTCGCGCTGTCGCTCAGTGCACCGCCCACGCGGTTGAGGGTCAGACCGCCGCTGGATACCGAGGCGGCGCCGGTGAAGAGGTTATTGCCGGTCAGCGTCATCGTACCGCTGCCGGCCTTGGTCAGGCCGGACGCGCCGGACATCACGCCGGCATAGGTCGTACTGGTATTGTCGCCGCCGGTGGTCAACTGGGCATTGAGCACCACGCTGCCCGAACCGGCCAGCGAGCCGATGGTTTCGGCACTGGCCAGGGTCAGCGTGGTGCCGGCCGACAAGGTCACCGCGCTGCCGTCGCCAATCGCCGAGCCACCACTGAGGGTCAGGCCGCCGGCGGTGAGGTTGACTGCGCCAATGTGGGTGTTGATGCCGGACAGGGTCAGCGTATTGGCGCCAGCCTTGGTCAAGGTGCCGCTGCCACTGAGCACGCCACTGAACGTGGTATTGCTGCCGGTACTGATGGTCGAAGCGCTGGTCACCGCCACCGCGTTGTCGATCGTCACGGCCGAAGTTGTGGCCAGGGTTCCGCCGGCCAGGGTCAGGGTGCCAATGGACAGGTTATCGTCGGCGCCAATGCTCAGCGTGCCCGCGCTGACGGTCATGCCGCCGCTCATGCCCGCCTCGTTGGCGGTGTTGCTCAGCACCAGCGTCCCGGCATCCGTCTTGTTGAGGTTGGAGCTGCCACCCAGCGCGCCGCTGAGGGTCAGCGTACTGCCGCTGGCGGCACTGATGTCGGCGTCGCCGGCGAAGGTGATGGTGCCGCTGAGGGTGCTGCTGCCGCTGATCAGGTGCAGCGCGCCGTAATTGATGCTGGAAACCGTCTTGCCGGTACCGGCGATGGTGAAGGATTCCGCCACGGTGAGGATGCCGGCGATGCGCACGGTGGCGCCGCTGGCCACGCTGGTGGCGCCGGCAGTGGTGCCCAGGGCGTTCGCGTGGGACAGGATCAGCGTGCCGCTCTGGACGTCGGTCAGGCCGCTGTAGGTGTTGTTGCCGCTCAGTTCGAGGATTGCCTGGCCGTTCTTGGTCAGGGTGCCGGTACCGGAAATGACGCCCGAGAGCACCAGCGAGGTCGCCCCGGCGCCACCGCCGACGTTGATGGTGCCGCCACCGGAGCCCAGCACGATGGCATTGTCGATGGTGAAGCCAGTGGCATTGTTGGTCAGCGTGCCGCCATCGAGGGTCAGGGTGCCGGAGGACAGATAATCGTCGCCGCTGACCTGCAAGTTGCCGCCGCTGACGGTCATGCCACCGGACATGGACGCTTCGTTGCTGACGCTCGACAGCACCAGCGTGCCGCCGCCGGCCTTGTTCAGCGAACCGCTGCCGCCCAGGGTGCTGGCGATGCCCACGGTACCGCTGGCATTGCTGAAGTTCAGCGTGGTGCCGCCGCCCAGGGTGATGGTGCTGCCGCTGATGACCAGGCCCGACGCCGCGTCGGCGTTGAGGTTCAGGCTCTCGCTGATCGACAGGTTGCCGGCCAGCGCCACGGTAGTGTTGAAGTTGCTGGTGAAGACCAGGGTCTGGGTGCCGGTGGCATCCGCCGCGGCTATGGCCACCGCCTCGCTGAAGCTGACGCCATCGTTCACATTGATGGTGGCGGTGTCGGTGGTGTTGGTGACGTAGATGGTGTCGCTGGTGACCGTGACGTTGGCCGTGGCGGTGGTGGTGCCATCGCTCAGGGCGATTCGCATGTTCGCATCGCCCGCCGGCGTGTCATTGCGGTAGCTGATGTGTTGCAGGACGTTCTGCACCAGCGCGGTGGTGGCCGCCGTGCCGCTGCTGTTGAAGGTGATGGTCAGTACGCCGCCGGTATTGGTGTAGGTGGCGAAGGTCAGGCCGCCGGCCTGCAGGTTGCCGGCGCTAATCGTGAAGCTCGCGCCCGACGTGTTGAAACCCAGTTGATCGCTGGTGACGGCGGTGCCCTGGCGCTGCACGCTCAGGGACGCACCCGACCAGTCGCCGAGGCCGCCGTTGAGCGAGCCGAACTCGGTGTCGCTCGCGGTGGCGTTGCCGCCCACGTCGAGCCCCACGGTATTGCCAACGCCGGCCCAGGCCAGGCTGTCGCCATTGAGGTTGCCCAGGCTGGGAGCCGAGTTGATCACGATGCCCTTGTTGGCGCCCAGGGAACCCGCCGCGCCCGGCGCCGACAGGCTCAGGTTGGCATCATTGGTGGCATTGTCACGGATGCTGCCGCCGTTGAGGGAAAGCGCGCTGCTGCTGATGTAATCGAGGTCGGCGCTGGTGTCCCCGGCCTGCACGGTGTAGTTGAAGGTCAGCGTACTGGTGCCCGAACCACTGGCGTAATTGACGACACGGTCAGTGCTGCCGGTTTCCAGGGTGAGCTGCGGCGTGCCGGTAACGTTTACCGTCTCGCTGAAGTTCACCTGGATGGAGATCACGTCGCCGGCCTTGTAGACGCCGTTGGCGGTGCTGGAAGTGACGGAACTGATGGTGGGAAGCAGGGTGTCGACACTATACGGACTGGAATTGGCGGTGCCGCTACCGGCACCCGCCGCACCCGTGACGCCTGCAAGGTTCACCGTGAGCACACTGCTCGTGCTGCTGGCATTCGCATTAGGCGTGAAGAGGGCGGTCCATGTGGAGCCGTCGCCGACGGACGTGAAATTGCCAAGGGTGCCGTTGGGGGCGGTAACATCGCTGGCGTCGAAACCTGTCACGGCAGTGCTGAAGGTGAAGGTGACGGTAGAGGTGTCGCCCACCTTCAGCGCGTTGTCGGAGAAGGTAGCGGAAACCAGGGTCGGGGGAACTACCGGATCGGCGACTTGAATGGCGTCCAGGCCAACCCACAGGCGAGCTCCCTGGCCGATGTCACCTTCATTGCCAACGGGCGTGATCCTGACCTCATCGACATTGCGGAATATGGCCGGAGTCAGCCCATTGGACTGATTGATGAACTGGACCACCTGAGAATCTCGGTTGATGGTCACCGATCCAAGCGAGTTGCCATCCCGAAACGCCGTGAACGTCAGTTGGCTATGCACCGCCAGTGCATCGACGATTTTGAGTCCCGTGAAAGAGAAGTCCTGCCCACCCTGGCTACGAATGACAATTATCGGCGAGCCGTTATTTCCATCGCCATATATCCCATCGTCATTGGGTGTCGCGCTGCCATCGAAACTCAGATCGCTACCGTACTCCCAGGTCGCCATATTGTTGATATTCCCGGTCGTCGCGGAGTAAATCTGCAACGTCACCCCAGGGACATCCACGCTCCCTTGCATTCCATCGGTAACCGTATTGCCCAGATTGGCGTTATCCGCGCCACTGAAATCGACTGTGCCCGAGAACAGGCGCCCGCTGAATGCCTCCTGGGCCGTCTTCGAGAACGGCACCGTGGCCTCGATGGCACCACTGGAGACTTCGAGCGCCCAGTCGCCGCCACGGGACGCAGCTCCCGTCGCATCGTTGGAGGCGGCGACATCCGCACCGGTGAGCTGGGCGATCCGATCGATGAAGGCTTGCCCAGCGGCCCCGCTGCCGACATCGCAGCCATAGAAGAGAATGTCGCCGTTGGCGTCGAGGCTTCTGCCGATGCTCCCCAGATCCGCCGCGCGGGCCTCCAGGGTCGAGCGATCCAGCGTCACGCTGCCCAGGGTGACCTGCCCCGGCAGGCCATGACTGACGACATGGATGGCATCGATGCCAGTGCGGCCACCCAAATAGTCAGCGATCTGCTTCAACCCGTCGCCCTTGGGGTCCAGCACGACGACCTCGGTGCCGGGCTTGAGATTGACCAGCAGTTGCTGGTAGTTGTTAACCTGGCCGTCGACGAATACCACGTCGTGGCGACTGTCGGAGGTGCCAGCAGGGGCGGCAGCCAGGTTGTCATGGGTAGCGGAGGCATCGGCGGTGGGCTTGGCATCCGGCGCATCGACCGGGGCCTTGGTATCGGCCGCTTCACCGACGGTAGCTGCCACCGCGCCGTCGAACATCATCCGGGCCTCCAGCGCCAGCGCCAGGGCAGACCGGGCCGGCTGATGGGCCGATTGTCCGCGAGCAGTCTTCTTCCGCCACATGAAACACCTCCTTCTGCATTCGAGGGGCAGGGCCATCTGGGCCCTCCCCGTTTGTTGCCATCCCGGGCGCCAGATGCGCCAACAGGGATCAGTTGCGCGAAGGGAAGATTCCTTCCAGCGCAATGATGAAGTTGATCCCCAGGTATGGACTGAGCACCGAGAACGGCAGGCCGTTACCGGCAGCAGCCACGGCGACGGTACCGGTCGGCGTGACGTTGCCTTGCAAGGTCACGCCACCGAGACTCGCCTTGGTGGCATCCGGGGCGGTACCGCTGAACAGGCCGCTGAAGGCCACATTCGCCGGTCCCGCCTTGGCAGTGGTGGCGGACAGGTAGGTGGTTGCGCCCTGGGCGGGTGGCACCATCGGGCTGGCAGTGCTGGTACCGACGTCGATGGCGGCGCTGCCGGCGACTGCGCTGGCGCTCCCGGTGAAGGTCGCGGCATGCACGTGGGTAGGCAGTTGATTGCTCGTCAGAGTGACGTTTTCGGTTCCGCCCACCTGCCCCAGCGCAACGGAACTGAGTCCCGGCGGTGCGCCGGTGAAGCTCGCGCCGACCGGAGTCCGGCTGCGCAGATCAGGCAGGCCAAAGGTAGTCTGGCCGTTACCGCCATAGGTCGTCCCCAGCAGCGAGAACAGGGCGGTATTCTGCGCAATGCTCATAATCTGCCCCGCGCAGAAGGCAAATCCGCGCGGCGCGAAGTTGCCGCCGAACATCTTGATTTCCCCCAGAAACGGATCACTCATTTGTCACCTCTCCTTCGGCCTTTCGCTGGTAATGGCGAGTGGCGACACTCGCCCGGATCGTGTCAGGCCCCTCAGGTGGGCTTGTCCATGTGGAATACCGCCTGCAGTACATTTCGCCCCTGCTCGTCAGGCAGCCCCGGGGCCATCAGCACCAGCCAGCCGTCTTCGCCCGGCAAGGCCAGACGAAACAGTGCCTGGGGCAGCCAGGTGCCTTCAGGGAGAGCGAAGTCGGCGCAGAAGCATTGGTGTCGCGGGGTCATCGCGATGCCTTCGGTGACGGTCAGCAACTCGACATCGAAGCGCTGTTCGGGCGTAACCCAGAGATCGAAGGTCATGCCCTTGGCTTGTTCGAGGGCTTGCTGGGTGGGCATTGGCAGCATGGGGAGCTCCTGAGCAGTCATCCGTGTACGGCTGCACGGCGACTCATGGCCGGGCGCCGCATCTTGAGGTAAACGCCGTTCTCGCCTTCCACCTCGAATCCATTGCGCTGATAGAGGCGTTGCGCCGGGTTGTAGCCCTCCACATACAGGCCGACGCTGAGCCCTTGCCGGTCGGCGCGCTCCAGCCATTGGCGCAGCAGCCCGCCGCCGATACCCCGGGCCCGATGGGCCGGCAATAGCGCGATATCGATGATCTGCAGGTGGGAGGCAGTCCAGAGCAGGTAGGCACGCCCGATGGGTTCGCCGTCGGCTTCGATCACCAGGTAATCGGCGTCGGGATGATGGGCCTGGTAGAAGTCGTGCTGGGCATTGAACTGCTGGGTGAGGAAGGCGTCGACATCGGCCTGGTCCCAGGGTACCTGGGCCATTTCATCGGCACGGGTGGACGCGTAAAGCTTCCGCAGGAACGCCATATCGGCGTCCACCCTAGCGCGCAGGTGCAATACGGGAGATGACATGTGTCGTGCATCCTTGCAGACAGTGCCCGAGGCGGGCGAGTCGGCTTGCTGTTATTTTTTACGCGACTTCAACCGCCAGAGAGTAACCGAAGGTGAAAGCCATTCGCCACCCTTTGGAAAATAATCAATAGAAGCAATCCTAAATATGCGAAGGAAGAGTCCGCTCTATACGTCGTAATTGCTCCAATCCTTCGTAGGCTTCACCAGCCCAACACTTCACGGCCGCCCTCACCTGCTCACTGGCCTCATCCCGTTTGCGCTGACTGTCCGCCGTGAACCACATCGACGGCTGCTTGGCATCGAACGCGGCGACGGCCTGCAACCGTGCCAGGTCCTCGTCCTCCACGCCCAGAAGCCCCGCCAGGCGCCCCCAGACCGCGCCGGGCAATTCGCTGTAGTTCAACGCAACGCCGCCGTGGCGACGGCAGAGTTCCAGGCCGCCCTGGAGGATTTCGCCGATCATCCGGCAGCTGTACTCCACGGGCGTCATGGCATGGGCGTCCGGCAGCCGCCGATCCAGGGCTGACGGGCCCAGCAGCCCGGGAACCCGATGCATGCCGGGCTGGCGCAATTGCGAGACGACGATCTCCAGCGGATCGCGATAGAGGAATATCCGTGGAACCTGCGGATAGAGCGCCGCCAGCAGAGGCGCCTCGAACACATTCCAGGCGTCCAGCTTGACCATCAACTGCTGCTCCGTCCCCAGTCGCCGCTGCCCATAAGCTGACAGCAGGGCCTCGATGCTCCGCCCCTGCCAGTCGGCCGCGGCGGCATCGAGAAAATGCGCGCGCAGCAGGTTGTCCAGTGGTGGCGGCTCCGACAGCACGATGTTGCGCGGCAGCCCGGCCAGCATCTGCGCCATCAGGGTCGAACCGCAACGGGAGGCGTGGAAGATCAGCGCCGCGGGCGCCAGGCCGGGGCTGGCGGCCTGCCAGTCGCGCAGGACCTGGATTCCGGTCTCCCGGCGAAACGCCTGGTTGAAGGGCAGCCGCAGGGCGTCGTCGACGTCGTCGCGGAAGAACGGCCGGGTCAGCCGCCGCTCACCGAACCAGCACCAGTCCACGCGCCACTCGGCGGCCTGCCGCCACACGCGAATGGGCATCCAACCGCTGAAGTCACTCATGGCCGTCACGCTCGCCATTGCTCGCTCCAAGCACTGCGCCCCTGGCGCATGGCGCTGCGCACTTCAGCCTCGGAAAACGCAAGACCCAGCTCCGCGCCCAGGCGCACGCTCTCGCGCAGGAAGTCGCGGGTGTCGCCCAGGGCCTGCAACTGCGCGGCCAGGGCGGGCTCCGCCGCCACCCGCTGACGGAACGCAGCGAACGCCCGCCCCGCGCGTCCCGGCTGCAACTCCGGAGTCCCCGCCAGCCCCCGCTCCAGCAGATCGAGCAGCCAGGGATTGGGCGCGCAATCCAGCACCAGATGGATGCGCTCACCAGGCCCCGGATTGTCGACCCGATGGGGCCGCGACAGATCGATGAACCAGCACTCGCCAGCGCCCATCGGCACCTGCAGGCCGTCGACCAGGAACTCCACGCCGGCCGGGCTCAGTAGCGGCACATGCAGGCGCAGGTCGCCATCGGGCCGCCCAAGGTCGGGGTCGCAATGCTCGTGGATACGCGCCCCCGGCCCCAGCCGCAGCAGGCGGGCGCTGCGCACCAGGGTATGAAAACTGTCCAGCAGCCCGTTCCAGGCGGCTTCGCGTTGCCACCAGCCGCTGCGCACCGGCGCGCCATGACCGGGCGCCAGGGGTAGCGGAGCATCCTCGGGGGCGATCAGCGCGACGCCACTCCAGTCGCCTTCGTAATAGCCGGTATTGAAATGCGTCTGCCAGGCCCCGGCATCCACCCGCGACAGGGCCTCCAGCAAGGGCGGCAGCTCGAACACCAGGGGCAGCCGCGAACAGCGGGGTAACGAACGTGAAGTCATGGAACGTCCTTGCTCCTTGGCAGAGGGTCAGAATCCGCTTTCCCTGACACCGAGGGCCGCCAGCCGACGCCAGGCGCTCCCCAGCAGAGACTGTCCTGCCCCCTCCAGCACCACCACGCCGCGCAGGGGCTGCGCCGGGTGGAAGGAAGCGTCCAGCGGGCTCAAGCGCACGCCATACTGGGCCTGCACCGGCTCGGCGCGGCGCTGCTCGTCGCGGCGCACGGCGATGGGGCCGTGGTGATCGGAACTCAGGGCCTCCAGCTCCAGGTAGGGGACGCCGGTGGCGTCCACTTCGTCGAGGCGCACCGCCAGCGCCGGGCGCGCCGGGTCGTCGGCGATGAAGCGGCCCTCGGCGCCGGACTGCACGCGCCAGAGACTCTCTTCGGCCAGATAGCCGCGCAGGCGCTGGCCGGGCTCCACCACCCGCGCCAGCACCTCGCCGGGGTTGAACCAGCGTCCCAGCGCCAGGTCGGGCAACAGGTCGCGCACCACGCCCGCCTGCGGCGCCCGAATCTGCAGGCGCTCGCGCTGGGCCGCCAGCCCCCGGTATTCGGCCACGGCCTCGGCCAGTCGCTGCTCGATGATGCCGGTATCGCCGACGGTTTCGCTGCGCGCCGCCTGCCGGCGCAGTTGCAGCTGGAGTATTTCGATCTCGCGGCGGGCAATGGCCTGCTTGGCCTCCAGGTCCGGAGACTCCAGCTCCAGCAGCACGGCGCCCTGCTCCACCGCCTGCCCATCTTCCACCCGCAAGGCCTTCAGGCGGGCGGCCACGGGCGCGTGCAGGGCCGTGGCGCGGGAAGCCTCCAGCATCGCCGGAACCTCGACCGAGGCCCGCCAGGGCACGGCCAGCAACGCCAGCGCCAGCACCAGGCCGATCCCCACGAAGAACACCTTGCGCGGCTCGGCCTGGTCGCGCCGTTGCCACCACTCGCGCAGCTCCCGCCAGATCGGCAGGCCGATGAACCAGACCAGTTCCACCAGCATCAGGAAGATGCCCAGCACCTTGAAGAACAGATGGTAGACCGCCAGTGCAATGCCGAAGAACAGCACCGCGCGCCAGATCCACGAGCCGAAGCCCCAGATCATCAGACGCCGCGCCATGGCCGGCGACCAGGGCTCCGGCGCCCGCTCGCCGTAGCCGAACAATGCCTCGCGCAACCGCCAGCGGCACAGGGCGAAGGCACGGGCCTGAAGGTTTTCCACCCCCAGCAGGTCGCTGACCAGGAAGTAGCCATCGAAGCGCATGAACGGATTGAGGTTGATGATCACCGTGGTGACCCAGGTGGCGCTGGCCAGCATGAAGGCCGAGGTACGCGCCGGACCGTCCGGCAGCAGCGACCAGGCCAGCAATGCCAGGACCGCCAGCACCAGTTCGGCCAGCACGCCGCCGGCGCCGATCAACAGTCGCGAGCGCCGGTCGCTCACCCGCCAGGCGTCGCTGACGTCGGTGTAGAACATCGGCAGCAGCACCATGAACGCCACGCCCATGCTCTGCACGCGGCAGCCGGCGCGCTTGGCCATGAAGGCATGGCCGAACTCGTGGCAGAGCTTGGCAAAGGTCAGCGCCACGCCGAACGCCAGCGCCCCGCCCAGGCTGAACAGGTGCGGAAAGGTGGCGATGAAACGCTGCCAGTCCCGCGCCACCAGGAACAGGCCCAGGGCGAACACCAGGGGCAGCCCCCAGCGCAGCATCCACCCGCCGTTGCGCTGCAGCACCGGCCAGGCACGGTTGAGGAAGGCATCGGGACGCCACAACGGAATGCGGAAGAACAGGTACTGGTGCAGCACCTTCTGCCACAGGCTCTGGCGCATCGCCGCTGCCTTCATCGAATAACTGGCGCGCTGCTCCGCATCGAGCGCGGCGATCAGGTCATGGCCACGCAGGAAGCGCAGCATTTCCTCCACCTCAGCCGCGCCCAGCATCTGGCCGGGCTCGGCATTGGCCGCCTGCAGCACCCGCTGCGGATCGCCCAGCGCCCAGTGGCGCAACAGGCGCACGGCGGCGCTGCCGAGCTTGAAGTAACGCCCGCGCAAGGGGTCAGCCAGGGTCCACTGCGGCGCGCCGTCCAGGCCCGGCGCGGCGGGCGAGAGCTGCAGGTCGGGACGCAGCGCCGGCAGCATCACAGGCCCAGGCTCTGGCGCAGCGCGGCCAGGGGCCGGCGCAGCAGGTAATAGGCCAGCGGCGCGCGATCGCCAAAGAGCTTCGCGGTGCCCCGTAGGCCGATGCGCGGCGGCGCGTTGAGGAAGGCCGCATCCAGCCGGTAGGCCAGTTGCCCGGCGGCGGTCGACTGCGCCTCGTAGGCGGCGCGCTCCAGCCGTGCGTCATGGCGATTCAGGGGGTCGCTGTCGAGGAACAGCGCCACCTCGGCCCCCGGCGCCAGGGAGATGGCGTCGCCCACCGGCAGCTCGATGCGCAGCTCGGCCTGGGCCGGGTCGGCGATCTGCATCAGCCGCTCGCCGGTCTGCACCGGCTTGCCGGTGAGGCGCTCGGCATCGGCGAACACCGCGATCCCGGCACGCTCGGCGCGCACTTCGCTGCGCGCCAGGAGCTGCCGGGCGTAATCGCGCTCGGCGCGCTTCTGTTCCACCCGCGCCGCCAGCAGGTCGACCCGCGCGCTCGACTCGGCATCGGCAAAGGCCCGTTGGGTGCTGGTTTTCAACTCAGCCTCGGCAACGCCCAGCGCACGCTCGGCGACGTCCGCCTGGGCCTTGAGGCTGGTGGCGTCGAAGCGCACCAGCAGGTCGCCGGCCGCCACCGTCTGATTGGGTTTGACCAGGAATTCGGCGATCACGCCATCCAGCGGCGCCGCCACCACGCGTCCGCCCAGGGGCACCACTTCGGCCGGCGCCAGCACCGACTGGCGCACCGGCACCAGCACCAGCAGGCACAGGCCGCCCGCGATCATCAGCAATTTCTTCTTCGGCCAGCGCAGGCGCCAGGGCTTGCGCGGCTGCAGCGCCAGCCACGCGTGGGCATAGGTGCTGCCCAACTGCGTCAGCAGCGCCTGCTCCGCGTCGTTCCAGGGTTGCTCGCGGGCGAGCCAGAGGCCGCCGAAGACTGCGCCCTGGCGATCCAGCAAGGGCAACCAGAACACCTCGCCCGCCGACAGCGCCTGCCAATCCGCCTGCTGCTGGGCGCCGAGGGCCTGGAAGTCCACGGTTCGG
Source organism: Pseudomonas sp. NY15181 (assembly GCF_048068055.1). Taxonomy (NCBI): domain Bacteria; kingdom Pseudomonadati; phylum Pseudomonadota; class Gammaproteobacteria; order Pseudomonadales; family Pseudomonadaceae; genus Pseudomonas; species Pseudomonas sp. NY15181. The sequence goes on along the minus strand of NZ_JBLUPT010000009.1, from coordinate 234,961 downwards.
GCGGCGTTCAGCGCACCCTCGGCCTGCAACTGCGCGCCGGCCTGCTCGACGAAGGCGACGAAGGGCGAGTTCGGCTCTACCACGCTGATGCCGGTGAGCGCCCTGACCTTGCCGGCGATCAGCAGCGCCGCATGGCGAAAGCCGAACAGCGCCTGGGAGTCATTGACCATGTGATAGGCCAGCTGCTCCACCGTACCGGCGGCCCGCGCCTGGCGCTCAAGGCCGAGGAACTGCGCGAAGACGCGCTCCAGCATGCCGACCTGCGGCGCGTTCATGGCGTATCCGCGAAGCGCGCGGTGCCACTCATGCCCGCCAGCAACCCCTTGGCATCGGCCGGCAGCGCAGCGATCAGCGGCAGCATCTGGCTGCCCTCGTCGATCCGCGCGCCCAGGCGTTTCACCTCGACCTGCAGCGGTTGGCCGGTTTCATCGGGAACGAAGGTAAAGGACTGCCCCACCTTCAACTGGGACACCCAGCGCGAGGGCACCAGCAGACGGATTTCCAGGCTGCGGTTGTCGACGATCTCCAGCAACGGCGCACCGCCGGAAACGCTCTCGAACGGCTGCGCCTTGCGCTGCACCACCTGGCCGTCGAAGGGCGCCACCACCGCGCAGCGGCCCACCTGGACCTTGTAGACCTGCGCCTGGGCCTGTGCCTCGGCGAGCTTCGCCTCGGCCAGCGCCACTTCGAAACGCCCCACGGAATTCAATGCCGCCAACTGGCGGTTATGCCCCAGCTGCTCGCTGGCCGCCTTGGCGCCGGCCTGCGCGGCACTCAGCTGGGCCTGGTAGGCCGAGCAATCGAAGCGCACTAGCACATCGCCCTTGCGGAACGTCTGCCCCTCGGCGAAGGGCATCTCCAGGATGCGCCCGGACAGCTCGCTGGAAAGCATCGCCTGGTCCCGCGCGCGCAGCACGCCGCGCACATCCCCGGCACCGGCAGCGGACGGCTGAGGCGCCGCCAGCAATGGATCTTCCGAAGCCTGCTCCGAACCCTGAGCCGCGCACACGCCGTACAACGACAGTCCTAATCCCAGCCACGCCCATCCACGCATCGCTTGCCCTCCCCGGCAGTCGGCGGAGTGTACGGCAGTCCTATGGCGCCGGAAATTGTCTGACGCAATTTTCCTTCATTCGGAAAAGTCAGACCTGCCAGGTGCGACTTCCAGACAGATTTCGGAGGGCGACACCGCGGTTCGACAGACCGGCACGCGCTGTTTAACCTGCCGCCCTCTTTTATCGCCCTGTTCATAAGGAGTGCCAGCAGGATGGCCGGGACTTATCAAGGAAGCTGCCTGTGCGGCGCGATCCGCTACGAACTGCTCTCCCCGCCCAAGGCGCTGAGCCACTGCCATTGCAGCCAGTGCCGGAAGAGCCACGGCGCCGCCTTCGCCAGCTACGCCAGCGTGCCGCGCAGCGTCCTGCGCATCCTGACGGGTGCGGAAGCACTCAAATCCTTTGCCTCATCCGAAGCCGTGCTGCGGCAGTTCTGCAGCCACTGCGGCGCGTCGCTGTTCTGGTCAAGGAGCCGGGGTGAGTTTTCCGACTGGATCTCGATCGCCCTGGGCACCCTGGACACAGCCTTTACCTCGCACACGCAAAGGCATATCCAGGTCGCTTCGAAAGCGCCCTGGTTCGAACTGCCAGATCACTGGATGCAAACGGAGTGAGTGTGAAAGTGGTCGCCAGGGAAAGACAGCAAGCGGCAGGGTCTGCATAGGCCCACAGGCATGCCAGCAGGCTGATCTGGATCGGCACCTATACTGTTTCAACTGCCTGGGTTTGCCTTCCGTGCCGTACCTCTCGTCGAACCCTGCCGCACAACCAGCAGTCATCCCCCACCGCTTCACCTCCCAGAAGACCAATAAAATGAAAAAGCTAACCTTTTTTTCAGTGGTCTCGACCCTCGTTATTGCCGGCTGTACCGCGAACTCATCGATGTACGGGTCCGACACGGCGCACTCGCAGGTCTGCAAGGCCACCAGTGAGCAGGAAATCTCGGCGTTGTTCGATCGCTGGAATCGCTCACTGCAAACCGGCGACCCACACAAGGTTGTCGCCAACTATGCCGAGCACTCCGTCCTTCTTGCGACCGTATCGAACAAACCGCGAGTGACTGCGGCAGAAAAGGAGGACTACTTCCATCACTTCCTGGAAAACAAGCCGGTGGGCAAGATCGACTGGCGAATGATACAGATTGACTGCAATACCGCGGTTGACGCCGGGCTCTATACCTTCACCTTCGGCGCGACGGGCGCCCAGGTGAAAGCTCGCTATACCTACACCTACAAGTGGGACGGCAAACAGTGGCTGATTACCAGCCATCACTCTTCCGCCATGCCGGAGAAGAACTGAAGCAACGAGGGCGCATGCCCCATTGGCCGTATCGCAATGCGGATCACGGCGCCCCTTTTCAGCCGTAAGACGGCAAAGGGGACAGATTGATCTGTCCCCTTTGCATTTTTACTCTCGCGATCATGCCGCTACAGCTCGGCAATACACATCAGACGCTCACTGCACTCAAGGTAACGAATACCGGAAAACTTGAACACGCAGTTTATCAATAATGGGTTGTGCAAGCCGTGGCGGATAAACCAATCCTCACGCAGTCTGTTACTTTTACCAACTGGAATGATGGTTACCTTGCGCGCGACTTTACCGAGGATCTCGCGCATCTGATCGATGGTAAAGAAGCGGATATTGAACAGCGGATCAATCTTCTTCTGCGAGTTGAAGTAATCGGCAAACGCCTGATTATGGGCATTATGCATGGTTGCGATAATTCTCCCTTTAGTGACGCGCGCCTGCTCCTTCGCCATACGGACAATTTCTTCATCTGAAAAGAGCCCCCAGAAACCGTTGTGAAAACTGACATCAAAATGGTTATCCGGGTACTGCAAATCAAAAGCATCCATCACCAGGAAACGTTCCTGCAATGAAGGATAAAGCTTTTTGGCCAGCGCGACTGATTCCGGAGAGAAATCGATACCGTGGCCCTCGACACCTAGTTTCGTTAGCTGAACAATATCTCGAAAGCTGCCAGCGGCGATCTCCAGCACGCGCTTCTCATGGCGCTTTCGGACAGCATCAATATAGTAGGCGTGACGAATATCATTCTGATAACGGTTGAAAATTTCCTGCCACTTCTGGTCCCAGTCCTTGGCCGTAATCAGCTTTTCTGGCTCGGCGACCTGGCTCATCTTCACTATCCTGTAATTGATTTTACAACGACATGATGGTGTGAAAGGACGGCTACTTGTACGACAGCAGGCAACTGAATGAGCTGCCAGGTTGAACAATAAGAATAAATACGGATCTGTCAGCCCCATTTTTAGCGAGGCTGCCTTGGGGTACTTCACAGATGCAACGGCAGTTGGTCAATATACACGGAGAGAGCTGCAGGCCAGTATTAAACCGATCAACGGAATGGCCATATATTGAGAGTGGCAAAGTGACCTCAAAGTGCCTTCACATGGGAAGTTTTATCCTTCCACTCCAAAGCTGAACTATTGGTCAGAATTAGAGTAAAAGAATAAATCCATCCTCATTTGCCATTTATCCTTATGTGCGAATTTGCGCATTTGCGACTTACCCGTATCGCCTCAAAGGCGGCCGGGTTCGAGTTTTCGGGTCATTGCCAAGAACCGAGTGCTCATCCCAGGTCGATGAATCCGGCCCGCGCCCCCTGGCGAAAGTCCGAACCTTACAAAGATCTCAATTTCCTGCGATCCCCGTGTTAGGCGCTGCGCAATAGGCTCGGGACGACTGTATCCCGTGAATTCCACGCCCTCGGCTGCGAGGGCTACGAGCCTATTCGCAATGTTCGAGCACCTCCCCATCGACCGCCAATTGGCGCAGATCTTTCTCACCAGCGCCCGTTGCGCCTGCTTCCGGCAGACCGCCCGCAGCCTCAATCTGCACATCACGCCGATGCGCAAACAGCTGATGAAACTCGAAGCGAACCTCGGCAGTCGGCTGTTCCTGTACGAGAACCGGATGCTGCGCCTGAGCCCCACCGGAAAGCTGTTGCAGCAGGCGCTGATCGAGCGGTTCGGCGACCTGCAGCCGGAGGTGAGCTGCAACCGGCGTCGTCGCATACGCCTCGCGGTGCCATCCGACCTGCTGGATGACTTCCTCGCCCGCGACCTGATTGCCTGGCTGCGCAAGGACGCCGCGCTGAACCTGGAGATCCTGCCCCTGGAGGGCATCCCCGAGCAGCCAGCGGAAGTGACCGTATGGATAGCCGACCCCGACAGCCCACGCCCCGACCCCGGTTTCGCCCTCTCCAAGCCGACGATGCTCACGCGCCTGCACTACTGTGCGCACATGGCCAAGCGTTACGCCGGCCGCAAGCTCCCGCTCGCGGTCACGGACCTGAAGGACTTCATGCTCGCCCAGCACTCGGCCAATGCCACGATCAGGAGCTTCGAACCCTGGAACAAGCTCCTGCGCCAGCGCCAGAGCTCGGTCACCCACGTCCATTCCCAGGCATGGGTCCGGGAGCTTGTGCGCAACTCCGCCTGCGTAGGCCTGCTCCCGGCTTACGTGGCGAAGCTGGACAAGAACCTGCTGCCACTGGAACCGCTGTTCGGGCAACCCATGGAGCGTATCGCCTGGCTGGCTGTCGCGCCCCTGGCGGCCAATCTCGAAGAAGTCGAGGCGCTCGTCTCGATCGTTCTGCGCGCCTTCGAGCAACGTCGGGAATGGTTTGCCGCCGGCGACTGAACGCACCTCGGCATACAGGGAAAAACCCGCGATAGCGTCTCGCGGTCATCGCTCTGAAACAATCGAATTGCCCCCAAAAGAAACGCCGGCCCCGCGCCAAGCAAGGCCTCGCGACAGCACCACCGCGCCTGTAACGCAAGTGACACGCAAAATGCACAGAACCGTCATCCGTCCCTCCGAGCCTGCGCCTCGTCAATCACAACACGTCGCAACGAGGAGAAACGCATGTTCGGCAATCCCACCTCTCAATGGCCCGATCGCTTGACCCTGGGCCTGCTGTTGAGTGCTGCCACCGCGTCGGCCCAGGCCGGCACCGTTACCACCGATGGAGCCGACATCGTCATCAAGACCAAGGGCGGGCTTGAAGTGGCCACCGCCGACAAGGAGTTCAGCTTCAAGCTCGGCGGTCGCCTGCAAGCGGACTATGCACGCTTCGACGACTACTACACCAAGAACGGCAATACCGCCGATGCCGCCTACCTGCGCCGGGCCTTCATCGAGATCGGCGGCACCGCCTACAAGGACTGGAAGTACCAGATCAACTACGACCTCTCGCACAACACCGGCAACGACAGCACCGGCTACTTCGACGAAGCCAGCGTCACCTACACCGGCTTCGCGCCGGTCAACCTCAAGTTCGGCCGCCTCTACACCGACTTCGGCCTGGAAAAGGCCACCAGCTCCAAATGGGTGACCGCCCTCGAACGCAACATCACCTATGACCTCGCCGAGTGGATCAACGACAACAACGGCATGGGCATCCAGGCCAGCAGCACCGTCGCCGACATGGCCTTCCTCTCCGGCAGCGTGTTCAGCGAAAACAACGACGACACCGACGGCGACAGCGTGAAGCGCTACAACCTGCGCGGCGTGTTCGCGCCGCTGAACCAGCCGGGCAACGTCCTCCATGTCGGCGCGCAGTTCGCCTACCGCGACCTCAAGGACGCCGCCGTCGACACCCGCATCCGCCCCCGCATGGGTATGCGCGGCGTCGACACCAACGGCGGCAACGACGCCGGCGACAACGGCAACCGCGGCGTATTCGGCGGCATGGAAGCCCACGAGGGCCTCTGGAAGGACGACTCGGTGTGGGGCGTGGAAGGCGCCTGGGCCATGGATGCGTTTTCCGTCCAGGCCGAATACCTGAGCCGCAAGCTCAAGGCCGACCAAGCCGAGGGCGACGTGGACGCGTCGGGCTACTACGGGCAGGTCGCCTACACCCTCACCGGCGAGCCGCGCATCTACAAACTCGACGGCGCCAAGTTCGACACCATCAAGCCGGCCAACAAGCGGATGGGCGCCTGGGAAGTCTTCTACCGCTACGACGCCATCACCGTCGACGACGAGAACGTGACCACCAGCACCGCCACCCGCCAGGTCGGCGACGCCGAAGGCAAGACCCACACCCTGGGGGTCAACTGGTACGCGAACGAAGCGGTGAAGATCAGCGCCAACTACGTCAAGGTCAACACCGAGAACGTGACCAACGAGAACGGCGACGACAGCGGCGACGGCATGGTCATGCGCTTGCAGTACGTCTTCTGATCGCGGGCCACGGAGAAATGCGCAAGGGACGCTCGGGTGTCCCTTGCCCATCAAAGAAACCATCACCAGGCTCAATCAGAAGATCACGAACTGCGACCCGGCAAACATCGATGCCCGGCAAACACTGGAATATGAATGGGTAAAAGGTAAGTTCAGACTTTCGAAAGACATCAGAGTAGAGGCGTAAGGTTTGGCCTCTCCTGCCCTGGCCGCCCCAGGATGAGCAGACAGAACCAGGGGCCACCTGGCAGAGGCCCCTGGAGCACCGCGAAGCAGCCTCTCCACGCTTGCACCCGGAGCAGGGGCTTCAGGACAAGGTGAAGGGCGCACGCGGCCAGCACACCTGCGGCGAATTACTCCGATTTGAAGCAATAGACGGCAAGCTTGTTGCCATCCAGATCACGGGCGTACGCCGCATAGGCATTCGGCGCCCAGCCACGCGGGCCGGCGGCACCTTCGTCCTTGCCGCCGGCGCCAAGTGCCGCCTCGTGGAAGGCATGGATCTGCGCCCGGCTCTGCGCCTCGAAGCTGACGGTCACGCCATTGCCGATGCTGGCGGGCTGGCCGTTCGCGGGCTTGAATACGAAGAAGGACGGCTTGTCCACGCCCCAGATCGAGCCGTTGTCGCCCAGGTCGGCCAGGCGCTTGAAGCCCAGCTTGCCGAGCGTTTCGTCGTAGAACTTGCGGGCCTTGGCCAGATCGTTGGTGCCAACGGTTACGTGGGTGAAGATCGACATGAAAGTCTCCGTGATGGATGGGTGGTGACGCGAAGGAACCGGTGCCATCCGATCGGCACCGGCATGACGCTTAGAAATGGACTACCGAGCGGATGCTCTTGCCTTCGTGCATCAGCTCGAAGGCTTCGTTGATCCTCTCCAGGCCCATGGTGTGGGTGATGAAGGTGTCCAGCGGGATCTCCCCCTTGCCGGCCTTCGCGACGTAGCTCGGCAGCTCGCTGCGGCCCTTCACGCCGCCGAAGGCGGAACCGCGCCAGACACGGCCGGTGACCAGCTGGAACGGACGGGTGCTGATCTCAGCGCCTGCTGGCGCCACGCCGATGATGATCGACTCGCCCCAGCCCTTGTGGCAGCACTCCAGCGCCGCGCGCATCAGCTGCACATTGCCGATGCACTCGAAGGAGTAGTCCACGCCGCCGTCGGTCATCTCGACGATGACCTCCTGGATCGGCTTCTGGTGGTCCTTCGGATTGACGAAGTCGGTGGCGCCCAGTTGCTTGGCGATGTCGAACTTGGCCGGGTTGATGTCGATGGCGATGATGCGCGAGGCCTTGGCCATCTTCGCCCCGATGATCGCCGCCAGGCCGATGCCGCCCAGGCCGAAGATGGCGACGGTGGCGCCCTCTTCCACCTTGGCGGTGTTCAGCACCGCGCCGATGCCGGTGGTGACGCCGCAGCCGAGCAGGCAGACCTTCTCCAGCGGCGCTTCCTCGGGAATCCTGGCCAGGGAGATTTCCGGCAGCACGGTGTACTCGGAGAAGGTCGAGCAGCCCATGTAGTGGTAGATCGGCTCACCCTTGTAGGAGAAGCGGCTGGTGCCGTCGGGCATCAGGCCCTTGCCCTGGGTGGCGCGCACGGCCTGGCAGAGGTTGGTCTTGCCGGATTTGCAGAAATTGCACTCGCGGCATTCGGCGGTGTACAGCGGGATCACATGATCACCGACCTTCAACGAGGTCACGCCCTCGCCCACCGCTTCGACGATGCCGCCGCCTTCGTGGCCGAGGATGCAGGGGAACACGCCCTCGGAATCCTGGCCGGACAGGGTGTAGGCGTCGGTATGGCAAACGCCGGTGGCGACGATGCGTACCAGCACCTCGCCCTTCTTCGGCGGCGCCACATCGACTTCAACGATCTTGAGTGGCTGATTGGGCCCGAAGGCGACAGCCGCACGCGACTTGATCATGACACTGGGTACCTATCGTGGTTTTCAGATGTGTTGGGCAGGCGCAGGCCTTCCCGAGACATCGCCGCGCTCGGCGACATCGGGAATCCGGTTTGCGCGTTTCAGACTTACGGCTGAGGGCGTTCCCTCAACCCATTCAGCACGGCGGGGCCATGCGCAGTCGGGCGCAATCCCTATCCACGCCGCTCATTCCGCGCTCCTCATCTGGTGGCTCGAAACGAATTGGCGGAAGCGCTCGGTCGGCAGGCCCTCGAACAACTCTTCGGGAGTGCCCTGCGCGTCGATACGGCCCCCCTGCATGAAGATCACCCGGTTGGAAACGTGCCGGGCGAAGCCCATCTCATGGGTGACGACCAGCATGGTGCGCCCCTCTTCCGCCAGCGAGCGCATGACCTTCAGGACCTCGCCCACCAGCTCCGGGTCCAGCGCCGAGGTGGGCTCGTCGAACAGCATGACTTGCGGATTCATCGCCAGTGCCCGGGCGATCGCCACGCGCTGCTGCTGGCCGCCGGAAAGATGGGCGGGATAGTAGTGGCGCCGATCGTACAGCCCCACCTTCTGCAGTAGCCGCTCAGCCTCGTCGATGCATTCGGCGCGAGGGCGCTTGAGCACCTGCAGCGGCCCTTCCATGACATTCTCGAGCACCGTCCGGTGCGACCACAGGTTGAAGCCCTGGAACACCATGCCCAGGCGGCTGCGGATGCGCTCCACCTGGCGCCCATTGCGCGGGGCCAGGCGCCCGTCGCTGAGGCGCTTCATCTCGATGGTTTCACCGTTGAGGCAGATGCTGCCCTCATCGGGGGTTTCGAGCAGGTTGATGCAGCGCAGGAAGGTGCTCTTTCCGGACCCGCTGGCGCCGAGGATCGACACGACGTCGCCGCGCTTGGCCGCGAGTGAGATGCCCTGCAGCACTCGCACGTCGCCGTAGGACTTCTGGATATTGGACACCGACAAGGCAATGGCTGGCTGAGCGTTCATACGGAGCTCCGCTGAATGTTCGAAGGGTTGATTGCGTCGTGACGGGGACTGGCCGGCCCGCCGTCCAGCGGACGTTCGCGCAGATGGGGCGTCAGCCGGTGCTCGAACCAGCCGATGACCCGCACGATGATGTAGTTGATGACCAGGTAGATCAGCGCCGCGCAGGCGAACACTTCGACGACGCGATACGTCTTCTGGATGATCTGCTGGGCGACGCCGGTGACATCCCAGACGGTGATCAGGCTGGCCAGCGCCGTGGCCTTGAGCATCAGGATCGCCTCGGTGGAATACGCCGGCAGGATCTGGCGCAGGGTGACCGGAGCGATGACCCGCCGCAGCAACGCCCAGCGCGACATCCCGCAGGCCAGCCCGGCTTCGATCTGCCCATGAGGGACACTGAGCAGGCCGCCCCGGATGATCTCGGCGGTGTAGCCCGCCGTGCACAGCGCCAGGGACACCACCGCGCAGCCGTATGGCGAGCGCAGGACCGACCAGGCAATGCTGTGGCGGATGAAGGAGAATTGTCCGAGGCCGTAGTAGATCAGGTACATCTGGATGATCAGCGGCGTGCCGCGGAAGAGCCAGATATAGCAGCGCGCCGGATTGCTCAGCAGCGGCGAGTGACTGACGCGCATGCTGACGATGCCCAGCGACAGCAGCAGCCCCAGCGAAAGCGAGCTGGCGAACAGCGTCAGCGTGGTAGGCAGGGCTGCCAGCAACTTGAGCATGGTATCGAGGAGGAACGGGAAATCGATCATGTGCGGCTCGCCTGCATCAGTGTTGGACGGGAGTGCGTCGCTGAGTGCGACTCACGCGAGCCTCGGCAATGCTGAAGACCCGGCCCGACAGCCCGGTCAGCAGCAGATAGCCGATGCCGCCGATGATGTAGAAGGTGAAGTACTGGCGCGTGGAGCCGGCCGCCATCAGGCTGGCGCGCATCAGCTCGACCAGGCCGATGACCGAGATCAGCGACGAGTCCTTCAAGGTCATCTGCCACACATTGCCCAGGCCGGGCAGCGAGTAACCCAGCACCTGGGGCAGCAGGACGCGGCGGATGCGCGTGAACGGGCTCATGCCGATGGCCAGCGCCGCCTCCAGCTGGCCCTTGGGAATGGCCAGGAACGCCCCGCGATAGACCTCCGCCTGGTACGACCCCGAGAGCAGGCCGACCGCGAGCGCGCCCACCCAGAACGGCGGCATGTCGATGTAGCCGGTCTTGCCGAACCAGTGGCCGATGGCCGATGCCAGCGTGGCGCCACCGAAGTAGAACAGATAGATGACCAGCAGCTCCGGGATGCCACGGACCAGCACCAGGTAGGCGTTGCCAAGCCAGCGCAGGCTTGGCCGCCGGGACAGCTTGGCGGTCGCCACCAGGCTGCCGAGCAGCGCGCCGACCAGCAGAGACACCAGTGTCAGCAACAGGGTCATGCCGATGGCGCTCAGCAATATCGAGCCCCAACCCGCCTCACCGAAGCTGAGCAATTGCAAGGTTTCCATATACATCTCCTCGTATCGATCGGCCTGCCGCTGGCGGTCGGTCACGGACCGGACCGGCAGCGGCGCGTCGATGAATCGCCAAGATGTCCAGGCCGTTCACACCCGCAGGCGTCGCCTCGCGGTTCGCCCTGGACCTCTCGAAATCAGCGGACTCAGGGCGTGATGTCGACCTTGAACCATTTCTCGGAGAGTTTCTTCACGGTGCCGTCCGCCAGCGCGGCGCTCAGCGCCTCGTCGAATTTGGCTTTCAGCTCGGGCGTGTCCTGGCGGAAGGCCAGCGCTTCGCCCGGCCCCCAGATCGGGCCACCGATCTTGAAGCCGACCATGGCCACCGACTTGTTCTCGGGCTTGTCGAGAGTCGAGAGGAAGAAGGTCACGTCGTCGAAGGCGAAGTCGATGCGACCGGCCTGCAGATCGAGGACATGCTCGCCGGACTTCTTGTACTGGCGGATGGTGGCGATGTCCTTGAAGTTGTTTTCAACGAATTCCGTGTAGGCGGTGCCTGACTGGATGCCGATGGTCTTGCCATCCAGAAGCGTGCGCAGCTTGTCGATGTAGGGCTTGTCGGCCTGGGCGTCGCCGGTGAGCTTGACCGTCTGCTCGGCCAGGCCGGCCTGGGCGATCAGCTCCTGGTCGGCCGCCGCGAGCACGCCCTGGGTGGCCGCGTAGGGCCGGGAGAAGGCAATCACCTTCTCGCGCTCGGGAGTGATGACGATGGCGTCCATCAGGACATCGAACTTGCCCGCCTGCAGGCCGGGAATCATCCCGTCCCAGTCCTGGGACTTCAGCGTGCATTGAATCTTGATACGGGCACAGAGGTCCGCCAGCAGTTCGGGCTCGAAACCGCCGATCTGGCCGTTGGGCAATGTCAGGTTCCAGGGATCGTAGGCCGCCTCGGTGGCGACGGTGACGGAGGTCCATTCCTTGGCCTGGGTTGCCGACATGAACAACCAGGCCGCGCCGACGAGGGCAACCTTGGCTGTGTTCACTAACGCTTTGCTTCTTGTTGTTGTCATATGCGTTCCCCGTTGCACGGTTACGGGATTATTCGTGGCTTCCCCTCGACATGCGGGGAAGCCTTTCTTTGGACCATCCTGTTTTGCTGGTCGTGTTACTCAGCTCGCACGCCCATAGAAGCCGATGCTTTCCTCCTCGCTGAACACCACATCCTGCTTCTCGTAGTAGGAGAAGATGGAAATCAGCCGCTCCCGCGGCCCTTGCACGGGCGTCACCCGATGCAGCGAGTTCACGCCTCGGAACACGTTCAGGGTGCCCGCTTCCAGCGAAAGGGTCTTGATCTCGGGATCACGCCCGTCCAGCACGTCCGCGATGCCGTCGTAGTTGGGATTCTCGGCGGAGCGCAGATTGCTCCGGTACTGGAACTTACCGCCCGCGAGAGGCTCCTGCAGCAGCAGCGTGGTGGTGAACTCGCTCCTGTCGAAGTGCCAGTTCAGCGCTTCGCCGTCGCGGTAGCCCATGACATTAACGCGGGCCAGCGGGTCCTTCATCATGTGCAACGAAGGCTTGCCCATGACCGCCGCGATAAAGCGCAGCAACGGCGGGTATTCGTAGATGGCCAGCACGATGCTCTTTTCGATCTGGTCTGCGCACAAGGTGTGGTTGGTCGACTCCACCTCGCGCAGCGCCGGATGGCTCGCCTCCACACCCTTGAAGTCCGGCAGGAAATAGATGTTGTGCCGGCGCGAGTGCGTGTGCGACTGGTTGTCCATCTTCGGCTGCAGCTCGGCCACGGCCTGCTCGATGGCCTGCGGCCTCATCAGCTGCTTGAGGTTGAACATGCCCGTCTCTTGCAGCTCTGCCGCCGCCAGATCGACGGCGGCCTGCCATTCGGGGCTGCCCTCCCGATCCAGCGGATAGCGGTCCAAATCCAGGATGTCTTTCATCAGTGCCTCCCTAGTGGTTGAGGCATGAACGTACCCGGAGAAAAACTTTGTCACAACGGCATTAATTGTTAGCTTACCCTTAGAAAATCTTTCGAAGGAGTCACACATGGATCGGCTTCCTCCCCTCAATGCCGTCAAGGCTTTCGAGGTCGCCGCGCGGATGGGCAGCTTCGTGCTGGCCGCCGCGGAGCTGGGCGTGTCCGCAGCGGCGGTCAGCCAGCAGGTCAGGCTCCTGGAGCAGTTCCTGGAGCGCAAACTCTTCGTCCGCACGGGCAACCGGATCACGCTCACCGATGCCGGGCATGCGATCTTTCCGCAGACCTCCCGCGCGCTGAACGACATCGCCGCCATGACCACGCGGATCATCGAGGGCGACCTGCACTCGCGCCGGCTGGTGGTCAGCGTACCCTTCTCCCTCGCCGAACCCTGGCTGGCCCCGAAGCTGTCGGCCCTGCAGGAGATCTATCCGCACCTCTCGATCGACATACGGGTGGAAGACGACCCGGTGGACCTCGCCCGGCATGACATCGACATCAGGGTCAGCTACGGCGACTACCACTACCCCGGGGTGGAAGCCGTTCATCTGGTGCGCGACGAAGTGCTTCCGGTCTGTACGCCCGAGCTATGGGCGAAGCACGGCAACGACGCATTCAACCTCACGCAGATTCCGCAGAACCTGTTCATCCACACCCACTGGGGCGCGAGCTATGCGTCCGGGCCCACCTGGCACGACTGGTTCTCGCTGATCGCCACCAACTACTACCCCGACCCGAAACAAGGCGTGCGCTGCGGCCTCTCGAGCCTGTCGGTTTCGCTGGCACGCCTGGGGCTCGGCATTGCCCTGGGGCACCGGCTCATCGCCCAGACCGACCTCGACGCCGGACGCCTGATCGCCCTCTCCCCGGTATCACTCCCCTTGGGCCATCCTTACTGCGCCTTCGTCCCGACGACCAAGAAGGGACGCAAGGACATCGTCCAGATGATGGGACTGCTGAAGCAGTAGCGGCAGAAGAGGGGCGCGAAACACCGCTCAGAGCAGCTCGATCCCGAACCGCCGCACGAACAGGGCGAACAGGCCGAAGCACGTCATGGTGATGACGATGCAGGCGATCAGCGTCGGCCAGAAGCCCAGGCGCGGCAGTAGCAGCGGGAAGGCCAGGAACATCGGCAGCGTGGGCACCACGTACCAGAAGGTGTACCAGGCGTGGTTGGCGATCTTCTCCTGGCTCTGCTGTTCGACGTACAGCCAGATCAGCGTCAGCACGGTCACCAGCGGCAGTGCGGCCACCAGGCCGCCGAGCTTGTCGCTGCGCTTGGCCAGTTCGGACACCAGCACCACGATGCCGGCGGTCAGGAAGTATTTGGTGATGATCCAGGCCATGGCTGCTCCAGGGCGCTCGCCGGGTGGCGGCGCGTTGCGGTCTGGCTGGCATCCTATCCAGTCTTGGCGCCGCACAGAAGTCGTCTGCTCATCGACATTGGGTCGAACAGGGCGTGCCCTGCCCGACCCGTTGCCAAGGGAGGTCAGTGGCCGCCGTGCGGCGTACCACTCTCCATCAGGCGCACCGCATCGACGAAGCGCAGCCACTGTTTGCCCTGCCACTCCAGCACCGACAGCATGTGCCCCTGGATATCCCGCTGCTGGTAGCGGGGCGCGCCGGGGGTGTCGTAGTGGGCGTCGCGCAGCGCGGGCACCACCTCGTGGCACAGCCACTGCCGCAGGCTGCGGTTTTCCGGGTGGAAGAAGTACACCAGAAACAGCGCGTAGACGCCGCTTTCGCTGACCAGCAGTTCATCCTCCTGGGCGCCGGCCAGCCGCTCCCAGCGGAGCTGGTCGGCGTCGAGTTTCTGGGTGATGCGCGGGGTGACGTGGCTGTTGGTCAGCCGGGCCACGTCGCGCAGGACGAACCACGGCTGCTGTTCGATCATCAGGCCGCGCAGCCGGCGATTGTGGCGTTGGAAGGTGTGGGGCGTGAGGCCGTCATCGGCCGGGAAGGTTATCGAGGTAGTCATCTGGAGCTTCCTGCTTGATCCAAGAAGCCGCCCCCCGAAACATCCGAAAAAGGGAGGCGGACCGTGCAAGGGTGGAAAACCGGAATCTCACGCAAGACCGGTCGGGCCCAAGCCCGCCTTACACGGTCCGCCATAGACAGCCAAAGCTGACCCGGCCTTGATAACGGACGAGCTGACTTTGCTATGGCGTTAAGCGCGAGATTCACAGGTTTCCACACCTGACCACAGCTGTACTGCGGCGAAGGGAACGCTACGCAGCCGCCTTGTAGGACCGCAACGCCAAGGCTGCGTAGGGCATTTCCCGAATTAACTCCCCCCCGCCACTCCCCCGCACCGCACCTGACAGATTTGTCACCTGCGCCTCATCCAGCCGTTATCCGCGCTCCTGCACGATGCCCGTGGCCCTCGCCACGCCTGGGCGAAAACAACAACAGCAGGCGGTAACAACCACCCTGCCCTTAGGAGCAACAACATGTACCGACGCAAACTCCCCCTGGCCGCATCGCTGCTGGCCCTGGGCGTCGCCACGCCAACCGTCCACGCCGAGGCTCAACCCGAAGAGAAAGCCGAAGGCTTCCTCGAAGGCGCCAGCCTCGACATCCTCGCCCGCAACCTCTACTTCAACCGCGACGCCCGCAAAGGCCAGTCCATGCCGCCGCGCGGCAACGGCTACTCGGAAGTCTGGGCGCAAGGGATCATGGGCAAGTTCGAGTCCGGCTTCACCCAGGGCACGGTCGGCGTGGGCGTGGATGCCTTCGCCATGCTCGGCTTCCAGCTCGATACCGGCGGCGGCCGCAACGGCGCCGGCAGTTCGGTGGACGTGCTGCCCACCGACAACGAAGGCAACACCGAGAGCGACTACGCCAAGGCCGGTGGCGCCGCCAAGGTGCGCCTGTGGGACACGGTGCTGAAGGTCGGCGACGTATTCCCGGAGACGCCCGTGGTGCACTACGGCGACTCGCGCCTGCTGCCGGAAAGCTTCCGTGGCTTCACCCTGCAGAACACCAGCCTCGACGGCCTGACCCTGCAAGGCGGCCGCCTGCACTCGATGAGCCAACCGCAATCGCGGCAGATGGACGACGGCTTCGAGACCTTCTACGCAGGCCCGGTGGATTCGCCCTGGCTCGCCTACGGCGGCGGCGACTACGCCATCAACGACCACGCCAGCGTCAGCCTCTACAGCAGCCGCCTGAAGGATGCCTGGAACCAGTACTACTTCGGCACCGCGCTGAACTTCCCGCTGACCGAGTCGGTGGAGCTGTTCGGCGGCTTCAACTATTACAAGTCGCAGGACGAAGGCCGCCAGCTGCTTGGCGAGTTCGACACCAACATCTGGAGCGCCAACACCGGCGTGCACTTCGGCGCGCACCGCGTGACCCTCAGCTACCAGCGCAACAACGGCGACAACGACTTCGACTACCTGCGCCAGTCCGACTCGATCTACCTGGACAACTCCATCCAGTACAGCGACTTCAACTCGCCGAAAGAGAAGTCCTGGATGGCCCGCTACGACCTCGACATGGCCACCTACGGCGTGCCGGGCCTGAGCTTCATGACCCGCTACGCGCGCGGCAGCGACGCCGACTACTCCAACGCCAACAGCGTGTACATGCGCCAGGATGACAACGGCAACCCACTCACCGACCAGAAACGCTGGGAGCGCGACGTCGAGGCCAAGTACGTGGTCCAGACCGGCAGCCTGAAGGACCTGTCGCTGCGCGTACGCCAGGCCACCACCCGCGCCACGGCCTTCGAGTCGGACCTGGATGAGGTGCGGCTGATCGTCGAGTACCCGCTGTCGCTGATGTAAACCGATGCGCCGTGGCGCCGGGCGGGCAGATGTCGGAATTGTCAGCTTCGGCTCAGCGTCCTGTTAGGCGCCGCTGCGTATAACGGTAGTCATCACCGCCCCACGGTCTGGTGATGACCCCGCAATACCGCTCCTCTTTCTGGCGCTCCACGTGCCCCTTTGGAGAGAGAGGAACACTTGGCGCCCATCTTGGGCGCCTTTTTTTTGCGCTGGATTCGCACCCGAAGCCTTGCAGGAACGTAGGGCGGATAACGTTCGACGTTATCCGCAGTTTGACCTTGGCTGCCGGTCCGCTCGGGTCCGAGCCCGGAGCGGTGAAGACGCTGGGCTCGACCACGAAGTTGGCGATGCGATGGGTGCAGCGGCGTATAACCGCGAACGGTTATACGCCCTACACGCGGGTCAGGCTTCGGGAGCGTGGCAGACCACTTCGATGTTGTGCCCGTCCGGGCCGATGACGAACGCGGCGTAGTAGTTCACGTGGTAGCGCGGGCGCAGGCCCGGCGCGCCGTTGTCCCTGGCCCCGCCGCCAGCGCCGCCTGATGAAAGCCGTCAACCTGCTGGCGGGTCTCGGCGGTGAAGGCCAGATGCAGGTGCGCCGGCTTCTCCTCGGTCTGGAACAGGCACAGGGAGGCCTTGCCCTTGGGGCTGAGCTCGACGCCGTAGCTCTGCTCGCCCTCCGAGGCGATCTCTACGCCCAGGGGCTCGAGGGCCTTGAGGAAGAAGGCCTTGCTTGCGGCGAAGTCGCTGACACCGAATTTGACGTGGTCGAACATAGGCGCTCCTTGCGTGTGGGGTGGCGTGGGATTGGGTGCCGGGAAGACTATAGATGGCTGATGGCTGGGGGAAAATTGGCCCGCTGCTCAGGGGACAGACTGTAGGAGCGAGCTTGCTCGCGAACGGCCCCGCAGCGGGATTTGTTCGCGATCAAGCTCGCTCCTACGAAAAGCGGATTTGTCCCATGCATCCCCACGGGTGGGCGAATCAGGCTGGGGGTCCGGCCAAGCGCGGACAAGGGCTGGGTGCCGCTGTGTCTCCTACGGGAGCGCATGGGGCGGCGGGCTTTTGTAGGAGCAAGCGTCTTTTCCGGGGAGTCCGTCGCTGGGTTTTCCCCTCACCCCAGCCCTCTCCCGGAGGGAGAGGGAGCCGTCCGTGCCGGCTGACGCCATGGTTTCATCCTGTGCCGAACGGTCCCCTCTCCCGCTTGCGGGAGAGGGTTAGGGGCTCTTGATCTCGTAGGAGCGGCATTGGTCAGGCGTATAACCGCGAACGGTTATACGCCCCACGAAAAGCCACTGAGTTACGCATCCTCCGCCTTGCGATGCATCCACCGATACAACGCTGGCAATACCAGCAGCGTCAGGGTGGTGGACGAGAGGATGCCGCCGATCACCACGGTGGCCAGCGGGCGCTGCACTTCCGCGCCGGTGCCGGTGGCGAGCGCCATCGGCACGAAGCCCAGCGACGCCACCAGCGCCGTCATCAGCACCGGGCGCAACCGGGTCAACGCGCCCTCGCGGATCGCCACGTCGAGGCTGCGCCCATCCTCTCGCAAGCTGCGAATGAAGGAGATCATCACCAAACCGTTGAGCACCGCCACGCCCGACAGGGCGATGAAGCCAACGCCAGCGGAGATCGACAACGGGATGTCCCGCAACCACAAAGCCACCACGCCGCCAGTCAGGGCGAAGGGAATGCCGGTGAACACCACCAGTCCGTCGCGCAGGTTGTTGAACATCATCATCAGCAGGGTGAAGACCAGCAGCAGCGCCACCGGCACCACGACCTGCAAACGTTGCGCGGCCGATTCCAGCTGTTCGAACTGGCCGCCCCAGGTGGTCCAGTAGCCGGCCTGCAGCTTCACCTGCTGTTCGATCCTCCCACTGGCCTCGGAAACGAACGAGCCGATATCCCGCCCGCGCACGTTGGCGCTCACCACCACCAGGCGTTTGCCGTTCTCGCGGCTGACCTGGTTCGGCCCCTGGATCAGCTCCAGGCGCGCCACTTCGCCCAGGGTGATGAAGCCGATTCGCGTGTCTGTCGCGTTGGCCGGGGCCGGCACCGGGATGAGCATGCGCGACAGCGCGTCGGTGTCGCTGCGCAGGTTTTCCGGCAGGCGCACGATCAGGTCGAAGCGGCGGTCGCCCTCGAACAGCGTGCCGGCCTGGCGACCACCCACGGCCACCGCCACGGTGTCCTGGATGTCACCGACATTGAGGCCGTAGCGGGCGGCGCGCTGGCGGTCGATGTTGACGGTGAGCACCGGCAGGCCGCTGGTCTGCTCGACTTTCACTTCCGACGAGCCCTGCACCCGGCGCAACACCCCGGCGATCTGTTCGGCGGTCTGGTTGAGTACCGCCATGTCGTCGCCGAACACCTTCACCGCCACGTCGCTGCGCACCCCGGAAATCAGCTCGTTGAAGCGCAACTGGATCGGCTGCGACAGCTCGTAGGCGCTGCCCGGCACGCCGTTGGCGGCCTCCTGGATTTCCGCTTCCAGCTGCGCGCGGGGCTTGTTCGGGTCGGGCCACTGGTCCTTGGGCTTGAGCATCACGTAGGCGTCGGAGATGTTCGGCGGCATCGGGTCGGAGGCGATCTCGGCGGTGCCGGTGCGGCTGAACATGCGCTCGACCTCCGGCACCTTGGCCAGCACCTGCTGCTCCAGGCGCTCCTGCATGGCCACCGACTGCGACAGGCTGGTACCCGGCGTGCGCAGCGATTGCAGGGCGAAGTCGCCCTCGCCCAGGCTCGGCACGAACTCGCTGCCCATGCCCCTGGCCAGCAGCCCGGAGAGCACCACCAGCACGGCCGCGCCGGCGAATACCCAGCCGCGCCGCGCCATCACCGCATCCAGCACCGGCACGTAGGCGCGGCGCGCGCCGCGCATCAGGATGTTTTCCTCTTCCTTCACCTTGCCGGTGATGAACAGCGCGATGGCCGCCGGGACGAAGGTCACCGAGAGGATCATCGCCCCCAGCAGCGCCAGCACCACGGTGAAGGCCATGGGGTGGAACATTTTCCCTTCGACGCCGGTGAGGGCGAAGATCGGCAGGTACACCACCATGATGATCAGCTGCCCGTAGATCAGCGCGCGGCGCGCTTCCCTCGAGGCGGCGAAGACTTCGTGCATCCGCTCGCTGCGGGTCAGCATGCGGCCATGGTGCTGCTGCGCGTGGGCCAGGCGGCGGATGGCGTTCTCGACTATCACCACGGCGCCGTCGACGATGATGCCGAAGTCCAGCGCGCCAAGGCTCATCAGGTTGGCGCTGATGCGGTTGCCGAACATGCCGGTGAAGGTGAAGAGCATCGCCAGCGGGATCACCATGGCGGTAATGAGCGCCGCGCGGATGTTGCCCAGGAACAGGAAGAGAACCGCGATCACCAGGATCGCGCCCTCGGTGAGGTTGCGCTTGACCGTGGCGATGGCCTTGTCCACCAGTTGGGTGCGGTCGTAGACGGTGACCGCCTTCACCCCCGCCGGCAGGGTGCGGTTGATCTCGGCAAGTTTCTCGGCGGCGGCGCGGGCGACGGTGCGGCTGTTCTCGCCGATCAGCATGAACACGGTACCGAGCACTACTTCGCGGCCGTTCTCGGTGGCGGCGCCGGTGCGCAGCTCGCGGCCCAGCTCCACCTCGGCGACACTGCGCAGGCGGATCGGCGTGCCGTCGACGTTGGCCACGACGATGTTGGCGATGTCCTCGAGGCTGCCCACCTGCCCCGGTGCGCGGACCAGCAGCTGCTCGCCGTTGCGCTCGATGTAGCCGGCGCCGACGTTGGCGTTGTTGCGCTCCAGCGCCGCCACCACGTCCGCCAGGGTCAGCCGGTAGGCGGCCAGCCGGCGGGTATCCGGAGCGACCTGGAACTGCTTGGCGAAGCCACCGATGGTGTTCACCTCGGCCACGCCGGGCACGTTGCGCAGCTGCGGCTTGACCACCCAGTCCTGGATCACCCGCAGGTCGGTCGGCGTGTAGGGCGTGCCGTCCTCCTTGCGCGCGCCCTCCTCGGCCTCGATGGTCCAGAGGAAGATTTCCCCCAGCCCGGTGGAGATCGGCCCAAGCGCGGATTCCACGCCCTCGGGCAGCTGTTCGCGGGCCTGCTGCAGGCGTTCGTTGACCAGCTGGCGGGCGAAGAACAGGTCGGTGCCGTCCTTGAAGATCACCGTCACCTGGGACAACCCCGAACGGGAAATCGAGCGGGTCTGCTGCAACCCCGGCAGCCCCGCCATCGCGGTTTCCACCGGGTAGGTGACGCGCTGTTCGGTCTCCAGCGGGGTGAAGCCCGGCGACGAGGTGTTGACCTGCACCTGCACGTTGGTGATGTCGGGCACCGCGTCGATGGGCAGTTTCTGGTAGCTGGCGATCCCCAGGCCGGCCATGCCCAGTACGGCGAGCAGGACCAGGTAGCGCTGCTCGATGGCGAAACGAATGATGCGTTCGAACATGCTGGCGCCCCGTCAGTGTGCGTGGGAGGCCGAGCTTTTGCCCAGCTCCGACTTGAGGATGAAGCTGCCCTCGCCCGCCACCTGGTCGCCCGCCGAGAGCCCCGCGAGCACCTCCACCTTGCCGGCGCTGCGCATGCCCAGGTCGACCGGGCGCACGGCGAAGCCTTCGGCGTTGCGCACGAACACGCTGGGCTTGCCCTCCACCTCCTGGATCGCCTGTTCCGGCACCGCCACCGGCACCTGCCGCGCCCGGTCGCTGACCCGCACGTTGACGAACAGGCCGGGACGCCAGGCGCCGTCGGGGTTGGCCAGGGTGACGCGGGCCACGGCGCTGCGGGTCTGCTCGCCGAGCAGGTTGCCGACATAGGCCACGCGGCCGTCGACCTGCATGCCCAGGTCCGACGCCTCGACCCGCGCCGGCTTGCCCACCTGCACCCGCGCGAGGTCCTGCGGTGCGACGCTGAAGGTGGCCCAGACCCGCGACAGGTCGGACACGGTGAAGGCGGCGGTGGCCTCGCTGACCACCTCGCCCGGCACCAGATGCTTCTCCACCACCACGCCGTCGAAGGGTGCGCGCAGTTCATAGCGGTTGCCGCCAGCGCTGGCCGACACGCCGCTCAGCGCGTTGGTCTTCTGCCTGGCGTTGGCCAGGGCGATCCGGGCTTCCTCCAGATCCTGGCGCGCTTGCAGGTAGTCCTGCTCGGCGGAAATTTTCTCCTGCCACAGTTCACGCTCGCGCTCGAAGGTCTTGCTCGCCAGGCTCTCCCGGCGCTGGGCGGCGGCCAGCTCGCTGCGCAACTCGGAGACCTGCTGGCTGGCGATCACGGCCAGCAGCGCGCCCTTCTTCACGCTCTGCCCGAGCTCCACCGCCACCGACTCCACCACGCCCGGCGTGCGCGGCACGACGTGGGCGGTGCGGTCCTCGTCGAAGCCGATTTCGCCCGGCAGGCTGAAGGCTTCGTCGAGCTGACCGGGGCCGGCGCTCACCAGCTGGATACCGGCCGCGCCGATCTGCTCGGCGCTCAGGTGCAGCCCTTCACCCTCGGGTTCGGCCGACTCGGCGTGGGCGTGCTCGCCATCGGCATGGCCGGCGGATTCGCCGTGGCTGGCCGAAGCGGAGCCGCCGTGGTGCTCGCCATCGGCATGCGCCGCATCATCCTGATGCCCGGCGGGCGAGCGCTCGCCGATCTGCCAGGTGAACGCGCTGACGCCCAGTACCGACGCCAGTATCACGACGCCGGCGAGGTGGGTTCTCTTGATCATGGGGACTCCGCAAAAGGTCCGGCGGCGACGCGCGGGCGTCAGGCGCCGGGACTGATGAATAGGGGGTTCAGGTGCCGGATCAGGTCGTGGATGCACCAGTGTCCGGTGGGCCAGTGCCGGGTCGGCGCGGCGGCGGAGGTCGCCAGCAGGGCGAGCGCGAGACCCACGCCGACGCGCCAGCCGCTAGGGCGCCGCCGCGCCGACATCGCCGTAGACCCGCTCGATCCGCCCCCAGGCATCGCTGACCTGGGCCAGGGCCTGGAGGTACTGGTCGCGGGCGGTGATCAGGGTGCGCTGGGCGTCGAGCACTTCGAGGAAGCTGAACTTGCCCATCTCGAAGCCGCGGGTGGCGCTTTCCACCGCGGTCTGCGCGCTGGGCAGGATGGTGCTGCGGAAGGCATTCACCTCCACCTGCGCCGTGCTCCATTGCTGCAGGGCCTGCTGGGTTTCCTGGCGCAGGCGCAGCTCGGTGGCGTTGCGCAGGTCGCGCGCCTGGTCGGCGCGGCGGGCCTCGGCGAGGATGTTGCCCTGGTTACGGTCGAACAGCGGCAGCGGCACGCTCAGGCCGATCACCGCGATGCGGTCGCTCTTGCCGTCCTCGATGGCCTCCTGACTGCCGAGGCTGACGTCGAGATCGGGAATGCGCTGGGTCTTCGCCAGATTCAACGCCGCTTCGCCTTCTTCGATGCGGGTCTGCGCCAGGCGCATTTCCGCGCTGTCGCCCAGGCGACGCAGCAGCTCGTCGCTGCCGGGCAGGCGCGGCAGGCGGTCGGCGACGGCGCTGCGCACGGCGCTGAAGTCCGCTGCCGGCAACCCCATCAGGGCGGCCAGGTTCTGGTAGGCATCGGCCCGCTCACTCCGCGCCCGCTCCTGCTCTAGGCGCACCTCGGCCAGTTGCACCTGCGCACGGTTGGCTTCCAGCGGCGAGGCCTTGCCGGCGCGCACCCGCCCTTCCGCCGCCGTCACTCCACGCTGCGCCAGGTCAACCGACTGTTGCGCCAGGCGCTCCCGCTCCTGGGCACGCAAGGCGCCGTAGAAGCCGGCAATCACCGCGCCGCGCAGCTCATTGCGACGCACCTGCACACCCAGCGCGGCGGCGTCCTGACCGCGTTCGGCCAGGGCTACCCGCGCGCCGCGTTTGCCGCCCAGCTCCAGGGGCTGGCTGATGCCGACGGTGGTGGTGCGGTTGGCGGATTCGGTGCCCTCCTGCTCCCAGGACAAGGTCGGATTGGGCAGCAGCCCGGCCTGTTCGCGCAGGCCCTGGGCGATGCCGATGTCGCGGCCGCTGGCGGCCAGCTCGGGGTTGTTGGCGAAGGCGGCCCGCAGGGCCTCGTCGACGCCGATCTCGCGGCCCTGGGCCCAGCCGCAGAACAGCAGCAGGACCACGACCCAGCCACCCCTCGACGGCCAGCGGAAAACCTCTCCAGAACGACTCGAACGCACAGTGAACCTCGCGCAGTGGATTTAACTTCGACGGCGCACCGTCATTTCCACCGGCGAATCTAGAAGCGCCTCTCTAGCGGCAAGGTGACTGGATAATTACAAACATGTAATTGGCCAGCCGGCTCACTCTCGTTGTATGTATTTAAAAAGGACTACGCATATTTCCATGCAACTTCAGGAAACAATTGGCGAGTTTCAAGCGACCTACATCCACCCCTGAAAGCCTAGAAAACTCAGTGCCTTACAGAATCAATTCGCAACACTTCGCACGCCTCCGGCACGCTTGACCCTGAAGTCGCTACAGCTTTTAGACTGCGCGCCCTGTGCCCGGGACGGCGAACTTTCCTGCCCGCCTGAAATAGCGCGGCGCCACTCTATTCAAGTCATTACCGAGTAACTAATCCATGAAGATCCTGCTCATCGAGGACGACCACAAGACGGCCGATTATCTGCAACAGGGACTGAGCGAAAGCGGTTACGTGGTCGACCGCGCCGACAACGGCGTCGACGGCCTGCACCTGGCCCGGCAGTGCGCCTACGACCTGATCATCCTCGATGTGAACCTGCCGCAGATGGACGGCTGGGACGTGCTGGCCAGCCTGCGTCAGCACAGCGATATCCGAGTGATGATGCTCACCGCCCGCGGCCGCCTCACCGAGCGGGTCAAGGGCTTCGACCTGGGCGCCGACGACTACCTGCTCAAGCCCTTCGAGTTCCCCGAACTGCTGGCGCGGATACGCTCGCTGCTGCGCCGCAGCGAGCGCATCGAGCAGCCCCAGGTGTTGCAGATCGGCGGCCTGGAACTCGACCCCGGCCGCCACCGCGCCTACCGCGACAACCAGCGCATCGACCTGACCAGCAAGGAGTTCGCCCTGCTGCACCTGTTGATGAGCCGCAGTGGCGAAGTGCTCTCGCGCACCCAGATCATCTCGCTGGTCTGGGACATGAACTTCGACTGCGACACCAACGTGGTGGAAGTCACCGTCCGCCGCCTGCGGGCAAAGATCGACGATCCCTTCGCGGACAAGCTGATCCACACCCTGCGCGGCGTCGGCTATGTGCTGGAGGCGCGGGCATGAAACCGGCCAGCCTGTCGCTGCGCATCGGTCTGTGGGTCGGGCTGCTCGGCTCGGTGCTGATGTTCCTGCTGGTGACGCTGGCTTACCTGGCGCTCGATCACCAGCTGGACGCTCGCGCCGCGCGAGCGCTGGAGGACAAGCTCGGGCAGCTGCGCCACAGCCTGGACGTCGACCCCGGGCTTGCCGGGCTACCCCTGCTCGGCCATGCGCTGAAGGACCAACTGATGGGCCATGACAACCTGAGCGCCGTACTGCTCGACCCGCAACACGGCCAGCCGCCGCGCTTCAACAGTGGCCCGGCCGCCAACCTGGCGACCCTGGATGATCTCGCCGGCAGCGGCCAGCCGTTCAGCTGGAGCACCGAGGATGGCCGGCGCCTGCTGACCGGGCGAATCCTGGTGAAACTGCGCGACGGCAACAGCGTGCGGGTCTTCCTGAGCCTGGACCGCCGCGACGACGACGCCCTGCTCGGCGCCTTCCTGCGCTCCGCACTGCTGGCGATGCCGTTGTTGCTGCTGCTGATCGCCCTGGGCGCGCGCCTGGTGGCCAAGCGTGGCCTGCAACCGTTGCGGCGCTTCGGCAAGGTCGCTTCGCTGGTCTCCACCGAGGACCTCAGCCATCGCATCCCGGTGCAGCGCCTGCCCCGCGAACTGGGCGACGCCGCACGGGCGCTGAACCTGATGCTGCACCGCCTGGACGACGGCGTGCAGCAGCTCACCCAGTTCTCCGATGACCTCGCCCACGAGCTGCGCTCGCCGATCAGCAATCTGCTGGGCAAAGCCCAGGTGACGCTGTCACGGCCACGGGAGAATGCGGAGTACGAAGCGGTGCTGGCCTCGGGCATCGAGGAGCTGGAGCGGGTCACGCGCATCGTCAGCGACATGCTGTTCCTGGCCCAGGTCAGCCACCCCAAGGCACTGCTGCCCCGGGAGCCGGTGCAGCTGGATGAGGAAGTGCGGAAGGTCGCCGAGCTGTTCGCCTTCAGCGCCGAAGAGAAGGCCCTGGCGATCGATATCGACGGCCACGGCCGAGTGCTGGGCGACCGCCTGATGATCCAGCGCGCCATTTCCAACCTGCTGTCCAACGCCATCCGCCACAGCCCTGAAGGCGAACGCATCCGGGTGCGGGTCGACGCCGATCAGGAAGCAGTGGCGCTGCAGGTGGAGAACCCCGGCGCCGGTATCGCGCCACAGCACCTGGAGCACCTGTTCGAGCGCTTCTACCGGGTGGACAAGGGCCGCTCGCGCGCCGACGGCGGCACCGGGCTGGGGCTGGCCATCGTGCGCTCGATCATGGAGCTGCACCAGGGCACGGCCCGCGCCGAGAGTTCGGAGCAAGGCCCGACGCGCTTCTGCCTCAGCTTTCCTCCCTTGCCGGAGTGAGATTCTCAACGGGTGGTGCGGCATGCCACCCGCTCGGCGCGATACTCGACGGTCTGCTCGTCGCCGAAGGAGTCCTCGTAGCGCATCTGCACCGGCACCACGCCGCAGTCGCCGCTCATGGGCGTCACCGCCACCACGCGGGCGATGTCCAGGTTCATGCCGTAGGTGTACTGCTTCACCTCGGCCATCTGCTCCGCACTCGGCTGGCGGGCCTGCATGGCCTGCAGGCGGGCCTGCTCCATGCGGGCGAAGGTGATGTCGCCGCCGCCATCGGCCAGCGCCAGGGAAGACGTGCCCAGCAGGGCGGCGAGCAGGAGTACGCGTTGCAGTTTCATGGCAGTCACCTCGTCGGTGTGGTGGGGAATGACTCCACCTTACGGCGCCGCCCCTAACGGCAAGCTGAGGCGAGCATGACGATTCGGTAATCCGCCCGATTCAGTCGTTGACCTTCCCCCATGGGAAGGCTCTACACTGCGCGCCATGACTCGCCGTCTGCGTCTGCTCATCGTCCTGCTGCTCAGCCTTTCGCTTCCCCTGACCGGGATGGCGGGTATCGAGGCGCCGACCGAACCCTGCCCGATGCAGAGCATGGGCATGGGCCAGATGGCGGGCATGGACCAGGACTGCTGCCAGGACATGGGCAAGATGACCCAACACGGCAAGAAGGACTGCAAGAGCGGGCAGGAATGCAAGACCGGCAGCCTGCTGCAGGTCGCCGTTCTGAAAACCGCGCCCCCCGCCGCCACGCCCCAGCGTCCCGCGCCCTATAGCGACGTCGTGCTCAGCCAGGCGCCGCCCGACCTCTGGCGACCTCCCTGCGCCTGATTCCTCTCTCGATCTGAACCCTACTCGCGGCCCTCACGGCTGCCGGGTGGCTTGCGCCCATGCGCTGGTTTTCCAGAGGAATCCTCACCGTGACTCACGTCCGACTCCACCCCGGCTGGCTGCTGCTCGCGCTGCTGCCGGGCCTGTCGGCGCAGGCTGCGTCCCTGTCACTGGACGACGCCCTGTTGCTGGCCGAACGCAACGCCCCTTCCCTTCTCGCCCAGAGCGAGAAGGTCTCGGCGGCAAGAAGTGCTGCCATTCCCGCCGGAGAGCTGCCCGACCCCAAGCTCAACCTCGGTTTGCAGAACGTCCCCATCGAGGGTGACGAGCGCTGGACCACCCAGCGCGACAACATGAGCATGCAGGTGGTCGGCCTGACGCAGGAAATGCCCAACCGAGACAAGCGCAAGGCCCGCATCGAGACCGCGCAGGCCGCCGTGGAGCGCGCCGACGCCGAAGCCGGCGTCGAGCGCCTGAAGGTCCGCAGCGCCTCGGCGCAGGCCTGGATCGCGGCCTATACGCTGCAACGCAAGCTGGCCATGTTCGATGACTTCTACCGCGAGAACCGCCTGCTCGATGCCACCGTCCGCGCGCGGCTGGCCGGTGGCGGCGCCAGCACCGTGGACGCTGTCGCTCCGCGCCAGGAGGCCGCGCTGCTGGATGAGCAGAAGGACGACCTGCTGCGCCAGGCGGCCCAGGCGCGGGCGGCGCTCAAACGCTGGATCGGCCAGGACGCGCCGCCGCTGCTGGCGGGCGACTTCCCGCACTGGTCGATCGACGCCTCCCACTCGCTGCAGTCTCTGCACCAGCACCCGGAACTCGCCGCCTATGGCCCGATGACCCGCGAGGCCGAGGCCCTGGTGCGCGAGGCGGTGGCGGAGAAAAAGCCGGACTGGAGCTGGGAAGTGGACTACCAGCGCCGTGGCCGTGAGTTCGGCGACATGATGACGCTGCAGGTGAGCTTCGACCTGCCGCTGTTCACCGGCACCCGCCAGGACCCGAAGATCGCCGCACGCCGCGCCCAGGTCCGGCAGCTGGAGGCCGAGCGCGAGGCGCTGGCCCGCGAGCACGAGCAGCAGCTGGAGGACGACCTGGCGGAGTACCGGCGCCTGCAACGCGCCGTCGAGCGCAGCAGTGGCACCCTGGTGCCGCTAGCCGAGGAGAAGGTCCGCCTGGCCCTAGCCGGCTACCGCGCTGGCAAGACCGGGCTGGACGAGGTGGTCGGCGCTCGCCGGCAACAGGTCGAGGCGAGGCTCCGGCAGATCGACCTGCAAGGCGCCCTGGCGCTGGTCGCGGCGCGTCTCTACTTCACCTACGAGGAGGGCCGCGCATGAGCCGATTTCCTTTGAAGACATCCGCCATGCTGGTCCTCGCCCTGTCCGCCGGCGGCGCTGGCGGCTACTGGTACGCCCAGCGGCAGCACGTCCCCGCGCCGGAAACGGCGACCCCGACCACTCCGGAGCGCAAGCCGCTCTACTGGTACGACCCGATGGTCCCGCAGCAGCATTTCGATGCGCCGGGCAAGTCGCCGTTCATGGATATGCAACTGGTGCCGAAGTACGCGGATGACGCCGACAGTGCGGCGGCCGTTCACATCGAACCGGGCATCCAGCAGAACCTCGGTGTGCGCCTGGCCAGGGTCAGCCGTGGCAGGCTGGACCGCCAGCTGCAGGTGACCGGCCTGCTGACCTTCAATGACCGCGACGTGGCCTTGTTGCAGGTCCGCGCCAGCGGCTTCGTCGAGCGCACCTACGCGCTGGCGCCGGGCGACGTGGTAAAAGCCGGCGCGCCCATTGCCGACATCCTGGTGCCGGAATGGGCCGGCCTGCAGGAGGAATTCCTCGCCCTGCGCGGCGCCTCGGAACCGGCGCTGCTGGCGGCGGCGCGGCAACGCCTGCTGCTGGCGGGGATGCCCGCCGCGCTGGTCGAGCAGATCGCCCGCAGCGGCAAGGCCCGGCCGGTAATCACCCTGGCCTCGCCCATCGCCGGGGTGATCCGTGAACTGGATGTCCGCCCCGGCATGAGCCTCCCCGCTGGAGCGCCTTTGGCGCGGATCAACGGCCTGGGCCAGGTCTGGCTGGAAGCGGCGGTACCGGAGACCCAGGCCGGAGGGCTCAAGGTCGGTCAGGCCGTCGATGCACGCCTGCCGGCATTCCCGGATCGCCCGGTGACCGGCACCCTGGCCAGCATCCTGCCGGAGAACGATCAGCAGAGCCGCACCCTGCGCCTGCGCATCGAACTGCCCAACCCGGACGGCCAACTGCGCCCCGGCATGACCGCCCAGGTCAGCCTCGACCTGTCCGGGCAGGCCGACGTGCTGCAGATTCCCAGCGAAGCGGTGATCCGCACCGGCAAGCGCAACCTGGTGATGCTGGCCGAAGACCAGGGACGTTTCCGTCCGGTGGAGGTACGCCTGGGCCAGGAGAACGGTGGCCTGGTGGCGGTGCTGCAGGGGCTCGACGAGGGCCAGCGGGTGGTCGCTTCCGGGCAGTTCCTGATCGATTCCGAAGCCAGCCTGAAAGGCATCGAGGCGCGCACGGCGCAGGAGCCCGCAGCGGCCGTGGCCAAGCCAGCCCTGCATGAAGCGGACGGCCGCATCGTCGCCATCTCGGCACAGGGGCTGACCATCAGCCACGGTCCGTTCACCACCCTGGGCATGCCTGGCATGACCATGACTTTCGCCCTCGCCCGCCCCGAACTGGCGGAGGGCCTGAAGGTGGGCGAGCGCGTTCGCTTCGGCGTCAGCCAGGGCGACGCCGGGTTGGTCATCGAACAGGTCAGCCCGCAGGAGGACCGGCCATGATCGAGAAACTCATACGCTGGTCGGTGGCCAACCGCTTCCTGGTCCTGCTGGCCACGCTGTTCATCGTCGCCTGGGGCCTCTGGTCGCTGCGCAGTACGCCGATCGACGCGCTGCCGGACCTCTCCGACGTGCAGGTGATCATCCGCACCAGCTATCCGGGGCAGGCGCCGCAGATCGTCGAGAACCAGGTCACCTACCCGCTGGCCACCACCATGCTGTCGGTGCCCGGGGCGAAGACCGTGCGCGGCTTTTCCTCCTTCGGCGACAGCTTCGTCTACGTGCTGTTCGAGGATGGCACCGACCTCTACTGGGCACGCTCGCGGGTGCTGGAGTACCTCAACCAGGTGCAGTCGCGCCTACCCGCCAGCGCGAAGACGGCCCTTGGCCCGGACGCCACCGGAGTCGGCTGGATCTACCAGTACGCCCTGGTGGACCGCAGCGGCCGGCACGACCTCGCCCAGCTGCGCTCGTTGCAGGACTGGTTCCTCAAGTACGAGCTGAAGACGGTGCCCGACGTGGCCGAGGTCGCCACCGTGGGCGGCATGGTCCGCCAGTACCAGGTGCTGCTCGACCCGGTGCGGCTGGCCAGCCTGGGCATCACCCAGGGCCAGGTGATCGAGGCCATCGGCAAGGCCAACCAGGAAACCGGCGGCGGCGTGCTCGAACTGGGCGAGGCCGAGTTCATGGTGCGCGCCTCGGGCTATCTGAAAACCCTGGCCGACTTCCGCGCGATTCCGCTGCGCCTGGCCGGCAACGGCAGCCCGGTCACCCTGGGCGACGTTGCCAGCATCCAGCTCGGCCCGGAAATGCGCCGGGGCATCGGCGAGCTGGACGGCGAAGGCGAAGCGGTCGGCGGGGTGATCGTCCTGCGCAGCGGCAAGAACGCCCGCGAAGCCATCCTCCGGGTGAAGGACAAGCTTCAGGCGCTGAAGAAGAGCCTGCCCGAGGGCGTGGAGATCGTCACCACCTACGACCGCAGCCAGCTGATCGACCGCGCGGTGTCCAACCTCAGCCACAAGCTGATCGAGGAATTCATCGTGGTCGCGCTGGTCTGCGCCGCGTTCCTCTGGCACCTGCGCTCGTCGCTGGTGGCCATCGTCTCGCTGCCGGTCGGCGTGCTGATTGCGCTGATCGTGATGCGCCACCAGGGGATCAACGCCAACATCATGTCTCTGGGCGGCATCGCCATCGCCATCGGCGCGATGGTCGATGCGGCGGTGGTGATGATCGAGAACGCGCACAAGCGGGTCGAGGCCTGGCAGGAACGGCACCCCGGCACGCCGCTGGTGGGCGAGCAGCACTGGAAGGTGATGACCGAGGCGGCAGCGGAGGTCGGGCCGGCGCTGTTCTTCAGCCTGCTGATCATCACCCTGTCGTTCATCCCGGTGTTCACCCTGCAGGCACAGGAAGGCCGCCTGTTCGGCCCGCTGGCGTTCACCAAGACCTACGCCATGGCCGGCGCCGCCGGGCTGTCGGTGACCCTGGTGCCGGTGCTGATGGGCTACTGGATTCGCGGCCGCCTGCCGTCGGAACAGCGCAACCCACTCAACCGCTGGCTGATCCGTATTTACCAGCCGGCGCTGGACGCGGTGCTGCGCCGCCCTCGAATGACGCTGGCGGCCGCGGTGGTGATCTTCCTCACCACGCTGTGGCCGCTGTCCCGACTGGGCGGCGAGTTCCTGCCGCCGCTGGACGAGGGCGACCTGTTGTACATGCCCTCGGCCCTACCCGGGCTCTCCGCGCAGAAGGCCTCGGAACTGCTGCAGAGCACCGACCGCCTGATCCGCAGCGTGCCGGAGGTGGCCAGTGTGTTCGGCAAGGCCGGACGCGCCGAGTCGGCCACCGACCCGGCGCCGCTGGAGATGTTCGAGACCACCCTCCGCTTCAAGCCCAAGGACGAGTGGCGGCCAGGGATGACCAGCGAAAAACTGGTGGAGGAACTGGACCGCGTGGTGAAGGTGCCGGGCCTGACCAACATCTGGATTCCGCCGATCCGCAACCGCATCGACATGCTCGCCACCGGCATCAAGAGCCCCATCGGGGTGAAGATCGCCGGCACCGACCTCGCCGAGATCGACCGCGCCGCCCAGGCGGTGGAGCGGGTGGCCAAGGGCGTGCCGGGGGTGACCTCGGCGCTGGCGGAACGCCTCGCCGGCGGGCGCTACATCGATGTCGACATCGACCGCCAGGCGGCGGCACGCTACGGCATGAACATCGCCGACGTGCAGGCCATAGTCGGCAGCGCCATCGGCGGCGAGAACGTCGGCGAGACGGTGGAAGGCCTGGCCCGCTACCCGATCAACGTGCGCTACCCGCGCGAGTGGCGCGACTCGGTCGACGCCCTGCAGCAACTGCCGATCTACACCGCCCAGGGCGGCCAGATCACCCTCGGCAGCGTGGCGCGGGTGCGCATCAGCGAAGGGCCGCCGATGCTCAAGAGCGAGAATGCCCGCCTCTCCGGCTGGGTCTACGTCGACGTGCGCGGCCGCGACCTGGCCTCGGTGGTGGCGGACCTGCGCCAGGCAGTGGAGCGCGACGTGCGGCTCGCGCCCGGCATGAGCCTGAGCTATTCGGGCCAGTTCGAGTACCTGGAGCGCGCCAACGCCCGGCTCAAGCTGGTGGTGCCGGCGACCCTGGCGATCATCTTCGTGCTGCTCTACCTGACCTTCGGGCGCTTCGACGAGGCGCTGCTGATCATGGCCACCCTGCCCTTCGCCCTCACCGGCGGCGTGTGGCTGCTGTACCTGATGGGCTTCAACCTGTCGGTCGCCACCGGGGTCGGCTTCATCGCCCTCGCCGGAGTCGCGGCGGAGTTCGGGGTGATCATGCTGGTCTACCTGAAGAACGCCTGGGCCGAACGCCCGGAGGCCAGCGATCCCGCCGCGCTGCTCGACGCCATCCGCGAAGGCGCGGTGCAGCGCGTGCGCCCCAAGGCCATGACCGTGGCCGTGATCGTCGCCGGCCTGCTGCCGATCCTCTGGAGCAGCGGCACCGGCAGCGAGGTAATGAGCCGCATCGCCGTGCCCATGGTCGGCGGCATGATCACCGCGCCACTGCTCTCCCTCTTCGTCATCCCCGCCGCCTATTGGCTGATGCGCCGTCGTCAGGCCGCTGCGGCAACCCAATCTCACTCAGGAGAAATCGCATGAACATTCGCTACCTCTCGGCAGCCGCCCTACTGCTCGCCCTTTCCGCCCCGGTGATCGCCGAGGACACATCCGGTATGAACATGAGCGGCATGGACATGAGCGGCATGTCGATGGGTGCCCCTCAGACGGCACCCAGCGCCCACGCCGAAGGCACGATCAAGGCGATCGATGCCGCCCACGGCACGGTCACGCTGGCCCATGGCGCAGTGCCGGCCTTGCAGTGGCCGCCGATGACCATGGCGTTCAAGACCCGTGCGGGGCAACTGGACGGCCTGAACGTTGGCGACAAGGTGGCGTTCGACTTTCGTACCGGCAACGGTGGCGCGTCGATCGTGAACATTCGCAAGCAATGACGCCCGACTGAGGGCAGCACCTGTCCGCCTCCGATGCGGCGGGCAGGTGTCTCGGCGGCGCCGATCTTTTATTTCCTAAACATCATATCAATCGAATATATATTCCATAAGGTTATCAGGTAGACCGATTCATTCTTTCTCCGCATACCCCGCTTCCTGCCATATTCGGCCTCGCCGACGGGCCACCCCCGCGGCTCTATCGCGGGCCTCTCACACCCTGAACGCCCGCTCTCGATCATAGGGAAGCGCGCCGGATTGGCGCGTTCCGAAAGGAGCTGGAAGTCCATGAAGAAACTCACTGCCGTTACCGCCCTCGCCCTGGCCATACTCTCCGGCCTGGCCCACGCCGACCGCCTGGAAGACATCAAGAAAGCCGGCGTACTGCGCGTCGCCGCCTTCGACAGCAACCCGCCGTTCGGCTTCGTCGATGCCAAAAGCAAGCAGATCGAAGGCCTGGACGTGGATTACGCCAAGGCCCTGGCCGACAAGCTGGGGGTGAAGCTGCAGGTGCTGCCGACCAACCCGGCCAACCGCATTCCGCTGCTGACCGCGAACAAGGTCGACCTGGTGCTGGCCAACTTCACCATCACCCCCGAGCGCGCCCAGCAGGTGGATTTCAGCATCCCCTACTTCTCGTCCGGCCAGCAGTTCATCGTCAAGAAAGGCAGCCTGAAATCGCCGGAAGACCTGAACAAATGGCGCGTCGGCGTGGACAAGGGCACGGTCAACGAAGGCGTGCTGCGGGAGAAATTCCCCGGCGCCAAGGTCATCGCCTACGACGACACCCCCTTCGCCTTCACCGCCCTGCGCA
The DNA here is from genome assembly GCF_048068055.1 of Pseudomonas sp. NY15181. Lineage (NCBI taxonomy): Bacteria > Pseudomonadati > Pseudomonadota > Gammaproteobacteria > Pseudomonadales > Pseudomonadaceae > Pseudomonas > Pseudomonas sp. NY15181. The sequence goes on along the minus strand of NZ_JBLUPT010000009.1, from coordinate 201,021 downwards.
ACGGCCAGGTCCAGGCCATCACCCAGGACGGCCCCAAGCTGATCGGCCTGCTGGCCAACGTGCCGGACAAGGACAAGTACGAAGTGCCGCCCTTCACCATCTCCAATGACCTGATCGGCGTCGGCATTCCCAAGGGCGAGACGGCCCTGACCGAGTTCGTCAACCAGAGCCTGAAGGACCTGGAGGCCAAGGGTCAGGCGCAGAAGATCTACGACACCTGGTTCGGCCCGGACACCAAGACGCCCCTGTCGCGCCTTTACAAGATCGGCGACAAGAGCTGATCCCGCCGCCAGTACCGCACTACCGCACGCCCCACGTACCGTGGGGCGTTGCTGTTTCTCCCCCTGCACGATGGAAACCTTCCGATGTTCGGCGAACTGCTCGCCCAAACCTATCTGAGCTGGTTGCTCGACGGCTTCCTGCTCACCCTCGGCATTTCCCTGTTCTGCTGCGCATTTGCCACCTTGCTCGGCGCGCCGTTGGCCGTGGCGCGGCAGGCGAAATCCCGCTGGCTGGCCTGGCCGGCGCGAGCCTATCTCGCGCTGTTTCGCAATACGCCGCTGCTGGTGCAGCTGTTCTTCTGGTACTTCGGCGTGCCGGCGCTGCTGCCGGAAGAGTTCGTGGTCTGGCTCAACACGCCCCATGGGCTGGGCGGGCTGAGCTGGCCGTCCTTCGAGTTCCTCGCCGCCGCCTGGGGCCTGACGCTCTACACCTCCGCCTTCATCGCCGAGGAATTCCGCGCCGGCATCGCCTCGGTCAGCCCGCAACAGCGCGAAGCCGGGATGGCACTGGGTTTGCGTCCGCTGCAGGTGTGGCGCTGGGTGATCCTGCCGCAGGCATTGCGCACCGCGCTGCCGCCGCTGATGGGGCAATACATGAACGCGCTGAAGAACTCCTCCCTGGCCATGGCCATCGGGCTGGCCGAGCTGTCCTACGCCTCGCGCCAGGTGGAGACGCAGACCTTCAAGACCTTCCAGGCCTTCGGCATCGCCACCCTGCTGTACATCGGCGCCATCGCCTTAATCGAGGCGCTGGGCCAGGCACTCCAGCAGACCCGCCGCTACCGCCAGGGAGCCTGACATGGACTTCTCCGTCATCCAGGACAACCTGTCCTACTTCCTCCTCGGCGCCTATCCCGACGGCCCGCTGGGTGGCGCCGCGCTCACGGTCATCCTCGCGCTGGCCTCCGGCATCGCCTCGGCGGTTCTCGGGCTGGCGCTAGGCATCGCGCTCTCGGTGCTGCGCGGCAGGCCGCGCCTGGTGCTGGTGGCGTTCCTCGGATTCTTCCGCGCCATCCCGGTGCTGATGCTGATCTTCTGGACCTACTTCCTGCTGCCCATCGTCCTGCACATCGACGTGCCGGCGTTAGGCACCGTGGTCTGCGCGCTGTCGCTGATCGGCGGGGCTTATCTCGCGCACTCGGTGCATGCCGGCATCGAGAGCCTGCCCAATGGCCAGTGGGACGCCGCCCGTGCCCTTGGCCTGCGCCCGTGGCAGGTGCTGCGCCTGGTCATCCTGCCGCAGGCGCTGCCGATCATGCTGCCGTCCTTCCTCAACCAGTGGGTCTCGCTGATCAAGGACACCTCGCTGGCCTATGTGATCGGCGTTGGCGAGCTGTCCTTCGTCGCCACCCAGGTGAGCAACCGGGTGATGGTGCACCCTACGGAAGTCTTCCTGTTTGTCGCCCTGCTCTACTTCGTGCTGTGCTCGGCGCTGGACCTCGCCGCCGCGCTGCTGGCGCGGCTGACGCCGGACTACCGCAGGGCCGGCTGAACGCCGTTCGTCTCCTGTCGCCGGAGTCACTTGCGCAAAGCAAGTCACCAGATTAGATTACAACCATAATATTTAGCCGAAGCGCTTTGCCCTCCGCTATGCAGAGGCCGTTACAGAGCGCCCAGATTAGATGACGACCTTAATCCAAAAGAGGTTGACCGCCATGCGCAGAAGCCGCTTCGACCACATGCCCTGCCCCGTCGCCCAGGCCCTGGATCTGGTCGGCGACAGCTGGAACGTGCTGATCCTGCGTGAAGCCTTCTATGGCTCCAGCCGCTTCGAGCAGTTCAGCGCCCACCTGGGCATCGCCAGCAACGTGCTCACCCGCCGGCTGCGCGCCCTGGTCGACAGTGGGTTGCTTGCGCGCAGTCGCTACAACGACCACCCGCCGCGCTACGAGTACCTGCTCACCGACGCTGGCCGCGACCTGCGCCCGGTGATCCTCACCTTGCTGCAGTGGGGCAAGCGCCACGCCGCCCACCTGACGGACGCCGTGCAGCTGATCGATACGCGCAACGGCCAGCCGGTGCAGATCGTGCTGGTCGACGCCGGCAGCGGCGAGCCCATCGGGCCGCAGCACCAGATTCGCCGTCGCGACGGCGCCCCGCTTTCCCCCACCCACGCCTGAACGGTAGCCGCCATGAACCAGCCCGCCAGCATTGTCGTCACCCCGGCCGCCGACACGGCCAAACCCAAGTCCCGCAAGGCCCTCAAGCTGGCCATCGCCGGCGCGGCGCTGCTCGGCGTCGCCGCCTATGCCGGCCACTGGTGGCTCGACACCCGCTTCCTGGAAGAAACCGACGATGCCTATGTCGGGGGCGACGTCACCGTCATCAGCCCGCGCGTGGCCGGCTACATCACCGAGTTGAAAGTCAGCGACAACCAGTTCGTCCACGCCGGCGACCTGCTGGCGCGCATCGACGACCGCGATTACCGCGCGGCGCTGGCCAAGGCCGAAGGCGCGGTGCATGCCGAACAGGCGCTGCTGATCAACGTCGATGCACAGGCGGCGCTGCAGGACGCGCTGATCCGCCAGAGCCAGGCGGAAATCGACGCGGCCAGCGCCGAGGAAACCCGCACCCGCGACGACCAGCGCCGCTACGCCACCCTGGTGCGCACCAATGCCGTTTCGGTGGAGGCCGCGCAGCGCGCCGACGCCAGCTGGAAGACCGCCCGCGCCAACAGCGACAAGGCGCGCGCCACGCTGCTCGCCTCGCGCCGGCAGCTGGACGTGATCCAGAGCCAGCGCCAGCAGGCCCAGGCCGCCCTGGAGCAGGCTGTCGCCGAGCGTGACCGGGCCCAACTGGACGTGGGCTACACCGAGCTGCGCGCGCCGGTGGACGGCTATATCGGCAACCGCCGTGGCCGGGTGGGCGGCTATGTCGCCGCCGGCACCCAATTGCTCGCGGTGGTGCCCGCGCAAGGGCTGTGGGTGGACGCCAACTTCAAGGAAGACCAGTTGGCGCATATGCAGGCCGGCCAGGCGGTGACCATCGAGGCCGACATCCTGCCGGGCAAGGTCTTCCACGGCCACCTGGACAGCCTGGCGCCGGCCACCGGCGCACAGTTCAGCATCCTGCCGCCGGAGAATGCCACCGGCAACTTCACCAAGATCGTCCAGCGCGTGCCGGTGCGCGTCTACCTCGACGCAGAGGACGGCAAACTGGGTGACCTGCGTCCCGGTCTCTCAGTGGTGGTCGAGGTGGACACGCGCGCGCAGCGCCACGAGGCCGACCCGCGTGTAGCCCAGGAGCTGCGGCCGTGAACTTCTGGTCGGATGAGGTGGTACCGGTCGAGAGCCTGTCCACCCGGCAGAAGGTGATCGCCTTCGCCTGCATGTGCGTGGGCATGTTCATCGCCCTGATCGACATCCAGATCGTCTCCGCCTCGCTGCGCGACATCGGCGGCGGCCTCTCGGCGGGCGCGGACGATACCGCCTGGGTGCAGACCAGCTACCTGATCGCCGAGATCATCGTCATCCCGTTGTCCGGCTGGTTGTCCAAGGTGATGTCCACCCGCTGGCTGTTCGCCGCCTCGGCCCTGGGCTTCACCCTCACCAGCCTGCTCTGCGCCATGGCCTGGAACATCCAGAGCATGATCGCCTTCCGCGCACTGCAGGGCTTTCTCGGCGGCTCGATGATCCCCATGGTGTTCACTACCGGCTTCATGTATTTCGACGGCAAGCAGCGCGTGGTGGTGGCCGCCACCATCGGTGCCATCGCTTCGCTGGCGCCCACGCTCGGCCCGGTGGTCGGCGGCTGGATCACCGACATTTCCTCCTGGCCCTGGCTGTTCTACATTAACCTGGTGCCCGGCCTGTTCGTCACCGTCGTGGTGCCGATCATGGTGCGCATCGACAAGCCTGACTGGTCGCTGGTGAAAGGCGCCGACTACCCGGCCATGCTGCTGATGGCGGTGTTCCTCGGCTGCCTGGAATACACCATGGAGGAAGGCCCCCGGTGGAACTGGTTCAGCGACGACACCATCCTCGCCACCGCCTGGATCTCCGGCCTCACCGGCGTGGCCTTCATCGCCCGCAGCCTGACCTCGCAGAACCCCATCGTCGACCTGCGTGCCCTCAAGGAACGCAACTTCGCCCTGGGCTGCCTGTTCTCCTTCGTCACCGGCATCGGCATCTTCGCCACCATCTACCTGACCCCGCTGTTCCTCGGCCGGGTGCGCGGCTACAGCGCCCTGGACATCGGCCTGGCGGTGTTCTCCACGGGCATTTTCCAGGTGATGAGCATCCCGCTCTACGCGGCCCTGGCGAAGCGTTTCGACCTGCGCTGGATACTGGCGCTGGGCCTGGGCATGTTCTCCCTGTCGATGTGGGAGTTCTCTTCCCTCACCCATGACTGGGGCGCCGCCCAGCTGATGCTGCCGCAGGCGTTGCGCGGCATGGCGCAGCAATTCAGCGTGGCGCCCACCGTGACCCTGGCGCTCGGCTCGCTGCCGCCGGCACGGTTGAAACTGGCTTCCGGGCTGTTCAACCTGATGCGCAACCTCGGCGGCGCCATCGGCATCGCGGCGTGCGCCACGGTGCTCAACGACCGCACCAACCTGCACTTCCTGCGCCTGGCCGAACACCTCAACGCACGCAACGAAGCACTCGGCGACTGGCTGGCGCCGCACTGGAACGCGGCCGGGGAAGTCAGCCAGCAGGCCCTGCGGCAGCTGTGGAACCTGACCTTCCGCGAGGCGCAGACCATGACCTTCTCCGACGCCTTCCTGATCATCGGCGTGTGCTTCGCGGTCACGCTGCTGCTGATCCCGCTGATGCACAAGATCGCCCCGCCGTCGCAGCCGTCGGCCGACGCCCACTGATCACGGAGCAGTGCCGGAAATGAAAACAGGGTGATCCCCGATCACTCGGGAATCACCCTGTCGTCGTTACCTCAACTCAGGTCGGCAGCAGACCGGCCTTGGCGGCCATGGTCAAGGCCAGGTCCTCGATCATGTCTTCCTGGCCGCCCACGGTGCCACGGCGCCCCAGCTCCACCAGCAGCTCGCGGGCGGAGATGCCGTAGCGGGCCTCGGCGCGCTTGGCGAACAGCAGGAAGGAGCTGTACACACCGGCATAGCCCAGGGTCAGCGCATCGCGGTCGAGGCGGATCGGGTGGTCCATCATCGGCACCACCAGGTCCTCGGCGACGTCCATGATGCGGTACAGGTCCACGCCGCTGTCCACGCCCATGCGCTTGAGCACGGCGACGAAGACTTCCAGCGGGGTGTTGCCGGCGCCGGCGCCCAGGCCCGCGACCGAGCCGTCGATGCGCGCAGCACCGGCCTCGATGGCCGCCAGGGAGTTGGCGATGGCCATGCCCATGTTGTGGTGGCCGTGGAAGCCGACCTCGGTGTTCGCTTTCAGCTCGGCACGCAGCAGGCCGATCTTCTCGCTGACTTCATCGGGCAGCATGTAGCCGGCCGAGTCGGTGCAGTAGATGCAGTTGGCGCCGAAGCTTTCCATCAGCCGCGCCTGTTCCAGCAGCTGCTCGGCGCTGACCATGTGCGCCATCATCAGGAAGCCCACGGTGTCCAGGCCCATCTCGCGGGACATGCCGATGTGCTGCTCGGAGACGTCCGCCTCGGTGCAGTGGGTCGCCACGCGAATGGTGGACACGCCACAGCCGTGCGCCATCTTCAGGTGCTCGACGGTGCCGATGCCCGGCAGCAGCAGCGCCGAGACCTTGGCCTGCTTGAGCTTGGGAATCACCGCCTCGAAGTATTCGCGGTCGGTGTGGGCCGGGAAGCCGTAGTTCACCGAGGCGCCGCCCAGGCCGTCGCCGTGGGTGATCTCGATCAGCGGCACGCCGGCTTCGTCCAGGCCCGTGGCCACGGAAACCATCTGCTCCAGGCTGATCTGGTGGCGCTTGGCGTGCATGCCGTCGCGCAGGCTCATGTCGTGCAGGCGGACCTTCTTACCTTGCAGGTTCATGGTGATTCTCCTTAGCGGGCCGGCAGTTGCAGGGCGCCCTGGTGGGCTTGTTCGGCGAACATCTCGGCCGTGCGCAGGCCAGCGGCGGTCATGATGTCGAGGTTGCCGGCGGACTTGGGCAGGTAGTCGCCCAGGCCTTCCACTTCCAGGTACACCGAGACGCGGTTGCCATCGAACACCGGGCCGTTGATCAGCTTGTAGCCCGGCACGTAGCGCTGCACCTCGCGGATCATCTCGTGCACCGAGGCACGAATGGCCGCCTGGTCCGGCGCGGTCGCGGTCAGGCAGTGGATGGTGTCGCGCATCATCAGCGGCGGCTCGGCCGGGTTGATGACGATGATCGCCTTGCCCTGCTTCGCGCCGCCCACTTGCTCGATGGCGCCGGCGGTGGTGCGGGTGAATTCGTCGATGTTCTTGCGCGTGCCCGGGCCGACCGAACGGGAGGACACGGTGGCGACGATCTCGGCGTAGTCCACCGGCTGCACCCGCGACACCGCCGCCACCATCGGGATAGTGGCCTGGCCGCCGCAGGTGACCATGTTGACGTTCATCGCCAGGTTGCCGGCGTGCTCGGCGAGGTTCACCGGCGGCACGCAGAACGGGCCGATGGCGGCCGGGGTCAGGTCGACCATGATCACGCCCAGCGCATTGAGCTTGCGACTGTTCTCGGCGTGCACGTAGGCGGAGGTGGCATCGAAGGCGATGCGGATGTCGTCGTCCAGCACGTGCGGCAGCAGGCCGTCGACGCCGTCCGAGGTGGTCTTCAGGCCGAATTCACGGGCGCGCGCCAGGCCGTCGGAAGACGGGTCGACGCCGACCATCCAGACCGGTTCGATCCATTCGGACCTGCGCATCTTCATCAGCAGGTCGGTGCCGATGTTGCCGGGGCCGATGATCGCGGCCCTGAGTTTCTTGCTCATGGATGACTCCTATGCACGGAAGGACACCTGGGCGCTGCCCAGGCCGTCGATGTCCAGTTCGAAACGGTCGCCCGCTTTCGCCGGCTCCAGTGGAACCAGCGAGCCGGAGAGAATGATTTCGCCGGCCTTGAAGGGGATGCCGAAGGCGCCCAGGGTGTTGGCCAGCCAGGCCACGGCGGTGAGCGGGTTGCCCTGCACCGCGGAGCCCAGGCCTTCGCTGATCTGCACGCCGTTCTTGCGCACGCGCATGCGCAGGTTGGGGAGGTCCAGCTCGCGCGGGTCGCGCTCAACCTCGCCGAGCACGAACACGCCGCAGGAGGCGTTGTCGGCCACGGTGTCCTGGATGCGGATCTTCCAGTCGTGGATGCGCGAGTCGACGATCTCGAAGCAGGCCATCACGCATTCGGTGGCCTCCAGCACGTCGGCCTCGGTGACGCCGGGCCCCTTGAGGTCGCTCTTCAGGCGGAAGGCGATCTCGCCTTCGGCGCGCGGCTGGATCAGGCGGTTTTCCGACAGCGAGATGTCGGCGCCGTTGGCGAACCACATCTTGCGGGTGATGAAACCGAAGTCCGGCTGGTGCACGTTGAGCATGCGCTGCACGGCCTCGGAGGTGACGCCGATCTTCTTGCCCACCAGCTCGTCGCCGTCGGCCAGGCGCCGTTGCAGCATGTGCTGGGAGATGCGGTAGGCGTCCTCGATGCCGATCTGCGCCCAGCGCTCGGTCAGCGGCGCCAGGGTGCGGCCCTCGACCAGGGCGGCGTAGAGTTCGTCGGCGTGCTGCCGCTGGAGAACCTCGCTCATGCCGCGTCCTCCCCGAGGAAGGCCAGGACCTCGCGGTTGAACACCGCGCGGTGCTCGACCATCACCCAGTGCCCGCACTCGCTGAGCAGCACGAAGCGGATGTTGCGGCAGGCGTCCATCAGCGTCTGCGCGCCGCTGGCGGGGCAGAACTTGTCGTTCATGCCCCAGAAACCGAGGATCGGACAGGACAGTTCGGCCACGCGCCCGGCCAGGTTCGGCACCTGCATGCGGGTCAGCACGCAGCGCGGCTGTTCCAGCACCACGGCGACGCGCTCGTTGACCGTCTCGTCGCTGATCTGCGAGGCATCGAAGAGCTGCAGCGAGAGCAGGCGGCGCATGCCGGCGGCGTCGTTCAGCTCGCCGTTGGCGAAGGCGGCACCCATCTTCTGGATGCCTTCCATCTGCAGGTAATACTGCTCCTTCTCCATCAGGCCACCGGGCGCCATCAGCACCAGGCGCGCGATGCGCTGCGGCTGGTCGAGGGCCATCTTGATGGCGATGGCGCCGCCCAGGGAGTTGCCCACCAGGGTGCAACGGGCGATGTCCAGCGCATCGAGCAGGCCGAACATGGCGTCAACGAAGAAGTCGAGGGTGTAGTCGGTTTCCGGCTTGTCGCTGACGCCGTAGCCGGGCAGGTCCGGCACCAGCACGCGGTGACCGGCGGCGGCGAATTCCGGGTAGTTCAGCTTGAAGTTGCTGTGGCCGCTGGCGCCAGGGCCGCTGCCATGGATGAACAGCACGGGGGCGCCGCTGCCGTTGTCCAGGTAATGCAATCGGAGTCCGTCATTGAGGGTGACGAAGTGCCCTTGCGGCAAGGCGGCCATGGCGTCGCTCCAGGGAGGGGAATGTGCCGGGATTATTCGGGCGCCTTGGCGGGGGCCACATCGTCCGAGAGGACTACGGGGGAATTGCTGCTTTTCGTAGGAGCGGACTCCGTCCGCGATGTTCAGCTGCCGCGCCTGGATCGCGGACGGAGTCCGCTCCTACGCAAGATCGGCCCATTCACGCCTGGGCCGGCACCGAGCGAAGTGTGGCGAAGGTCAAACGGCGTATAACGCGGAGCGTTATACGCCCTACGCCTGCATCCATGCAGTCGTCTCCCTCAGAGAGAGGGGGCCGTTCGGCGTTGCCGGGAGGCATAGCGTTCGCCGGATGCGATGCCAGTCCCCTCTCCCCCCGGGAGAGGGTTAGGGTGAGGGGGCCGCAGGCCAACGCCCAGCTCGCCGCTAACGTAGGGCGTACAACCGTTCGCGGTTGTACGCCGATACACCTCACTTACCGCCAACACCATGATCGAACCGAGGCGCCGTCCCTAGTCCCTTCGGACGTGGGCGCGAGAGGCCGTCGCACCTAGGCTGGAAGCCTTCCCCATCGAGGAGCGGACATGACACGAGCATTGGATTTCAGCGGCCAGGTGGTACTGGTCACCGGCGGCGGCAAGGGCGTTGGCCGGGGCATCAGCCAGCGTTTCCTGGAACAGGGCGCCGAGGTGGTGATCTGCGGACGCGAAGCCCCGGCACAGCTGCCCAGCCACAATGGGCGTGAAGCCGGGTTCGTGCCCTGCGACGTGCGCGACTTCGAGCAACTGCAGGCGCTGATGGCCGCCATCGACGAGCGCCACGGGCGCCTCGACGTGCTGATCAACAATGCCGGCGGCGCGCCCTATGCGGATGCGGCCGAGGCCTCGCCGCGCTTCTCCGAGGCCATCGTGCGCCTCAACCTGCTGGCCCCGCTGAACCTCTGCCAGCTGGCCAACCAGCGCATGCAGAAGCAGGCCGGCGGCGGCGCCATCGTCAACATCTGCAGCGTCAGCGCCGTGCGCCCCTCCCCCGGCACCGCCGCCTATGGCGCGGCCAAGGCCGGGCTGCTCAACCTGGGCCGTTCGCTGGCGGTGGAATGGGCGCCGAAGGTGCGGGTGAACGCCGTGATCGGCGGCCTGATCCGCACCGAACAGAGTCACCTGCATTACGGCAATGAAGAGGGCGTGCAACGCGTGGCCGATACCATTCCGCTGGGGCGCCTGGCGGAGCCGGGCGATATCGGCGATGCCTGCCTGTACCTGGCCTCGCCGATGGCCTCCTACGTCAGCGGCGCCGAAATCGCCGTGCACGGCGGCGGCGAGCGTCCGGCCTTCCTCGAAGCGGCGCAGGGGTAAGAGCATGCTCAGCGCCCGTCACGAACTCATTCTCGACCTCAACCCGGAGGCCGCCTGGGCCCGTCTGCGCGATCTGAGCCTGGCCCCGCACTACGTGCCCGGCCTGACCGGCTGCGAATTCCACCCCGGCCCGCGCGACGGGCTGGGCGCCAGCCGTCGGGTGCTGATGAAGCGCGGCTTCCTCGACGAAAGCGTGGTCGAATGGCGCGAAGGCCAAGGGCTGGTGCTGCGCCTGCACCGCGCCGAGCAAGGACCGCCCTTCCCCTTCCGCGAAGCCAGCTTCCGCTACGCGCTGCATCCCGAAAGCGGCGGTCGCACCCGTCTGAGCCTGAGCCTGGATGGCGACCTGCGCGGCGGGCGTTTTGGCGAATGGCTGCTGGCCGGTGCGCTGAAGAAGACCGTGGCGAAGATCGCGGTGAACCTCAAGGCGTTCTACGAGACGGGCAAGAGCCAGAATCCGGATTACGCTGGCTGACCTTGAATGTCGTCCGTGAGATGGACTGTGCGTAGGAGCGGACTCCGTCCGCGATAGCCCTGCGCCCGGCCCGGATCGCGAACGGAGTCCGCTCCTACGGGCGCCCCGCTCAACCTCGGAGTTGACGATGGGTTGGGTGTATCGGCGTATAACCGCGAACGGTTATACGCCCTACGCCAAGGTTGAACTCCCGTAGGGCGTATAACGCTCCGCGTTATACGCCGTTTGCCCGTGCACTATGGCCGCCGGCTTCCTGTAGGAGCGAGCTTGCTCGCGAACAAACCTCGCCGCGGGGCCTGGGTTCGCGAGCAAGCTCGCTCCCACGAAGAACAAAAGCATGTCCCGACGGTCAGTCCCGCGCCACCTCGAAATGCCCACGGAAGATCGTCTCGACGATCCGCCACTGGCCGTCCACACGCCGGTAGCGATCCTGGTAGAAGCCACCAAGCTGGCGGGTGGCACCGGTCTCACCGTCGCGGTTCTGGTAATGCAGGGCCCAGCGCGCGCTGGCGTTGTCGGCGTCCTCCAGCTCGATCTCCGGGTTGGCCGCATGGTGCAGGTCGATCACCCGCGGCACGCAGGCCAGTTCCTGGTACAGCGCCAGGAACGGCTCGCGGTCACGGAACACGCCCAGCGGGCCGTAGTCGATCAGCACCTCGCCACCGACGAAGCAGGCGCGGATCGCGTCCACGTCCTTCAGGTCGCAGGCATTGAGGTAGCGGTGCTTGAGCTGGCGGATGGCTTCGAGCGCCTCCAGGCGCTCGACACGTTGTTCCAGGTTCATTCCGGTCTCCGTTCCACGTTGAGGTCTCCCCAGTAGGCTTTCATCGAACGAATTCGGCCGTGGGCGTCGAATTCCATCACATCGATCACATGCAGGCTGCACGGCTCGCCTTTCCAGTTCAGGTCGACGCGGAACGGCATGGCCCCGCAGCCGTTGCCGGTGACCCGCACCGGCCCGGTGAGCTGGGCGCTGGCCTCGGCGCGGCCCAGACCCTCGCGGTAGAACCGGGCGATGGCCTCGATCCCGACCAGGGGCTTGGCACCCACCGGGTCCTCGACCACCGCGTCATCGGCGTAGAGCGACAGGATGCCGTCGATATCGCCGGCATCCACCAGCTCCACGTAGCGCGCCATGCGCCGGCGGACCAGTTGGGCGTCCATCAGGCCACCTCGAACAGCGCGGCCGCGCCCATGCCACCGCCGATGCACATGCTCACCACCACGTAGCGCACGCCGCGACGGCGGCCTTCGAGCAGCGCGTGGCCGGCCATGCGCGCACCGGACATGCCGAACGGATGGCCGATGGCGATGGCGCCGCCGTTGACGTTCAGGCGCTCGTCGGGGATGCCCAGCTTGTCCTGGCAGAACAGCACCTGGCAGGCGAAGGCTTCGTTGAGTTCCCACAGGCCGATGTCGTCCACCTTCAGGCCATGGCGCTTGAGCAGCTTGGGCACCGCGAAGACCGGGCCGATGCCCATCTCGTCGGCGTTGCAGCCGGCCACTGCCAGGCCGCGATAGATACCCAGCGGCTGCAGGCCACGGCGTTCGGCGTCGCGGGCCTCCATCAGCAGCGACGCCGAGGCGCCGTCGGAGAGTTGCGACGCGTTGCCGGCAGTAATGAATTGGCCCGCCCCAGTCCACTGGCCGCCCTGCCATACCGGCTCCAGCGCGGCAAGGCTGGCCAGGGTGGTATCGGCGCGGTTGCATTCGTCGCGGTCGATCAGCACGGATTCGTGACGGCTTTCGCCGGTGGCCTTGTCCAACACCAGGCGCTGCGCGTGCATCGGCAGGATCTCGTCGGCGAACAGGCCATCGCGCTGCGCGGCGGCGGTGCGCTGCTGGCTGCGCAGCGAGTAGGCGTCCTGGGCTTCGCGGCTGATGCCGTAGCGGGCGGCGACGATCTCGGCGGTCTCGATCATCGGGATGTAGGCCGCCGGGTCGCGCTCCAGCACCGCCTGGGACTGGTTGCGGTAGGCGTTCTTGTGCTTGTTCTGCACCAGCGAGATGGACTCCAGGCCACCGGCCACGGCGATGTCCAGCTCGTTGCAGACGATCGACTTGGCGGCGATGGCGATGCTCATCAGGCCGGAGGCGCACTGGCGCTCCACCGCCATGCCGGCCACGCTCGACGGCAGGCCGCCGGCGATGCCGCAAAGACGGCCGAGGTTGTACGCCTGGGTGCCCTGCTGCGCGGCGGCGCCGATGATGACGTCCTCCACTTCGCCCGGCTCGATGCCGGCGCGACGGACCACCTCGGCCACCACCGCACCGCCCATGGCAGGGGCCTCGGTGTCGTTGAAGGCGCCGCGGAAGGCCTTGCCGATGGCGGTACGGGCGGTGGAGACGATTACGGCTTCTCTCATGATGGGTTCCTTCGGTTGTTCTGGGTTGGCACCCTTGTAGGAGCGAGCTTGTGACCCACATGGATGTGGGGAATGCCGAGATCCGTCGGGAACGGATTCGGCCTCGCGAACAGCCCCGCTGCGAGGCCAGTTCGCGAGCAAGCTCGCTCCTACGAAGAGCCCGTTATGCGGGGTAATAGCGGCTGATGGTGTCCACCACGCAGCCGGGGCGCTCTTCGCCCTCGATCTCGACGCTGACGCGCACGGTGGACTGCACGCCGCCCTTCACCGCCTCGGCGGCGACCAGTTCAGCGCGGCCGCGCACGCGGGTGCCGGCCTTGACCACGTTGGGGAAGCGCACACGGTCGCAGCCGTAGTTGACGCCCATGGAAATGCCGCGCACCTCGACGATCTGCGGCAGGAACAGGTTGACCAGCGACAGCGTCAGGTAGCCGTGGGCGATGCAGGTGCCGTAGGGGCCGCTGGCCGCGCGCACGGGGTCGACGTGGATCCACTGGTGGTCGCCGGTCGCTTCGGCGAACTGGTCGATGCGCGACTGCTCGACGGTGAGCCAGTCGCTCTCGCCGAGGACTTCGCCGACGCAGGCCAGCAGCTCTTGGGGATGCTCGAAGATGCGCGCCATGTCAGGCCCTCTGGCTGGAGACCGACAGCACTTCGCCGGTCATGTAGGAGCTGTAGTCGCTGGCCAGGAACATCATCACGTTGGCGATTTCCCAGACCTCGGCGGCACGGCCGAAGGCTTCGTTGGCGGCCAGCTTGTCCAGCAGTTCCTGCGGCGCGGATTTGCGCAGGAAGTCGTGCAGCGCAATGCTCGGGCTCACCGCGTTGATGCGGATGCCGTGCTCGGCCGCTTCCACGGCAGCGCAGCGGGTCAGCGCCATCACCCCGGCCTTGGCCGCGGCGTAGTGGCTCTGCTCCTTCTGGGCGCGCCAGCCGAGCACCGAGGCGTTGTTGACGATGGCGCCGGCGCGGCGCTCCATCATGTACGGCAGCATGGCGCGGGTCATGCGCATGGTGCCGGTGAGGGTGACGTCGAGGACGCGGTTCCACTCCTCGTCGGTCATTTCCACCAGCGAGCGGGAGCCGCCCAGGCCTGCGTTGTTGATCAGCACGTCGACGCCGCCCAGGCGTTCCTCGGCGGCCGCCACCAGGGCGCGCACCTGCTCCTCGTTGGTGACGTTGCAGACCTGCCCGTACACCGCCTGCAGCCCGCAGGCCTGGCGGATGCGCTCGACGGCTTCGTTCAGGCGGCCCTCGTGGATGTCGCTGATCATCAGCGCGCGGCAGCCTTCCTCGGCGGCGCGCAGTGCGGCGGAGAAGCCGATGCCGGCGCCCGCGGCGGCCGTGATCAGCACCGACTTGCCGCGCAGCAGGCCGCGGCCGGATACGTATTCGGGTTTGAGCATGGTGTGTCTCCTTACTGCGCGCCCTGACGGGGCGCCTTGGGTTCTTTGGGCAGGCCGAGGGCGCGCTCGGCGATGAGGTTGCGCTGGATCTCGTTGCTGCCGCCGTAGATGGTGTCGGAGCGGCTGAACAGGAACAGGCCCTGCAGGCGGCTCAGCTGGTAGGGGCCGCCGTCGAGGATTTCCGCCTCGGCGCCGAGCACGTCCATGGCCAGCTTGCCCAGGCGCGCGTGCCAGTCGGACCAGCACAGCTTGTAGATCAGCGCCTCGCGGCGCAGGCCGCTGTCCTGGCCACCCGAGAGCATCCGCAGCGAGTTGTAGCGCAGCACCTTGAGCCCGCCCCAGGCCTCGGCCAGGCGCTGGCGCAGCAGCGGGTCGCGGGCGGCGCCGTTGGCGCGGGCGATGCGGATGATCTCGTCCAGCTCGTTCTGGAACTGCATCTGCTGGCCGAGGGTGGACACGCCACGCTCGAAGCCCAGCAGCGCCATGGCGATCTTCCAGCCGTCGCCCGGCGCGCCGAGCAGGTTCTCGGCGGCGGTCTCGGCGTCGTCGAAGAACACCTCGTTGAATTCGGAAGTACCGGTGAGCTGCTCGATCGGCCGCACGGTGATGCCCGGCTGGCTCATCGGCACCAGCAGGAAGGCCAGGCCGTGATGGCCGACGCTGCCCTGCTCGGAGCGGGCAATGACGAAGCACCACTCGGATTCGTGGGCCAGCGACGTCCACACCTTCTGCCCGTTGATGCGCCACACATTGCGCTCGGCGTCGAAGGTCGCCCGGGTCTTCACGGCGGCAAGGTCGGAGCCGGCGCCCGGCTCGGAGTAACCCTGGCACCAGAACTCACGGCCGCTGACGATACCCGGCAGCAGCCGGCGCTTCTGTTCGTCGGTGCCGAACGCGGCGATGGTCGGACCGGCCAGGCCCTCGCCGATGTGCCCCATGCGGCCGGGGCCGCCGACGCGGGCGTATTCCTCGTGGAAGATCACCTGCTGGTTGATCGACAGGCCGCGCCCGCCGTGCTCTTTCGCCCAGCCCACGCAGGTCCAGCCGCCTTCGGCGAGCTTGCGCTCCCAGGCCTTGCGCTCCTCGGGGAAGCTGTGTTCGTCACCCGGGCCGCCACGGAAGCGCAGCGGCTCGAACTCGCCACGCAGGTTGTCCGCCAGCCACTGGGCGACTTCGGCGCGGAAGGCCTCGTCGGCGGCGTCGAATCCGATCTTCATGGGCGTTCCTCCAGGATGGCGGCGGCGATGCGTTCGCGGTGCCAGGCCGGCGTGCCGAACAGGCTCTCGCTGGCGCGGGCGCGCTTGAAATACAGGTGCGGGTCGTATTCCCAGGTGAAGCCGACGCCACCGTGCAGCTGGATCGACTCGGCCGCGCCGTGGAAAAAGGCCTCCGAGGCCTGGGACTTGGCCAGCGCGGCGGCCAGCGGCAGTTCGGCGGCAAGGGCGCTGTCGCCCTGCCCGTCCAGCGCTTCCTGGGCCACGCAGGCGGCGTAATAGAGCGCGGAGCGCGCGCATTCCACCTGCAGCATCATGTCCGCCATGCGGTGCTTGAGCGCCTGGAAGCTGCCCACCGGGCGACCGAACTGGCGACGCTCCTGGGTGTAGGCGACGGTCAGGTCGAGCGCCTGCTGGGCCCCGCCGACCTGCTCGGCGGCCAGGGTCACGGCGGCCAGTTGCAGGACCTTGTCCAGCGCCGGCCAAGCGGTGCCGGCCGTGCCCAGCAGGGCGTCGGCAGGCAGGTAGAGACCGTTCAGTTCGACCTCGGCCAGCTGGCGGGTCTGGTCCAGCGTCGGCAGTGCGCGGCGCTGCAGACCTTCGCTGGCGGCGGGCACGGCGAACAGGCAAACGCCTTCCTCGCCCCGGCTGCCGGCCAGGCGCGCGGGGATCAGCAGCAGGTCGGCGCTGTGACCGTCGAGCACCGGACGCAGGCGGCCTTCAAGGACGAAGCCGTCGCCTTCCCGGCGGACCTGCACCTGGACCGCGCTCGCCTGCGGCGCACCCTCGGCGCCCAGCGCCAGGGTGGCGGTCAGGCTGCCTTCGGCCAGACCGGGCAGCCAGCGGGCCTGCTGCGCCTCGCTGCCGAGCACGCGCAGGGCGCACACGGCCAGGGTGCTGGCGAAGAACGGCAACGACGCCAGACGGCGCCCCAGCTGCTCCTGGACAATGGCCAGCTCGACGAAGCCCAGGCCCAGGCCGCCGTGGGCCTCGGGCACCAGCAGCGCCTGCCAGCCGAGTTCGTCGCGAATGCGCTGCCAGAGCGCCAGGTCATGGCCGCCGGCGGCCATCGCCGCGCGCACGGCGCTGGAGGGTGAAGCATCGGCGAGGAAGCTTTCCGCGCTGTCGCGGATCATCTCCTGCTCGTCGGTAAAGGCGAATTCCATGGGAAGCGGCCCTGTGGGTTCAGATGCAGGGCAGTCTGGCGGGAGATGGTCAGGCGGGAATCGTCCGAATGGACGTGGGGGAATACGCGCGGATGCCCGCCTGAGCGTAGGGCGTATAACGCTCCGCGTTATACGCCGATTGACCTGGGTCGTGCCCCGCTCGGGTTCGATCTGGGAATCATTGGCCAGGCTCAGCCATGAAGTCTGCGATGAGGCAGGTGAATCGGCATACAACCGCGAACGGTTGTACGCCCTACGTCATGGCTGAATCTTTCGTAGGGCAAATGGCGCTATGCGCTATCCGCGATTCGGCCGGGATAGGCTCCAGAACCTCTCTTCAGACGCAAGAACAGCCCAGATGCCCAACTATCGACGCGCCTGGGTGCCCGGCGGCACCTACTTCTTCACCGTTACGCTACTCGACCGCCACTCCGACATCCTGGTGCGCGAAATCGAACTGCTGCGCCGAACGATTGCAACGTGCAAACGCCGCCACCCATTCCGCATTGATGCCTGGGTGGTGCTGCCGGACCACATGCATTGCCTTTGGACGTTACCCACCGGTGATGCCGACTTTTCTACGCGCTGGAAAGTCATCAAATCAGGCTTCTCGCGGCATCTCGCCGAGGGAGAGCCGGACTCCACGGCCAAACGTCGACGGGGACAGCGGAGTCTCTGGCAGTCCCGCTATTGGGAACACCTGATCCGTAGCGAACCGGATTTTCGGCGGCACTTCGATTACATCCATATCAACCCGGTGAAGCATCGGCTGGTCGAAGCAGTGAAGGACTGGCCGTACTCCACCTTTCACCGAGCGGTTATCAAAGGTGTCTATCCACTGGACTGGGCGGGTAATCCGTCCCTGAATCTGCATGGTACGGAGCGTGATTGAATGGTTGGGACGGTTGCCAAGCTCGACCATGGAGTTGGCAAGACGTTAGGTGTATCGACGTACAACCGCGAACGGTTGTACGCCCTACGCCAGGCCAAAACGTAGGGCGTATAACGCTCCGCGTTATACGCCGGTTAACCTTTGCCGTGCCTCCGCTCGGGTTCGATCTGAGAAGAGTTGGCCAGGCTCGGCCACGGAGCTGGCGATGGGTCAGGCGAATCGGCGTATAACCGCGAACGGTTATACGCCCTACGCGAGCGACGTTAGGTGCCATACACCTTCTGTGCCGGCACGGCACTGTCGATCAGTTCTGCCACCACGCCGCCGATCTCCTCCGGCAGCCAGCGCGCACCCTTGTCGCGCAGCGGGCCCCGACGCCAGCCGTCGCCGATGGAGAGCTTGCCGCCTTCCACTTCGAACAGGCGGCCGGTGACGTGCTGGGAGTCCTCGGAAACCAGCCAGGCAATCAGCGGCGCGACGTTTTCCGGGGCGAAGTGGTCGAAGCCGTCTTCCGGCTTCTTCATCACGTCGGCGAACACCTGCTCGGTCATGCCGGTGCGCGCAGCCGGGGCCAGGGCGTTGGCGGTGATGCCGTAGCGCGCCAGTTCCGCCGCCTGGACCAGGGTCAGGGAGGCGATGCCGCCCTTGGCCGCCGAGTAGTTGGACTGGCCGATGGAGCCCTGCAGGCCGGCGCCGGAGCTGGTGTTGATGATGCGCGCCTGCACTTTCATACCGGCCTTGGCCTGGTCGCGCCAGTGGTGCACGGCATGGCTGGCGATGCAGAAATGCCCCTTGAGGTGCACGTTCATCACCGCGTCCCAGTCGGCCTCGGTGAGGCTGGCGAACATGCGGTCGCGGCAGATGCCGGCGTTGTTGACCACGGCGTGCAGGTCGCCGAAGGCGTCGATGGCGGCGCGGACAATCTCGCCGGCTTCGCTGTAGTTCGTGATGTCGTGGCTGTCGCCGATGGCCTGGCCGCCCTGGTCGCGGATCAGGGCGACCACGCCAGCGACGGCTTCGCGGTTGATGTCGTTGACCACGACCTTGGCGCCTTCGGCGGCCAGGGCCAGGGCATAGGCGCGGCCAAGGCCGCCGCCGGCGCCGGTGATGATCACGACGCGGTCTTTGCAGATGGACATGGGGTTCTCCAAAGGGTTGCGCTGGTGCGCGCAGAGAAAATCTTCAGGGCGTAGCGAGCGACGACCGGCATTCCAACGCCGCATGGCCTAGCGCAGTAGCCCCGTCACAGCCGTTCGATGATGGTGACGTTCGCCTGCCCACCGCCTTCGCACATGGTCTGCAGGCCATAACGGCCGCCGCTGCGCTCCAACTCGTGGAGCAGCGTGGTCATCAGGCGGGTGCCGGTGGCGCCCAGCGGGTGGCCGAGGGCGATGGCGCCGCCGTGGACGTTGGTGCGTTCGTGCGGGTAGCCGGTTTCCTGCAGCCAGGCCATGACCACCGAAGCGAAGGCTTCGTTGATCTCCACCCGGTCGATGTCGTCCAGGCGCATGCCGGCCTTCTTCAGCGCGTACTCGGTGGCCGGGATCGGCGCGGTGAGCATCCACACCGGGTCGTCGGCGCGCACGCTGATGTGGTGGATGCGTGCGCGCGGCGTCAGGTTGTAGCGCTTCAGGGCGCGTTCGGAGACGATCAACATCGCGCTGGCGGCGTCGCAGGTCTGGCTCGAAACACCGGCGGTGACGCGGTCGCAGCCGAACAGCGCTTCCAGTTCGGCCATCTTCGCAAGGCTCGTCTGGCGCGGCGTCTCGTCGTGCTGGACGCCCGCCAGCGGAACGATCTCGCGGGCGAAGTAGCCGGCTTCGATGGCGTGCAGCGCGCGGCGGTGCGACTCCAGCGAGTAGGCTTCCAGCGCCTCGCGGCTGAGCTTCCAATTCTCGGCGATCATCTGCGCGGAGCGGAACTGGCTCGGCGGCGTGGAACCGTAGCGCTTCACCCAACCCTCGGAGCCGCTGAAGGGATCGCTGAAGCCCAGCGGCTCGGCGGCGGTCATGGCCGAGGAGATCGGGATCTGCGTCATGGTCTGCACGCCACCGGCGATCACCACGTCCTGGGTGCCGCTCATCACCGCCTGGGCGGCGAAGTGCACGGCCTGCTGCGAGGAGCCGCACTGGCGATCGATGGTGGTGCCGGGCACGCCCTGGTCAAGGCCGGCGGCCAGCCAGGCGGTGCGGGCGATGTCGCCGGCCAGCGGGCCAATGGTGTCGACGCAGCCGAAGATGACGTCGTCGTAGTCCGCGTCGGGGATGCCGTTGCGCTGCACCAGTTCGCGCAGCACATGGGCGCCCAGGTCGGCGGCGTGGATCTGCGACAGGCCACCCTTGCGCTTGCCGGTGGGCGTGCGCAGGGCGTCGACTATATAGGCTTCTGCCATTTCATTCTCCTCAGACGGCGAAGGTGTGGCCGGCGCCGGCGCTGACCGCCCCGCCGAACAGCGCCTGGCACAGCCGCGCCTTGTGCAGGCTGCGGTCGCCCCAGACCTTGTCCAGGGCCCAGGCGCGCTTCATGTAGAGCTGCAGGTCGACTTCCCAGGTGTAACCCATGGCGCCGTGCACCTGGATGGCGTTCTTGGCCGCCAGCTGGGAGGCCTCGGAGCAGGCCAGGGCCGCCTGGGACACGTGCAGCGCGGCCTGCGGATGGCCCTGCGCAAGGGACTGCGCGGCGCGGTACAGCGGCGCCTTGGCGAACTCGATGAGCACCGCGACGTTGGCCATCAGGTGCTTGACCGCCTGGAAGCTGCCGATCGGCTTGCCGAACTGCTTGCGTTCGAAGCTGTAGTCCACCGCCAGGTCCACCATGCGCCGGGCCAGGCCCAGCTGCTGCGCGGCGCAGGCCAGGGCGCCACGCTCGAAGGCGGCGTTCCACAGGGCGCGGGCCGCATCGCCACCGGCCACGCGGGTGGCGTCGCTCGGCGTCCAGGTCACGCTGTACAGATGGCGCGACGGGTCCAGTGCCGGGTTGCGGGTGAGCTGCACGGCCTCACGGGGTACCGCGTGGATTTCGTCCCGGCTGCCGAGGATCAGCAGGTCGGCGACGTGGGCGTCGGCCACCAGCAGGTTGTCCGGGTGCCCCACCGCCAGGCGTGCTTCGCCCGAGGCGATGCGGCCCAGCCACTCGCTCTTCAGCCCTTCGTGCTCGGCGCCCAGCGCCGCCAGCAGCGGCGCGCCCACCAGCACGGTGTCGAGCAGCGGTTCGGCCAGCGCGGCGTAGCCGCATTCCTGGGCCGGCAGCATCCAGTCGGTCTCGTTCAGGCCCAGGCCGCCGTAGTTCTCGGGCAGGTTCAGGGCGGTCAGGCCCAGCTCGGCGAGCTGCGCCCAGAGTTCGTCGCTGCGGCCGCTTTCGCTGTCCCACAGTTCGCGCAGGCGCTCGGGGGTCACCTGGTTGGTGAGGAAGGCGCGCACGCTGTCGTGGAAGCTCAGTTGGTCATCGTTGAAGGTGAAGTCCATGGTCCTGGCTCCTCAGGCGCGCGGCATGCCGAGCATGCGTTCGGCGATGATGTTGCGCTGGATTTCGTTGGTGCCGGCGTAGATCGGGCCGGCCAGGGAGAACAGGAAGCCGTCCAGCCAGCGGCCGACCTCGCCCGCCAGCGGCGCTTCGGGCAGCAGTTCGGCGCGGGCGCCGAGGATGCTCAGGGCGGTGTCGTGCATGCGCTGGTCCAGCTCCGACCAGAAGATCTTGTTGGTCGAGGATTCCGGGCCGATGCGGCCGCCCTGCTGCAGGCGCGAGGCGGTCATGTAGGTGCTCAGGGTGTAGGCCTCGGCATCCAGCCAGGCGCGCATCACCGCCTCGCCGATGGCCGGGTCGCGGTCGGCGGCTTCGCGGTTTTCCAGGTACAGCTGCAGCAGGCGCCGCGCGGTTTCCTGGAAGCGTGCCGGGGAACGCAGCATCAGCCCGCGCTCGAAGCCGGCGGTGGACATCGCCACGTGCCAGCCCTGCCCTTCGCCACCCAGGACGTTCTCCACCGGCACCTTGACGTCGTCGAAGAAGATTTCGGCGAAGCCCGGCAGGCCATCGAGCTGGGCGATCGGGCGGACGGTGATGCCCGGCGAGTTCAGCGGCACCAGAATGAAGGTCAGGCCGTGGTGGCGACTGGAGGCCGGGTCGGTGCGGAACATGCCGAACAGCCAGTCGGCCCAGACCGCGCGGGTCGACCAGGTCTTCTGGCCGTTGATCACGTAGTGGTCGCCGACGCGCTCGGCACGCGAGCGGATGGCCGCCATGTCGGAGCCTGCTCCCGGCTCGGACCAGCCCTGGGCCCAGACGTCCTGGCCACGCGCCATGCGCGGCAGGAAGCGCGCCTTCTGCTCCTCGGTGCCGAACTCCATGAGGGTCGGGCCGAGCAGGAAGATGCCGTTCTGGTTGACCCGGCCGGGGGCGCCGGCGCGGTAGTACTCTTCTTCGAAGATCAGCCACTGGATCAGGTCGCAGCCGCGGCCACCGTAGGCTTCGGGCCAGGTCACCATGCCCCAGTGGCCGTCATGCAGGCGAGCTTCCCACTCGCGGTGCAGGCGGAAACCCTCTTCGGTGTCATAAGAGGGCAAGGGGTTCTTCGGCACGTTGGCCGCCAGCCAGGCGCGGACTTCCTCGCGGAAGGCCTGTTGCTCTTTGTTGTAGTTAAGGTCCATGGGCTGCTGCCTGTGGTTGATCAGTTGAATTGCGCTTCGCGCTTTTCCACGAAGGAGTCGCGCGCTTCCTGGGAATCCAGCGAGCGGTAGGCCTCCAAGGTGAAGCCCTGCTCCCAGCGGTATTTGTCTTCGAGGTTGCCGTCCTCGATGCCGGTCAGCGCCTCCTTGGCCAGGGCGATCATGGCCGGGCTCTTGGCGGCGATCTTGCGTGCCACGTCCAGCGCTGCGTCACGCAGCTTGTCGCGCGGCACCACGCGCTCCACGGCGCCCAGGCGATAGGCCTCGTAGGCGTCGATGGGCTCGCCGGTGAAGTACATGTGGCGCACCTTCTGTACCGGGAACAGGCGCTGCAGGTGGGCGCCGCCACCCATGGCGCCACGGTCCACCTCGGGCACGCCGAAGGTCGCGCATTCGCTGGCGACGATAATGTCCGCCGCGCCGCACAGGCCGATGCCGCCCCCCAGGACGAAGCCATGCACGGCGGCGATCACCGGCTTGGGATTGCGGTGCACGGCCTTGAAGCTGTCGTAGTTGCCCTTGTTCACCGCGACGATCAGGTTGCCGTCGGCGGCCAGTTCCTTGATGTCGACGCCGGCGCAGAAGCCCCGGCCCTCGGCGCGGATGATGATGACCCGCACCGCGTCGTCGCGGCCCAGGCGCGCAAGCTCCTCGGCGATGGCCGCCCAGCCGGCGCAGTTGAAGGCATTCACCGGCGGACGGTCGAACACCATCTCGGCGATGTGCTCGTTGATCTCAACGCGAAACGGCTGCATGGAGGCTCTCCTGGGACTGTTGCGGTTCTACCCGGCGGGCCAGCTCGGCGAGCCGTGCCTCGGCCTGGGCGACGATGTTCTGGATGATCTCGGCGCACGACAGGCGGCTGCCGAGCAGCGCGGCGACCTGGCCGGCGGGCAGCACGCCGTCTTCGGGGTGGCCGTCGACCATGGCCTTCTGGATCACCATGGGCGCGTTGGCGGCCAGCAGCGCCTGGGAAAGGGTCAGCTCGCCACGGTTGCGCAGGGCCTGGAGCATCTGCATGACGCTGATGCCGGAGTGGCGGCGGTAGGCCAGCGCGCACTGCACGGCGAGGCCCAGGCGACGCCAGGAGCCGGCGGCTTCCAGGGCGTCGAGCAATTCATTGCGGATCATCCGCTGCGGCAGGCCGTCGAGGGCGCGGCTGACGATCACTTTCGCCGGGTCCTTCACGCCCAGGTAGCGCGCCAGGGTGGCGTCCGGAACCGGGCTCTCCTGGCTCATCAGGAAGCGCGTGCCCATGGCCACGCCCTCGGCCCCCAGGGCCAGCGCAGCCACGAGGCCTGCGCCGTCATGGAAGCCGCCGGCGGCGACCACGGGCACCTGCACCGCTTCGCGCACCTGGGCCAGCAGCAGCGAGGTGGGCACCGAGCCGGTGTGGCCGCCGCCCTCCCCACCCTGCACGGTGACGACATCGGCGCCCATCTCCACGGCCTTCTGCGCGTGCTTGAGCGCGCCGACGGTGGGCATGCAGATCACCCCGGCTTCTTTCAGACGGGCGACCATCTGTTTGCCGGGCGAACGGCTGTAGCTCACCGCCTTCACGCCATGGCGCAGCACCAGTTCGACGATCTCGGCGGCGTTGGGCTGGTACATGTGGAAGTTGACGCCGAACGGAGCGGACGTCAGCGACTTGGTTTCCAGGATCGCCGCTTCCATCTGGTGCGGCTCGATGGTGGCGCCGGCGAGGAAGCCGAACGCGCCGGCGTTGCCGGTGGCGGCCACCAGGCGCGGCTCGGCCACCCAGCCCATGGCGGTCTGGATGATCGGGTAGCGGCAGCCGAGCAGCTGGGTGACGCGGGTGCTCAGGTCCAGGCTCATCGGCCGCCCTCCACCGGCTCGCGCTGCGAGCTGGCCATGGCGCGGGCATCGTAGCCGCCCAGACGGTCGCCGCTGACCAGTTCGTTGTGGGCGTGGGCGAAGTGGTGCAGGCCGAACACCATGTCCATGGTGGCGCGCTTGCCCATCAGGTCCTCGGCGTTGTTCACCGCCTGCTTGGCCAGCTGCAGGCCCAGGCGCGGCATCTCGGCGATGCGCCGGGCCATGTCCAGGGTCACGTCCAGCAGCACGTCGCGCGGCACCACCTTGTTGACCATGCCCAGTTGCCAGGCGCGATCGGCGCCCAGTCGCTCGCCGAGGAAGAGGAACTCCTTGGCGATGCGCGGGCTGAGTTCATGCACGTGGGCGAAGTACTCGACGCCGGGGATACCCATGCGCACCACCGGATCGCGGAAGTAGGCATCGTCGCTGGCGACGATCAGGTCGCAGACCCAGGCCAGCATCAGCCCGCCGGCGATGCAGGCGCCCTGCACCATGGCCACGGTCGGCTTGGGCATTTCCCGCCAGCGCCGGCACATGCCCAGGTAGACCTCCTGCTCGCGGGCATAGAGGAACTCGCCGCCGGGCTTGTTCACGTGGTCGTACCACAGGCTCGCGCGGTCGAAGCTTTCGTGCACGTCGCGGCCCGGCGTGCCGATGTCATGGCCGGCGGAGAAGTGCTTGCCCTCGCCACGCAGAACGATGACCTTGACCGAATCGTCGTCGCAGGCGCGGCGGAAGGCCGCGTCCAGCGCGTAGGTCATCTTCGAGTTCTGCGCATTGTGGTACTCGGGACGGTTCATGGTGACCAGGGCCACCGGGCCCTGCACCTCGTAGAGAACGACCTCTTCGACTTCGCTCATGACTACGCTTCCTTGGCGCTGCGCAGCGCCGGCGGGTTGTCCTTGAGCTGGCGGCCACGCAGGTTGTGCGGGTCGAGGCGCTGCAGGATTTCCAGTTGCGAGGCCGTGGGCATGGCAGTGGTCGGGATCTGCGCCGGCAGGGCCAGGTCGAAGCTGGTGTTGTCCAGCACCTGCGCCAGTTCCACGCCCGGATGCAGCGAGCGAACGCGCATCTGGCGCTGCGGGCCGTTGAAGTCGAGCACGCAGAGATCGGTGACGATCAGGCGGATGTCGATGTCGTCCAGCGACCAGCCACGGGCCAGGCGCGCCGGGTTGTAGCCGACCGAGGCGACCATGTCGACCTCGCCTTCGACGAACACCCGGCGGCTGTGCGACGGCACGAAGAAGGAGTTGGCGTGGCTGATGGAGTTGCCCGGGAAGCCGCGCACGCCGAGCATCTGCGCCTTGGGCTTGGCGTAGTCGCCGATGCAGGAGATGTTCGCCTGGCCGAAGCGGTCGATCTGGGTCGGGCCGACCAGCGCGTGGCGGCGACCGCCCCAGACGTTGTCGAAGATGCGCGAGAAGCCCATCCAGCTGTCGAACTTCGGCACATAGCCGTTGCGGGCACCCAGCGGCACCGGTTCGGCGACCATGAAGGCCTCGGAATCGGTCATCAGCAGGTCCGGGTTGCTGGTCAGCATGGCCAGGGAGGCGGCCAGGCGCGGGACCACGCCGATGCCGGTGGCGAGCACTTCGCCATCATCACGCCAGCATTCGCTGGCGGCGCAGATCAACAGCTCGGCGAGGCTGCAGGAAGCGGTTGCGTCAGTCATGGTCAGAACACCGGCAGTGGCAGCTTGCGGAGAGACTCGAGCCCACCCACCTTTTCCAGGTAGGCGGCTTCGCCGTCGCGGATGAATTCGTCGTAGTAGCGCTGCCAGCCGTCCTCTTCCTGGACCGAGGCGTTGTAGCGCTGGAAATGCGGCACGTCGAAGCCGTACAGCGGTGCACAGGAGCTGGGGTGGGCGCCACCGGGGACGTGCACCACGCCGTCGGTGAGGTTGCGTTCCCAGAACACCGTGCGTGCCGCCTGCGGGTTCGCGTGGAAGTGTTCGGACTCCACCAGCTCGTCGCAGCAGACGAAGGTCTTGGCCGCGGCGCGGACGAACAGGTCGTCCATGTAGTGGTCCGGTCCCTCGATCTGGCAGACGCCACGGGCATCGGCACGGTCGACGTGGACCAGCGCCGCGTCCAGCTTCAGCGCCGGCATGGCGACCCAGTCGCGGCCGTCGGCGTAGGGCGAGGACACCAGCTTGATCTGCGGGTTGTACTTCAGCACGTCGGTGCCCAGGCCCACCGCGGTGGGAATGAACGGCACGTTCATGGCCGCCGCGCGCAGGCCCAGCAGCATCATCCCCTCGTCGATCTCCATCACGTCCAGCTCACCCGCCTGGCGGGCCTTGCGGAAGTAGGGTTCGAGCGGGATGAAGTCCAGCGAGACGAAGGCGAACACCAGCTTTTTCACCTTGCCGGCGGCACAGAGCATGCCGACGTCGGCGCCGCCGTAGGCAACGATGGTGAGGTCCTTGAGGTCCGAACGAAGGATCTCGCGGATCAGGGCCATGGGTTTGCGGCGCGGGCCCCAACCACCGATACCGATGGTCATGCCGTCGCACAGCTGGGCGACCATCTCGGCCGCCGTCATGCGTTTATCCATGTTGTGCTCCTTACTGGCGACCGACGCTGAAGTCGTGGCCCCAATGGCTGACCACGGTGCTTTCGAAAGGCGTGTGCGCCTCCCAGTCCACTTCCAGGCCGCCGTGGCCATATTCGATGTCAAAGCCACCGGGGCTCTGCATGTAGAACGAGACCATGTGGTCGTTGGTGTGCTTGCCGAGGGTCGCCGAGAGCTTCACGCCGTTGGCGTGCATGCGGTCCAGGGCGCGGCCGACGTCGTCCAGCGACGCGGTCTCGAGCATCATGTGCACGCAGCCGCTGGGGATCGGGCACTCGAAGATCGCCAGGGAATGGTGGCGGGCGTTGTTGCAGTGCATGAAGTGGATGCGCTTCTCCGGCTCCTGCGGATCGGGGGTGAAACGGACCTTCATCAGGTCGGAGAGACCGAAGCCCAGCACCTGCTCGTAGAAATCGCGGCAGCGCTCGAAGGACGGCGCCGGCAGTACCACGTGGCCCATGCCCATGGAGCCGGTGACGAAGCCGCTGACACCCGCCGGGGAAACGAACGGACGGAAGTCCTGGCACGGCCCCCAGAACAGCTCGTGTCGGTTGCCGTCCGGATCGCGGAACAGCGCCAGTTCCTGAACCTTGCGCACTTTGCAATCGGCGGCGCTGCCACGGACAACCTCGACATCGGCCTGGGCAAGCTCGGCGATGGCCTGCTCGAAGGCGGCCTTACCGGCCACTTCCCAGCCGCTGGCACCGTAGCCGTCGCGCTCGTCCTGCAGCACCAGCACGCGGTAGTGACGCTCGTCCATCTTCAGGTACAGCGCGCCTTCGGGCGCGGCGTCGTCCACCATCATGCCCAGCACCTGGCTGGCATAGCTGCTCCAGCGCTCAAGATCGCTGGCCAGGACGGTCACGTAGCCCAGTCCTCGGATATCCATGGGGTGTTCTCCTCATCGTTATTGCCGCTCCGCCTGGCGGAGTGGCCGGTGATGAGGATTCAAACAGCGCGGGCAAAGCCGAACATCGTCCAATGGGACTAGCGCCAAAGGGGCATGGCGCGGGCGATTCAGGGCAACCGGGGGATATTCGGGAGGACCATCACACTCTAGGCCGAACGGACGATTTGCCGGCGGCAGGCGGCATCGATACTCCGCCCACGACAATAAAGGACGGGCACGGCACACATGACCCCTTCCATCCCCGACAGTCAGGCGCTGTGCACCAGCGCCGGCATCGACGCCGCCGCCATGGGCGAACTGCTCGACCTGGTCTACCGCGGCCCGCAGGAAAGCACCCCCTGGGCGAGCCTGCTGGAGCACCTGCGCCAGCGCTGCGGCGCCAGTTACTTCACCCTGGTGCTGCGCAACCCCGCGCAACAGCGGCCGGGGCTGATCGTCAACGCTTCGATACACGGCCCGCACCTGCCCGGCGAGCCCTCGTACAGCGAGCACTACTATTCCATCTGCCCCTTCCTCGACTGGCCGGTCGGCCAGGTCGCCAGCGCCGACCAGGTGATGGGCAGCGGCGCCTGGCTGGAGCACGACTTCTACCGCCAGTACCTGGCGCCGCTGGACCTGCGCTACGTGCTGGTCGCCCACATGCGCACCCCGGGCGGCATGCACTGTGCGTTGTTCGCCTGCCGGGGCCCCGAGGGCGAGGATTTCAACGAGGCGGAACAGGCCCTGGTGCGCCTGCTGCTGCCGCATCTGCAACAGGCCGTGGACCTGCACTCCACCGTCGATCAGCTGGAGTCCGAGCGTCGCCTCTATGCGCTGACCATCGACCGCCTGCTGGTGGGCACGGCGATCCTCGACACCCACGGCCGGCTGATGCGCTGCAACGACGCCGCGCAACGCCTGCTCGACAGCCGCGACGGCCTGGAATGCCGGCAGGAGCGCCTGCACGCCTTCGGTCGCCAGGACAACCGCAACCTGCAGAACTCCATCCAGGCGCTGCTGCAAGGACGTGAAAACGTCGACGACGTCGAAGTCCTGGCGCTGGCCCGGCCCAGCGGCGGGATGCCGCTGAACCTGCTGCTGCGGCCCCTGGCGCTGAACCACGAAAGCCACGGCGACGCCCGCCAGCCGGCGCTGGTGGTGTTCATCCGCAACCCGGCCGACTCCCCCCGGGCGTCGCGCACCCTGCTGCGCAGCCTGTTCCAGCTGACCCGCACGGAAACCGAGGTGGCGATGCAGATGATGGACGGCCTGACCCTCGACGAAACCGCCGACGCCCTCGGCGTGTCGCGCAACACGGTACGTGCGCACCTGCGCGGCGTGTTCGCCAAGACCGGCGTGACGCGGCAGGCGGAGTTGGTGAAGACGCTGCTCAACAGCGTGGCGTCGTTGGCGTAAGGGCTGGCGCGATCCGCATCGTACCGTGCGGTTCGCGAACGCGGATTGGGCGTCCCTCTCGGTCCTACAGGATGGCGGCAAAGACCTGCGCATTGCTGGCAGCACACATTCCGCCGCGATGGATTTCGCGGACAAGGTCCGCTCCTACGAGATAGACCTGCGCTCGGGTCGGCCCTCACCCTAACCCTCTCCCAAAGGGAGAGGGGATCATTCGGTGCAGGAGGAAATCTCGCCCTCAGCCGGCACGGACAGCTCCCTCTCCCTCTGGGAGAGGGCTGGGGTGAGGGGAAGGGCAGGCACGGCCTTACCCGAAAGCAGACAGTTGCTCCTACGGGGCTACGACAATCAGACCGGCAACCCCTCCGGCACATTGAACGCATAGCTCTTCTCCTCGCTGCGCCGCTCGATACGCCACCCCTCGGCGGTACGCCGATAGCGATCGTGATACCAGAGCCCAAGGAAGAAGGTCTGCCGCGTACCATCGGCCAGGTCCACCTGCATCGGGTTGAAGCAGAGGATGCGGCCGCTGGCCTGGTCGCCCTCCAACTGGATGGCGACGTTCGAAATCATGTGCTGATAGGCCGGGAAGTTGCCCAAGGCTCCGCGCAGCCAGTCCTTCATCGCCGGGTAATGCCCATCGACGCCGCCCATGGCGCGGTAGTCGATATAGGCGTCGGCGCTGAACACCCGGTCCAGTGCATCGAAGTCGCGGCTGTCGATGGCCGTGGAATAGTCGACCGCCAGTTGCTGGATCTCCAGCCGATCCGAGATTTCCTGCAGGGACAGCATGTCATCCTCCTCCGAGTTCAATCACGACGTGAGCGATAACCCCGGAGTAACGGCGTACAACCGCGAACGGTTGTACGCCCTACGCCGAGGTTGAGCGTTGTGTAGGGCGTATAACACTCCGCGTTATACGCCGATTGACCTGGACAATGTCCCGCTCGGGGTCGAGCCGGAAACCACCACCCAGCCCGACCACGCCACATGCAACGACCTCAGCCGAAGGTCGCGCCAGCCAGCATGCCCCCGTCGACCACGAACTCGGCGCCGGTGCAGTAGCTGGACTCGTCGCTGGCGAGGAACAGCACCAGCCTGGCCACCTCCTCCGGCTTGCCGATACGCGGAATCGGCAGACCGCTGTAGAAGGCCGACGCATCCATCTCGGCCATCTCCGGCGGCCGCGCCATGGGCGTGTCGATGCCACCCGGGTGCACCGAGTTGACGCGGATGCCATAGCGGCCCAGTTCCAGCGCGGCGGACTTGGTCATGCCACGCACGGCGAACTTGCTGGCGACGTAGGCGCTGCCACCGGCCACACCCTCCATGCCCGCCGTCGAGGAGAGGTTGACGATGGAGCCGCCACCGGCACGCTTGAGCGCCGGCAATACCGCCTTCATGCCCAGCCAACAGCCGACCTGATTGACCTCGATGACCTTGCGGTAGCTCTCCAGCGAGCACTCCTCCAACGGCACCAGCAGCAGGATGCCGGCGTTGTTGACCAGCACGTCGAGCCGGCCGAAATGCGCTTCCGCCGCTTGCACCGCTGCGGCCCACTGCGCTTCCGAGGTCACGTCCAGGTGCTGGTAGAGCGCGGCATCACCCAGTTCGTCGGCCAGGCGCGCGCCCTCCGCGTCGAGCAGATCGGCGATCACCACACGGCCGCCCTGCTCGACGAACAGGCGCGCTTCCGCCGCGCCCTGCCCGCGCGCGGCGCCGGTGATCAGGGCTACCTTTCCATCCAGTCGCTTCATGCACTTGCCTCCAGGGTGGCAGCCTGCGCTGCCTGTTGCGGATAGCTGGCCAGCAGACGGCTGGCCAGTTCGTCCAGTTGATCGTCGTCGAGATGATTGATGCCGGCCGCGCGGGCTCGCCCGCCGCCAGTGGGGAAGCCCCGGCAGAAGGCGTCCGCCGCCAATTCCACGCCCGCCGGTACACGCAGGCTGAACAGCCAGCCACCCTCGGCCTTGGCGCTGAGCAGGCCGATGGCCCGCTGCGGTTCGCGGCTCGCCAGCTGGTTGGCCAGCACCCCGCTCACCCGCCGCGCCCAGGCTTCGGTGGGCAGGCGGTAGAGCAGCGCGTCCGGCCCCTCGCGCCACGGGCTCTGGCCTTGCGCGGCCGCCATGTCGGCGGCGTGCGCCGCACGCAGGGTGGTGAAGCTCGGGCTTTCGCGAATGAAATCCAGCGGGTCCGCATAGGGCAGCAGCTCGGCGGCCAGCACCAGTGGGTCGAAGTGCAGGTCGGCCAGGCTTTCGCCATAGGCGTTGTAGTTCAGCAGCAGGCCCAGTTCCTCCAGCGCCGCCACGTCCTCGGCAGCCACGCCGTGACGTTGCGCCAGGGCCCGAGCCGAGCCGGCCAGGCCGTCGCCGAAGGCCGCCGCCACCGCCCAGCGGTGGAAGCGGCCTTCGAGGTGACGGTCGACCAGGATGCTGGTGCAGACGTCGGCGGCGGTATCGATGAAGGACTCGAACGCCGGGTGTTCAGGCAGGTCGCCGGCATGGTGGTGGTCGAAGTAGCGCAAGGCGGCGCCGGACTCCAGCAGGCGCCGGGTGTCGTCGTGGTTCTGCGCGTGGGAGATGTCCAGCACGGTGACCCGCTCGCCAGCCCCGGCCCGCACCCGCCGCAGCAGGTCGATGTCGCGCTTCACCCCGCTGACCAGGCGCACGCCCGCCTCCAGCTCGCCGGCCAGGCGCAGCTGTTGCAGGGCGCAGAGGCCGTCGGCGTCGCCGTTGAAGGCGCAGTGGTCGATCAGGCTCATGTCCGCCCCTCAGACCATCAGCTCGCCGCCATTGGCGTCGAGCTGCGCGCCGTTGATCGCGCTGGCGTAGTCCGAGGCGAGGAACAGCGCGGCACGGGCACATTCCTCATCCGTGCGCATGCGCCCGCCGGGAATGCCGGCGCTGAACTCGGCGCGTACCTGTTCCTCGCTGACGCCACGGGCAACGGCGGTCTGGCGCACCACCGCCTGCACCGGCTCGCCCCACATCCAGCCGCAGGCCAGGGCGTTGACGCGCAGGCCGTGTACCGCCTGCTCCGCCGCCAGGTAGCGCACTGAAGCCGCCAGCGCCGCCTTGGACGCCGAGTAGGCGGCACCGCCCTGGTAGGGTTTGCGCACGCCGAGGGTATTGATCATGACGATGGCGCCGGCGCGTTGTGCCTGCATCGCCGGCAGTACCGCGCGGCTCATGTTCAGCGAACCCAGCAGGTTGACCTCCAGGGCCTCGCGCAGCGGTTCGTTGTCGCCCTCCTCCACGGCCTGGAAACCACCGTGGGAGTAGGCGCTGTTGATCAGCGCGTCGATGCGCCCGAAACGCGCCAGGGTGGCCTGGGCGAAATCATTGCAGGCCGCGGTGTCGGTGACGTCGGTGGGCAGGCGCAGCACCGCGCAGTCGGGGGCGATGGCGTGGATGCGCGCCTCGGCCTCGATCAGCCGCGCTTCGTTTCGCGCGCCGATGGCCAGGGCACGCGCGCCTTCGCGGGCGGCTTCCAGGGCCAGCTTGATGCCCAGTCCCGGACCGATGCCGGAAACCATCACAATCTTGTCTTTCAGCAACATGGGAACCTCTCCTGTGTAGGGTCAGGCTTGGATATGACGGCGGCGGTATTGGGCGTAGTCGCGCTCGAGGGTGGCCTCGTCGAGGCCGAACTGCTCGGCGCTGTACTGGTGGGCGGCGCGTTTCTCGCGGCCGTTGTCGGCGAGCCAGCCCTGCATGGCGGCGCGGCAGTCCGGCGTCAGGTCGAGGCCGGCGAAGGCGTAGATGCGCTCGACCACGCCGAGCGGGTCGCTCAGGGTGTCCTCGAAGCGCACGTCGAGGAAGCGCCCGGCCGGCACGCCTTCGCGCACCTGCATGGTGTGGCGCAGGGCGCGGGCCATGCGCTGGTTCCACTGGCCGCCGACGGCGCGCGGGTCAACCTGCTCGCTGTAGAGCTGCCAGAGGGTGTGGATGAAGCTGGCCAGGGACGGAATGGTCTTGCCCGGATCGCGGTGGGTCAGCACCACCTGGGCGCGGGGGAACACCTCCAGCAGCAACTCCACGGTGTGCAGGTGCTGCGGGCTCTTCAGCAGCCAGCGACGCCCCGGCGCGATGCCCCGGCGCTGCTGCTGCCATTGCAGGAACTGCAGGGTCTTCTTCAGGTAGCGGTAGACCTGGGCCTGGTCCTGGCGGTCGAGCCAGGCGGTGTAGCTTGGCACGTTGACGTAGGAGTCCATGGCGCAGAGGAAGGAGTGCTCCATTAGCATGAATTCCTCATCCGGCTGCTCGGCGTCCAGCGGATGGATGGCCAGCAGCTGCGGCAGGAACTCGATCATCCCCGCCACTTCCATGCGCGCCCGCTCGATGCGCTGGATCGGCGCTTCGACCGCCTCGCCGGCCAGCGGTGCCGGGTAGCGGGTTTCCCACCACTGCGCCTTGCTGAACTGCGGGTCCACCGCCAGGGTGCGCTGCAGCAGCGTGGTGCCGGTGCGCGGCAGGCCGACGATCACCAGCGGGTCGTCGATGGGCTGCTGGAGGATTTCCGGGTAACGCTTGCAGTAGTCCTCCAGCACCAGGCGGTTGCCCAGTTGCGCCAGCAGCTTCTCGCGCAGCAGCGCGCGGCCCTGGGCGGAGAGCTTCGCCTCGTCGCGCAGGGCGACGGCGAGCACGTCCAGCGCCTCGCGGAAGTCGCCCTCGCCGAAGTCGTCGAGACCGCCAGCGCGGGCGCTGGCTTCGGCCAGCAGGGCTTTAGCGGAGAAATCGTCCATCACAGCAGATCCTTGAGTTCGGCGAGCTTGAGCACGCGGGTGGTCGGGTGCACCGGCTGCTTCGCGCCAACCCAGCGCAGACAGAGAGTGCCGTGGGGGTGGCCGGCGGTTTCCAGCCAGTTGGGCAGGCCCGGATCGCGGGCGCTGAGGACGATGCGCACGCCGCCTTCGCCGTCGAGCTGCGCCGAGTGCTTGTTCAGGCAGATGCGGTGGTAGCGGTAGTCCAGAGACTCCATCCAGTAGTTGTTGATCTGAAGGTTCCAGAAGTCGCACTCGGGTACCCGTTCGACATCGATCACCAGCGCCTCGTCGTCGACCAGCGCCCAATAGGAGTGGTAGTAGATGATGTTCGGGTCGCCGCCGACCGACTGGCACAGCGCCTGGTCCGCCAGCGGCAGCTCATTGGCGTGGGCCTGGTAGCCCTGGGCCCAGTCGGCGAACAGCCGCGCGGTGCCCTCGACAAACGAAGCGGCGCGGGTCAGCCCCTGCTGCAGGCGCTGCGGGGTCAGCGGCTCCGGTGCCTGGGCGCCGTCCAGCCGCTCGATGCGCAGTTGCGCCGGTTGCTCGGCGGCGCGGTCGAGGAAGGTCTGGCGCACCACCAGCGCGTTGCTTGCGGCCTCCATCGGCAGCCAGTTGCCGCTGGCCGGCCGATGCTGGCTGAGGATGATCTCGAAGTTGCCGTCGGCGTCGAGCTGCAACAGGCTGGCGTCGATGAAGCCGGTCTGGATCATCTTGCCGTCGGTCTCGTAGCCGCCCTTCTGGGTGCCGAAGCTCAGGTAGAACACGCTGCCGCGACTGCCGCTGACGCGGTACTGGTGCTCGCCGTTGAGGCGCGCGTAACGGTACAGGTTGTCCGGGTTGTCGGCGCCGATCTTCGCCGTCTCGTGGGAGGGCGTGATGAAGCCGGGGAAGTCCGGGTCGGCGAACTCCAGGTGCATCTCCAGGGCGATGCGCAGCAGGCGGGTCAGGTAGCGGAAGCCTTCGGCGCGGGTCTCTCCGTCGGCGGGCGCCTCGGCGCGCAGTATCTGTTCGCCGCTGCGGCGCAGTTGTTCGCAGAAGAGGTTCCAGCTTTCGCCGCTGATGACCTCGTGTTCGATCCTGTCGGTGGGCATTTCGGTCTCCTCCTGTGGGCCTGTACAGACCTTAGGGAGGAGCCGGCTGCGGATTCTTCGTCCGAGCGGACGAGGAGCGCGAAGACGCTTGCGCCGAGTATCGACTCTGACGCGTCGCGCGGTGCGATGCGCACGTCTGAAGGAATCCCTGATGAGCACAGAGAAAAACCTGGTGCGCTCGCTGAGCGTGGAGATCGCAGCGCCCGCCGAACTGGTCTGGTCGATCCTGGTCGACCTGCCGAGCTACCCGCAGTGGAACCCCTACACCGTCAAGGTGGAATCGAGCCTGCGACTGGGCGAGCCGGTCAACCTGTTCCTGCCCAACCCGGCGCAGCCCGGCGAACTGCTGCACGTGGTCGAGTACCTTGCCGACTTCGAACCCCATCGCCTGCTCGCCTGGGAAATGATCGCCAGCGCCGACAATCCGGACGCCGCGCGCCGCGAGCAGATCATCGAATCCATCGGCCCGAACAGCTGCCGCTACCACACCACCGACCAGTTCCTCGGCCCTACCGCCGATCAGGTGATGGCCAACCACGGCCCGTGGGTCAAACAGGGCTTCGACGCCGTGGCCCTGGCGGTCAAGGCTCGTGCCGAGGCATTGAACGCGGTACCGGCCTGAGTCGGGCCGTCGCGGTTTTTTCGTCCGCTCGGACGAAGAACCCGCGACGGCGCATTACCTACCGTGATGTCACGCCGGCCCCGAGGACGGCAAGACACGAGGAGGTAAGTGATGTTGAGTCATCTGCAACGGCTGGAAGCGGAAAGCATCCAGATCATCCGCGAAGTGGTCGCCGAGTGTGAGAACCCGGTGATGCTCTACTCCATCGGCAAGGACAGCGCAGTGATGCTGCACCTGGCGATGAAGGCCTTCGCCCCCGGCAAGCCGCCCTTTCCCCTGCTGCACGTGGACACCACCTGGAAGTTCCGCGAGATGATCGACTTCCGCGATCAGACCGCCAAGCGCCTGGGCCTGGAGCTGCTGGTACACATCAACCCCGAGGGCGTCGAGCGCGGCATCAATCCCTTCGAGCACGGTTCGGCGCTGCACACCGACATCTGGAAGACCCAGGGCCTGAAGCAGGCGCTGGACCAGTACGGCTTCGACGCGGCCTTCGGCGGCGCACGCCGCGACGAGGAGAAGTCACGGGCCAAGGAGCGGGTGTTCTCGATCCGTTCCGAGCAGCACCGCTGGGACCCCAAGCAGCAGCGCCCGGAACTCTGGAAGCTGTACAACACGCGCAAGCGCAAGGGCGAGAGCCTGCGGGTGTTCCCGCTGTCGAACTGGACCGAGCTGGACATCTGGCAATACATCTTCCTGGAACAGATCCCCATCGTGCCGCTGTACTTCGCCAAGGAGCGCCCGGTGGTGCGCCGCGACGGCACCCTGATCATGGTCGACGACGACCGACTGCCGCTGCGCGACGGGGAAACCCCGGAAATGCGCAAGGTGCGCTTCCGCACCCTGGGCTGCTACCCGCTTACCGGCGCCATCGACAGCGACGCCGACGACCTGTCGGCGATCATCCAGGAGATGCTCGTCAGCCGCACCTCCGAACGCCAGGGCCGCCTGATCGACAGCGACTCGGCCGGCTCCATGGAGAAGAAGAAACAAGAGGGGTACTTCTGATGAACGCCATCACCCAATCGGCGCGCGACGACCTCGGCACGTACCTGGCGCAGCAACAGCACAAGCAGTTGCTGCGCTTCATCACCTGCGGCAGCGTCGACGACGGCAAGAGCACCCTGATCGGTCGCCTGCTCTACGAATCCAAGGTGCTCTTCGAGGACCAGCTCGGCCAGCTCGAAGCCGACTCGAAGAAGCTCGGCACCCAGGGCGAGGAACTGGACTTCGCCCTGCTGGTGGACGGCCTGGCCGCCGAGCGCGAACAGGGCATCACCATCGACGTGGCCTACCGCTTCTTCGCCACCGACAAGCGCAAGTTCATCGTCGCCGACACCCCCGGCCACGAGCAGTACACTCGCAACATGGTCACCGGCGCCTCCACCGCCGACCTCGCGGTGATCCTGGTCGACGCCCGCCAGGGCCTGCTGGTGCAGACCCGCCGGCACAGCTACCTGGTGTCCCTGCTGGGCATCCGCAAGGTGGTGCTGGCGATCAACAAGCTCGACCTGATGGACTACTCCCAGGAAGTCTTCGAGCGCATCGAGCGCGACTACCGCGCCTTCGCCGCGCAGATCGGCCTCGACGACATCCAGTGCATCCCGCTCTCGGCGCTGCGCGGCGACAACATGCTCGAAGCCAGCCCGAACACCCCCTGGTACCAGGGCCCGAGCCTGCTGCAATACCTGGAGAGCGTGCCACTGGAAGAGTCGCGGCAGAGCCAGGCGGCGTTCCGCCTGCCGGTGCAGTGGGTGAACCGGCCGAACCTCGACTTCCGTGGCTTCAGCGGCAATATCGCCGCCGGCAGCATCCGCGTCGGCGAGCGCATCCGCGTGCTGCCCTCGGGCCAGCAGAGCACGGTCAGCGGCATCCTCGGCACTGCCGGAGCACAGGATGAGGCCGTCTGCGGCCAGGCGGTGACCCTGACCCTGGAAGACGAGATCGACATCAGCCGTGGCGACCTGATCACCCCGGCCGACGCACCGGCGGAAGTGGCCGACCAGTTCGAGGCCACCCTGGTGTGGATGGACGAGGACGCCCTGTTGCCCGGCCGCCCCTACCTGCTGAAGATCGGCACCCGCACCGTCGGCATGAGCTGCACCAGCCTCAAGCACCGGGTCGACGTGAACAGCCTGGAACACCTGGCCGCGCGCACCCTGGAGCTGAACGAGATCGGCGTGTGCAACCTCAACCTGGACCGCCCGATCGCCTTCGATGCCTATGCCGACAACCGCGACACCGGCGGCTTCATCGTCATCGACCGGCTGAGCAACCGCACCGTCGGCGCCGGCATGCTGCACTTCGCCCTGCGCCGCGCGCAGAATGTGCACTGGCAGGCCATCGACGTGAACCGCGAGGCCCACGCCGCGCTGAAGGGCCAGACGCCACGGGTGCTGTGGTTCACCGGGCTGTCCGGCGCCGGCAAGTCGACCATCGCCAACCTGGTGGAGCGCAAGCTGCACGCCCTCGGCCGGCACACCTACCTGCTCGACGGCGACAACGTGCGCCACGGCCTGAACCGCGACCTGGGCTTCACCGAGGCCGACCGCGTGGAGAACATCCGCCGCGTGGCCGAAGTGGCGAAGCTGATGCTCGATGCCGGGTTGATCACCCTGGTGTCCTTCATCTCGCCGTTCCGCGCCGAACGCGACATGGCGCGCAACCTGGCCGGCGAAGGCAACTTCCTGGAGATCTTCGTCGACACGCCGCTGAGCCTGGCCGAGGAGCGCGATCCCAAGGGCCTGTACCAGAAGGCCCGGCGTGGTGAGCTGAAGAACTTCACCGGCATCGACTCGCCGTACGAGGCGCCGCTGAGCCCGGAGATTCGCGTCGATACCCGCCATGAATCGGCGGAGGCGGCTGCGGAGCGGATCGTGGAGATCCTGCTGAAGGGTTGATACGAGCGGCAAGGCACCAAGGCCCGCCCCCTCACCGGGGCGGGCCTTTGTATTTCGTAGGGCGGATAACGCCTTTGGCGTTATTCGCCCTACGAAAAGAAAGAGCATCGCGGACGGAGTCCGCTCCTACGAGGGCATTCCAATCCGCGATGCATCCGCCAACCACCAGGAACGTAGGGCGTATAACCGTTCGCGGTTATACGCCGTTACGCCCATCCCATCGCCAACACCGCATCCCAACCTGGCGCCATTACATCGCCCAGCTCAAGCCCGAGCAAAACGTCAGCCAAGGCCAATCGGCGTATAACGCGGAGCGTTATACGCCCTACGCAACTGCTGACCTCATGCGCCATCGGCAAAAAAAAAGCCCCGCGGGTAGATTTCCCCGCGGGGCATGACCAGCCAAAGGATTCGGTTGTATCAGCTCGCCGCCAACTCCCGCAGCGCCGCCTTGGTGACCTTGCCGGCGGCGTTCAGCGGCAGCGCGTCGAGCAGCATGGCGCGGCGCGGGGCCTTGTAGTTGGCCATGCGCTCGCGGCACCAGGCGAGGAAGGCATCGAGATCGATCGACTGCCCGGCGGCCGGCAGCAGGAAGGCCATGGCCACCTCACCCAGGCGCTCGTCGGGGATGCCGATCACCGCCGCCTGGGCCACGCCCGGGTAGCAGAGGATGGTCTGCTCGATCTCCGCCGGGTACACGTTGAAGCCGCCGTTGATGAACATGTCCTTGAGACGGTCGGTGATGCGCAGGTAGCCGCGCTCGTCGAGCACGCCGACGTCGCCGGTATGCAGCCAGCCCTCGCTGTCGATGGCTTCGGCGGTTGCCTCGGGGTTGCCGAAGTAGCCCTGCATCAGGTTGTAGCCGCGCACCACCACTTCCCCCGGTTCACCGGTCGGGACGCTGCGGCCCTGGGCATCCACGCAGCGCACCTCCACTTCGGGGAAGGCGCGGCCGCAGGTGGTGGCGACGGTCTCGGCGTCGTCGCCAGGGCGGCAGATGGTGACGAAGCCGCAGGTCTCGGTAAGGCCGTAGGCGGTGACGATGGTTTCGAAGCCCAGCTCGCTGCGCATGCGCCGGACCATTTCCACCGGCACCGAAGCCGCGCCGGTGACGGCCACGCGCAGCGAGCTCAGGTCATGGTCGCTGCGGCGAGGATGGGCCAGCAGCGACTGGTACAGTGTCGGCGGGCCGGGCAGCACGGTGACGCGCTCGGCGGCCACCCGTTCGAGCAGCACGTTCACGTCGAACACCGCCTGCGGCAGGATGCAGCAACCGCGCATCAGCGCCGCCAGCCAGCCGGCCTTGTAGCCGAAGCTGTGGAAGAAGGGGTTGACGATCAGGTAGCGGTCGCCCTCGCGCAGGCCGACCATTTCGCTCCAGTCGCGCACCAGGCGCAGGTTCTGCCCGTGGGCGGTCATCACGCCCTTGGGCTTGCCGGTGGTGCCGGAGGTGAACAGCAGGTCGCACAGGTCATCGGCGGCGACCTGTGCCTGGCGCTCGGCCAGTTGCGCTTCATCAACCGTCTCCGCCAGCGCCAGGAATGCCTCCCAACCCAGCGCACCAGGACGCTCGCCGCGCAGGATCACCCGCTGGCGCAACGCCGGCAGGTCCTCGCCATCGAGCAGCGCCGGGTAGTCGTTGCCGAGGAAGTCGGCGATGACAAACAGCAGGCTCGCCCCGCTCTCGCGCAGCACCAGGCCGGCCTCGGCACCCTTCATGCGGGTATTCAGCGGCACCAGCACGGCGCCCACGCTGTGCAGCGCGGTGGCGGCGACTATCCATTCCCAGTGGTTCGGCGCCCACACCGCGACCCGCTCGCCGTGCCCGATGCCCAGTGCCAGCAGTGCGCGGGCGGCGCGTTGGCGCCACTGGTCGAGCTGGCGGTAGCTCAGGCGGACGTCACCGTCCTCGATGGCCGGCCGGTCGCCATAGGCGGTCGCCGTGGCGCTCAGCAACTGGGGGATGGTCAGGGCGGATTGCGGGCAGGTCATGGCAGGAAACTCACGAACGAAAACCGAAGAAGGGCCGGTACGATGCCGGCCCGATGCCTTGGAGACTCAGGCCTGCGGCGGAGCGAAGCGGCGTCCGGCGGAGAAGCCGCCGTCGACGGCGATCATCTGCCCGCTGACGAAGGACGCGTCGTCGGAGGCGAGGAACAGCGCGGCCTTGGCCACCTCCTCCGGTTGCCCGGCGCGGCTGAGCATGTGCTGCGAGGCGAAGAAGGCGTGGAAGGCTTCCTGCTCGCGCACCATCTGGGTCATGGGGGTTTCGATCAGGCCCGGGCAGAGGCCGTTGACGCGCACGTTGGCATGGCCGTAATCGATGGCCATGGAGCGGGTCAGCTGGTTGATGCCGCCCTTGGCGACGTTGTAGGCGACGTTGCCGTCGCAACCCTGCAGGCCGAAGATCGAGC
This sequence comes from Pseudomonas sp. NY15181, assembly GCF_048068055.1. Lineage (NCBI taxonomy): Bacteria > Pseudomonadati > Pseudomonadota > Gammaproteobacteria > Pseudomonadales > Pseudomonadaceae > Pseudomonas > Pseudomonas sp. NY15181. Next base: position 160,253 of record NZ_JBLUPT010000009.1, on the reverse strand, counting down.
CGATGTTGATGATCGAGCCGCTACGCTGGGCGACCATCTGCGCCACGGCGTGCTTGCTGGTGAGCATGCTGCCGGTGAGGTTGATGTCCAGCACGCGCTGCCACTCGCTGGTGGACGAATCGGTGACGCTGCCACGGCTGGCGACGCCGGCGGCGTTTACCAGCACGTCGAGGCGACCATGACGCGAAACGACTTCGCCCATCACCTGCTCGACGTTGCTCTCGTTGCGCACGTCCAGGGCCATGAACAGGCCGGGGAACTCGGCGGGCGCCGCGCCCACGTCCAGACCCACTACCTGGGCGCCTTCCGCGGCGAAGCAGCGCGCGCACGCCAGGCCGATACCCGATGCAGCGCCGGTGATGACGGCGACCTTGCCTTGCAGTCGATTCATTGCGTACCTCTGGTCTTGTTGTTCTGAGGGTGTCCTGCGGAGAAAGTCTAATCAGCCGCTGGAAGATGGTGATCGTCCATTGAGACTAGCCACGTGGCAAGCCTGGATACCGTTCAGGCACACCGTGACCGAGAAGGCCCCGGCGGTGCCTCGAACGGTTGCCCGCAGCCGCCTCAACCCGCTACGCCAAACCAGCTCTTGACCACGCGAAAATCCGCCGGGATGGGAGCGGTGACGTTGTCGAGCACGCGGCGGTAGCCGGTGGACAGGATGAGCCAGGCGCCATCGCGCTTGATGTATTCATCCTGGTAGAACGCCGTGCCCTGCACGATCCAGTCGTTATCGAGGTCGATCACCTGGTCCTCCAGGTACCACACGCCACGGGCGCGGTCGGGGGCGACGAGCTCGATCTCGGGGTGGTGTCCCTGGTGCTTGGACAACAGGGTCGGGCGATCCATCATCTGCTTCAACCCGGCGATGAACGCGTCGCGGCCAACGAAGGCGTAGTTGCCGCTGTCCAGCTGGGTCGTGACATCCTCGGCGAGGCAGGTGGCGAACAGCGCCCAGTCGTGGGTGTCGATAGCGCGGAAGTAGCGGTACTTGAGTTGGCGGATCTGTTCGATCTCAAGAAGGACTTCGACGGACTCGGCCATCTGCTTGGCTCCGGAGGTGGGGGGGGGAGCAAGAGCCTGTCAGTACGCATCAGACCGCTCATCGTCCAAGGGGACTAGCCCTAGTCCGATCGGCCGATTCCCGCCCCTGCGAAGGGTGCAAGTCTGCCCCCTGCCTGCCTCACCGCAGGTCGAGCCGCAAGGCTCACGGCATGCCCGGAACATCACCCGACCGATGCGGAAATCCCCGTCGGGCAAGATCGCCGCCGCCCCATCGGCGACACTCGGGTGACGCGGGCAACGCCGCCTCCCTACAACAAAAATTAAAGGAACAATCACCCATGAACATGCTGCAAGGCAAGGTGGCGCTGGTCACCGGTGGCGGTCAGGGCGTCGGCCAGGGCATTGCCTTCGCCCTCGCCGCCGAGGGCGCCCGGGTTGCCGTGGCGGGCCGCACCCGCGCCACGCTGGAACAGACCGTGGAAGAAATCCGCCAGCGCGGCGGCGAAGCCCTGGCGGTGGAGTGCGACGTGATGAGCGCAACCGACCTGGAGCGTAGCGTGGCCCAGGTGGTGGAAGCCTTAGGCGGCCTCCACATCCTGGTCAACAACGCGCAGATCGTGCCGCTGGGGCGCATCCTCGACGTCAGCGACGAGGACTTCATGAAGGGCATCGACTCGGGCCCGATGGCCACCCTGCGCCTGATGCGCGCCTGCTACCCCCACCTCAAGGGCAACGGCTCGATCGTCAACCTGGCCTCCTCCGCCGCCGTCCGCTGGGACGCCTCCGGCTACGGTCACTACGCCGCCACCAAGGAAGCCATCCGTTCCCTGAGCCGCGCGGCCGCCTGCGAATGGGGCGTGGACGGTATCCGCGTCAACGTCATCGCGCCCCATGCCCTGTCGCCGGGGCTGCGTGGCTGGGTGGATGCCCATCCGGCGGAGGCTGAGGCGTTCTTCCAGAGCATTCCGCTGCGGCGGGTCGGCGACTGCGAAGCCGACATCGGCCGCACCGTGGCCTTCCTGGTCAGCGACAACGCCCGCTACCTGACCGGCGCCACCATCCCGCTGGATGGCGGCCAGGCCTACTGGGGTTGAACAAGGAGCAATTCATGCAACGTCTGACAAACAAGATCGCCATCATCACCGGAGGCGCCCGCGGCATGGGCGCCGAAACCGCCCGTCTGTTCGTCGCCGAAGGCGCCCAGGTGGTCATCGCCGACCTCCTGGAACAGGAAGGTGCGGCCCTGGCCGCCGAGCTGGGCGACGCCGCCAGCTTCCAGCGCCTGGACGTCAGCTGCGAGGAAAACTGGCAACGCGTGGTGCAGGCCACCCTGGAGCGTCATGGACGAATCGACGTGCTGGTGAACAACGCCGCCGTGCTGGTGTTCGGCGCCATCGAACAACTGTCCAAGGCGGAGTTCGAACGGGCACTGTCGATCAACCTGACCGGCACCTTCCTCGGCATCCACAGCGTGGCGCCGATCATGCGCGAACAGGGCCGTGGCTCGATCGTCAACATTTCCTCGGTGGACGGCCTGCGCGGCGTCAACGCCCTGGCCGCCTACGTATCGAGCAAGTGGGGTGTGCGCGGCCTGACCAAGGTCGCGGCACTGGAACTCGGCCCACACGGCGTGCGGGTCAACTCGGTGCATCCGGGCGGCGTCGACACCGTGATGTCCAACCCCACCGGCGCCTCGCGCGACGAACTGGCCGGGCAGTACCGCACGGTGCCGCAGCAGCGCATCGGCGCGCCGGAGGAAATCGCCCGCGCCACGCTGTTCCTCGCCAGCGACGAAGCCAGCTACTGCAACGGTAGCGAACTGTCGGTGGATGGCGGCGTGGCGGCCGGCGCCTACTACGCCGGACTGCCGGGCTCGCCGATCTAGACCGCAGCGGGCGGCCCCATATCAAGGGGCTGCCCGCCCTGCTTCTCGCCAGCGAGTGCTGGCGCCACAGCACTCTCCCCCCTGATAGCCACGCCCGACCTCCCGGGTGCCCCTCGCCCATTCGCCTGGCCGCCCAAATCCCAGGCAAAAAAAGACCCGGCCGAAGCCGGGTGAAGGAAGGGGCGGCACAAGCCCCACACTCGAGAGCAACTCAACAAAGCAATTCAATCGGGGAAACGCACCCTCACCTCGCGGCTACCGGCGCGGCCCTGGCAGGCCAGGGTCCAGCCTTCGGCGAGCTCGGCGGCGCTGAGCACGTCGTTGCGCGGCAACATCACTTCGCCCTGCTCCACCTTGCACATGCAGGCGCCGCAGAAGCCCTCCTCGCAGGAGGCCGGCGGCGCAAGGCCGGCGCGGCGGCAGCTTTCCAGCAGGGTTTCACCGGGGATGCAGGTCACCTGGTGCTCCTCGCCGTCCAGCGCCACCACCAGGCTTTCCGCACCAGACTCGGCGGCGGCGCTGCGGGCCTGCTCGCTGGCCGCTTCCAGCGCGTCCGGATCGGGCGGCGAGACGAAGCGCTCGACATGGATGTGCGCGGAATCGACGCCTTCACGCAGCAGCGTGCTTTCCACCGTATCCATGAACGGGCCGGGGCCGCAGATGAAGCATTCGGCCTCTTCCCAGCCGCGCAGCAGATGACGCACGTCGCTGGCGGCGAGGAAGCCCTGCAGGTTGTCCAGCACGTGGATCACCTGCAGGCGCTCGCCGTGCTCGGAGACCAGGCGGCGCAGCGCGTCGCGGAAGATCACCGCGTCGGTATCGCGGTTGGCGTACACCAGGCGGATGCGGCAGTCGCGATGGGCCAGCGCCTCGCGCAGGATGGAGAACACCGGGGTGATCCCCGAGCCGCCGCCGAACAGCAGCAGGTCACGGGTCTGCTCGCCGAGGTGGAAGTGGCCGGCAGGCGGCAGCACTTCCAGCTCGTCGCCCGGACGCACGCGTTCGTTCATCCAGTTCGACACCCGGCCACCGGCCACGCGCTTGACCGTCACCCGCAGCGTTTCGTCCAGCCCAGGCGTGCTGGACATGGAGTAGCAACGCGTCAGGGTCTTGCCGTCGAGCGCCACGCGAAAGCTGAGGAACTGCCCGGCGCGATACGAAAAGCGCCCGGCCAGCTCCGCCGGCACGCGCAGCACCAGCGAGCGCGCGTCGGCGGTTTCCTCGATGACATCGGCCACCTCCAGGCGGAAGGTTCCGGCGGCGGTTGGCGCCGCTTGCGGCGCCAGAGTCTGCGCACTGCCCATCGCCACGCTCCGTCAGACGCCGCTGATCAGCTGGGCGTTGTCCACGCGCAGCTCGGCGCCGCTGATGAAGCGCGACTCGTCCGAGGCGAGGAACAGCACCACGTTGGCGATATCCCGCGGCGCGCACATGCGGTTCATCGGGTCGGCGTCGAGCGCCTCCTGGGGAATCGGCTGACCGCCGGCCAGGGCCTGGGTCATGGGCGTGTTGACGCCGTCCGGGTGCACGCTGTTGCAGCGGATGCGGTAGCCCTGCTGCTTGCAATGTACGGCGATGGAGCGGGTCATGGCCGCGACGGCGCCCTTGGACGCGGAGTAGGCGCAGAACGCCGCCATGCCGCCCAAGGCTGCCACGGAGGACATGTTGACGATGGAGCCGCCGCCGGTTTCCTTCATCGCTTCGATGGCGTATTTGCAGCCGAGGAAGTAGCCATCGCCGTTGATGGTCTGCACCTTGCGCCACAGTTCCAGGCTGGTGTCCTCGATGCTGGCCACGGCCAGGATGGCGGCGTTGTTGACCAGTACGTCGAGGCGACCGAAGCGCTCCACGGTGCTCTTGATCACGTTCTTCCAGTCGCTTTCGCTGGCGATGTCGTGGCGGATGAACAGCGCGTTGTCGCCGATCTCGGCGGCCAGGGCGCGGCCGGCTTCTTCATTGAGGTCGGTGATCACCACGCGGGCGCCTTCGGCGGCCAGCAGCAGGGCGTCCTCGCGGCCGATGCCGCTGGCCCCGCCGGTCACGATGCACACTTTGCCTTGGACTCGATTCATGCTTGTTTTCCTTCAGGCGGTTTCAGGGATGGCGGCCTTCGCGCGGGCTGCCGCATGGGCGGCGACGCGACGGCCGGAATACACACAGTCGGCGATGGACAGGCCGGACAGGTAAAGGTTGGAGGCAACGCCCACGGCGTTGCGGCCGGCGCTGTAGAGCCCCGGAATCGGCGCGCCGGCGTTGTCCAGCACGCGGCCGCTGCGCTCGCAGACGCGCAGGCCGCCAAGGGTGATGGCCGGGCACGGGTAGAGCTTGCTGTCCACCGACAGGTCCAGGGCGTACCAGGGGCCGTCATCCATGTCGGCGAGCATCGCCGGGGACTTGCCGAAGGCGTCGGTGTGCTCGCCGCGGGCGGCGCGGCTGTATTCCTCAAGGGTGTGCCGGAGGTTCTCCGCCGGCACGCCGATGGCGCGGGCCAGGGCGGCGGGCGTATCGCCACGGCGACGGTTGAACAGCAGGTTGAGCAGCACCGGCAGGCGCTGGAACGACCAGACCTTGCCCGGCCCCACCTGGCGCAGGGATTCCTTGAGCAGCGCGCGGTCGAGGATCAGGATGGCGCGGCCGCCCTGCTCTTCCACCATGGCGTGGCCGAGGGTGGCGCCGTAGACCTCTTCGTTGCAGTAGCGCTCGCCCTGGGCGTTGACGACGACTCCACGGGCCCAGGCCAGCGGCGGGTTGATGAAGCGCCAGGCGCTGACCTTCTCCAGGCGCTGCGCCGCGGCGCCCACGCCAAGGCCCAGGCGGATACCGCTGCCGTCGCAACCCGGCGTGCCCAAGGGCAGCGCGGGAAGGTATTGCGGCGCGTGTTCGGCGATCATCTCGCGGTTGAAGACGAAGCCACCGGCACTGAGCAGCACGCCCTTGCGCGCACGGATCAGGATTGGCTCAGCGTGTTTGAGTTCGATACGGCGCAGCGCGGCGGTCAGGCGTTCGGCCAGCGGCGGCGCGTAAGGATGCACGGCCGTGGCCATGCGGCCCAGCCAGGCATGACGGCGCGCCGCCAGGCTGCCCGGCGGCAGGCGCCAGGCTTCGACGCCAACCACGGCGCCACTGGCATCCTGCACCAGCCGGCGCACCTGGCACTGGCTGTAGAGCTGCACGCCCTTCTCCCGCGCGGAAGTGCGCAGGGCGGAGAACAGCGCCGCACCGGACATGCCGGCACCCTTGGTGCGATGTCCGCGCGGTGCCGGGCGAGCCAGGCTGGCATAAGCCGGCACCGACTCGTTGCCCGAGTAGTAGAGGTAGTAGCGGTCGCTGGGATAGGAGGTCTTGTGCGGCGGCACACTGCCCTCGAAGCGCGCGCCATGGCGCTCCAGCCAGGCCAGCTGCTCGACGCTGCGTTCGCAGAAGTCGCGCAGGGTCTCGGCCTTCACGGCGTCGCCGACCTCGCCACGCAGGTAGCTGAACATGGAGTCCGGGTCGTCGTTGTAGCCGGCGTGGGCCTGGTACCGCGTACCGCCGCCAGCGTAGACCACCCCGCCGCTGCGCGCGGTGGCGCCGCCGCCGGTGAAGCGGTCCAGGGCCAGCACCTCAAGACCGCGCTCGCGGGCCTCCAGCGCGGCGCACGCACCGGCGCCGCCGAAGCCGACCACCAGCAGGTCGGTCTGCGCGTGCCAGTCCGGTTGCGCATCCTCGCTCAGGCGCAGCGGAGCGATCGGCCGGGTGCCGCTCATGGCATTCAACCCGCGGCTGCCACGTTCACCGGCTGCACGGCGACAGCGGTGGTGTAGGTGCCGTTCACGTAGATCAGCGGGGTGATGCGCGGGTTGTTGCGGATCTCGCGGATGCGCCCGATGAAGATGGTGTGGGTGCCGTAGGCGAAGCTGCCGTCCTGCTCGCAGATCACGCTGGACTGGGCGTCGGCCAGGTACGGCACGCCGCATTCGGAGGAGCGCCAGTCGCCGCTGGCGAAGCGGCCCTCGCCTTTCACCGGGCCGCTGCACAGATGCGACAGATGCTCCTGTTCCTGGCCGAGGATGTTCACGCAGAAGTCCGCGCCGGCTTCCAGCACGCGGTGCAGCGAGGCGGTCTTGTTCACGCAGATCAGCAGCGACGGCGGCTCGGTCGACAGCGAATCCACCGCGGTGGCGGACATGGCGAAACGCTCGCTGCCATCGCTGGTGGTGATGATGGTCACCGACTTCGCCAGCCGGCGCATCGCCTGGATCATGTCGGCTTTCAGATTGTCTTGGCTCATCGCACGGGACCTCGCTGGGGCTTGTTGGCTCTAGGTGTTGTGCGATGAATTCTGTGACCGGGTCGGGGACTCAACATCGTCCGAGGGGACTAGTCGCCCCGGGGCGCCGCGGCGAGGGCGCATATGGTCCGTTTGTAGGATGTCGGGCCGGTCCTGCGTTGTTCAAATGCCAGTGAAGGCCCCCCTGCGTAGCCGCGTGGTGGCCAAGCGCAGGCCCTGCGGGGCAACCACAGGAGAACAACAAGATGCTCGACCAGGATTTGATCCGCCAGCGCCTCCGCCAGCGCGCCCGCGAGCTGGTGCCGGTGCTGCGCGAACGCGCCGCCGATGCCGCGCGCCAGGGCCAGCTGCCGGAGGAAACCATCCGCGATTTCCACGAGGCTGGTTTCTTCCGCATCCTCCAGCCGGCGCGCTGGGAAGGCTACGAGCTGGAGCCCAAGGACTTCTTCGAAGTGCAGATGACCCTCGCCGAGGGCTGCATGTCGTCCGCCTGGGTGCTGGGCGTGGTCGCCATCCATAACTGGCAGCTGGCCCTGTTCGACGACCGCGCTGCGCAGGACGTCTGGGGTGGCGACTCCAGCGTACTGATCTCCTCCTCTTATATGCCGGTGGGCAAGGTCACCCCGGTGGAAGGCGGCTTCCGCCTGTCCGGTCGCTGGGGTTTCTCCAGCGGCAGCAAGCACTGCCAGTGGGCCTTCCTCGGCGCCATGGTGCCGCCGAGCGAACCGGGCGGCGCGCCGGACTACCGCACCTTCCTGGTGCCGCGCAGCGACTACCAGATCCTCGACAACTGGAACGTGATGGGCCTGGAAGCCACCGGCTCCCACGACGTGCTCGTCGAAGACGCCTTCGTCCCCGACTACCGCACCCACCGCGCCATCGACGGCTTCATGCAGAACAGCCCGGGCAACGCGGTGAACACCTCGCCGCTGTTCCGCCTGCCGTTCGGGCAGATCTTCGTGCGCGCGGTGTCCTCCTCGGCCATTGGCGCGCTGCAGGGCGCGGTGAACCTGTTCGTCGAGCACAACCGTGCCCGCGTCGGCGTCAACGACGGCCGCAAGATGGGCCAGGACCCGGGCGCCCAGCAGGCGCTGGCGGACGCCATGGTGGTGGCCGACGAGTGCCGCACCGTGCTGCTGCGCAACTTCGAGCTGATGATGCAGCGCGCCCGCGATGGCGAGCCGCTGACCATGCCCGAGCGGGTGAAGATGCGCTACGACTCGGCCCTGGTGGCGGACAAGTGCGCCCGCGCGGCCGGCGCGCTGATGTTCAACAGCGGTGCCTCCACCATCTTCCGCGAGCACCCGATCAACCGCACCTTCCGCGACATCCATACCGGTCGCGCGCACGTCGCCAACAGCCCGGCCAAGTACGCCTGGAACCTGGGCGGCGTGAGCATGGGCATGGACAGCACCGACTTCTTCCTCTGAGCCGATACCCAAGAACAAACCGGCGTTTCGGCGTAGTCCATTCGGGCGATTCCGAGGCGCCGGCGAACACTGAACATGGTCCACGAGGCTGAGCCCGTCGGCCGCAACTACAACAAGGGACGCATCCCATGAAATTCTCTCTGATCTACGAAGCCCAGACCCTGGACAGCACCCGTGAAGGCGACCGCCGGGTATTCGACGAGACCGTCGAACAGGCCGTGCTGGCCGACAAGCTCGGCTTCGACACCTTCTGGTGCGTGGAGCACACCGCGCTGACCAACTATTCCCACATGTCCGCCCCGGAGACCATGCTGGCCTTCGTCGCCGGCAAGACCGAGCGCATCGGCATCGGCCACGGCGTGGTCTGCCTGCCGCCGGCGATGAACCACCCGGTGAAGGTCGCCGAGCGCATCGCCACCCTCGACCTGCTGTCCAAGGGCCGCGTGCACTTCGGCGTCGGCAAGGGCGGCACCCAGCAGGAAGCCGGCACCTTCGGCTACGACCTGGCCACCCTGCAGCCGCAGATCGACGAAGCCATGTACCTCATCCCGAAGATGTTCGTGCAGGACGAGATCGAACATAACGGCGAATACGTGAAGATCCCCAAGCGCCCGATCCATCCCAAGCCCTACCAGGACCCGCACCCGCCGATGTACCTGGCCTGCACCAACACCGAGTCGCTGAAGAACGCCGGCGGCCGTGGCATGGGCGCCCTGGTGCTGGGCTTCGGCGGCCCGGAAGAGATCGCCAAGAAAGTGGCCGTGTACCACGAAGCCTGGGACAACCGTGACGCAGCGGACCAGGTCGGCTTCCGTCCCAACCGCCACATCGCCGCCCTGTGCCCGGCCATCGTCCTGGACGACAACGAGAAGGCCCGCGCCATCGGCATCCGTGGCCAGCGCTACTTCATGGAATCGCTGGCCTACTGGTACGCCGGCGGCGAGCGCCCGGACCCGGCCAAGTGGCAGGACGACACCTTCGTCGACGGCAACGGCCAGGCGGTGATCCGCTCGCGCTTCGCCTCCGAGGAAGTCTCCGTGGACTTCTCCGACCCGACCATGGCGATGATGAACCCCAACCACGCCTACGGCACCGTGAACGACTGCATCGGCTACGTGCAGCGCCTGATCGACGCCGGCGCCGATGAAATCCTCTTCATCTGCCAGATGGGCACCGTGCCGCAGTGGGCGCAGCTGGAAACCCTGAAGAACATCGGCGAGAAGGTCATCCCCTACTTCCGCGACAAGGCCAAGAACGCCTGAACAGATGTTCCGCCCCGTTCCTGACGGGTCGGACAGGGCAAGCACGGGGCGGCGCCAGTTTCGGGCCGCCCCGTTTGCGTTTAGCCTCAGCGCATCGCGGCAATCAGCCCACGGAACTCCTGTTCCGAGAAGCCACGCAGGGTCTGCGTGCGGATGTTGCCCAGCGACGCCACCTTGAGCAGCAGCGTGGTGGCCACGTCCTCCGCGCCTTCCACGATCAGCACCATGTCATAGCCACCCGTCGTCCAGTAGGCGGCCTTTACCGAGATGCCGAGCTGCTCGGCCATTGCCCTGAAGGCGGCGTAGCGGTCCGGCGAATCCTTGACGTTGCGGATGCCCTGGTCGGTGAAATTCACCAGGGAAATGAAGGTAGCCATGGTTCAGCTCCTGTCGAGTGCATAGGCGACGGTCGATGGCGCGGAAGCCACTGCACCGGAAGAAGGCCGCCACCCTTCCCGACATGCACGCGCGCGGCGTCCCCAGCACCGCGAGCCACGTCGACCAACACTCATCCGACGACCTCCTCAGAACAGGATTAGCAGCCCTGGCGCGCCCCGGCACGACCGCTGATCCGCTGCCCCACGGGCGACTTGCCGAACACCCACCTATACTTTTCAGCCCATGGCCCGCCCTTCGGCTCGCGCGGCCCGTCCAGACACCCCCAAGCCCACACGGAGAATGGATATGTCCCTACGAATTGGCGATGAGGCCCCCGACTTCACCGCAGACAGCACCGAAGGCACCCTGAACTTCCACCAGTGGATCGGCGATCACTGGGCGATCCTGTTCTCCCATCCGAAGGACTTCACTCCGGTCTGCACCACCGAGCTGGGCTACGTGGCCCGCCTGAAGCCCGAGTTCGACAAGCGCAACACCAAGGTGGCGGGCCTGAGCATCGACCCGGTCAGCGACCATCACGCCTGGGTCGGCGACATCGCCGAGACTCAGGGCCACGCGGTGAACTTCCCGTTGATCGGCGACGACGACCTGAAGGTGGCCAAGCTCTACGACATGATCCACCCCAACGCCAGCGGCGGCCCGCGCACGGCGGTGGACAACGCGACGGTGCGCTCGGTGTTCCTGATCGGCCCGGACAAGAAGATCAAGGCCACGCTGACCTACCCGATGAGCGCCGGACGCAACTTCGACGAAATCCTGCGCCTGCTCGACGCCATCCAGCTCAACGCCAAGCACACGGTGGCGACGCCGGTGAACTGGAAGCCGGGCGAGGATGTGATCATCCCGACCTCGGTGTCCAACGAAGACGCGCAGAAGAAATACCCGCAGGGCTTCAAGACCCTAAAACCGTATCTGCGCGTGGTCGCCCAGCCCAAGTGACCTCCCTCCTCCACGGCAACAGGGAGGAAGGCGCCACACCGGCCGGCTAGTCCACACAGACGATGGCGCCGGCCGGCACCCACTGCATGGTTGCACTCCCCACCCGAACGGGTCATGTCGAAAACGAGGAGCTTTGCCATGCAGAAGGTCATCTACCTACTTTGGCGTGACAATCGCGTCGACGCCGAGGACTTCTTCCGGCAGTTGCGCACGGAGCTGGCCGATCGCCTGGTCCGGCTGGGCGCACACAACCTGCAGCTCAACCTGGATGACGCCGACGTGCGTCCGGCCGATGGCCTGCGCCAGGAGCAGGCCGGCGAGCTGCCGCACGCGGTAGTGAGCTTCTGGGTCGACACCGCCGCGGGCGAATTCCGTCGCCCCTACGACGAGGCGCTGCAGGCCGCCTGCGCACGGATGGCCGGCTACCTGGTCTGCGAATCGGTGCCGATCCGCAACACCCGCTTCCCCGCCCAGGCCGGCCAGCGCACCCACGGCTTCTCCCAGCTGGCGTTTCTCCAGCTGCCGCCGCGCCTGACCCACGAGGCCTGGCTGGGCATCTGGCAGAACCATCACATGCGGGTAGCCATCGATACCCAGGACAACTTCCTCTACGTGCAGAACCTGGTGGTGCAGGTGCTCACCCCCGGCGCCACGCCGCTGGCGGCAATCGTCGAGGAAGGCTTCCCGCCGGCGGCGATGACCGACCCGATGGCCTTCTTCGACGCCCCGGGCGACGAGGCGAAGTTCCAGCACAACCTCGCGGTGATGATGGACAGCTGCCAGCGCTTCATCGACTTCGACCAGCTGGGCGTGGTGCTTACCAGCCAGTACCCGCTCTAGCTCCGCACGCCGGGCGGAGCCCAGGCTCCGCCCCTTCGCGGCTGCCATACTCAATGGCATGAACCGCGCCATCTTCCGCTTCTACGAGGAGCTCAACGACTTCCTGCCCGCCGGCCGGCGCCGGTGCGAGTTCGCTTGCGCCTGCCCGGACGGGGCGACGGTCAAGCACATGATCGAGGCCCTGGGCGTGCCCCACACCGAGGTGGAGCTGATCCTGCTCGACGGCGAGTCGGTGGACTTCGACCGTGCGATCCTCGATGGCGACCGCCTGGCGGTCTACCCCATGTTCGAGCGCCTGGACATCAGCCCGCTGCTGCGCGTGCGGGCCAGCCCCCTGCGCGTCCTGCGCTTCGTCGCCGACGCCCACCTGGGCGGCCTCGCGGCACTGCTGCGCATGAGCGGCTTCGACACCCTGTACGAGAACGCCTTCGACGACGGCGAGATCGCCGAGATCAGCGCGCACCAGGGACGCATTGTGCTCACCCGCGACCGCGAGCTGCTCAAGCGCAGGATCATCAGCCACGGCTGCTACCTGCACGCGCGCAAGCCACGAGAGCAACTGGTGGAGCTGTTCGAACGGCTGGACCTGGCCCGCAGCGCCCGCCCCTTCAGCCGCTGCCTGCGCTGCAACCACCCGCTGCACGAACTGCCGGCGGAACAGGCCCGCACCCGCGTGCCGCCAACGGTGGCCGAGCGGCATGCACTGTTCCTCTCCTGCGACCACTGCGACCAGGTGTTCTGGGAAGGCTCCCACTGGCGCAGCATGCGGGCGTTGCTGGAGCCGTTGCTGCACAGCGGTCTTTCGTAGGGCGTACAACCGTTCGCGGCTGTACGCCGCTACACCCATGCCATCGTCGACTGCGTGGCCAATTCAGGGGCAGGCACAATGCCAAGCTCAACTCCGATCAAACCGGCAGCCAAGGCCAATCGGCGTATAACGCGGAGCCTTATACGCCCTACGTTTCCGGAGATCCTGTGGCTCCGGCAAGTGCAATGGAATCAACCCTCGGCAGCGCCGGTGCTACAGTGGCAGACCTGTTTCCTCAGCCAGTGAGCGCACGATGACGACGGCCGCCTTCTACCCCGTGGGAACCCCTGGCCAGCCCTGGGGCGAAACCGAGCGAAACCAGTGGCGGGCACGCCAGTCGCGCCTGCGCCGTTACGACGAGGACGTGCTGCCGCGCATCGAGGCGCTGTCCGACCGTTTCGAGAAAATCGCCTATGGCCGGCTCGACTATGCCGGCGAGAGCTACACCCTGTACGCCCTGCGCAGCCGCGACTGGAACCCCGCGCTGCCCGCTGCCCTGGTGACCGGCGGTGTGCATGGCTACGAAACCAGCGGCGTGATGGGCGCGCTGGGATTCCTGGAACAACGCGCTATCGAGTACGCCGGCAAGGCCAACCTGCTGGTGGCGCCCTGCGTGAGTCCCTGGGGCTACGAACGCATCAACCGCTGGAACCCTGATGCCATCGACCCGAACCGCAACTTCCGCGCCGGTGGCCCCGCCCGCGAGTCCACCGCGCTGATCGAACTGGTCGCCCCGCTGCGCGGCCAGTTCCTGCTGCACATCGACCTGCACGAGACCACCGACAGCGACGCCAGCGAGTTCACCCCGGCGTTGGCCGCGCGTGATGGCAAGGCGCACGAGCCGGAGCGGGTTCCGGATGGTTTCTACCTGGTCGATGACCGCGAGAACCCGCAACCGGCCTTCCAGCAGGCGATCATCGCCGCGGTCGAGCGGGTGACCCACATCGCGCCGCCGGACGACAAGGGCGAGATCATCGGCTCTGCGGTGGTCGCACGCGGAGTGATCGAGTACCCGTTGACGGAATACGCCCTGTGCACATCCATCACCGGCGCGCGCTACACCAGCACCACCGAGGTCTACCCGGACAGCCCGCGCACCAGCCCCCAACAATGCAATGACGCGCAGATTGTCGCCGTCTGCGCAGCACTGGATTACGCCCTGGCGCATGCCTGAGGCCGGCACCGGAACCTTACGGACCGGCAGCCCAGGCTGAGTGTCGTAGTCAAACTTCACGTAGGGCGTACAACCGCTCGCGGTTGTACGCCGATACGCCCATCCCATCGCCAACTTCGTGGTCGAGCCTGGGACAACCCCAATGCCAGGCTCAACGCCGAGCAGACCGGAGTCCGAGGCCAATCGGCGTATAACGCGGAGCGTTATACGCCCTACGCTCCTCCGCGCCAGTCCCATCGCCGGACGTGCAATGCGTTCCGTGCAGCCTCACCTGCACTGCACCGACGCTGGAAAACCACTGCCTGACGCCCGCCTCCTCCGGTTCGCGGAACGCATCCGCCGCAATGTAGTGAACACTACCAAAAATAACGTATTGCCAATTTATGAAGCGCATTATACAAATAGAGCACACCAAGGGACGCCACCATGCTCACACTCAAAGACCGCCTGAACTCCCCTGAAGTCGATCTCACCAAAGCCGAGCGCAAGGTCCTGCGTGCCCTGCTCGACGACTACCCGCGCCTGGGCCTGGGACCGATGTCGCGCCTGGCCCGCCAGGCCGGCGTGAGCGACCCGACCATCCTGCGCCTGGTGAAGAAACTGGGGTTCGCCGGCTACAGCGATTTCCAGAACGCCCTGATGGCGGAAGTGGATGACCGCCTGCGCTCGCCGCGCACGCTGCTCGCCGGGCGCCGCGAGGGGATGAACCACAACGACGCCTGGTCGAACTTCCTCAGCGACGCCAGCGAAGGCATCCAGCGCACCCTGGCGCTGACCCAGGCCGACGACATCCGCCTGCTCGGCGACTGGCTGCTCGACACGCGCGTTCGCGTGCTCTGCCACGGCGGTCGCTTCAGCCGCTTCCTCGCCGGTTATCTGGTGGCGCACCTGCGCATGCTGCGCCCGGGCTGCCTGCTGCTGGACGACGGCGCCGCACTGCCGGACCAACTCAACGACATCGACCGCCAGGTGCTGGTGGTGGTGTTCGACTACCGCCGCTACCAGGCCCAGGCATTGGGCGTGGCCAAGGCCGCGAAGGCTCGCGGCGCGCGCGTGGTGCTGTTCACCGACGTGTACGACTCGCCGCTGCGCGAGTTCGCCGACCTGATCGTCAGCGCACCGGTGGAGTCGCCCTCGCCCTTCGACACCCTGGTGCCCGCCACGGCCCAGGTCGAAGCACTGATTGCCAGCCTGGTGGCGCGCATGGACGGCCACCTCGATGAACGCCTCGAAGGCATCGATCACCTGCGTGCTGCCTTCGGCAGCCACATCCTGGAGGAATAACCGTGTTCAGCCTGCCCCACCAGTCGCCCCGCGACCTCCCGTTCACGCCCGGCCAGACCGCCATTCTGTTCGTCGACATGCAGAATGCCTGGGTCGTGCCCGGCCGCGACGCTCACGTCGATCCGCTTGAGCACCGCTACTTCTACGATCGCGTGGAAGCGACCGTGGTGCCGAACCAGCAGCGCCTGCTGGCCGCGATGCGCGAGGTGGGCGGCGAAGTCCTGCACACCATCATCGAAAGCCTCACCGCCGACGGGCGTGACCGCTCGCTGGACCACAAGCTGTCCGACATGCACCTGCCCAAGGGCAGCCCGGATGCACAGGTCATCGACGCCCTGGCGCCTGCGGAAAACGAAATCGTCCTGCCCAAGACCTCCTCGGGCGTCTTCAACTCCACCGCCATCGACTACGTGCTGCGCAACCTGAACACCCGCCACCTGATCGTCTGCGGCGTGGTCACCGACCAGTGCGTCGACATGGCGGTGCGCGATGCCGCCGACCGCGGCTACCTGGTCACCCTGGTGGAAGACGCCTGCGCCACCCACACCCCCGAGCGCCACCAGGCCTGTCTCGACGCGATCAAGGGCTACTGCTGGATCGCCGAAACCGACACCGTGCTCGCACGAATCGCTGCGCTGGCCTGAAGCCAGGAGAACGCCATGAGCCAGAACAATAACAATCGCGGCACCCCGATGCGCCTGACCAGCTTCGTCACCACCGATCTCTGCGGCATCACCCGCGGCCGTTCGCTCCCCGAGTCGGAAGTCGCCGAGCAACTGGCCACCGGTTGCGGCTGGGTACCCGCCAACAGCGCGCTGACGCCCCAGGACATCATCGCCGAGGACAACCCCTGGGGCAGCCACGGCGACCTGCGCCTGCTGCCCGACCCGGCCAGCCGGGTGCGCCTGGAAAGCGGCCCCGATCAACAGGCCGCGCCGCTGGACTACCTGCATGGCGATCTCGTGCTGACCGACGGTTCGCCCTGGCCGGTGTGCCCGCGCACCCTGCTGCGCGACGAGATCGCCCGCTATCGCCAACTCGACCTGCAGGTCACCGCCGCCTTCGAGCATGAGTTCAACCTGCTCGGCCTGCCGGACGAGCACGCCGCCGCCTTCTCCCTGCAGGCCCAGCGGCAGACCGGCAACTTCGGCGGCTGGCTGATGAGCGCGCTGGAGCAGATCGGCGCGGAGCCGGAAATGTTCCTGCCCGAATACGGCCGCAACCAATATGAAGTCACCTGCCGACCGACCCAGGGTGTGGCGGCGGCAGACCGCGCCGTGAACGTGCGTGAGGTGACCCGCGAGATCGCCCGGCAGTTCGGCTGGCGCAGCAGCTTCACTCCCCTGCTCGCCCCCGGCGCAGTGACCAACGGCGTGCACCTGCACCTGAGCCTGCAACGCCTGGACGGCACCCCGGTGTTCTATGACGAGGCCAGCGCCACCAACCTGTCGAAGCTCGCCGAACACTGGGCGGCCGGCGTACTGCGCCACCTGCCCGCGCTCTGCGCCCTCACCGCGCCGACCGCCGTTTCCTACCTGCGGCTGAAACCGCACCACTGGAGCGCCGCCTACGCCTGCCTGGGCCTGCGCAACCGCGAAGCGGCGCTGCGCATCTGCCCGGTGGTGGAGATCGGCGGCAAGCCGAAAGCGCGCCAGTTCAACCTCGAATTCCGCCCGATGGATGCCACCGCGAGCCCGCACCTGGCCATGGCCGCCGTGCTGATCGCCGGTCGCCTGGGCATCGAGCAGGAACTGCCGCTGTCGGCGGTGACCGACGTGGACCCGCACAGCCTCGGCGCGGCGGACCGCGAAAGACTCGGCATCAAGGCCCTGCCCGGCTCGCTCGACGAAGCCCAGCGACTGCTCATGGAAGACGGCGAACTGTGCAACGAACTGCCGTCCGCTCTGCTGGAAACTTACTTCGCCATGAAGCGGCAGGAACTGGCCCTGACCCGCGACCTCAGCGAAGAACAACTGTGTGAATCCTATGCAAAGTTCTACTGAATCCGGCTTCTACCGGCGCCCGCCGTTCGAGATCGTCAACCCACGGGGCAAGAGCCCCGTACTGCTGGTCTGCGAGCACGCCAGCCGCTTCATCCCCGAGGAGCTGCGGCAACTGGGCCTGGACGACGAGGCGGCACGCGAACACATCGCCTGGGACATCGGCGCGCTGGCCCTGGCCGAGGCGCTCTCGGCCCGCCTCGACGCCACGCTGCTGGTGGCCAATTACTCGCGCCTGCTGATCGACCTGAACCGGCCGCTGGAAGCCCCCGACGCCATTCCCGAGCACAGCGAGATCTACCCGATCCCCGGCAACCAGGGTTTGACTGCCGCTGCCCGGCAGGAGCGCGTTGCGAGCATCTTCGAGCCCTTCCACCGGCAGCTCACCGAGCTGATCGACGAGCGCCTTGAAGCGCAACGCGCGCCGAGGCTGGTCGGAGTGCACAGCTTCACCCCGAAGTACCGGGGCGAGACCCGCCCCTGGGTCGCCGGGGTGCTCTTCGGCAAGGCCGACGCCTATGCCAACCGCATCATCGGCGGGCTGCGCCAGAGCGGCGAGGCAATCGGCTCGAACCAACCCTATGTCATCGACCCACTGGAGGACATGACCGTCCCTGTTCATGGCGACGAACGCGGCGTGGACGCCGTGCTGATCGAAATCCGCAATGACGGACTGCGGACCCCGCAAGGGGTGGAGACCTGGGCGGAACGCCTGGCTCCCTGGCTCTGAGGACCCCACCCGGCTCAACCCGTTCGAGGGCCGGGAGGTTCCGACAACAAGAACAAATCAGCGCATGAGCGCCGAACCCTTAAGGCTGCCGTTCCCAGAGGAATTTACCCGTGGCTATCGAACAGTTCGGATACAAGCAACAACTCCGCCGTAGTCTCACCCTCAGCGACCTGGTGATCTACGGCATGATCTTCATGATCCCCATCGCACCCTTCGGCGTTTACGGCTGGGTCCACGCGGACGCCCATGGCATGGTCCCCATGGCCTACCTGGTGGGCATGGTGGCGATGCTCTTCACCGCGCTCAGCTACGGCGCCATGGCCCGTGCCTTCCCCATCGCCGGCTCCGTGTACTCCTACGCCCAGCGCGGCATCCACCCCAACGTCGGCTTCATCGCCGGCTGGGTGCTGCTGCTCGACTACCTGCTGATCCCGCCGCTGCTCTACGTGTTCAGCGCCCTGGCGTTGAACCACCTGTTCCCGGCGGTCCCCAAGCTTACGTTCATGCTGATCTTCCTGGTCTCCGCGACCCTCATCAACCTGCGCGGCATCACCCTGGCGGCACGCTTCAACCTGCTGTTCCTGATCGCCGAACTGGTGGTGCTGGCCATCTTCCTGATCGTGGGTTACCAGGCGCTGCAAGGCGGGCTGGGCAACGGTCGCCTCACCCTGGAGCCGCTGCTGCAGCCGGAGCACTTCAACCTCGGGCTGGTGATGAAGGCGGTGTCCATCGCGGTGCTGTCGTTCCTGGGCTTCGACGCCATCTCCACGCTCGCCGAGGAAGTCAAAGGCGACCCGGCGCGGCAGATCGGCCGCGCGTCCCTCATCGCCCTGTTCGTCATGGGCGGGATCTTCATCGTCCAGACCTGGCTGGCCACCGACCTGGCCGCGGGCATGACGTTCAAGTCGGCGGACACTGCCTTCTACGAGATTGCCGAAGCCGCCGGCGGCAGCTGGCTGTCCACGCTGACCGCGGTGTCCACCGCGCTGGCCTGGGGCGTGACCGTGTCGATCACCTCGCAGGCCGCCGTCTCCCGCCTGCTCTACTCGATGGCCCGCGACGGCAAGCTGCCGCGCGTGCTGGCCAAGGTGCATCCGAAATACCAGACCCCGCACATCAGCCTGTACCTGGTGGGCGTCCTGTCGCTGGGTATCGGCATCTACTTCCTCGACTCGCCGGACGTGCTCACTTCCCTGGTCAACTTCGGCGCGCTGACGGGCTTCTGCCTGCTGCATGTCGCGGTGATCAATCACTACTTCATCCGCCAGAAGACCGGGCAGGTGTTCAAGCACCTGGTCTTCCCGCTGATCGGCCTGGTGATCATCGCCTACGTGCTGGTGAGCATGAGCGTCGAAGCCCAGTCGCTGGGGATTGGCTGGATCGCGCTCGGCCTGGTCTACCTCGTCGTGCTGAACCGGCGTGGCAATGGTGCGGAGCTGGCCAGGGAGATCTGATCGAGCCTGCGGCGGTCTTTGACAGACCACAGAGCGTTACCCCATAAAGGCAAGGGCCGCCGGACGCCGCTGGATAGAGCGCGTCCGGCGGCCCTTTCCGCTTAACCAGAACGCAGAAACCATGAGCACGAAAGACCAGGACACCGCGTCGTCATTCACGCTGGATCGCATCGACGAAGAGATCATCCGGATCCTCCGCCACCAGGGTCGCATCACCTACGGCAAGCTCTCCTCCCTGGTGCATCTCACCCCGCGTCCCTGCCAGGAGCGCGTACGCAAGCTGGAGAAGCACGGGATCATCCGTGGCTACGGCGCCGTCATCGACGAACAGAAAATCGCCTCGGGCCTGTCGCTGCTGGTGCTGGTCGCCCTGTCGAACCAGAGCGGGCGCACCGCGCAGAAGGCCTTCGAGGCCTGCGTCATCGCCTGCCCGGAAGTGCTGCACTGCCAGCTGATCAGCGGCACCTTCGATTACAGCGTGCGCATGCGCTGCCGGGACATGGAGCACTACCGCGCCCTTACCGAGACCTGGCTGAATGACGAAAGCCTGCACATCGACAAGCTCGTCGCCCACCCCGAACTGACGACCATCAAAGAGTCGGCCAGATAGCGTCACCGCACCCTGTTGCCGACCGTAAAACGGCCCCTCCGCCAGGCCCATCCTCCACAGCAGAATCGGCTGTACGAGGGACGCAATACAGCCGGATCGGTCGGCGCACCCCGGCATTACAGCCGGGATTTCCCCAGAGCGGGTGGGAGAATGGCGGCATCCCACACGTGCAATGGCCCTCCTCCGGCCGGCCACGGACCACCTGTTGCAAGCCCCTGGCGAAGCCGCTCGAGACATTGGCGTTCGGGATACCAAAGCTGAAATTCCAATACCAATCAATCTAGCTGGAGGTCCCGCCATGACTCGCTTCGTCGACGTCCCCACGATGTCTCAACTGGTGCAGGAGATCGGAGTCGCACGCTTCATCGGCGAGCTCGCCGACACCATCCAGCAGGATTTCGTGCGGTGGGAATCCTTCGACAAATCCGCCCGCGTGGCCAATCACTCGGACATCGGCGTCATCGAGCTGATGCCGGTTTCCGATCCCGTGCGCTACGCCTTCAAGTACGTCAACGGCCATCCGCAGAACACCCAGCGCGGGCTCTACACCGTCATGGCCTTCGGCGTGCTGGCCGACGTCGAGACCGGCTACCCGGTGCTGCTGTCCGAGCTGACCGTGGCGACCGCCCTGCGCACCTGCGCCACCTCGCTGATGGCCGCCCGCGCCCTGGCCCGCCCGAACTCCCGGCGCATGGCGCTGATCGGCAACGGCGCGCAGAGCGAGTTCCAGGCGCTGGCCTTCCACTTCCACCTGGGCATCGAGGAAATCGCGGTCTACGACATCGACCCGCAGGCGACCGAAAAGCTGATCCGCAACCTGGCCGAATTCCCGAACCTGAAGATCACCCGCGCCAGCTCCACCGCAGAAGCGGTGCGTGGCGCCGACATCGTCACCACCGTGACCGCCGACAAGGCCTACGCGACCATTCTGACCCCGGAGATGATCGAGCCCGGCATGCACATCAACGGCGTGGGCGGCGACTGCCCGGGCAAGACCGAGCTGCACGCCGACGTGCTGCGCGCCGGCAAGGTGTTCGTCGAATACGAGCCGCAGTCGCGGGTCGAGGGCGAGATCCAGCAGATGCCGGCGGACTTCCCGGTGGTGGACCTCTGGCGCGTCCTGGCCGGCCAGGTCGCGGGGCGCGACAGCGAAGAGCAGATCACCATCTTCGACTCGGTCGGATTCGCGCTGGAGGACTACTCCGCCCTGCGCTACGTCAACGAGCAGGCGAGCCGGCTGAACCTCGGACAGCGCATCGACCTGGTGCCCTGGGGCGAGGATGACGAGGGAAACGATCCCAAGGATCTGTTCCGCCACACCCGCGCCAACAAGGGACGCAAAGGGCTGCGCCGCATCGCCTGATCCTGCATTACGAAAAAACCGGACCCGATGATCGGGTCCGGTTTTTGGCGTGCTTCATGGAAAGCACCGGTCGGCGGGCAACGGAGAAAGTGACGGGATCACCCTCCCCGCCGCAGCGGATCACATCACCCGTGCCGGATGCTGCACACGCGGTCCGCCGAGCTGATCGCGCCAGGACGGCGGCTGGCGGTCGTCGCTGTCCTTGATGCCGTAGCGCAACGCCAGTTCCGCACTGACCAGGGTCTGCCCGGAGAGCTCCGACAGCTTGGGGTCATCCAGCATCGCGCGGATGATCCGCCCGTTGAACTGCGGTGTCTCGGCCATCGCCAGGAAGGCTTCGTACTGTTCGGCCTTGGCCTGGCCGGCGATGGCGGTGCGCTCGGTCAGCTGTGGGCCGAGCCAGAGGGAGACGGCCGCGACCGCGCTGTTCTCGAAGTCGATGCCCATGTCCGCCGCCAGCTTGTCCACCCCGGCCTTCTGCGCGCCGTAGGCCGGGCCGTGCATGTAGCAGCCGGCGCCGAACGAGGAGACGAAGGCCACCAGCGCCTTCGGCGCGCGCAGCAGCAGCGGCGCGGCGTAGTAGCTGGCAACGTAGGACGAGCGCAGGCCGACGTCGAGGATGTCCACCAGCTGCAGCGGCTTCTCCCAGAACGGGCCGGGCTCGATCAACTGCTCGTGAATGAAGGTGACGTTGTTCACCAGCAGGTCCAGGCGGCCTTGCTCGGCCTCGATGCGCTGGAACAGCGCACGGACCTGCTCGTCGTCGCCGTGGTCGCACTGCACGGCGATACCCTTGCCGCCGGCGGCGTCGATGGCCGCCGCGGTTTCATGGATGGAACCGTGCATCACCTGGCCATGCAGCGTGGCAGCGCCGGACTGCAGCGAGCGACCACTGACATAGACAGTCATGCCGGCGGCGCCCAGCGCCTGGGCGATGCCCTTGCCGACGCCACGGCTGGCGCCGGTGACCAGTGCGATACGGGGAGTCTGTTCAGACATTGTTCGAGGCCTCCTGGGCGGTGCGGGCGCGAGTCTGCTCGGCCTGTTGCTGGATGTGCTCGGCGGCGAGGAAACCGAAGGTCATCGCCGGGCCGATGGTGGAGCCCGCACCGGGATAGGTGGTGCCCATCATCGAGGCGGCGGAGTTGCCGATGGCGTACAGGCCGTCGATGGCGCTGCCGTCGTCGCGCAGCACGCGGGCGTTCACGTCGGTGAGCAGGCCGCCCTTGGTGCCGATGTCGCCGGCGTTGATCTGCACCGCATAGAACGGCGCCTTGAGCAGCGGCGCCAGGCAGGGGTTGGGCTGCACGGTGGGGTCGCCGTAGTAGCGGTCGAAGGCCGACTCGCCCTTGTGGAAGTCCGGGTCCTTCCCCAGCGCCGCAAAGTGGTTGAAACGCTCCAGGGTGCGGGCAAGGCCGGCGCCGTCGACGCCGATGGCCGCCGCCAGCCCGGCGATGCTGTCGGCCTTGTGGTAGTAGCTGTGCAGATGCTTGGGCAGGCGGCTGTCGGGTTGCGCATAGCCGGGCAGCAAGGCGCCGCAAGGGTATTTGCGACGGAACTCGGCGTCGAACACCATCCAGCAGGGCACGCTGCGCGCCTGTTCGGAGTCGTGCTCGTACATGGCGTAGACGATGTCGGTGTAGGGTGCGGCTTCGTTGACGAAGCGCTGGCCGGCGGCATCCACCAGCACGCAGCCCGGCAGGGTGCGTTCGACGAACAGCGCGCGCTGCTTTTCCTCACCTTCGACATGGGTGGTCGGTGCCCACCAGGCGTGCTCCATCAGCGCGGTGGCCGCGCCCAGTGCCTGGCCGGCGCGGATGCCGTCGCCGCTGTTGTACGGCGGTGTGGCGCTCCACTGGCTCTGCGACGGCTGCGGGTGGTACTGGCTGCGCATCGCCTGGTTACGCTCGAAACCACCGGCGGCGATCACCACCCCCTTGCGGGCATGCACCCGCACCGGGCGGCCCTGGTGCAGCAGTTCGGCGCCCACCACCCGACCGTCTTCCTCAATCAGGCCCTGCAGCGGCGCCTCCAGCCACAGCGGCACCTGGCGATCGAGCAGCGAACGGCGCAGCGCGGCGACCAGGGCGTTGCCCAGGGTCAGGAAGCGGTCGCGCTTGGAGCGCAGGCGTCCACCCAGGTCGCGCCAGTAGCGCCAGAGAATCTTCATCGTCAAGCCGATCCAGCCGGGGCCGCGGCAGAGCAGCACGCGCGCTTCCTTCATGGTCATGCCCACGCGCCCCATCATCAGGGTGCCCGGCGACGGCTCGCGCATCCGCGCGAACTCCTCGCCCAGCTCACGGGCGTCGAACGGCAGCGGGTCCATGGAGCGGAAGCCCGGCTTGCCCCCCGGAACTTCCGGGTAATAGTCGGCGTATTCGGGCTGCGCCTCGAAGCGCACCCGACTGTTGGCCTCCAGGTATTCGACCATGCGCCGACCGTGTTCGACGTAGGCCTCGATGCGGCCGTCGGTCACAAGATCCCGGGTCACCGCATGGATGTAGCGAATCGCTTCCTGCGGCGAATCCTGGCCCCCGAGGGCGGCGATCCGATGGTTGCAGGGAATCCAGATGCCACCGCCGGACACCGCCGAGGTGCCGCCGTAACGGTCGCTCTTCTCCACCACCAACACGTCCATGCCGAAGTCGCGGGCGCGCAGCGCGGCGGTCATGCCACCGGCCCCGCTGCCCACCACCAGAACGTCACATTCGTGGTCCCACTCGCGGCTCCGCTGGCCGCTCGCCCTTGCGTTCATGCGCTGTTTTCTCCGGGAACTGGCGTGGGTCCGACCCACGCATCGAACCGATTTTTCGCGCAGGCCAGCGGCATCAACATCGTCCGATGGGACTAGCCCGGAAGGGCTCATAGAGCGGCTCGCACCCTGTCTAGCCGGCTTAGTCCCTTCGGACGATGTTGGCGAATCCGGGTGACCACATAGTCGGCTCCGCCACACTCCCGCCAACACAGTTCCGGGTTTGGACGAACGTGCCTGCCCGAGCAGAGGACGAAATGACAAGAATAAGAATCGCCTTCCAGCCGATGCCCCTTGCCGTTGCGATCAGCGCCTCCAGCCTGTTCCTGGCCAGCCAGGCCCAGGCACTCTCGTTCGACGTAAACGACGACCTCAAGATCAACTGGAACACCACCGTCAGCTACGGCCTCGCCTGGCGTACCGAGAAGCGCGCCCACGCGCTGTCCAACGGTGGCAGCAACCCGGCGATCGCCAACATCGATGACGGCAACAACGCCTTCGACCGCGGCAGCTTGATCAACAACCGCGCCAGCTTCCTCACCGAGGCCGACTTCAAGTTCCGCGACGACTTCGGTCTGTTCGCACGCGCCACCGGCTTCTACGACGACGTCTACCACCACAGCAACGACAACACGACCGGCACCTCCAACTGCCTCGCGTCGGGTCATTGCTCCAAGGCTGACGAGTTCCCCGAAGACACCGTCGACCAGCACGGCGACGGCGTGCGCATGCTCGACACCTACGGCTACGGCACCTGGGACCTGGACGGCCACGCCCTCAACGCGCGCGTCGGCAACCAGGTGGTGAGCTGGGGTGAAAGCCTGTTCAACGGCTTCGGCATCTCCGGCGCGATGAGCCCGGTGGACGCGACCAAGGCCAACACCCCCGGCATCGAGATCAAGGAACTGTTCCTCCCGGTCGGCCAGGCCTTCGTCCAGTACAGCCTCACCGACGCCCTCGGCGTGCAGGCGTACTACCAGTACGACTGGAAAAAGACCGAGATCGACGGCGTCGGCAGCTTCTTCTCGGTCACCGACCAGATGGACCGCGGCGGCTTCAGCGACGCCTTCGGCATGACCCGCCGCATTGGCGACGACAAGCCCAGCGACTCCGGCCAGTACGGCCTGGCGATGACCTACAGCGCCGAGGAACTGGCCAACACCGAGTTCGGCCTGTACTACGTGCGCTTCCATGACAAGTCGCCGCAGCTGGACTTCCTCAGCCACTGGAACCAGGCCGAGTACCAGGTGCGCTACTTCGACAACATCGACCTGTACGGCGCGAGCTTCTCCACCGTGCTGGGCGACACCAACGTCAGCGGCGAACTGAGCTACCGCGATGGCCAGCCGGTGCTGGTGGATACCGGTCTGGTACCGCACCCGGTGCGCGCCAAGACCATGGAAGCGTTGATGTCGTTCATCCACTCCTACGGCAACCAGCCCTTCGCCGACAACGTCACCCTGACCGGCGAAGTGGGCTACAACCGCGTGCTGAGCAACGACAAGGCCCCCAGCTTCGACGTCTTCGTCCCCACCGGCGCCGGCTACGCGCTGATCAACACCCCCAACACCAGCGCCCTCTACTACGACAAGTCCGCCTGGGGTTACACCGTCAACCTCACCCTTGATTACAACAACATCTTCAACGGCTGGGACCTCAGCGTTCCGCTCATCTTCAGCCAGGCCGTCAACGGCAACTCGTCGATGCCCGGCAGCTTCGGCCTGGGCGAAGGCGACGACCGCCTCGGCGTCGGCACCACCTGGCGCTACCTGAACAACTTCGCCATCGAGGCCCGCTACAACGTGTTCCTCGGCAACCCGAGCGAAACCGCCCTGTCGGACCGCGACAACGTCTCGCTCAGCGCGAAATACAGCTTCTGATCCTGATATCGAGGAGAACAAGAAAATGACGTGCAAAACCCGCCTGCTGCCCCTGTTCCTTTCCATCGGTCTGGCCGGAGCCAGCCTTAACGCTCATGCCCAGGCCAGCGCTGAGGAAATCGCGCGCCTGGGCAAGGACCTCACCCCGATGGGCGCCGAGAAAGCCGGCAACGCCGACGGCAGCATCCCCGCGTGGTCCGGTAAATGGCGCGGCGCGCCGCCCCAGGTGAAATTCGACGGCACCGGCCACAAGCGCCCCGATCCGTACCCGGACGAGAAGCCGCTGTTCACCATCACCGCGCAGAACATGGACCAGTACGCCAGCAAGCTGTCCGACGGCCAGAAGGCCCTGTTCAAGCGCTACCCGCAGACCTACAAGCTGGTCGTCTACCCCAGCCACCGCGACTTCCGCTATTCGGAATCGGTGGAAAACAACATCAAGTACAACGCCCAGAATGCCCAGTTGGTCAGCGATGGCTATGGCGTCGCCAACGCCTACGGCGCCTCGCCCTTCCCGATCCCGAAGAACGGCTACGAGCTGATCTGGAACCACAACCTTCCCAGCCGCGCCTGGAAGGAAGAAGCCACCTACCTGATGGCCCTGACCCTGTCCAACCAGAGCCGTGTGTTCGAGAAGGTCCACTACCAGATCTTCTCGCCCTGGGATAACCCCACCGGCGACGCCAAGGCCTACGACGGCATCCAGGCCTACGCGATGATCAGCACCCTGGAACCGGTGCGCAAGAAAGGCGAGATCATCCTCACCAACGAGTTCAGCAACCCGGTGGCCCAGCCCCGCCAGAGCTGGCAGTACATCCCCGGCACCCGCCGCGTGCGCCGCGCGCCCACCGTCGGCTACGACACGCCCTACGGCGCCGGTGGCTTCCGCGTGATGGACGAGGACCGCCTGTTCAACGGCGCCCCCGACCGCTACGAGTGGAAGATGGTCGGCAAGCAGGAGATGTACATCCCGTACAACAACTACAAGCTCGACGATCCGGACCAGGACCTGAACGCCCTGCTCACCAATAACGGCCACCTCAACCCCGATGCCGTGCGCTATGAACTGCACCGTGTCTGGGTACTGGAAGGCACCCTGCGCCAGGGCAGCCGGCACATCTACGCCAAGCGCCGCCTGTACCTCGACGAGGACAGCTGGACCGCCGCCCTGGCCGACAACTACGACGCCAAGGGCCAGCTGTGGCGCACCAACGTGCAGACCTCGGTGTACGCCTACGAGATCCAGGCCTTCCACGCCCGCGTTGCGGTGTACCACGACCTGATCGCCGGCTCCTACCTGGTCGACCGCCTGGTCAACGGCATGGGCGGCACCGCCCACCTGAACGACGCTCACTTCGACGCCAGCTACTTCACCGCCAGCAACCTGCGCAAGCTCGGTCAGTAAGCCAGCAAAGCCGGACGTCCCTTCCCGGGGCGTCCGGCTTTTTTTCGTCTCCAGATTTCCATTTTGGCGCCGCAGTTTTCGCGCCTGTAACGATGACGCTCCCGTGCATGACCCGCCCGGGCTCATCGCGATTGCGTCATGACCACCCTCCCTCGATAAGGAACATCCCTCGTGGCCAAGCGACTGCTAATCCCTGCTGCTCTGCTCTGCCTGCCGCACACCGCCGCCCTCGCCGACGACCTCTCGCTGAATACTCCGCGCCTTGCCGGCGCGGACAACTTCCGCGACGTCGCCGGCACCACCCAGGCCGACGTCACCGCCAACGGCGGCGTCATGCGTTCCGGCGTGTTCTATCGCTCCAACGCCCTGACCCTCAAGGGCAATGACAAGGCCATCCTCGAAGGACTGGGGATCGGCGAAGTCTTCGACCTGAGAACCCCCGGCGAAATCGCCCAGGCGCCGGATACCCTTCCCGCCGGCGCCAGCTACCGGAACATCAACATCATCGGCGGCGAGCAGGTGAACCCGCCCCTCACCAGCCCCGCCGCCGCCATGAACTGGATGCGCGACCTGAACCGCGACTTCGTCACCGACGCCGGCCAGCGTGCGCGCTACCGCGAACTGTTCATGGAACTGGCCGCCGCCGAAGACCCGGTGATCTTCCATTGCACCTCCGGCAAGGACCGCACCGGCTGGACCGCCGCCATGCTGCAATCCATCGCCGGTGTCGACTCGGCGACCATCATGCAGGACTACCTGGCCACCAACACCTACAGCGCCGCCAGCATCGAGGCCACCCTGGCCAAGCTCAGCGCGCGCGCCCCGGCATTCGCCGCGATCTATCGGCCGCTGCTGGGCGTCGACGCCAGCTACCTGCAGGCCGGTCTCGACCAGATCACGGCAAGCTATGGCTCGGTCGACAACTACCTGAAGGAAGGCCTGGGCCTGGACCAGGAAACCCTCTACGTGCTGCGCGGCAAGATGGTGCGCTACGGCAGCCTGCCCGGCCAGGCGGCGCTCGCCGGTAACGCCGCGGCCGGCGCCGGCCTGCTGGCCGCCTTGCAGGACAGCGACCTGTCCGGCCACTACAGCGCCTACAACTACTACCTGCAATCGGCCATCGACGCCGGCAGCCTGGGCGGCCTGGAGCAGCGCGTCGGCGGGCAGATCCACGCCGACGCGGCCAGCCACCTGCTGCGCCAGACCCAGCAGATCGACAGCGCCATCGCGCCCTACGCCAGCGGCCGCGACCTGCGCGAGGGCGAAAGCCAGCTGTGGATGAGCGCGCTGGCCAGCTACGTCGGCACTGATGGCTCCTCCCATGCCTCCAGCAGCAACGAGCACAGTCAGGGCGCCCTGGTCGGCCTGACCCACCGCTTCGACAGCCAGACCAGCGCCCGCGCCGGCTTCGGCTACTCCAACGGCGACGTGGCCAGCTCCGGCGCCGATGCCGACGCCGACCTCACCTTCATCACCCTGGGCGGCCGCTACGCCTTCGACAGCCTCGAACAGGGCGCCTACGCCGACCTGCGCCTGGACGCCGGCTACATCGACTACGACAGCCGCCGCGACCTCGGCTACGGCCTGGGCCGCGCCAAGGGCGACACCCAGGGCAGCCTCTACAGCGCCCTGGCCAACCTCGGCTATCGCACCCACAGCGGCGACCTGACGCTGGAGCCGACCCTCGGCGTGCGCGTCAGCCAGGTCCGCCTCGACGGCTTCACTGAAAAAGGCAGCGAGCTGGCCCTGGACGTCGACACCGTCGACAAGACCGTCACCAGCCTGGTCGGCGGCCTCAACCTCGGCTTCGGCCAGTCCCGCGTCGGCGACTGGAGCCTGGAGCCGGGGCTGAACCTGGGCTACGAGCACGCCTTCGGCAACCCCGAGGTGAAGAGCCACGGGGCGGTCCAGGGCTTCGGCGTGGAGCAGGTCTCGGCCTTCAACGACCGCGACCTGTTCAAGGTCGGCGCCGGCCTCACCGCCCGCGCAGGCGCCGTCAGCGTCAGCGCCGATGTGCAGGGCCTGCAAGGCTCCGACAGCCACGGCCTGAGCGGCAACGTCAGCCTGGGCTTCGCCTTCTGAGCGCAACAACCCTCGGGGGCCGGCCCGGCCTCTGAGGGGAAGGCAAAAGAAAACGGCCTGCACCGGAAGGTGCAGGCCGTTTTTCTCGATGCCTCAACTACGACTCAGCGCACCGCCGCAAAGCTCTCCGGCCGGTTCAGCACGCAGCGGATACCACCGGGCAAGCCCATGCTCGCCACGCACTGGTTGCAGTGCGTGCAGCCATTCTCGTAGCGCTCGCCCTGCTGCTGGATATTGCGTATCAGATCCGGGTCGCGCAGCAGTGCGCGGCCCATGGCGACGAAGTCGAAGCCTTCGGTCATGGCGCGTTGCAGGCTGTCGCGGCTGCTCACGCCGCCCAGGTACACCAGCGGCATGTCGGTGGCCTGGCGCACGCGGCGGGCCTGGTCGAGGAAGTACATTTCCGAGTAGGGCGAGTCGGCGAACAGGCGGCCGCCGAACCATTTCATCGCGGTGCGCTGCAGCGGGTTGGGCTCCAGCGGGATCATCTGCTGCAGCGGGCTTTCGCCACGGAACAGGTACATCGGCGAACGGCTGGTGAAGCCGCCGCTCATGACCAGCGCGTTCAGGCCATGCTCGGCCAGGCGCTGCGCGGCGCGGCAGGATTCGTCGATCTCCAGGCCGCCGGCAAAGCCGTCGCTGAGGTTGAGCTTGGCCAGGATCGGGAAGTCGTCGCCCACCGCGTCGCGCACCGCCGTCAGCACTTCCAGGGGCAGGCGCAGGCGGTTGTCCAGGCTGCCGCCGTAGGCGTCGGTGCGCTTGTTGGTGGCCGGCGAGATGAACTGGCTGAGCAGGTAGCCGTGGCCCATGTGGATTTCGATGGCATCGAAGCCGGCGCGTTTCACGAAGGCCGCGGCGTCGTGGTACTCCTTCAGGGTCTTGCGGATGTCCGCATCGCCCATGGCACCGGCGAAGGGCACGCCGGAAAACAGCCCGTACTGGTTGATGCAAGCGCTGGGGCCGCGCGGGCGCGGGATGTTCTGCGGGCGGTTGCGGCTGAAGAAGCCGCAGTGCGCCAGCTGCGCCGACACCGCCCCGCCCTCGCGGTGCACCGCACCGGCCAGCTCGCTCAGCTTGGCAAAGACGCCTTCATGCATCCACATCTGGTCGGGGAAGGTCAGGCCGTCGGGCGACACGCCGCAATAGGCCACGGTGCTCAGGCCGACGCCGCCACGGGCCATGCGCGCATGGTGCGCGACCAGGTCCTCACTGGGCATGCCGCCCGGGCACATGCCCTCGAAGGTGGCGGTCTTGATCACTCGGTTGCGCAGGGCCAGCCCAGCCAGTTGAGCGGGGGCGAAAACCTTGTCCAGCGCGTCTTGCGGGGTCATCTCAAGCCTCCTGGGCCGGGGTGAAGGGGACGAACTCGACGACTTCCAGGTCGAAGCCGGACACCGCCTTGTAGGGAGCCGGGAAACTCATCAGGCGCATCTGGTGCACGCCCAGGTCGCGCAGGATCTGCGCGCCGACGCCCAGGGTACGCTGGGGGAAAGTCGGTGCCTGCAGGCGCGGCCCGTGGGACAGCTGGTCGAGGATGGCGGCGGCGCTTTCCTGCTGCGCCAACAATACCAGCACGCCGCTGCCTTCGGCGGCGATGTGCGCCAGGGAGCGGTCCAGGCTCCATTGCTGCGGCCCGCGCGGCGGTTCGCCGGCCAGCAGGTCGCGGAAGGTCTCCACCGCCTGCACGCGCACCAGCACCGGTTGCGCCGGGTTCACCTCGCCGCGCACCAGCGCCAGGTGTACGACGTCCTTGAAGGCGTCGTGGTAGGCGTACACCTGGAACGGGCCGTGGCGGGTGTCGATGCGGTATTCGCCGCTGCGGGCGATGGTGCCTTCGTGGAGGATGCGGTGGTGGATCAGCTCGGCGATGCCGCCCATGCGCAAGCCGTGGCGCTGGGCAAAGGCGCGCAGGGTTTCGCCACGGGCGTTCTCGCCCTCCTCGTCGAGGATGCCGGCGAGCAGCGCCGCCGGCTGCAATCCGGCCAGCCGGGCCAGGTCGCAGGCCGCCTCGGCGTGGCCGGCGCGGCTCATGACCCCGCCGGGCAGCGCGCGCAGCGGGAAAACATGGCCGGGGCTGACCAGGTCCGCAGGGCCGCTGGCCGGGTCCACCGCCACCTGCACGGTGCGCGCACGGTCGGCGGCGGAGATACCGGTGGTGATGCCTTCGGTGGCCTCGATGGAGACCATGAAGCCCTTGCCTTCGCCACGCGGGTTGTCGGTCATCGGCTTGAGGCCGAGTTCCTGGCAGCGCGCATCGGTCAGCGCCAGGCAGATCAGCCCGCGCGCCTCGCGGGCGAAGAAGTTCAGCGCCGCGTCGTCGACGAACTCGGCGGCCTGCAGCAGCATGCCGTCGCCGCCGTCATCCTCGCCGTCGACCAGCACCACCGGCTGGCCGCGACGCAGGGCTTCGATCAGGTGCAGCGGACTGTCCAGCGTCATGTTGGTCTCCTCAGGCCAGGTTGCCGCGCAGCCAGGCCGCCGCTTCCGCGAGGTAGGCCGCGGCGCGGGGGGCGAAGGGCGCGAAGCTGGCGAAGCCGTGGATCATGCCCTCGGCGCGCACCAGGGCGACCTCGGCGCCGGCGGCGCGGGCGCGTTCGGCGAAGGCTTCGCCCTCGTCGCGCAGCGGGTCGCATTCGGCGCTCATCACCAGGGTCGGCGGCAGGCTGCCGAGGTCGGCGGCGTGCAGCGGCGAAGCCAGGACATCCAGCGGCGCCGGCCACTGGCCCAGGTACTGGCGCCAGAACCAATGCATCATCGAGGCTTCGAGGAAGTGGCCTTTGGCGAATTCGCGGTAGGAGGCGGTGCCGCAGCTCTGGTCGGTCACCGGGTAGAACAGGCACAGCGCGCTCGGGCGCGGCCCGCCGCGCTGGTTGAGCAGGCGCGCCGCGGCGATGGACAGGTTGCCGCCGGCGCTGTCGCCGGCCAGGGCCAGGCGCGAGGCATCGACGCCCAGTTCGGCGGCGCGTTCCACCAGCTCGCAGGTGGCGCGGTAGCAATCCTCCGCCGGCGCCGGGAAGCGCGCTTCGGGCGCCAGCCGGTAGCCCACCGATGCGACCGCCGCGCCCGTGGCCAGGGCCAGGCGACGGCAGAGGTCGTCATGGGTGTCGAGGGTGCCGGCGACGAAGCCGCCGCCGTGGAAGAACACCAGCAGCGGCAGGCCCGCCTCGCCGCTCGGGCGGTACAGCCGCGCCGGCAGGTCATCGGCCAGGCGCAGGTTGCGCACTTCGGCCAGTGCAACGGGTTCTCCGGCCAGGGTCTGGTCGGCGAAGCTGCGGTAGGTGGTGGCGTCGAGGGTGTCGAAGTCCAGGGCGAAGGCGCCGGCGAACTGGTCGAGCAGAGCCTGCATGTGGGGATCGAGGGCCATGGTCACTCCTTTTATACGTCGGCCATCAGGAAGACCGGATTGGTCTCGTCGAGGATGCTTTGCATGCGTGCCTGCAGCGCAGGCTTGAAGTCCGGGTGCGGCAGGATCCAGAAGCGCTTCTCGTCGATCGCCTGGAACACGATCTGCGCCAGTTCGTCCGCCGGCATGCCCTGGCGGATGCTCTGTTCCAGCACGGCGCCCAGGGCGGCGCCGGCGCCCTCGCCCACCTGGTCGGAGGCCATGATGCGGCTGGCCACCGGCCCCGGGCAGAGCACCGAGACGCCGACCGGCGCGCCAAGGGCGAGCATTTCGTGGTGCAGCACTTCGGTCAGCGCCACCAGGGCCTGCTTGGTCACCGTGTAGGCGGCCAGGAACGGGCTGGTGAGCAGGCCGGCGAGCGATGCGGTGTTGACCACGTGGGCCGGACGCCCCTGGGCGAGCAGGGTCGGCACGAAGACGCGCAGGCCGTTGATTACGCCCACCAGGTTGATGTCGAGCATGCGCTGCCATTGCGCCGCGCTCAGTTCCCAGCTGGCGCCGGTCTGCATCACGCCGGCGTTGTTGAACAGCAGGTCGACGCCGCCGAACTGCGCCAGCGCGGCGTCGCGCAGGGCCGCCAGGTCAGCCTCGCTGGCGACGTCGGTAACCCGCGCCAGCACTTGGCTGCCGCTTGCGCGCAGCTCACCGGCCAGGTCATCCAGGCCGGCCTGGTCGCGGTCGGCCAGCACCAGGCTCAGGCCCAGTTTCGCCGCGTGTTCCGCCAGTCCCCGGCCGATACCGCTGGCGGCACCGGTGATCACGGCCACTTGGCCTTGTCGAACGCTCATCGTCATTCCTCTTGTGTCAGTCTGCCTTTACCAGCAGGACCTGCTTGGTGCGGGCCAGGCCCTGCTGCAGGCGTGTATGAGCCACGGCCACGTCGGCCAGCGGCAACTGCTCCAGGCGCGGCGGCACCAGCGCGCCGCTGGCCAGCAGGTCGGCGACCCGCTGCAGGGTGGCGCCGCTGGGCATGCGGCTGTAGGCCACCGCCATGCGTACGCCCAGGCGTTGCGCGGCGGCCAGGTCCGGCGCGGCATCGCCCGGCGCCAGGGTGAGGATCGAGACCAGGATGCCGTTTCTGCGCAGCAGCCCCAGGGCGTCCGGCAGGCTGCCGCCGCCGATGCAGTCGAGCACCAGGTCGACGCCTTCGGCGGACCAGTTGCGCAGTGCCGCGTCGATGTCATCGCTGCGGTAGTCGATGGCGCACTCGGCGCCCAGCGCGGCGACGTGCTCACGGTTGTCGGCGCTGCAGGTGGTGGCGACCCGCGCGCCGGCATGCCGGGCGAGCTGGATGGCGAAACCGCCCACCGCACTTCCGCCGCCATGCACCAGCACGCGCTGGCCGGCTTGCAGACCACCCTCGTCGAACAGGCCGGCCCAGGCGGCCAGGGCCGGGGTCGGCACCGCCGCCGCGGCGGCGAAGTCCAGCGACTGCGGCATGCGCACCACGGAGTCACGGGAGACGCAGGCGTATTCCGCGTAGGAGCCCCACTTGCCGGCGCCGATGTCGCTCTGGGCGAACACCGGGGTACCGACCGGCAGGTCGTCCACGCCCTCGCCCACTTCGGCGACCGTGCCGGAAAGGTCGAAGCCCAGCACCAGCGGGAAGCGGTATTCGAAGAAGCCGGAGAGATAGCCCTCGCGGCATTTCCAGTCGGCCGGGTTGACCCCGGCATGGCGGACCCGCACCAGCACTTCGCCGGGGCCGGGGCGTGGCGTTTCGACCTCGGCCAGTTGCAGGACCTCGGCGCCGCCGAGGCTTTGAATGATCACCGCGCGCATCAGATGGACTCCATCAGGCCTGGCTCAGCAGGCTGCTGTCGAAGGGGCAGAAGGCGTGGGCGATCGAGTCGACCAGCCATTCAGGGAATTCCGGGTCGAACCAGCGATCCACCCAGCCCCAGTGATAGGGATGCGCCAGGTACTCGCCCTGCAGGTCGCCGAGGTCGGCGAATTCCTGCTGCCAGACGTAGGTCCAGCCGCTATCACCGATGACTTCGGAGAGCTGCCAGTTGCGGATGCCCTGCATGTACGCCGGCATCCGCAGCAGGTCGCGTTCGAGCGCCTCGCGCTGGCCGGGGGCGGCATCGGCCTTGACGTGCAGCAGCAGGGTGCGCCAGATGCCGCCGGTCAGTTGCGGCTCGCGCAGGCCGCCGCCGATGCGGCGGTAGGCGTGGCGTTCCAGGCGGGCGGCACCGGGCAGGTGCGCCAGACGCTCGGCCAGGGCGTGGCCGGGGTCCCGTTCAAAGAGCAGATCGAGGGTGCAGTCCGAGGCCCCCCAGCTGCCGGGCAGGTTGGCGCCCAGGGCCAGGTGCCGGAAGCCCGGCAGGTCGCCGAGGCGTTCTCGCAGCAAGGTCGCAAGGTCGGAGGGGTTTGCGCCGGGCGCGAGGTCGAGCTGTACGCTTTCAGCCCACATGGCTCAGCCCTCCCTGGTGTTCCAGGGGCTGGCCGGCATCGCCCAGCACATGCCGCCGGCGACTCAGGCACAGGCCGTCCACCTGCGCCCAGAACTGCATCTCCTGCGCGCCCAGGCGGCTGCGCATACCGTAGTAACCCCAGACATCCGGCACCTGCCAGAGCAGCCAGAGGGTATTGGGTTGCCCCGGTACCGCCACCGGCGGCGACACCCAGCGCTGTTCCAGGCTCAGGCCACGCTCGGGGCACAACGGCAGATAAAGTTCGGCCAGGTCCTGCATCACCCTGTCGATGTGCTCGGCATCGAGGGTGATCTCATCGAGTATGCGGATCATCGCGAAATCCCGCGTCTTGTTGTTGTGCGGGCCAGTAAATCGATCCCCTCCTCCCCAGCCATCGTCCATTCAGACGATGCCATTACCGCCCTGGCTTGCAGAATCCCAACCAGGCCCTTGCCGCCACCCACCCCCTGCCTGCGGCATCCGATGGGAGAACAACAAGATGAGCACGCTGCACCGAATCGAAGCCCGCCCCGTAGAAGACCGCTACGCGCGCGGCTGGCACTGCCTGGGGCTGGCCAGCCAGTACCGCGATGGCAAGGCGCACCGCCTGGATGTCTTCGGCACCCGCCTGGTGGCCTTCCAGGGCGAGGATGGCCAACTGAACATCCTCGACGGCTACTGCCCGCACATGGGCGCGGACTTGAGTGAAGGCTGCGTGGAAGGCAACAGCCTGCGCTGCCCGTTCCACGAGTGGCGCTGGGGCGCTGACGGTGTGTGCGACGACATTCCCTACGCCAAGCGCATCCCGCCGCGGGCGAAGATCAAGTCGTGGCCGGTGATGGAGCAGAACCACCTGTTGTTCGTCTGGAACGACCCGGAGGGCAATCCGCCCATTGCCGAGCAAGCCATCCCACGTATCGACGCCTGCTTCAACGGCGAATGGGCCGACTGGGAAGTGGCCGATATCAAGATCGACACCAACTGCCGCGAACTGGTCGATAACGTCTCCGACATGGCGCACTTCAAGAGTGTCCATGGCGCCCCCATCGACGACTTCAGCAACCACTTCGAAGCGCACACCGCCACCCAGGTGATGCGCGGCCGCAGCGCCCGCCTGTCCGGCGACAGCGAGCTGACCACCGTGGCCACCTACTACGGCCCGGCCTACCAGATCACCGAAATGACCGGAGCCATGGGCGGCCAGCCGATCCATTCGATCCTGCTCAACTGCCACGTGCCGATCGACCAGAACAGCTTCACCCTGCGCTACGGCGTGCTGGTGAAGAAGGTGCCGGGCCTCTCCGCCGAGGAAAACCGCGCCATGGCCCTGGCCTACGTCGAGCAGGCACGCCTGGCGTTCTACGAGGACGTGGCGATCTGGCACACCAAGACCCGCGTCGACAACCCACTGCTGTGCGACGGCGACGGCCCGGTGTATCAGCTGCGCAAGTGGTACGAGCAGTTCTACACCAACGTTGCCGACCTGCCGGCGAACCTGTCCGAGCGCAAGGATTTCATCGTGTGCGCGGCACAGGCCGAACCGGCCTGAACCACCCGTCCCCTGCCTTGAGGGACGGATTGTCTTCTGCGGAAAACGCCGATTAATCTCGTCGGCGTTTTCGTACTACAAAAATAAGAAATGGTTCACCAATGGCACACTCGCTTTCGCTCGACCAGTTCAGCGGAATGCTCGGCAATCTTTACCAGGGCCCTCTGGAGCCCACGCCGTGGCAGTCCTTCCTGAGCCAGCTCAACCAGTTCCTTGGTGGCAAGTACACCACCTTCATCCTGCGTCCGCCCAGCGACCAGAACGAGGGGCTGATGGTCAACACCAACGGCAGTTCCGCCGAGGTGGTGGCGTCCTACAATCAGTACTATTTCAACCTCGACCCCTTCGTCGACCTGCCCAGCGGCCAGGTGGTGATCCTGGATGAGTTCGTTTCCCGGGAAGATTGGCTGACCTCGGAGTTCTACCGCAATTTCCTCGAGCCGGTGGGGGTGTTCCACATCCTCGGTGCCGACATCCGCACCAGCGACGGCGCCCTGTGCCGCATCCGTATCAGCCGCGGCTTCGAGTCCCCCGCGTTCACCGAGGACGACAAGGCGCTGCTCGCCTATTTCGTGCCACACCTGGAGCGCTCGGTGATGCTGCACACGCAGATCAACCGCATCGAGAGCGAACGCAACCTCTACGCCGGCGCGGTGGACCAGTTCGCCGTCGGCACCATCATCCTCGACGAGACCGGCAAGATCCTGCAGACCAACCAGGTGGCCGAGAACCTGCTGCGTGAAAAGGATGGCCTGAAGATCAGCGGCGACAACCTGCAGGTCGGCACCCAGCGCGACAGCCAGGAGTTCCGCCGCCTGGTGAAGCAGGCCCTGCAGTCGCAGAAAGGCTCGCATCCGTCGGTGGTCGAGGCCATGCGCGTGCAGCGCCCCTCCGGCCGCGCGGACCTGGGCATCATCGTGCGCTCGGTACCGCTGAGCGAGTGGAACGAGGGCAAGCACTGCCCCTCGGTGGTGATTTTCGTCAGCGACCCGGAACAGGAATCCCGCGCGCCTCAGGAGATCGTCAAGGCGCTGTTCGACCTGACCCCGGCCGAGGCGCAGCTGGCGATGCTGCTGGCCAACGGCCTGACCCTGGACGAAGCCTCCGACGAGCTGGGCATCAGCCGCAACACCGCGCGCGCCCACCTGCGCTCGACCTTCTCCAAGACCGGGGTGACCCGGCAGACCATGCTGGTGCGCCTGATCCTGCGCAGTGTGGCGACCCTTGGCTAGTCCGAGCGGACGATTTGGCGGCTCCGCCTCCAGGACTAACGTGCGAAGCATGGGGTTAGTCGACGAGGCCGATGCCATGTCCCGATTCATTCCTCTGCTGATCGCGCTGATCATCTGCGCCAGCCTGCTGACCGCGCACCTCATGCTGTGCCACTACGAAGAGGCGAGGCTGCAGGCAGCCCGCAGCGCCCTCCAGCTGCCGACCCCGCCCTGCATTCTCGGCAGTTGTCTGCGCCAGCTACCCTGACCCACCATGTAGGACGTACAACCGTTCGCGGTTGTACGCCGATACACCGCGCGTATCGACGGCTCCACGATCCAGCCCGGAGCACCTGAAATCGCAACTCCGTGACCAGCCCCGGAGTGCTCGGCCAGCAGGGTCAACCGGCGTATAACCTCGAACGTTATACGCCCTACTTCACTGACAGCCAGAGGAGACGCTGGGGCAATGCCTTTCCTACGAAAATCCAATGCAGTCACACGGCTCCGGCAATCTGCTCCCTGAGCCAGCGGTGCGCCGGGTCGCGATGCGAGCGTTCATCCCACAGCATCGACATCTCGTACCCCGGCACCTCCACCGGCGCTTCCACCACCCGCAGCAACGGGTTATCCCGCACCAGCCGGGCCGGCACCATGGCCACCAGGTCGCTGCTGGCCACCGCCGAGATGACGAACAGGAAGTGCGGCACGGACAAGGCCACGCGGCGGCTCAGGCCCACCGCCGCCAGCGCCTCGTCGGTAACACCGCTGAAGCCGCCGCCGTCGGGCGACACCATCACATGCTCCAACCGGCAGAACTGCGCCAGCGTCGGCTTGCGCTTGAGCTTCGGGTGCCCGGCACGCCCTGCCAGCACGTAGCGTTCGGTGAACAGCGCACGGCGACGCATCCCCGGTGGGGCACCCTCGGTGGTGTGGAAGGCCAGGTCGATCTCGCCCTGCTCCGCCTGCCGGGCGATGCGCGGCGGCGCCAGCTCCAGCAGGGCCAGGCGCGTCCCCGGCGCACTGCTGCGCAGCGCGCTCAAGGCCGGCAGCAGGATGGTGGATTCGCCATAGTCGGTCGCGGCGATACGCCAGGTGTTCTGTGCCTGCGCCGGATCGAAGGGTGCCGATGGCGCCACCGCCTGCTCCAGCGCTTCCAGGGCGATGCGCAACGGCTCGCGCAGCGACTCCGCACGCGCCGTCGGCCGCATGCCGCGTGGGCCAGGGAGCAGCAGCGGGTCGTTGAAGATGTCGCGCAGCTTGGCCAGGTGCACGCTGACCGAGGGTTGGGAGAAGTTCAGCCGCTCGGCCGCGCGGGTCACGTTGTGCTCGGACAACAGCACATCCAGGGTCACCAGCAGGTTGAGGTCGAGCCGGCGAAGATTATTCATTCATATACCTGGGATACCGGATATTCATTTCTACTATACCTTGGCAAATCGCATCCTGCGCCCATCCCAAACCTCGCAGGAGATTCACCATGAAGGTACTGATCGTCTACGCCCACCCCGAGCCGCGCTCGCTCAACGGTTCGCTGAAGGATTTTGCCGTGCGCCGCCTGCAGGCCGCCGGCCATGACGTGCAGGTTTCCGACCTGTACGCGATGAACTGGAAAGCCACCCTGGATGCCGCCGACAGCCTGGACCGCGACCCCGAGGCGCGCTTCGACCCGTCGCTGGACTCCAAGCGCGCCTTTGCCGCCGGCCGACAGAGCGCGGACATCGCCACCGAGCAGGAGAAGCTGCGCTGGGCCGATGTGCTGATCCTGCAGTTCCCGCTCTGGTGGTTCACCATGCCGGCGATCCTCAAGGGCTGGGTGGAACGCGTGTACGCGTATGGCTTCGCCTACGGCGTCGGCGAGCATTCCGACGCGCGCTGGGGCGACCGCTACGGCGAAGGCACCCTGGCCGGCAAGCGCGCCATGCTGGTGGTCACCACCGGCGGCTGGGAATCGCACTACAGCGCGCGGGGCATCAACGGGCCAATCGACGACCTGCTGTTCCCGATCCACCACGGCGTGCTGCACTACCCCGGCTTCGAGGTGCTGCCGCCTTACCTGGTGTACCGCACCAGCCGCGTCGATGCGCAGCGCTACGCGCAGATCGAACGGGAACTGGGCGAGCGCCTGGACAACCTGCAGAGCACCGCGCCCATCCCGTTCCGCCGGCAGAACGGCGGCGACTACGCCGTCCCGCAGCTGACCCTGCACGACGAGGTCAACCCGCAGGCCAGCGGCTTCGCCGCGCACCTCACCTGATTCAGGGCTTCACCCGCGGTTCGGCCTCGAACGCGCGCCGCAGCAGCTCGACGAACACCGGCGCCGGCGGGATATCGACACTGTCGATACGATGCACCGGCACCGCCGGCGTCCAGGAATTCATCACCACGGCGCCGGCCAGGCGCGGCAGGTCCTGGCGGTCG
Organism: Pseudomonas sp. NY15181; assembly: GCF_048068055.1. Lineage (NCBI taxonomy): Bacteria > Pseudomonadati > Pseudomonadota > Gammaproteobacteria > Pseudomonadales > Pseudomonadaceae > Pseudomonas > Pseudomonas sp. NY15181. The sequence goes on along the minus strand of NZ_JBLUPT010000009.1, from coordinate 119,680 downwards.
ATGCAGCGTACCGCCTGGCGCACGCCGAGCTTCTCCAACTGACGACGCAGGATGCCCATGGTGGTGCCGCCGAGCATCCGCGCCTTCGGCCAGATCACCGTCTCGCCGTCCCAGAACGCCAGGTTCCAGATGGTGCCTTCGCTCAAGCGGCCGCGATGGTCGGCGAACACCGCATCGTCGTGGCCGGCGGCCACGGCTTCGCGCAGGTACCAGGTCTTGGCGATCTCGCCAACGTGCTTGACCTCCGGCAGCACCCGCTCATGCCCGGCGATGGCCAGCGAGAGCGCTCCCTGCGGCCCGTCGGAGGGTGGCGCGGTGCGCACCAGCAGCTCCGGGCGATGCTCGGGGCCGGCCACGGTGAACTCGCCGGCCGGCGAATACACCGTGGCCAGCAGCGACACATCGGCCGGCGCCTGCGCCAGCGCGGCACGCAGGGCGGCGCGAATCTCCTCGTCGGCATGGCTCTGGCCGAACAGGCGCTGCGAGGCACTGCGCAACCGCTCCAGGTGCAGGTCCAGCCCGCGCACGCCGCCGCCACGCACCTGCATGGCGGTGAAGTGCGCGTAACCGGCAAAGGCCAGCGGCGCCAGCTCCTCGGCGGTCGCCGGCTGGGCATTGCGCTGGGTGATGTAGGGATGGATTGCGGCTGACATGGCGATGGCTCCGTGCTGTCGATCATCAAGTGCAATGACTATCGACCTTTGACGGAGCCATTGGAAACGAGTATTTCTCGACTGATCATCAAGAAGGATTTGAAGATCAATGAGCCGTTCCTTTCCCGGCACCCGCTCCCTGCGCACCTTCGAGGCCGCCGGCCGGCACCTCAACTTCACCCGTGCGGCGGAGGAAGTCGGCCTGACGCCGGCGGCGGTCAGCCACCAGATCAAGGAACTGGAAGACCAGCTCGACCTGTCCCTGTTCATCCGTACCAGCCGCAATATCCAGCTGACCCCGGCGGGCGCGCTGCTGCTGGAAGCGGCGGCGGAATCCCTCGACCTGTTGCGCCGCGCCACCCTGCGCGCACGGCGCCTGAGCCGTAGCACCGAGCAGTTGCGCGTATCGCTGACCGCGCGCTTCGCCACCCACTGGCTGCTGCCGCGCCTGCCACATTTCCGTGCCCTTCACCCCGGGCTGAAACTCAGTTTCGACGTCAGTGACGAGCTGCGGGATTTCGCCATAGATGACCTCGACCTCGCTATCCGTTTTGGCAGCGGACGCTATCCGGGCCTGCAAGCGGACCGCCTGTTCGAGACCCTGATCGTGCCGGTGTGCTGCCCGAGCCTGCTGGAGGACGGTCCGCCCTTGCGTGAACCGCGCGACCTGCTGGCCCATACCCTGTGCCACGTCGCTTGCGAAACCGAGGGCGCACCCTGGCCGGACTGGGCGCGCTGGATGACGATGGCCGGCGTGGAGGATTTCGACGCCTCCACGTGCGTCGCCTTCGACGACACCAGCCACGTGGTCCAGGCAGTACTGGAAGGCGGCGCGGTCGGGCTGGCCGACCGCGCCATGGTCGCTCGCGAACTGGAACAGGGTTTGCTGGTGCAGCCGTTCGAGTTGGGCGTGCGGGTTGCCGAGGACTACGCGTACAACCTGGTCTATCCGCAGGCCAGCGCGGACGATCCGCGCGTCAAAGCGTTCCGCGAATGGATTCTCGAGGAAATGGCCATCGGCTGATCGCCGCAGGCTGCTTGCAAATGCCGGGTTTTCCTGCGAAAACCCACGCCCTCGCGGCGGTCATGCCGCACCCGCATCACCGGAGAACGCCATGAGCAGCGAACTGCAGATCGAAGATATCGTCGTCGGCGACGGCAAGGCCGTGGTCAAGGGCGCCCTGATCACCACCCAGTACAAGGGCACCCTGGAGGACGGCACCGTCTTCGACTCCTCCTACGACAAGGGCCGCCCCTTCCAGTGCGTGATCGGCACCGGCCGTGTGATCAAGGGCTGGGACATCGGGCTCATGGGCATGAAGGTCGGCGGCAAGCGCAAGCTCTTCGTGCCCGCACAGCTGGCCTATGGCGAGCGCCAGGTCGGCGCGCACATCCAGCCCAACTCCAACCTGCTGTTCGAAATCGAACTGCTGGAAGTCCTCACCCGCGACGACTGATCCTCATGCCGGAGCGGTGACCGGCGCCGCTTCCACGCTGCGCCGCATGGCCAGGATCGCCGTCGGCCCCTGGGCCTTGCGGGTGAACCAGAGCACCCGGCTCACCCCACGGGTGATCGCCACGTAGGCCAGGCGCGATTGCTCGTCCTGCTGGGCCTGGTCGTAGCTGCTGGCGAAGAAGCCCGACGCCGCATACAGCGCGCTGCGCAGCGGGTGCTTCTCCGGCGGCGCGCAGTCGTCGACGATGATCGCCACCTCCGCCTGCAGCCCCTTGGCGCGGTGAATGGTCATGCCCTTCACCGGCAGCTTGCGGTCCAGCTCGCCGAGGATGGTCTGCAGGGTTTCATTGCGCCGGCTGAGCAGCAGCACGGCGGTCTTTTCCTTCGATCCGCGCGCGGCGACGTGCTCGCACTGCAGGCGGATCTCTTGCAGCAGAGTCGGCAGGCTGTTGCGCGCATCGAAGCGCTGCACCAGCTTCACCCCGTGGTCGCCCGCCTCCGTCGACTTGAAGGCGCGGCAGGTCTTGGCCTGCTTGTTCGCCACGCCCACCAGCACCCGTTCGCCGTCCCGGATCACCGGGTCGATGCTGCGGTAGTTGGTCTCCAGCAGCAGCACGCGGCTCTTGCGCCGGCCCTTGCTGGGGAAGTGCCGGTCGAACTCCATGAACAGCTCGGGCGAGCTGCCGCGCCAGGCGTAGATGGATTGCCAGTCGTCGCCGATGGCCATCAGGCTGACCGCCTCGCCACGCTTGGCCAGGTCGCGGTGCAGCGCCTGCAGCCACTGGACGATCTGCGGCGAGACATCCTGGAACTCGTCGATCAGCAGGTGTTGGAACGGCGCCAGCGCGTCGGCCGGCAGCTTGCCGTCACCGAGCTGGTCGGTAAGGTGCTGGAAGGCCAGGTTGAAGGTCAGCAGGCCCTGCTCCTGCAGCGCCTTTTCGAACGCTGCCCAGTACAGTTGCAGGGCCTCGACGAATTGCCGCTCGCGCAGCGGGCAACCAAGCTTCGATGGCTGCAACCGGGCGATGCGCAGGCCGATGCCCTCGATGAATCCGGCCTGTGCGTAGAAGGCTTCGAACAGCGGCGGCGCGGTGAACTCGCCAGCGAGCTTGAAGGCATCCAGCGGCGCCTTGCCGATGCGCGGCGGCTTGTCGTCTTCGCCGGCTTCGGGCGGTGGTGGCAGGTCGAGCAGTTGATGCACCAGCGCGCGGAACTCCGCCTGGTCGGCATAGCATTGCTGGTAGACCTGCTTGAGCAGGCGCTGCTGCGCCGGGCGCAGGCGACCGGCGAGCAAGGGGTTGTCCAGTTCGCTGGCGGGATCGCGCTCGTCCAGCTGCTCGAACCAGCGCGGGTTCTTCAGCGCCACTTTCGCCAGGGTACCCATGGCCGAGTGGAAGGTGCGCACGCATTGGCGCGCCTGCGTTGCGTCGAACGGGTGACCCCAGTAGCCGAGCACCTTCACCAGCTGCTCGCGCAGCTGGGCACAGGAGGCGTTGGTGAAGGAAATCACCGTTACCTTCTCGGCGTCGATGCCCAGGTGGCAGAGCATGTAGACCACCCGCAATACCAGCGTGGTGGACTTGCCGGAACCAGCGCCGGCGAAGATGCGGGCCAGCGGTTCAGGCGCGAGGATCATCGCCCACTGCTCGTCCGACGGCAGGCTCACCACCCCGTGGGCGGCGGCCTGGGCCACGCGCTGGCGCATGTCGAGGGCGTGCTGTTCATCGGCCGCCTTGGCAGTGCCGTAGATACCGGCTGCTGCCGCTGTGCGCGAGCGTTTGGGCGCGGGCGCGGCGCCGTCTTTCCTGGCTTTGGCGGTGCGTTTGGCGGGTGCCTTGGTCTTGCCTTTCGCCTTGCCGCGCCCACGAGGCAGCGGCTGCGCCGCTTCACGTTCGGCGCGCAGGTATTCGGTGGTGCGGGGGAAATAACGCGCAAGGGCTTCGGCGATCAGCCGTTTGTAGCGTTCGACAGCAGACTCCATGGGCCCTACCCGATCAGTTACAGCGTTGAATCATAAGCGCTTTTCGACAGCGGCAGGCAAGCGGTCGCCCAATGACATGCCAGTAGACAGTAACGGGATCGAGAGGATCCGGATTCGCAATCCGGTACAGGGGCGGCGTTAGCGGAGGAGCATTGGTAGGGCGTACAACCGTTCGCGGTTGTACGCCGATACACCTTTGCTATCGCGGGCGACAAGGCTGAGTTCGGAGCGCCCTGGGAACACGGTCAATCGGCGTATAACGTCGAACGTTATACGCCCTACGCTCAGGCCAGGCGCTGGGCGCGGAGCGCGACCATAAAAAGCCAATCAACCCTCGAACAGCTCCACCTGCTCCGGCTCGCGCTTCATCAGCACGCGGCCATTGCGGATCGAGTACAGCGCCTTGGTCTGCTGGCGCACCGCTTCGTAATCGCTCTCCACCCCCAGTACCAGCAGGTTGGCCGGACGGCCGGCGGCGATGCCATAGCGCGCGCCCAGGTTCAGCGCGCGGGCGCTGTTGTCGGTGACCAGGTCCAGCGCGCGCTGCAGGTCATCGAAGCCCATCATGTGGCAGATGTGCAGGCCGGCATCCAGCACGCGCAGGATGTTGCCGTTGCCCAACGGATACCACGGGTCCTTGATCGAATCCTGGCCGAAGCAGACGTTCATGCCGGCGCGGTCCAGCTCGGCCACGCGGGTCACGCCGCGGCGTTTCGGGAAGGTGTCGAAACGGCCCTGCAGGTGGATGCTCTCGGTCGGGCAGGAGACGAAGTTGATGCCGGAGCGCTTGAGCAGGCGGAAAAGCTTGGAGCAATAGGCGTTGTCGTAGGAGCCCATGGCCGTGGTGTGGCTGGCGGTGACGCGGCCGCCCATGCCGCGCACGCGGGCTTCCTCGGCGAGCACTTCGAGGAAGCGCGAATTCGGGTCGTCGGTCTCGTCGCAGTGCACGTCCACCAGGCAACCGGTGCGCTCGGCCAGGTCCATGAGGAACTTGATCGAGCTGACGCCCTGCTCGCGGGTGTTCTCGAAGTGCGGGATGCCGCCGACCACGTCAGCACCCAAGCGGATCGCCTCTTCCATCAGCTCGCGGCCGCCCTCGTAGGACTCGATGCCCTCCTGCGGGAAGGCGACGATCTGCAGGTCCACCAGGTGCCGCGCCTCTTCACGAACCTCCACCATGGCCTTGAGCGCGGCGAGTGTCGGATCGGTCACGTCGACGTGAGTGCGCACGTGCTGGATGCCATGGGCCGCCAGCATGCGAATGGTCGTGTGGGCGCGGGACTTGGTGTCTTCGTGGGTAATGGTTTCCTTGCGCTGGGCCCAGCGCTCGATGCCTTCGAACAGCGTGCCGCTCATGTTCCATTCCGGCTCGCCGGCGGTCAGGGTGGCGTCGAGGTGGATGTGGGGCTCCACCAGCGGGGCGATGGCCAGGTTGCCGCGGGCGTCGATGTCGTCGCCGCTGGCGGCCAGGGTGCCGGCTTGCTGCACGACTTCGGCGATGACGTCGCCTTCGCAGCGGATGGTGAACAGGCCGGTCTGCTTGCGCAGGGAGGCATTGATGATCTTCATGGGTCGGTTATTCCTCTCAGGCTATTCGTGGCGCGGCGCAGTGGACATGCGCCAGATGAGCAGCGCCACCGAGGTATTCAGGCGGAACTGTGCGTCGTCCAGGGACTGGCCGCTCAGGGCTTCGATGCGCGCGATCCGCTGGTTCAGGGTGTTGCGATGGATGCCCAGGCGCTGTGCCGCCTTGAGCGCGTTGCCGTTCTCCTGGACCAGTGCGTCAAGCGTCTCGATCAGCAGGTGCGGCTGTTTACGGCCCGTCTCATGGAGCGGGCCGAGGGTGTCCTTCATGAACTGCTCGACCACCGCGCGATCGGGGATCGCCCGCAGCAGACGCAGCACGCCCAGCTCACGGTAGTCGCAGAAACCGCCGGGCGCCTGCATGCCTTCGGCAACGTCCAGCGCCTGGCGCGCTTCGAGCAGCGCGCGGGGGAATTCCGCGCAGGAATCGGCGCGGGCGGACAAACCGAGATAAGCGCGCAACGGCGCCAGTTCCTGTTGCAGTTCGGCGGCCAGTGCATGCAGTTCGGCGCGCTCGGCGTCGGCCAACAGCAGGACGAACAGGTCGCCCTGGATCACCACCGGCAGGCGCTCGGGGCGCTCCTGCTGCCAGCTTTCCAGATGGTCGAGCAGTCGCTGGCGGGTCAGTTGCAGCGCGCGCTCGGCCTCTTCCGGCTCGTGCTGCTGGAACAATGTGTCGACACCGGACAGCCGCAGCGCCACCAGACGGCGCGGGACCTCCAGCGGCAACTCCAGGTGTTGCGCACGTCGGCGGACGATGTCCAGGCTCGGGTAATCGCCGCTGAGCAACTGGCCGAGGATGTCGCGGCGCGAGGTCTTCACCTGGGTCATCTGCACCAGCGCCGTACCGATCAGGTGGGTGACGATGACCATCTTCAGCGCATAGGGCTGCTCGATCAGCGGCAGGCCTTCCACTTCGGCTAAATGAACCACGGACTCGGGGATGCGCTGGATGAACTCGTCGCCGGTGAGGATGACGATGCCGGCGATGCCGCTGGTAACGCCTTCGTGCACCAGTTGCAGCAGATTGGCTTCGTCGCGGCTGTGGTTGATGCCGGTGACGAACACCAGCTCGCCGCCCATCACCCAGTCGGCGATGCCGACGTTCTCCGCCACGTAGGACCAGCGCACGCTGCGATGCACATTGCGCGCGCCGGCCCGCAGCGCGAGGCTTTCCAGCCCCGGCAGGCGGAGGATTTCCTCGACGCTCAGGCTCAAGCGCGCGGCTCGGCCACCGGCGCGCGGGCGCGGGTGACTTCGGTGAGGACGATGTAGCAGACGGCGGAAGCGGCGATGCCCACCAGCGGCGCGATCCACGGCGAGGCGTAGGCCAGGCCGGCGCCGACGGCGTAGGACACCAGGCCCGAGACGTTGAACGCCGGGATGTGGGTGCCCACCAGCGCCGGGTATTCACCGCGGTTGCGGTACCAGTAGTCCGCCATGATCACGCCACCCAGCGGCGGGATGATCGAGCCCAGCAGCACCAGGAACGGGATCAGCCATTCGTACATGCCGCCGATGGCGAGGATGATGCCGATGCCGGCGGCCAGCAGGGTCATGCTGCGGCGACGCTCGCTGCGCACCAGGTGGCAGGCGGCGGCGGAGACGTTGTAGATGGTCGGGCCCTGGATAGTCCACAGGTTCAGGCAGAGCATGATCACCGCGGCGAAGGACAGGCCCTGCAGCACCATCACTTCGACGATGTCGGCGTTCTGGTAGACGATGGCGCACCAGGCGCCGGCGACGATCATCAGGCCGTTGCCGATGAGGAAAGCGACCACGCTGGCGACCACCGCGATGCGCCCGCTGCGGGCCATGCGGGTCCAGTTGGTGGCCTGGGTCGCGCCGCTGGCGAAGGTGCCGAAGACCATGGTCACGGCGGCGGAGAAGGTCAGCGTCTGGCTCGGCTCCTTCGCCAGCAGGCCGCTCCAGCCGCCGGCCGCACCGGTGGCGATGACCATGGAGGCCACCAGCAGGATGAACATCAGCGGTACCGACACGCGGGACATGATGTCCAGGCCCTTGAAGCCGATGATCGCGGTGATCGAAAACAGCAGGCCGAACACCACCATCAGCGGGATATTCAGCCACTCGGGCAGGCCCAGCATCTTGACCAGCACAATGGCGACGGTGGCGGTACCCCAGGCGTACCAGCCCAGTTCGGCGAAGCCGAGGAGGAAGTCGGATAGCTTGCTGCCGCGCTCGCCGAAGCAGAAGCGCCCCATCAGCACGGTGTTCAGGCCGCTGCGCGAGGCGATCAGGCCCAGGGCGGCGGCGTAGATGGCGAGCAGCACATTGCCGATGAAGGCGACCCAGAGCATGTCGACGAAGTCGAAGGCCATGCCGATCTTGCCGCCGGCGAACATGGTGCCGGTGAAGAAGGTGAAGCTGAACAGGACCATGGCGATGGGCAGCAGGCCTTTGCGCCCTTCCCTGGGCGTCGCGCTCAGGGGGAATTCACTGGGGGAACTCATCAGGTGTCTCCGCAAGATCGGTGAAAGTCTCCCGGCCCGGAGCAAATAGCGGGCCGGAAAAGCCAATCAGGAACGACGCGGCGCATGAAGAACATTGTGAACTGTTCACAATGCACACTTCCGGTGGGTGTAACGGCGTTTCAAGATAGCTCAAATGTGCATTGTGCGGATTTTCGGGGCACGATGCAGCTTTTTCGCACCAAATCTGACGAAACCCTGACTTGCGTTCCTACCGTTCAGCGGAGCCCGGCAGGCCGTTACAGCCTCTGCCACGCGACTCAGACGTCGCTGCAGCGCTCGGTCTGGCGCAGGTAGCGCACGGAATGGACCTGCCCCTGGGAGTCCAGGTAGGTCATGGTCGCCAGGCTGACCTCGCAGCGCTCGTTGGGCTGCTCGATGCGCAACACCTTGGCCACGTCCAGCGGCATGCCGTATTGATAGACCGGCGCTTCTTCGGCGAAAGCGGAGACACAGAGCAGCGTGGCGGGGACGGCGAGCAGGAGAGAAAGAGTGGATTTCATGGCAGGCACCTCGGGGATCACGCGGGTCGCGTCGATCGTGGCCCACAGCCATTAAATCTAGTCGAGTCGCAGCTCGGGGCACAGGGCGACTTCGGCAATGAACTCATGCGGATCGCGCAACAATGGTGGATTGCGATCAGCCGGAGGGCCCGCGATGGACCGGAAGGATTCGCGGACAAGGTCCGCTCCTACGTTGTTTTCTGGGTGATACCCCTTCGGGCCAGCGCAAGCGCTGTTCGCGATGGAGCCGCGTCCCGCGTTCGCGGGGATTACGCAGAGGAACGCGAATCACCCCGTCACTCCCGCGAACGCGGGACAGCGCTTGCGCTGAACGCACTTCAGTGCGGCCCGAAGGGTGAGCGCAGCGAATAGCCCAAAGACAGTTGCTCCTACTGGGATCTGCGCGCGCTCTTGTAGGAGTAATTGTCTTTCCCTGGAGAAACCCGTGCCAGTGCTTCCCCCTCACCCCAGCCCTCTCCCTCAGGGATAGGGGGCAGATGGTGCCAGCTGACGCCATGGTTTCATCCTGCACCGAACAGTCCCCTCTCCCCTTGGAGCGGGGCGCGCAGCCAGGGTTAGGGTGAGGGCCGATCAGAGCGCAGAACTCACAGGTAGGATCTTATCCGCGAAGGGATCGACGCCACGCCAATCCCTGCCTGCTCAAATCGGCGGCGCCGAGCGCAACATCACCGACTTCAGCGCAAAGGCCGACTTGATCCCCGCCACCCCCGGAATCTGCGTCAGCGTATTGGTCAGGAACAGCTGGTACGCCGACAGGTCCTTCACCACCACCCGCAGCACGTAATCCGCGTCCCCGGTCATCTGGAAGCAGCTCATCACCTGGGGCGCCTGGACGATGCGTTCCTCGAATCGCGCGAGGTAGTCGCCCGTCTGTTTCTCCAGGGACACCGAGACGAACACGCTCATGCCGCCGGACAAGCGTTCCTCGTCGAGGCGTGCGAAATAACCCTGGATGTACTGTTCTTCCTCCAGACGGCGCACCCGGCGCAGGGTCGGGGTCAGCGACAGGCCGATCTTCTGCGCGAGATCGCGCCAGGACAGGCGGCCATCGTCAGCCAGGGCGCGGAGGATTTTCAGGTCGGTGCGGTCTAGATCAGCCATTTTACCCAGTACTACAAGTGGTTGTTTTTATGGTTCAAACACACTAATCCGTAAGCTTTGAACTAGTCAATTTGGAGCAAAAAACCAAGCGGTCACACCTATACTGAATCCACAACTACAACAACCGAGGACCTCACCATGAGTGATGTCACCACCCGCTGCGCGACCCTGCGCGGCACCTGCACCGTAGCCCGACCCGGCCGGGTGCGCCCGCCAGGCTTGGCCTCTTCCGTTCGCTGATCCACACCCAACGATCACAACTGGAGACCCGCCATGACCGAATACGCTCCGCTCCGCCTGCACGTCCCCGAACCCACCGGACGCCCGGGCTGCAAGACCGACTTCTCCTACCTGCATCTCTCGCCCGCCGGCGAGGTGCGCAAGCCCGCCATCGACGTCGAACCTGCGCAGACCACCGACCTGGCTTTCAGCCTGGTGCGCGTTCTCGACGATCAAGGCAACGCCGTCGGCCCCTGGGCCCCGGACCTGAGCCACGAGCAACTGCTGCGCGGCATGCGCCTGATGCTCAAGACGCGCATCTTCGACGCGCGCATGCTCACCGCCCAGCGCCAGAAGAAGATGTCCTTCTACATGCAGTGCCTGGGTGAAGAGGCCATCGCCACCGCCCACACCATGGCCCTGCGCGACGGCGACATGACCTTCCCGACCTACCGTCAGCAAGGCATCCTGATCACCCGCGACTACCCGCTGAAAGACATGATCTGCCAGTTGCTCTCCAACGAGCAGGACCCGCTCAAGGGCCGCCAGCTGCCGATCATGTACTCCAGCCGCGAGAAGGGCTTCTTCTCGATTTCCGGCAACCTCGCCACCCAGTTCATCCAGGCCGTCGGCTGGGGCATGGCCTCGGCGATCAAGGGCGACACCAAGATCTCGTCCGCCTGGATCGGCGACGGCGCCACCGCCGAATCCGACTTCCACACCGCCCTCACCTTCGCCCACGTCTACCGCGCGCCGGTGATCCTCAACGTGGTCAACAACCAGTGGGCGATCTCCACCTTCCAGGCCATCGCCGGCGGTGAAGGCACCACCTTCGCCAACCGTGGCGTGGGTTGCGGCATCGCTTCGCTGCGGGTGGACGGCAACGACTTCCTCGCCGTGTACGCCGCCTCGCAGTGGGCCGCCGAGCGCGCCCGCCGGGGCCATGGGCCGAGCCTGATCGAGTGGGTCACCTATCGCGCGGGTCCGCACTCGACGTCGGACGACCCGTCCAAGTACCGCCCGGCCGACGACTGGACCAACTTCCCCCTAGGCGACCCGATCGCCCGCCTGAAGCAGCACCTGATCGCGCTCGGCATCTGGTCCGACGAGCAGCAGGAAGCGCTGCAGAAGGAACTGGAAGCCGAAGTGATCGCCGCGCAGAAAGAGGCCGAACGCCACGGCTCGCTGGTGGATGGCCACGTGTTCAGCGCCGCCAACCTCTTCGATGACGTCTACAAGGACCTGCCGGAACACCTGCGCCGGCAGCGCCAGGAGCTCGGGGTATGAATGCCGTGAACCAGCAACACGAGAACGCCCAGGCGGTCACCAGCATGACCATGATCCAGGCCCTGCGCTCGGCCATGGACGTGATGCTCGAACGTGACGACAACGTGGTGGTGTTCGGCCAGGACGTGGGCTACTTCGGCGGTGTGTTCCGCTGCACCGAAGGCCTGCAGAAGAAGTACGGCACCTCGCGGGTGTTCGACGCGCCGATTTCCGAGAGCGGCATCATCGGCGCCGCCGTCGGCATGGGCGCCTACGGCCTGCGCCCGGTGGTGGAAATCCAGTTCGCCGACTACGTCTACCCGGCCACCGACCAGTTGGTCTCGGAAGCCGCGCGCATCCGCTACCGCTCGGTGAACGACTTCACCGTGCCCATGGTGGTACGCATGCCCTGCGGCGGCGGCATCTACGGCGGGCAGACCCACAGCCAGAGCCCGGAGGCGATGTTCACCCAGGTTTGCGGCCTGCGCACCGTCATGCCGTCCAACCCGTACGACGCCAAGGGCCTGCTGATCGCCTGCATCGAGAACGACGACCCGGTGATCTTCCTCGAACCCAAGCGCCTGTATAACGGCCCGTTCGACGGCCACCACGACCGCCCGGTGACGCCCTGGTCCAAGCACCCGGCCAGCCAGGTGCCAGAGGGTTACTACAGCGTGCCGCTGGACAAGGCCGCCATCGCCCGTCCGGGTTCCGAACTGACCGTACTGACCTACGGCACCACCGTCTACGTGGCCCAGACCGCCGCCGAGGAGACCGGCATCGACGCCGAGATCATCGACCTGCGCAGCCTCTGGCCGCTGGACCTGGACACCATCGTCGAGTCGGTGAAGAAGACCGGCCGCTGCGTCATCGTCCACGAGGCCACCCGCACCTGCGGCTACGGCGCCGAGCTGATGTCGCTGGTACAGGAACACTGCTTCCACCACCTCGAAGCACCGATTGCCCGCGTCACCGGTTGGGACACCCCCTACCCGCACGCCCAGGAATGGGACTACTTCCCCGGCCCGGCTCGCGTCGGTGCTGCCTTCAAACGCGCCATGGAGGTCTGAATGGGCACTCACATCATCAAGATGCCGGACATCGGCGAAGGTATCGCCGAAGTCGAGCTGGTGGAGTGGCACGTCCAGGTGGGCGACGAGGTCCATGAGGACCAGCTGCTGGCCGAAGTCATGACCGACAAGGCCACAGTGGAGATTCCCTCGCCCGTGGCCGGGAAGATCCTCGCGCTCGGCGGTGTGCCGGGCCAGGTGATGGCCGTGGGCGGTGAGCTGATCCGCCTGGAAGTGGAAGGCCAGGGCAACCTCAAGCAAGCCGCGCAACCCAAGGCCCATGAAGAAGCACCGGCCAGGCAGGAAACCAAGCCCGCACCGGCGGCCGAGGCGCCCAAGCCGGCACCGCGCGCCGAGAACAAGCCGGTCGCCCCGGCTGCCCGCCCTGCCCCGACGCCGGCTCCGCGCCGCGCACCGGGCGAGAAGCCGCTGGCCTCGCCGGCGGTGCGCCAGCGCGCCCGCGACCTGGGCGTGGAACTGCAGTTCGTGCAGGGCAGCGGCCCGGCCGGACGCATCCTCCACGAAGACCTGGAGCACTACCTGGAACACGGCGGTGCCACCATCGCTTCCGGCTATGCCGCGCGCCACGACGAGCACCAGATCCCAGTGATCGGCCTGCGCCGCATGATCGCCAAGAAGATGGCCGAGGCCAAACGGCGCATCCCGCACTTCAGCTACGTCGAGGAAATCGACGTTACCGATCTGGAAGCCCTGCGCGTCCACCTCAACGCCAAGCACAGCGCGGCACGCGGCAAGCTCACCCTGCTGCCCTTCATCGCCCGCGCCATGGTCGTCGCCCTGCGCGACTTCCCGCAGCTCAACGCGCGCTATGACGACGAGGCCGACGTGATCACCCGCTACGGCGCGGTGCACCTGGGCGTCGCCACCCAGAGCGACAACGGCCTGATGGTGCCGGTGCTGCGCAACGCCGAGTCCCGCGACCTGTGGGGCAACGCCGCGGAAGTGGCGCGCCTGGCCGAGGCCGCGCGCCATGGCAAGGCCAGCCGCGAGGAACTCTCCGGCTCGACCATCACCCTGAGCAGCCTCGGCGCCCTGGGCGGCATCGTCAGCACGCCGGTGATCAACCATCCGGAAGTGGCCATCGTCGGCGTCAACCGCATGGTCGAGCGGCCCATGGTGATCAACGGCCAGGTGGTCGTGCGCAAGATGATGAACCTGTCCTCGTCCTTCGATCACCGGGTGGTCGACGGCATGGACGCGGCGGCTTTCATCCAGGCCGTGCGCGCCCTGCTCGAACATCCCGCCACCCTGTTCATCGATTGATAGCCGGAGCGCTGACGTGAAACAGAACCAGACTCTCGAAACCACCCTGCTGGTGATCGGCGGCGGCCCCGGCGGCTACGTCGCGGCGATCCGCGCCGGCCAGCTGGGCATCCGCACCGTGCTGGTGGAAGGCGCCTCCCTCGGCGGCACCTGCCTGAACATCGGCTGCATCCCCTCCAAGGCGCTGATCCACGCCGCCGAGGAATACCTCAAGGCCCGCGAGTTCGCCGGCAAGTCGCCGCTGGGCATCAGCGTGCAGGCGCCGAGCATCGACATCCAGCGCACCGTGGAGTGGAAGGACGGCATCGTCGACCGCCTCACCACCGGCGTCGCCGCGCTGCTGAAGAAGCACGGCGTCACCGTGGTGCACGGCTGGGCGAAGATCGTCGATGGCAAGACCGTGGAAGTGGATCTGGCCGAAGGCGGCACCCAGCACATCCATACCGAACACATGTTGCTGGCGGCTGGTTCGAAATCCGTGGAGCTGCCCTTCCTGCCGGTAGGCGGCAACGTGATTTCCTCCACCGAGGCCCTGGCACCCAAGGCGCTGCCCAAGCGCCTGGCGGTGGTTGGCGGCGGCTACATCGGCCTGGAACTGGGCATCGCCTACCGCAAGCTGGGCGTCGAAGTGACGGTGGTGGAAGCGCAGCCGCGCATCCTCCCGACCTACGACGAAGAGCTGACCAAGCCGGTAGCGGGCGCCCTGCGCAAGCTCGGCATCGAGCTGTACCTGGGTCACAGCGTCATGGGCCTGGAGCCCGACGGCAAAGGCCTGCGCGTACAGGATGGCGCCGGCTCGCAACGGGTGATCGAGACCGACCAGGTGCTGGTCGCCGTCGGCCGCCATCCCAATGCCACGGGCTGGAACCTGGAAAGCCTGAGCCTGGACATGAACGGCCGCGCCGTGAAGATCGACGAGCAGTGCCGGACCTCCATGCGCAATGTCTGGGCCATCGGCGACATCGCCGGCGAACCCATGCTGGCCCACCGCGCCATGGCCCAGGGCGAGATGGTCGCCGAGATCATCGGCGGCAGGCGCCGCGCCTTCACCCCCACGGCGATCCCGGCAGTGTGCTTCACCGATCCGGAAGTGGTGGTGGTCGGCCTCTCGCCCGAACAGGCGAAGGCTGCAGGCTATGAAGTGCTGACGGCGAACTTCCCGTTCGCCGCCAACGGCCGCGCCATGACCCTGGAGTCCAACGACGGCTTCGTCCGCGTGGTGGCGCGCAAGGACAACCACCTGATCCTCGGCTGGCAGGCCGTGGGCAAGGCGGTCTCGGAGCTGTCCACGGCCTTCGTGCAGTCGCTGGAAATGGGCGCCTGCCTGGAAGACATCGCCGGCACCATCCACGCCCACCCGACCCTGGGCGAGGCGGCGCAGGAAGCGGCCCTGCGCGCACTGGGGCATGCCCTGCACATCTGATCCGACTTCCCCCTCGTTGACCCGCCGATTGGCGGGTCTTTTTTTGCCCGGTGGATTTACGCCGGACGGGGCGCGGGTATGGCACGCTCCTGGAGCATCGTAGGGCGCATAACCCGGAACGGGTTATCCGCCGCAGGCTTTGCGGCGGATATCGCTGCGCGTTAATCGCCCTACATTCGACCGATCACCGCACAGCATTTGATCTCCTGCACTTTCCTGCCTCGACCGTCACTC
Source organism: Pseudomonas sp. NY15181 (assembly GCF_048068055.1). Lineage (NCBI taxonomy): Bacteria > Pseudomonadati > Pseudomonadota > Gammaproteobacteria > Pseudomonadales > Pseudomonadaceae > Pseudomonas > Pseudomonas sp. NY15181. The sequence continues at coordinate 104,393 of NZ_JBLUPT010000009.1, read as the reverse complement.
CCATCACAATCGTCGACTTTCTCGCACGTAATGCCACTTATCCTGGCATTTATCCGCATCATCCATTGATTCTGCCGTCCATTGACAAAATTAACCATTTGGTACATTTTGCTCCTACAGGCCTTTATAGCGGCCATATAACAACGGAGCCATCCACCCTCATGCCTCACACCCTTCTCGTGCTCAACGGCCCCAACCTCAATCTGCTGGGCGCCCGCGAGCCGGCCACCTACGGCCACGAAACCCTCGACGACATCGCCGCGATCTGCGAGCGCACCGGCGCTGAGCATGGCCTGGAGATCGACTTCCGCCAGACCAACCACGAAGGCCAGTTGATCGACTGGATTCACCAGGCGCGCGGTCGCTGCGCGGGCATCCTGATCAACCCGGCGGCCTGGACCCACACCTCGGTAGCCATCCGCGATGCGCTTGCCGCCGTGGAGCTGCCGGTCATCGAGGTACACCTGTCCAACGTGCACGCGCGCGAGGAATTCCGGCGTCACTCCTTCGTTTCCGGCATCGCCGTCGGCGTCATCGCCGGGCTGGGCAGCGACGGTTATCGCGCCGGCATCCGGCACTTCTCCAAACTGCTGAAAGGGTGAGCGCGATGAATAAACAACGCACCGTATTGGCCGGCCTGATCGGCGCCGGCATCCAGGCTTCGCGCACCCCGGCCATGCACGAACGCGAAGGCGACGCCCAGGGCCTGCGCTACCTGTACCGGCTGATCGACCTGGACGTGCTGGGCGTCGATGCCGGCGCCCTGCCCGACCTGCTCACCGCCGCTGAGCGCATGGGCTACACCGGGCTGAACATCACCTTCCCCTGCAAGCAGGCGGTCATTCCGCTGCTCGATGAGCTGTCCGACGAGGCGCGCGGCATCGGCGCGGTGAACACCGTTGTATGGCGGGACGGCAAGCGCATTGGCCACAACACCGACTGCCTCGGCTTCGCCGAAGGCTTCCGGCGCAACCTCAGCGATGCGCCGCGCGAGCGCGTGGTGCAACTGGGTGCGGGCGGCGCCGGCGCAGCGGTGGCCCATGCGCTGCTCAGCGAAGGCGTGGGGCAGTTGACTCTCTTCGAAGTGGATTCAGCCCGCGCCCAGGCGCTGGTGGACAACCTCAACGCGCACTTCGGCGGCCAGCGTGCTCGCGTCGGTCATGATCTTGCCGGCGCGATTGCCGAGGCTGACGGGCTGGTCAACACCACCCCGGTGGGCATGGCCAAGCTGCCCGGCGCGCCGCTGCCGCTGGAGCTGCTGCACCCGCGCCTGTGGGTGGCGGAGATCATCTATTTCCCGCTGGAGACCGAACTGCTGAAACACGCCCGCAGCCTGGGCTGCCGCACGCTGGATGGCGGCAACATGGCGGTGTTCCAGGCGGTGAAGGCGTTCGAGCTGTTCAGCGGCGTCGCGGCGGATGCCCAGCGAATGTTGGCGCATTTCGCAGTAATGTAATTCCGCACCTTGCGTAGGGCGTACAACCGTTCGCGGTTGTACGCCGTCTCACCATCAGTTGCCGTGAGCGCTCAGTTCGGGTCTCGCGTGGCCTGACGCAACGGTTAAACGGCGTATAACCTCGAAGGTTATACGCCCTACGGTATTGGCCGGTGGTTGCGCAGTGCGCTGAAGGATTTCGCGAACAGCCCCGCTCCGATTCAAACCGGCTTACGGCTGGATAAACCGCAACACCGCCTCGATGATCATTTCCTTGTGCCGCGCCTTCACCGCCGGATCTTCCAGTTCGATCTGGAACAGCGAGCCGACGGTGTGTCGGTTGGACACGCGGTAGAAGCAGAACGAGCTGATCAGCATGTGCACGTCGATCGCCTGCAGCCCCTCGCGGATCACGCCGCTGGCGGCGCCGCGACGGAGGATGTCCTCGATGGTGCGCAGGATGTTGCTGCTCATCGAGCGTATGGTTTCCGAGCCCGAGGCGAACTGGCCGTAGTGGATGTTCTCGATGCAGACGATGCGCACGAAGTCGACGTTGCGGTCGTGGTGGTCGAAGGTGAAGTCCACCAGACGGCGCATGGCCTCCAGCGGTTCCAGTTCGGCCAGGTGCAGGGTCTGCTCGGTGCCACGAATGTCCCCGTAGAGCTTTTCCAGCACCGCCTGGTAGAGCTGCTCCTTGCTGCCGAAGTAGTAGTAGATCATCCGCTTCGAGGTGTTCATGCGCTCGGCGATGGCGTCTACCCGCGCACCGGAGAGCCCCTGCTGGACGAACTCGACGATGGCCGCCTGGAGGATGTCTTCGCGGGTCTTCTCCGGGTTGTTCTTGCGGCCCCGGCGTGCGGTGTCGGCGGGGATCGGCTGGGTGGCGCTGTCAGTCATGGGCTCGGGTGTCGTTGGGCCGGCGCCAAGGGTGCCGGCTGTAAGCGGGTAGGTGCGCGGATTATGCGACCCGAGCCCGCCCGAGGCCAAGCGGTGCCGAGTCAGGCCCGTGGCCGGCGCGTGGTGCCGTTGCGCGCCTGGGCCATGGCCGCCAGGCGCACGGCAACGTTGGCCGCGCCGTAGCCGGCGTAACCACCGCGACGCTGGATGATCTCGAAGAAGAAGCGCTCCTCGAACGGCTCGGTGTACACGTGGAACAGCTCGCCGCCACTGGCGTCGCGGTCGTAGAGCACGTTGAAGTAGGCCAGCTCGCTCAAGAACTCGTCGTCGAAGTCGAAGCGCGCGGCGAGGTCGTCGTAGTAGTTGAGCGGGATTTCCAGCAGCGGCACCCCCGCGTCCTTCGCCCGCTCCACTTCGGCGAAGATGTCTTCGCAGGCGAAGGCAATGTGGTGGACGCCGGAGCCACGATAGCTGGACAGCGCATGGGAGATCGCGGTGTTGCGGTTCTCCGAGATGTTCAGTGGCAGTCGCACGCTGCCGTTGGCGCTGCGCAGGGCGCGGCTCTTCACCAGGCCGTAGGGGTCGGGCAGCACCACTTCGTCGTCGGCCTCGAAATCGAACAGGCCCTTGTAGAACAGCACCCAGCTATCCAGGCCGTCCGCCGGCAGCGCCATGGCCATGTGGTCGATGCGCTGCAGCCGGCCACTGGGCTTGGCGCCGGGGTCGAGGCGGAAATCCACGTCGTAGATGGTCTGCCCGGCGGCGCGTTCTTCAACCAGGTAGATCAGGCTCCCGTCCGGTGCGCGCACGGCGGGAATCTCCCGCTCGTTGGGGCCGACCAGCCCGCGATACGGTTGGCCCTTGTAGGCCTGCGCGCGCTCCAGCGCGCTGGCGGCATCACGCACGCGCAACGCGGTGGCGCACAGTGACGGACCGTGGGCCTCGAAGAAGCTGTGGCCGAAGGAATAGGGTTCGGCATTGAGCACGATGTTGATGTCGCCCTGGCGCAGCAGGCTCACCGCCTTGGAACGATGTTCGCCGGCGCGGGCGAAGCCCAGGCGCTCCAGCCAGTTGCCCAGGCGTGCGCCGAGGGCTTCGTCCACGGCGAACTCGAGGAACTCCACGCCCTCCAGCTGGCTGGCCGGTGGCGGGGCGAACAGGCAGTCCAGTTGTTCCGGGGGCATGCCTTCGGTTTGCAGGCGTTCGCGGGTCTTCTCTTCGAGATAGAGCAATGAGCGCAGGCCGTCGGCGGCGTTGGCGCGCGGCGGCGCGGCGCGGAAGCCGTCGTTGAAGACCTCCAGCGACAGCGGGCCGCGATAGCCACTTTTCAGGATCGGCGCGAGGAAGCCGGCCAGATCGAACTCGCCCTGGCCGGGGAAGTTACGGAAATGCCGGCTCCACTCCAGCACGTCCATGGCCAGGATCGGCGCATCGGCCATCTGCACGAAGAAGATCTTCTCCCCCGGAATCTGCGCGATGCCGGCCGGGTCGCCCTTGAGCGAGAGGGTGTGGAAGCTGTCGAGGATCACGCCCAGCGCCGGGTGGTTCACCTCGCGTACCAGGTCCCAGACCTGCTGCCAGGTGTTCACGTGGCGGCCCCAGGCCAGGGCCTCGTAGCCCACGCGCAGGCCACGGGCGCCGGCGCGTTCGGCGGCAAGCCCGAGGTCTTCGAGGAGGAATTCGCGCTCGCCCAGGGAGTCGACGGCGACGTTGCTGCACATCAGCACCAGGTCGGTGCCCAGCTCCTGCATCAGGTCGAACTTGCGCTCCAGGCGGTCGAGGTTGCGCGGCAGGCGGTCACGGCGGCAGCCCTCGAAGTCGCGGAACGGCTGGAACAGGGTGATCGCCAGCCCCAGGTCGGCGCACAGCCGGCGCACGTCACGCGGGCTGCCGCCGTAGTAGAGGAGATCGTTCTCGAAGATTTCCACGCCGTCGAACCCGGCGGCGGCGATGGCTTCCAGCTTGTCCGGCAGAGTCCCGCTGAGGGAAACGGTGGCGATCGAACGCTGCATCTCATGACTCCTGCCGGGACGGGTTAGAGGTCTTGTCGGAAGGCTCCCCGGCTTGGCTCGATTATTCTGGCGGTCGGGGCTCGCGGCAATTTAAAGTGTACTAACTGGTTAGTTTTGTGTTCGATTACCGAACGGAAGGCCGTTTATCGAATTGACGCTGTTCTGGCCGCTGCTCAAGATTTAGCCACGTCGACGCATTCCGGCAGCCTCCCCAGGCACCTGCCTCTGCCCTGGAGAAGCCCATAAGCCGCTGCGAGATGGCCTGTGTGTCATCCATAACAATTTCAAGAACGGGTAACTGCTCATGTACATCCCTCACCCTCGCCCTACCGCCTCCATCCCCTATCCGCAAACCCGCCTGGCCCGCCTGATGCCAGGTCTGTGCCCGTTGCTCGGCCGCCGCCGCACGCACTGATTTTCGCCAGCCAACGCAATCCTTCTCGCCTTCCCCGCCGCCCGGCGGCGATGCACACGGATTGCGACACAACAATAATTCCCAAGGCTGCTCGCCAGCCTAGAAACGGATGGCCCCGATCATGATTCATACGCATTCCACTCCCCTCGCCGCCGTCGCGCCGCACGGCTCCTCCTTCTTCGGCAAGGTGCGTGGCGCCATGGCCGTCGGCAAGGTGCGCTGGGGCATGCTCGCCCTGGTGTTCTTCGCCACCACCCTGAACTACATCGACCGCGCCGCCCTGGGCGTGATGCAGCCGTTGCTCGCCGAGAAGATGGCCTGGACGGCCATGGACTACGCCAACATCAACTTCTGGTTCCAGGTCGGCTACGCCATCGGCTTCGTGCTGCAGGGCCGGCTGATCGACCGCATCGGCGTGAAGCGCGCATTCTTCTTCGCCGTGCTGCTGTGGAGCTTCGCCACTGGCGCCCACGGTCTGGCCAGCTCGGCGGCGGGCTTCATGGTCTGCCGCTTCATCCTCGGTCTGACCGAGGCGGCCAACTACCCGGCCTGCGTGAAGACAACCCGCCTCTGGTTCCCGGCCGGCGAGCGCGCCATGGCCACCGGCATCTTCAACGCCGGCACCAACGTCGGCGCCATGCTTACCCCGGCCCTGCTGCCGCTGATCCTCGCGGCCTGGGGCTGGCAGGCGGCATTCCTCTGCATGAGCGCACTGGGCTTCGTCTGGGTGGTGCTGTGGGGCCTGAAGTACTTCAACCCCGAAGAGCACCCCACGGTGAAGCAGAGCGAACTGGACTACATCCAGGAAGCCGATGAGCCGCCGGCCGAGCGCGTGCCCTTCTCCGCCATCCTGCGCATGCGCGGCACCTGGGCCTTCGCCCTGGCCCTTTCGCTGACCGCACCGGTGTTCTGGTTCTACCTCTACTGGCTGCCGCCCTTCCTCAATCAGCAGTACGGCCTGGGCATCAGCGTCACCCAGATGGGCATCCCGCTGATGCTGATCTGGCTGACCGCGGACTTCGGCAGCATCGGTGGCGGCATCCTGTCGTCCTGGCTGATCGGCCGCGGCATGAACGCCATCAATGCGCGCCTGCTGTCGATGTTCATCTGCGCCTGCGCCATCATCGGCGTGATCTTCGCCGCCAAGGCCAGCGGCCTGTGGATCGCCGTGGCCGCCATCGCCCTGGGCGTGGGTGCGCACCAGGCGTGGACGGCGAACATCTGGAGCCTGGTGATGGACTACACGCCCAAGCACATGATGAGCACGGTGTTCGGCTTCGGCGGCATGTGCGCGGCGATTGGCGGCATGTTCATGACCCAGATCGTCGGCTACATCCTCACCGTCACCCACAACAACTACGCGATCCTCTTCACCTTGATCCCGACCATGTATTTCCTGGCACTGGCCTGGATGTTCTTCATGGCACCGCGCAAGGTGCCCGGCGCGGCGGAGTGATCTTGAAGCCGTGACGAAGAACCCCGCCAATCGGCGGGGTTCTTTTTTGTGCGCTCACTTATTCAGCGGCGTGAGCACCGGGGCCTTCTCGTCCAGCAGCATCCACACCAGCAGCTTGGCCGGTTTCTGGTTGCTGGCGTTGCGCGAGACCAGGTGCGGTGTGCTGGGCGCCTCGTACCAGGACTGGCCGGCCTGGTAGGTCACCGGCTTCTGCCCTTCCAGCTGCGAGATCACTGCGCCTTCGAGCACGTAGGCGAACACCGAGCCGCTGTGCACGTGGGCGCCGGATGCCTGTCCCGGTGCGTAGGAAACGGTGATCATCAAGCCCTTTTTGCCTGGCGCGTCGGGCATCTTGTGCTCCTGCTGGACGGTGACCTTCTCTTCGCCGGTGCCCTGGGCGAAGACCGGCAGGCTCAGGGCCAGAGAGAGGCCTGCGAACAGGAATTTCAGGGAAGTGGCTGCGGGCATGGCGGGTTCCTCGGGCAGTGGGGAGATGAGTCCACGCTACGCCCAGCGGGGGTGAGGGCCAACAGCCAATTCCGGGGAAGATCGGGGGGCCATTGGTGGCAGCCGGTCAGCCGGTGCCGTGCGGGTTCGCGAGCAAGCTCGCTCCTACGAAGAGCGCGCCGGTATTCCCTTGTAGGAGCGAGCTTGCTCGCGAACCGGCGCGCCAGCGCCCACAAAAAAGCCCCGCGCAAAGGCGGGGCTTTCGGCAGGACCGCGAATCAGCCGATCAACGCACGCAGGTCCAGCACCCCATCCTTGCGCGGCGGGCACCAGTAGTAGCCGCCGGTCAGCGGGCGGCTGAAGCGGTACAGGGCGTCGGTGATGCCGTCCTCCAGGCCGCTCATGCGGCGCAGTTGCACCTCGAAGGCGTCGAGCGTGCGACCGAAGGCGAGGAACATCAGGCCGGCATCCTGGTCATGGGTCCAGGGCATGGAACGGCGCACGATGAAGGCTTCGGGGTCGAAGCTTTCCTGGGCGGTGCGCTTGACGTGGGCAGACTCCGGCGCATCGTCCAGCTCCTCATTGTCGCTCAGGCGGCGGCCCATGATGTCGTCGCGCTCGGCCTGAGGCAGCGCGGCAAAATCCTGCAACTGGTGGCGCCACTGCTGGATGGCGGCGAAGCTGCCCCCGGCCAGGCCGCCCACGCCGTTGTCGACGATGGCGGCGGCGACGGCGTCGTCGTCCTGCGGGTTCTCGGTGCCGTCCTCGTAGCCGGTCAGGTCATGGCCGTCACCGTGGCGGAAGGCTTCGGTCAACACAGCCAGTTCCAGCGCCGGCGCCAGCAGCGCCTGCAATTGCTGGGTGCGCAGCAGCAGATCGCCGCGCTCCTCGCCGCGCAGCCAGACCCACAGGGCGTGCGGGGTGGATGGGTTGTCCACGCCGACTCCGGCGATCGCCGGGAACTCGCGCAACCCCTCGATGCCACGACCCAGCGCGCGCACCAGCGACTCACCGAAACCGACGACGGCCGACTGGCCATCGGCGAACTGCACCAGGCGATCCAGGGCGGCCGGCAGTTCCTGCAGCGAGGTCAGGTCGAAGAACAGGTGGCGGGCGTGGGCGGGAACCGGGGTGGCGAGAATGCCGGGCTGGTAGAGGCTCATGGTTGCATCCTTGAACGAAAGAGCGGCAATTCTAATCGCCGCGGGCGCGAATCCAAACCGCTCTGCATCACGGCGCGGCTCATTGCCTGGGCGTACCGGCGGGGGACGGCGCCCGACGGCTCCGCCGGCGCCGCCAGAACTCGAAGCCGCCACCCAGCAGCACGACGCCGAGCAGGATCGGCAGCCGGTAGGGCTTCAGATCGCCGAGCCAGCTTTCCAGCACCTGCCCGGCCCAGTAGCCGGCAGTGGCGAACAGCAGCGCCCAGCTGAATGCACCGAACAGGTTGATCAGCAAAAAGCGCAGCGGCGCTACCCGGCTGGCGCCGATCAGCAGCGGCCCGGCCAGGCGCATGCCGTAGAGGAAGCGCACGGCAAAGATCGCCAGCAGCGGATGGCGTTCGATCAGCCCGGTGACCCGCTCCACCGCCAGCCCCCGCCGCTGCAGCCAGGGCAACGCCCGTACCCCGGCGCGCCGTCCGGCCCAATAGAGCAACTGGTCCCCGCAGGCGCCCCCCACACACCCCCAGAACACCACCGGCACGAAGCCCATCAGCCCCTGGTGCGCCGCGAGGCCCGCGAGAAGGAGCATGGTCTCGCCCTCCATCAGGCAGCCGATGAACAGCGCCAGATAGCCGTAGCTGGAAAGCAGTTGCGCGAGGTCGAGGTGGTCGAGCATGAGCGTCCTTCGAATACTCCCAGAGCCAAGAGCCTAGCGCCTTGCAAGATGTTCTGCTTATCAAACAGGTGTCGTAAAAAATAATCGACTATCTGGTCATCCAGAATCGTTAGCAGCCAATCAAATCAATCCTTTAAGCGAACCATCCGTCCGGAGATGTAATTTTTTTTACTCATGAGCGATTCAAGTGTTTGACATATTTGACGGATTTGGCAGACTGCGGCCCGTTGACGCAACTGGTTACGTTTCTCCGGCTCCCCCTGCCTGGTGCACCGGATAACCGCTGCCGCGCAACACAACAAAAACAACTTGTCAGTCGCGGCACCTCTGCCCGGGCTCATCCCCGGCAGCCCGGTTCGCGGCGAGCCAACGGAACGAACAAATGCTGATCTGGTTTGTAGCGGTGTATCTGCTGATCACCGTAGCTGTCGGTTTCTACGCTACCACCCGCGTACACAATTCCTCGGACTACGCGGCTGCCGGCCGAAGCATGTCCTTCCCCCTCGTCGTCACCATGGTCTTCGCCACCTGGTTCGGCTCCGAAGCCGTGCTGGGCATTCCGGCCACCTTCCTCGAAGAAGGCTTCGCCGGGATCATCGAAGACCCGTTCGGCTCGTTCGGCTGCCTGATGCTGGTGGGCATGATCTTCGCCCGTCCGCTCTACCGCCTGAACCTGCTGACCATCGGTGACTTCTTCCGCAAGCGCTTCGGCCAGCACGTGGAAATTTTCACCAGCCTGGTGATCATCATTTCCTACATGGGCTGGGTCGCCGCGCAGATCACTGCGCTGGGCGTGGTCTTCAGCGTGCTGTCCGACGGCGCCCTGACCCCGGTTCAGGGCATGATCATCGGTACCGTGATCGTCCTGCTGCACACCCTGTTCGGCGGTATGTGGTCCGTGGCACTGACCGACTTCCTGCAGATGATCATCATCGTCGCCGGCCTGTTCTACCTGGTCTGGCTGATCGGCGGCATGGCCGGTGGCCCGGTCAACGTGATCAGCCACGCCGCCAGCGAAGGCAAGTTCACCTTCCTGCACGGCACCTCGGCCAAGGACATCGTCGCCTTCCTCGGCGCCGCGGTGACCATGATGTTCGGCTCGATCCCGCAGCAGGACGTGTATGCCCGCGTGATGTCGGCCAAGACCGAGAAGATCGCCTCGCGCGCCACCATGACCGGTGCCTGCTGCTACCTGACCTTCTGCATGCTGCCGATCTTCCTGATCTACGCCGCGCAGATGATCGATCCGGAGATGGTCAAGCACTGGCTGGCCGAAGACTCCCAGCAGATCCTGCCGCACCTGATCATGGAGCGTACCCCGCTGTTCGCCCAGATCATGTTCTTCGGCGCCCTGCTCTCGGCCATCATGTCCTCCGCCTCGGGTGCCTTGCTGGCCCCGTCGGTGACCCTGACCGAGAACATCGTCAAGCACTTCCTGCCCAACATGACTGACCGCCAGGCCCTGCTGGCCATGCGTTGCAGCGTGCTGGCAATGACCGTCGCCACCTGCCTGTTCGCCCTGCTGTCCAACGCCAGCATCTACGAGATGGTCGGCAACGCCTACAAGGTGACCCTGGTCGCCGCCGTGGTACCGCTGTTCTTCGGCCTGTTCTGGAAGCGCGCCACCACCCAGGGCGCCCTGACCGCCATCGCCTGCGGCCTGATCGGCTGGGTGTCGCTGGAGCTGGGCCACCAGGAAGGCGACTTCTGGCCGCCGCAACTGGTCGGCCTGATCTGCAGCGCCATCGGCATGATCGTCGGCTCCCTGGCTCCGCAGTTCAGCCAGCACCGTGGCGAGAGCGTGTCTGACATGACCGCCGCCGCTGCCGCTGGCAACTGATAGCCCGGTCGCTCGATAGATAAAGAAGAAGCCCCGCCCAGTGCGGGGCTTTTTTGTGGGCGGCTGGTTTTCGCCGGATTGCCGTTGCCACTGCAGGAGGGAGCCATGTCCACGATTCGTGCGACACAATCGCGGACGAAGTCCGCTCCTACGGGCCTGTCCCTGCGACAACCGTCATACTCCTGCCATCCACCCGCCGCACCGGCAGCGACTCCGAATCGAATCCATCGATACAGCAGCCATTCACGCTGAGCAGCGCCGGATTGCTGCGCCGCTGGTGATAGACGTAGATCCCGCACGTCCCGCAGAAATAATGCATCGCCACCCCGCTGTTCCAGCGGTACAGGCGCAACGCCTCCTCACCATGGGCGATACGGAACTGGCCCTTCGGCACGGTCGCCATCAGCGCATTGCGTTTCGCGCACAACCAGCAGTCGCAGCGCACCCGTTCATCCAGTTCCGCCTCGAAGGCGAAGGCCACCGCGCCGCAGTGACAGGTGCCGGTGTAATGCAGGGTTGAGTCCTCGTCATGGATCGCTCCAGCTTAGACGGACGATCAATTCGTGAATACAGATCAACTATCCTTTGCCGTTCAGCGCGTTTTTCTCAAGGGACCGAGTCGGGAGAATGCCGTCCATCGCATTCCATTATCCGGAGCCCCACCCCATGCCCCTCGCACTCCTGGCGCTGACCCTGAGCGCCTTCGCCATCGGCACGACGGAGTTCGTCATCGTCGGCCTGATTCCCACCATCGCTGGCGACCTGGGCGTCACCCTGCCCTCCGCAGGCCTGCTGGTCAGTCTCTACGCCCTGAGCGTGGCCATCGGCGCACCGCTGCTCACCGCCCTCACCGGCCGCATCCCGCGCAAGGCGCTGCTGGTCGGCCTGATGGCGCTGTTCACGGTCGGCAACCTGGTGGCGTGGCAGGCGCCCAGCTACGAATCGCTGATCATCGCGCGCGTCCTCACCGGCCTCGCCCACGGCGTGTTCTTCTCGGTCGGCTCGATCATCGCCACCAACCTGGTGAGCAAGGACAAGGCCGCCAGCGCCATCGCCACCATGTTCAGCGGCATGACCGTGGCCTTCGTCACCGGCATCCCGCTGGGCACCTTCATCGGCCAGCACCTGGGCTGGCGCGTGACCTTCCTGGTCGTGGCCGCGTTCGGCGTGGTCGCCCTGCTCGGCAGCCTGCTGTTCGTGCCGAAGAACATCCAGCACACCCCGCCGGCGCCGCTGCTGCGCCAGGCCCGCGTGCTGCTGCAACCGCGCCTGCTGCTGGTCTACGCGATGACGGCGGTGGGCTACGGCGGCTCGCTGATCGCCTTCACCTTCCTCGCGCCCATCCTCCAGGACCTGGCCGGGTTCAGCGCGAACATGGTCGGCGTGGTACTCCTGGCCTACGGTGTCTCGGTGGCCATCGGCAATATCTGGGGCGGTCGCCTGGCCGACAAGCGCGGGCCGGTGAGTGCGCTGAAGATCATCTTCGGCCTGCTGGCGGCGGTGCTGCTGGTGCTGACCTTCACCGCCGGCAACCCGTGGCTGGTGGTGCTCACCGTGCTGGCCTGGGGCGCCGTGGCCTTCGGCAACGTGCCGGGCCTGCAGGTGTACGTGGTGCAGCAGGCCGAGCGCGTGGCGCCGGAAGCGGTGGACGTGGCCGCCGGCTTCAACATCGCCGCCTTCAACCTCGGCGTGGCCGGCGGCTCCTGGGCCGGCGGCCTGGTGGTGAGCCACCTGGGCCTGGGCCATACGCCATGGATCGCCGCCGCGGTAACCCTCGCCGCCTTCGGCCTGACCGCCCTCAGCGGTCGCCTGGACCGAAGCCAAACCATGGAACCGTCCACCCCTGGCGCGGTTCCCACTCACTGATCGACCGCCCGCCATCAGCCGCCCCTCATGGGCGGCTTTCCCGTTTCCAAGGATTTTTCATGAGTGCAACCGACCATCTCAACGACTACACCCTCAACGACTATGCCGCCTGGACCTGGACGCCCGGCGCCAGCCTCGACGGCCTGAAGCTGGCGCGCCTGTCGCTGCCCGTCCCCGGCCCGGACGAGGTGCTGGTGGCCAACACCGCCATCGCGCTGAACCCGGTGGACTGGAAGATGATCGACTGGGGCCGCGACGACTGGCAGCAGGGCCAGGTGCCCGGCGTGGATGGCGTTGGCCTGGTCGTCGCCGTCGGCAGCGCGGTGAACCTGCGAGTCGGCACCCGTGTCGCCTACCACCAGGCGCTATCCCGTGGCGGCAGCTTCGCCGAATACGCCCTGCTGCGCGCCCACGCGGTGTACCCGGTGCCGGACGCCCTGGACGACGCCACTGCCGCCAGCCTGCCCTGCCCCGGCCTGACCGCCTGGCAGGCGCTGGACAAGCTGCCGGTCTGCGGCAACCGTGACGTATTGGTGACCGGCGCCGGTGGCGCGGTCGGCTACCTGCTCGCGCAACTGGCCGTGCAGCGGGGCTTGCGCGTGTGGGTGACGGCGGCGCCGAAACACCGCGAGCACCTGCTGCAATTGGGCATCGCCGGCGTCCTCGACTACCACGACGCGCAATGGCCCGCACGCCTGCACGAAGCCCTTGGCCCGCGCCGCTTGCACGCAGTGTTCGACACCGTCAGCGGCAGCCATGCCGCCAGCCTCGCTCCGCTGCTGGGCTACAACGGACACCTGGTGTGCATCCAGGATCGCCAGGAGAATGCCCCGCTGCCAGCCTTCAGCACGGCCCTTTCACTACATGAAGTGGCGCTCAATAGCATCCATGCCCACGGCGACGCGCTGGACTGGCAGGCACTGCGCCAAGCGGCTGCGAGCCTGATGCGCAGCGTTGCCGAAGGGCGCATGCAGGCACCGGCGAAGCAGTTCTTCGACTTTGCCGAACTGCCTGAGGCGCTGCGACGCTTGAAGTCTGGCGAGGGGAACGGTAAATGGATCACTCGTTTACCCGTGCCGGCGATCAACGTCTGACCGCCCCACCGATAGGTATCGCGTCGCTTTGAACTGCGCTTTTCGTAGGAGCGAGCTTGCTCGCGAACCAACCCCCGCTGCGATGCGGTTCGCGAGCAAGCTCGCTCCTACAGGGTCAACCATCTACCTGAGGAGAACATCATGGATCTAGGCATCAAGGGCCGCTGGGCTGTGGTCTGCGCCGCCAGCAAGGGGCTGGGCAAGGGCTGCGCCCAGGCGCTGGCCCGCGAGGGCGTGAACCTGGCGATCAACGCCCGCGACGTCGACACCCTCGCCGTCACCGCCGCCGAACTGCGCCAGCTGGGCGTGCAAGTGCGCGAAGTGGCCGGCGACATCAGCGCGCCGGAGGTACGCGCCGCGCTGCTGGCCGCCTGCCCGCAGGTGGACATCCTGGTCAACAACGCCGGCGGCCCGCCGCCCGGCGACTTCCGCGACTGGGAGCGCGAGGACTGGCTGCGCGCCCTGGACCTGAACATGCTCACCCCCATCGAGCTGATCAAGGCCACGGTGGACGGCATGGCCGAGCGCGGCTTCGGGCGCATCGTCAACATCACCTCCGGGGCGGTGAAAGCGCCGATCGACACGCTCGGCCTGTCCAACGGCGCGCGCAGCGGCCTCACCGGTTTCGTCGCCGGCCTCGCCCGCCAGCCCCGGGTGGCCGGCAGCAACGTGACGATCAATGGCCTGCTGCCCGGCTCGTTCGATACCGATCGCCTGCGCAGCGGCCTCCAGCGGGCCGCCGAGTTCAGCGGGCGTGACGAGAGTGAACTGGTGGACGCCGAGCGCAAAGCGATTCCCGCCGGGCGCTTCGGCACCGCCGAGGAGTTCGGCGCGTTCTGCGCCTTCCTGTGCAGCGTGCAGGCGGGCTACCTGACCGGGCAGAACCTGTTGCTGGATGGCGGGGCTTATCCGGGGACGTTCTGATTTTCGTGCGGTGCTGTTAAGAGCTCCCTCCCCCTGACCCTCTCCCAGAGGGAGAGGGAACTGTTCGGTGCAGGAGGAAACCTCACTGTCAGCCGGCACAGACGGCCCCCTCTCCCTCAGGAGCGGGGCGCGCAGCCAGGGCTGGGGTGAGGGCAGCCCGCGCGCAAATCCCTCCGTGGGAGCAGACTCCGCGTGGCCCCGCGCCTGCAAGAGCATCGCCGCAGGCGGCTTGTTCGCGAGCAAGAACCAGGCGTCCCCCTCGCTCCTACAGAAAAGCAACAGCTCCTGTCAGCCAACCCTCTACAATGCACCCCGCCGCTCCCCAACAGGCCCGCTGATGAAAGCCCACTCCGACGAACTCAAGACCTTCGCCACGGTGATCGACTGCGGCTCCATCACCGCCGCCGCCGAGCAACTGGGACTGACCCCGTCTGCGGTCAGCCGCGCGCTGTCGAAGCTGGAGGAGAAGCTCGGCACCACCCTGCTCAACCGCACCACGCGGCGGATGAAGCTCACCGAGGAAGGCGAGTTCTTCCTCGAACACGCGCGGCACATCCTTGAACAGATGGATGCCCTCGAGGAACGCCTCGCCCTGCGCCAGCAATCCCCCGCCGGACGCCTGCGGATCAACGCCGCCTCGCCTTTCATGCTGCACGCCGTGGTGCCGCACATCGGCGCCTTCCGCGAGCGCTACCCGGACATCGAACTGCAGCTCAACACCAACGACCTGAACATCGACCTGCTGGAACAGAGCACCGACATTGCCATCCGCATCGGCCAGCTCGCCGACTCCAGCCTGCACGCTCGCCCCCTGGGCAGCAGCCGGCTGAACCTGCTGGCCTCGCCGGAGTACCTGGAACGCCACGGCATGCCCGGCGACCTGGACGACTTGCTGGGCCGCACCCTGCTCGGCTTCACCCAGCCCGAGGCGCTGAACGTCTGGCCGCTGCGCCATGCCGGCGGCGACACCCTGGCGATCTCTCCAGCGCTCTCCGCCTCCAGCGGCGAGACCCTCCGCCAGCTGGCCCTGAGCGGCCAGGGCATCGCCTGCCTGGCGGGCTTCATGACGGGCGCCGATATCCGCGCCGGGCGCCTGGTGCGCGTGCTGCCGGAGCTGACCAGCGAACGCCGCCAGCCGATCCACGCGGTGTACTACCGCAACTCGCAGCTGGCCCTGCGCATCCAGTGCTTCCTCGACTTCATCCAGGAGCGCCTGGCGCAGTCGCAGGACAACACCGGCTGAAGCACGAAGAAATCCCGCAACCTCGGCAATCCTCGACCACACTGTTTTGACCAGCCCCGGCCCTGCGCCGGGGTTTTCGTCGCGTCGACACGGGGGGCCGGCATGCCATCGCTGCTGTTGTATCTGCGCGCTGTCATTCATCCGGGCAGGGACACCCTGCTGTTCGCCCTGCGCACCGTGCTGGCCGGGCTCCTGACCCTGTACCTGGCCTTCCTGCTGGACCTGGAGCAGCCCAAGTGGGCGACCATGACGGTGGTGATCATCAGCACCCCGCTGGCCGGCATGACCTTGCAGAAAAGTTTCTCCCAGGTGATCGGCACCACCATCGGCGCCTTCGTCGCGGTGGCGATCATGGCGCTGTTCCCGCAGGCGCCGCTGCCCTTCGTCGTCACCCTGGCGGCCTGGCTGGCGCTCTGCACCGCCGGCGGCACCCTGCTGCGCTTTACCCACTCCCACGCTTTCGTCCTCAGTGGTTTCACCGCGGTGATCGTCGCGCTGCTCGCCCAGCCCGCCCCGGACTCCACCTACACCCTGGCCATCACCCGGGTCACCGAGACCCTGCTCGGGGTGGCCTGTGTGACCCTGGTCAGCCTGTTCTTCGCCCGACCGCAGAGCGTGGCGCGGGGCTATTTCGCCAAGGTCGACCAGTTGATCCGGCTGATCGCCGTGCACGCTGCGGCAGTGATCCGTGGCGAGGAAGCCGAGGAGGATTTCCAGCAGCGGCAGATCCAGTTGCTGGGCGAAATCTCCGCGCTGGAGATGCTGCGCCGCCACCTGTACTTCGATGCGCCGCGCCTGCGCGGCGCCGACGAACTGGTGCAGCTGCTGGCCAACCAGCTGGTGCTGATGACCTCTCGGCTGGCCATCCTGCGCCGCCAGCGCAAGCTGATCGAGGCCCGCCTCACCGGGCCGCTCCCGCAGTCCGTGCAGCGTCTGCGCGAGGACGAGCTGGCCTGCCTGGAGGAGCTGGCCGAATACGGCCGCGCCCTGCCCGCCCCGGTGCGCAAGCGCATCACCCGCCTGCGCCAGCGCTTCGACGCCGCCGCGCGCCAGGCCGAGGAACTGGCCGACGGCCTGCCGACCTCGCTGCGTTCCCTGGCCTGGGCGCTGCGCATCGAGCAGGCGCGGCTGATGCAGCAGCTGGACGAGATGATCGAACTGAGCGACGCGATCCAGGACGGACGGCCGGGTAACCGCATCTCCCACCGGGGCCAGGCCCATTCCCTGCACCTGGACTTCCACCTCGCGGCGATGAATGCCAGCCGCGCCTTCATCGCCCTGTGCTGCGCCGGCTGGATCTGGGTGGAGACCGCCTGGGACGGCGCCCGCGCCGGGATGATCCTGGTGGGCATCCTCTGCTCCATGCTGGCGACCTTCCCGCGCCCGCTGCTGGCCAGCCAGGCGTACCTGCGCGGGCTGGCCCTGGCGCTGGTGGCGTCAGCGCTGCTGCAGTTCGTGCTGCTGCCCAGCGTCGGCGACTTCGAGATGCTCGCGCTGTTCCTCACCCCGCTGCTCTACGTGATCGCCGTCGGCCTGGCCAATCCGCAGACCGCCGGGATCGGCATCGGCCTGGGGCTCTCCACCTTCCTGCTGGTGGGCCCGCAGAACCAGGGCGCCTGGATCAACACCTCGTTGCAATGGTTCGAGTTCGCCGGCGGCTACGTCTGCGCCGGCGTGCTGGCGCTGCTGGTGTACGCCTGGGTGTTCCCGTTCGACGCCGACGCGCGCCTGCGCCGCCAGTCGCGGCGCACCCGCGCCGAGGTGCGCGCGGTGCTGCTGTCCAAGCCCAGCGAGGCGCGCCGCTTCCTGTTCGAGAGCCGCATGGTCGACCGCCTGGCGATCATGCTCGGGCTGCTGCCGGCGGCCCGCGACAGCCAGTCCGGCGAGCGTTTCCAGTGCAGCCTGGCGAGCATGACCCTGGGCGTGGTGCTGCACCAGTTGAGGCGCGAGAGCCTCAACCCCGACGGCTTGCCGGAGGCGCTGCGCGAACGCCTGTCTCTGGTGCTCGACGAACTCGCCGCCTGCCTCGACCAGCCCCCCGCGGCGCCCCTGCAACGAGTCTTGCAGGCCATGCGCGAGCTGGGCGCGGAGCTGGACGAGCTGCAAGGCCAGGACACCCACTCCGGCGGCGAGGCCATGCGCCCGCTGTTCGTCAGCGGCGTGGCGCTGCTGGTGGCCGCCGCCCTGCTGGAGCGCTTCCGCGACCTCTACAGCGAAGCCGCGCGCTTCCACGACGACCACGGGGAACAGCCGCTCCATGCCCGTTGATATCGAACTGGGCGGCGTCTACCTGCCGCCGCTGGCCCAGGCGCTGATCCTCGCCCTGCCGATCTTCCTGCTGCTGGACTGGGCGCTGCGCCGCCTCGGTGTGCTGCGTCTGGTCTGGCATGAGGCGCTGTTCGAGGGCGCGCTCTACACCTGCATCTGCGCCAGCCTGATTCTGCTCATGGGGGCTTTGCACTGACATGCTCGACGTCCGCAAGGCGATCCCGCCGCTGATCACTCTCGCCGTGGTGGCGCTCGCCCTGGTGCTGGGCAGCTACGCCTGGGTCTACTACACCCGCGCGCCCTGGACCCGCGACGCCCGCGTGCGGGCCGACGTGGTGTCGCTGTCGGCGGACGTCACCGGGCGCATCGTCGATCTGCGCGTGCAGGACAACCAGCGCGTGAACAAGGGCGACCTGCTGCTGCAGATCGACCCCGCCCGCTACGAACTGGCGGTGCAGCATGCCGAGCGCGCGGTGGAAGTGGCGCGGGCGGCGCTGGGCCAGTCGCAGGCGTCCATCGTCGCCAACCAGGCGCTGCTGCGTCAGCGCCAGAGCGAGGAAGTCCGCCGGCGGGAGCTGAAGGCACGCTCGGCGATCTCCAACGAGGAATGGGAAAAGGCCAGCACCGACGTCGCCGTGGCCGAGGCCCAGCTGCTGCGCGAACAGGCCAACCTGGGCCTGGCGCAGGCCAACGTCAGCCTCGCCGAAGCGACGTTGCGTCAGAGCCGCCTGGACCTGGAACGCACCCGCGTGCTGGCGCCGGTGAACGGCTACGTGACCAACCTGCTGACCCGCGCTGGCGACTACGCCACCGCCGGCGCAGCGCTGGTCGCGATAGTGGACAGCGACTCCTTCCACGTCAGCGGCTACTTCGAGGAAACCAAGCTGCCGCGCATCCACGAAGGCGACCGGGTCCGCATCGAGCTGATGAGCGGGGAGCGCTTCGACGGCACCGTGCAAAGCATCGCGTTTGCCATCACCGACCGCGAGAACCTGCCCGGCAGCCGCCTGCTGGCCAACATCAACCCGACCTACACCTGGGTCAAGCTGGCCCAACGCATCCCGGTGCGCATCGCCATCGACCCTGCCTACGCCGGGCGCGACCGACTGCGCGCAGGGACCACGGCCACGGTCAGCGTGGTGGAGTCCGAGCGCTAGAAAACCTTCGATTCATCGACTCCGTAGCACGTTTGTCACTCCAACCGGTCAACATGAGCCCATTCGCACTCTGACCAGGGATCGCTGTGACCCCCACGCACGCCGTACGATCCATCGCCAGAACCCCGTACCTGGCCCTTCTGCTGCTGACCGGCATCACCCTGGCGCTGTGCGCCTGGCGTTCGGTCCTCCCCGAGTCGCTGGACAACCCCAGCGGCAGCGCCTTCGAGCAACGCTGGACGCAGGGCCGGGTGATCCTGCTGATCCGCCACCTGGAACGCTGCGACCGCTCCAGCGCACCCTGCCTGGGCGCCGCCGACGGCATCACCCTGCGCGCCGCGGAGCTGGCCAGAGGCCTGGGCCAGTCCATCGCCCGCTACGGCCTGGCGGCCACCGACATCTACAGCAGCCCGCTGACCCGCACCGCGCAGACGGCGGACCTGATGTTCGAGCACACCGTCCCCCGCCAGGACTGGCTCTTCACCTGCAAGAACGAAGACCTGCTGGGACAGATCCGCCAGCACAAGGCCGCCCATCGCAACCTGGTGCTGGTGACCCACAGCGAGTGCTTCGACCGCCTGATGGATAATCTCGACAAACCCGAAGGCGAAACGCCCGAGTACGGCGAGACACTGGTGCTGTTCGACGACAACAGCCCCTCGCCGTGGATCGCCGGCGAGATCGAAGTGCCTGACTGGGCGGAGCTGACGCATCGACCGAATGCCGGTTAACGCCGGTTGAGGCGGCTGCCAGAAGCGTTTTTCTGTGCCATCTTTTGCGCATCGTCCCACGGAGAGGCGCGATGCCTGCCCTGCTCAGCCAACACCCCCTGTTCGCCGCCCCGGCGCTGCTGTTGATCGACCTGCTGCTCTGGCGCCTGCTCGGCATGGCCCATCCGCACTGGCGCCTGACCGCGCGCGTGCTCTGCTTCCTGCTGTTCAGCCTGCTGCTGTTCAACGCCGGAATGAACCCGCTGGGCGCCGCGCCCTGGCCCGATGACCTGCCCAGCCACATGGTCGCCACCGGCGTGCAGATCATCTGGTGGCTGTTCGCGGCGCGCTGCCTGACCGTGGTGCTCGGCTTCCTCCTGGTGCAACGCGTCGGCCATGCCGGGCGGCTGCTGCAGGATGTGGTCGGCGCTCTGATCTTCCTCATCGCCAGCATCGCCGCCGCCGGCTATGTGCTGGAACTGCCGGTGAAGGGGCTGCTGGCCACCTCCGGGGTGGTCGCCATCGTCCTCGGCCTGGCCTTGCAGAGCACGCTGAGCGACGTCTTCTCCGGCATCGTGCTCAACACCACCAAGCCGTACCAGCTGGACGACTGGATCTCCATCGACGGCATCGAAGGCAAGGTCACCGAGATCGACTGGCGCTCCACCTACCTGCAGACCGCCCAGGGCACGCTGGCGGTGGTGCCCAATTCCCTGGCGGCCAAGGCCAAGCTGCTCAACCTCAGCCGGCCGGCGAACCTCTGCGGATTGAGCCTGAGCCTGACCCTCAGCCCACGGGTGCGCCCGCGCAAGGCCATCGAAGCGCTGGAGCGCGCCCTGGGCGGTTGCCGCACGCTGCTGGCCAACCCGGCGCCGACGGTGAGCGTGCGCAAGTCCGACCCCGATGGCGTGGAATACGAACTCAACGGCTTCGTCGCCGCCATGGGCGAGAAGCGCGAGGCGCGCAACCAGCTCTACGACCTGGCCTTCCGTCATCTGCAGGCGGCCGGCATCGAGCTGCTCAGCGAAGTCGATATTCCCACCCGCGAGCACGCCTCCCGCGCCCGCGCGCTGCTGGTGCGCTCCGGCCTGTTCGATGCCCTGGCCGACGCCGAACGCGACGAGCTGGCGGCCACCATGCAGCGCCGCCCCTTCAAGTCCGGCGAGGTGCTGCTGGCGGCCGGCGACGTCAGCGACCAATTGCTGATCATCGACACCGGGGTGGTCAGCGTGACCCTGCCCCACGGCGGGCAAACCCTCGAAGCCGGCCGCATGGGGCCGGGCGAGGTGATCGGCGAAGCTGGCGTGCTCACCGGCTCCGCCTGGCAGGTGCAGTTCACCGCCTTGAGCGATGGCGCGGTCTATCGCCTCGACAAGGCCGTGCTGGCGCCCTGCCTGGAAGCGCGCCAGGAGATCGCCGAAGCCATGACCCGGCTGCTCGATTTCCGCCAGAAGGCCAGCGCCGCCCTGCTGGTGGAGCAACCCGTGGCGGCACCCCAGCGTGGCCTGGTGGCCTGGCTGAAACAGTATGCCGGGCGCCGCTACAAGACCTGAGTCGTACTGGCCTCGGTGCGGATGGGGGAGCAAGATGGAGCCCCGCCCACCGCGCCGAGGTCCGCCATGCCGATCGACAAGAGCACCGACACGCGCTCGCTGTTCACCGCCCAGTCCGACGCCTACCGCGCCAACCGCCCGACCTACGACCCGGCCTTCTTCGCCTGGCTGGCCCAGGCCGCGCCCGGCAAGGCGCGCGCCTGGGACTGCGGTTGCGGCTCGGGCCAGGCCACCCTGGACCTGGCGCAGCACTTCGGCTCGGTCGTCGCCACCGACATCAACGCCGCGCAACTGGACAAGGCACCGCGCCTGCCCAACGTCGACTACCGCTGCGAACCGGCGGAGCACACCTCGCTGGAGCCGGCCAGCGTCGACCTCACCCTGGTCGCCCAGGCCCTGCACTGGTTCGACGTGCCGCGCTTCTACGAGGAAGTGCGCCGCGTCTCCCGGCCCGGTGCGCTGCTGGCGGTGGTCTCCTACAACCTGCTGAACATCACCCCGGAACTCGATGCCCTGGTGCGCCACCTCTACCACGATGTCGTCGGCCCCTACTGGGCGCCCGAGCGCAAGCACGTGGAGAGCGGCTACGAAACCATCGCCTTCCCCTTCGAGCGGGTGCC
The DNA here is from genome assembly GCF_048068055.1 of Pseudomonas sp. NY15181. Classification (NCBI taxonomy): domain Bacteria; kingdom Pseudomonadati; phylum Pseudomonadota; class Gammaproteobacteria; order Pseudomonadales; family Pseudomonadaceae; genus Pseudomonas; species Pseudomonas sp. NY15181. The sequence goes on along the minus strand of NZ_JBLUPT010000009.1, from coordinate 82,617 downwards.
TTCCCCGGCCTTTGCCCTGGAAGCGACCTGGGACCTGTCGCGCCTGCTGGGTTACTTCGACAGCTGGTCCGCCATCGCCAGCTACCGCGCCGCGACCGGGCTGGACCCGGTGGCGCCGTTGCGCGAGCGGTTCGCCCAGGCCTGGGGCGACACGCCGGAGCGTGCCGTGAGCTGGCCGCTGACCATCAAGCTCGGTCGCATCGACTGAGGCCGGTTTCGCGCAGGCAGGCCAGCGGCACCCAGCCCGACTCGCCGCCGGCCCGGCTGCACCAGCGCCAGCCGCCCAGTTCCCGGCCGCCCTCCAGCCGCTCACCGAGCTCGACATCGAGTTCGCGAGCGGTGTAATCCTCCGTCGCGACTCCAGCGCCCGGAGCCGTCAAGCGGAAGACCTGCGCCGGCACCCAGCCATCCTTCTGCCCGGCCGTCGAACAGAAGTACCAGTCCTGCCAGACCGCCTCTCCTTCATAGCGCTCGCCTACCGCCAGTGCGGCGCCTTTGGCGAAGGTGATCGGCTCGGGATACTCGCTGCGGTGGGGTTGGATGACCTCGTACTGCATGGGCATGTTCCGGACTCCATGGAAACGCCGAGGATAACGCTCAGAGCGCGTCGTGGAAGATCACCCCAAGGGTGTAGCGCTCGCCGCTGTGCAGGCGGCTGACGCCGTGGCGCAGGTTCACCCGGTGGTAGCCACGCACGCCGCGCACCGGCCGCTGGGCCACGGCGAACACCACGGCATCGCCCTGCCGCAGCGGCACCACCTCCACCCGCGACTGCATGCGCGGGCGCTGTTCGGTGAGGACGAACTCGCCCCCCTCGAACTCCTCGCCGGGCCGGGCCGGGACAGCAGGATCGCCACCTGCAACGGGAAGGCCAGTTCGCCGTAGAGATCCTGGTGCAGGCAGTTGTAGTCACCGGTGCCGTAACGCAGCAGCAAGGGCGTCGGGCGCAACTGGCCGGCCGCGTGGCACCGGGCGAGGAATTCGGCGTGTGTTTCCGGATAGCTGATCCCGGTTTCCATGCGTTCGTGCCAGGTATTGGCGATGCTCCGCAGCGGCGGGTAGAAGGCCTCGCGAAGCGCCTGCACCCGCTCAGGCAAGGGATAGGCGAAGTAACGGTACTCGCCCTGGCCGAAATTGTGCCGGGCCATCACCACGCGGCTGCGGAACGCTTTGTCCTGCTCGTAGAGGGCACGCAATGCCTCGCATTGGGCCGTGCCGAGCAGGCCGGGAATCAGCGCCTGGCCGTTGGCGTCGAGTTGCGCGGCCAGGGCCGGCCAGTCCAGTTCGGCGATCTGTCGTGCGGGAGCGGTCATGCTTGTACTCCAGTCGGTCGAGTCAGCAGTCTAGGCCCGCGCCTTCGTCGCCGTTTGCCGCGGCTGACTTTCAAAGTCGCGTTAAGATGACTGCTCCGATGAATCACCCGACGCCCGCCATGAGCCTCGACGACCAGACCCTGCGCGATATTTCCCGGCTGACCCTGGAGCACTACCAGGCCACCGCCGATGCCTTCCGCGAAGGCACCTGGGAGCACGATGTCAGCCAGAACATCGCCGCCCTGCTGCGCAATATCCAGGCCGAACCGCCCTTCGCCCTGCTCGACTTCGGCTGCGGCCCCGGCCGCGACCTGTGCGTATTCCGCTCCATGGGGCACCAGCCGGTCGGGCTCGACGGCTGCCCGAACTTCGTCGCCATGGCCCACCAGGCCAGCGGCTGCGAGGTCTGGCAGCAGGACTTCCTCGTCCTCGACCTGCCCGCCGAGCGCTTCGATGGCATCTACGCCAATGCCAGCCTGTTCCATGTGCCGCGCCAGGAGCTGCCGCGCGTGCTCGGCCAACTGCACGCCGCGCTCAAGCCGGGCGGCGTGTTGTTCGCCTCCAACCCGCGCGGCGAGAACGCCGAGGGCTGGAACGGCCCGCGCTACGGTTCCTATCATGATTGGGAGAACTGGAAGCAACTGCTGGAGGCGGCAGGTTTTGCGGAGCTGGAGCACTACTACCGGCCGGCGGGGCTGCCGCGGGAGCAGCAGCCGTGGTTGGCGAGTGTGTGGCGGCGGGTTTAGCCGCCGGGCTGTTCGCGGGCATGACCCGCTCCTACATGAAGTTCTGCGCGAGGGTCTGCCCTCACCCTAACCCTCTCCCAAGGGGAGAGGGGACCGTTCGGTGCAGGATGAAACGTTGGCGTCAGTTGGCACGATCTGCCCCCTCTCCCTGAGGGAGAGGGCTGGGGTGAGGGGAAAAGCACAGGCACGGATTTATCCGGGACAAGACAGTTGCTCCTACAGGGGAACACGATCCCCGCAGGAGCGAACTGCGCCCTCTCGGATCAGCCCTTCGCCGCCCACGCATTGAACCGCTGCTCCAGATCCTCCCCGTGATCCACCCAGAACGCGAAGTTCACCGGCACCGCCTGCTCCAGGTTCGCCGGAGCGGTGTTCAGGCGCTCCACCAGGGCAGGGTCAAGCAACGCGGTGGTACCCAGGTTGACCGAGCCATAGCCCAGCTTCACGGTGTGGATCTTCTGCTGCTCGGGCTTGAGCGAGAAGGCGATGAAATCCTCGGCCGCCTTCTTGTTCGGGCTGCCCTTGGGAATCGCCCAGGAGTCGATGGCGTACAGGCTGCCATTCCACACCACCTTCATCGGCGCGCCCTCCTCCTGGGCGGCAAACACGCGGCCGTTGTAGGCGGTGCTCATCACCACGTCACCGCTGGCGAGGAATTGCATCGGCTGCGCGCCGGACTCCCACCACTGGATCGACGGCTTGATCTGGTCGAGCTTCCTGAACGCGCGGTCCACGCCCTCCTTCGTCGCCAGCACCTTGTACAGGTCTTCCTTCTTCACCCCATCGGCCAGCAGGGCGATTTCCAGGGTGTACTTGGCGCCCTTGCGCAGCGAGCGCTTGCCGGGGAATTTCTGCGTGTCCCAGAAATCCGTCCAGCCGGTCGGGCCGTTGGGCAGGCGCTTGGCGTCGTAGGCCATGGCCATCGACCACACCAGCAGGCCGGCGCCGCAGTCGGAAACGGTGCCCGGCACGTAGTCCGCGGTCTTCCCCAGCATCGCCGGATCGAGCGGCTCGAACAGGCCTTCGTCGCAGCCGCGCAGCAGCTCCGGGCCCTCAACCTGCACCACGTCCCAGTTGACGCTGCCGGTGTCGACCATGGCCTTGATCTTGCCCATCTCGCCGTTGTACTCGCCGGCGATCACCTTCATCCCCTCGACCTTCTCGAAGGGTTTGTAGAAGGCTTCGGTCTGCACGTCCTTGCTGGTGCCGCCGAAGGAGATCACGGTCAGGTCCGCGGCCATGGCGCCGGACGCCAAGCCCATGAGCAGGGCTCCCAGAATCGGGTTCTTCATTTCCACCTCTTGGCTTTGTTGTTGGCAGATGGTTAAAGCACGCAGGCGCCCGGCCTCTTCGGGCCGGGGCACGGTATCAGGGGTCAGGTGCGATAGACGGCCTCACCGTCCTCGATCAGGCGCAATGCCGATTCCCAGGCCAGCAGGTGCAGGCCGTCGGCCAGCGCTTCCTCTTCCTGCACGGCGACGCGCTCGCACACCGCCTGCGGCGGGTAGCGCAGCTGGCGGCCGCCGGCCAGGGCCTGGATCTGCGCCTGGCAGGCGCGTTCGAGGAAGTAGATCTGGTTGAAGGCTTCGGCGATGCAGCGCCCGGTGGCCAGCAGGCCGTGGTTGCGCAGGATCATCGCCATGTGGCCCCCCAGGTCGCGCACCAGGCGGGAGCGCTCGTCCGGGTCCAGGGCGATGCCTTCGTAGTCGTGGTAACCCAGGCGGTTGTAGAACTTCAGAGCATGCTGGCTGATCGGCAGCAGGCCGTCTTCCTGGGCGGACACGGCGATGCCGGCGGCGGTGTGGGTGTGGATCACGCAGGCCACGTCTTCGCGGGCGGCGTGCACGGCGGAATGGATGTTGAAGCCGGCACGGTTGACGCTGCTGGGGCCGAAGCGCGGATCGATGACGTCACCGGCGTGGTCGACCTTCACCAGGTCGGAAGCGCGCATTTCGTGGAACAGCACGCCGTAGCGGTTGATCAGGTAGTGCCCCGGCTCGCCCGGCACCCGCGCGGAGATGTGGGTGTCGATGTGGTCGGTCCAGCGGAAGTGCGCGATCAGCCGGTACAGCGCGGCGAGGTCGCAACGCGCCTGCCACTCTTCAGCGGAAATACTGGACGGATCGATGTTGTAAGCTGTGTCACGCATGGCGATTCCTTGTTATCAGGCCGGTGCGGCGTACCGCCGCATCACGCCGTCGATAGTGCTGGCCAGCGCCACGGCGCACCATGCACAGGAGCAATGGACCGCCTGCAGTGCTGTTATGGTCGAACGACCTGTACAGAATCTCTCCTCCTACTCTCGGACCTTCGGATGCTGTTGCTCGATCCCACCTCGGACATTCCCCTGGTCACCCAGATCGTCGACGGTATCGCCCAGGCCATCGACGAGCAGCGCCTGCGTCCCGGCGCCAAGCTGCCCTCGATCCGCAAGTTCGCCCAGGCCAACGGCGTCAGCCACTTCACCGTGGTCGAGGCCTATGACCGGCTGGTGGCGCGCGGCTGCCTGAATGCGGTGCCCAATGCCGGCTTCTTCGTGCGCGGCCAGGTGGCCGAGGAAAGCGCCGGCAGCGAGGCGCCGCCGGAGTTCGACTTCGACGCCCACCTGCTGCTGCACAAGGTGTTCCAGCCGCTGGGCATGGAGCTGCGCCCCGGCGTCGGCCTGCTGCCCGAGCACTGGCTCGATGGCGAAGGCCTGCTGCGCGGGCTGCGCAGCCTGGCGCGGGAAGAGCCCACGCAGTTTGGCAACTACGGCCACAGCAAGGGCAACCCGAAGCTGCGCGGCAAGCTGGCCGACCGCCTGGCCGATGCCGGCGTGGCCGCAAGCCCCGAGCAGATCCTGCTCACCGCCGGCGCCAGCCAGGCGCTGGACCTGACCGTGCGCTACCTGGTGCAGCGCGGCGACCCGGTGCTGGTGGACGAGCCCGGTTACCACAACCTGTTCCTCAACCTGCGCCTGCAAGGCGCGCAGCTGCTGGGCGTGCCGCGCAGCGCCGACGGCCTGGACCTGGACCGCCTGGAGCAACTGGCCCGCGAGCACCGGCCCAAGGTCTATTTCACCCAGGCGCGGCTGCAGAGCCCCACCGGCGGCAGCCTTTCCCTGGCGGCCAGCCACCGCCTGCTGCAATTGGCGGAGAAGTACGATTTCCTCATCGTCGAGAACGATATCTACGCCGAGCTCGATCCCGCCGGGCAAATGCTGCTGGCCAACCTCGACCAGCTGGCGCGGGTGATCTACATCGGCAGCCTGTCGAAAGTCATCGCCCCTGCGTTGCGCACCGGCTTCATCGCCGCCCACCCGGAACTGATCGAGGAGCTGGTGCCGCTGAAGATGGTCAGCGGCCTGACCAGCTCGGAACTCACCGAGACACTGGCGTTGGACATCCTTCTGCAAGGCCGGCACCGCAAGCATGTGAAGCAGCTGCGCGACCAGCTCAGCGAGGCCCACGACAGCGTCGCGCGGCGGCTGGAGACGGCGGGCCTGGAAATCTTCCACGAGCCCCGCGCCGGGCTATTCCTCTGGGCCCGGCATCGCGCGGTGGACGATGCCACCCTGCTCGCCGGGCGGGCCAAGGAGGCGAAGATCCTGCTGTTCCCCGGACAGCTGTTCATGCCGGACGGGCGCAGCGTGCCGTGGATGCGCTTCAACGTCGCGCATTCGCTGGATGAGCGGCTTTACGCGTTTCTCTCCCAGCAGGACACGGCTGCCCCGTAGGGCGTATCGGCGTACAACCGCGAACGGTTGTACGCCCTGCGAAAACCCTCTCATCGGTCTGTCGGATATCGCCAGCGGCCGCGCCAGCCCTTAGACTTGCCGCCTATCAGTCACCGCCAGCTAGAGATCACTATGGGCGCTCAGTGGAAAGCCAAACATAAAGAAGCCGCAGCCAACGCCAAGGGCCGCATCTTCGGCAAACTGTCCAAGGAAATCATGATCGCCGCGCGTAACGGCGCCGATCCGGACATGAACCCGAAACTGCGCCTGGTCGTCGAGCAGGCCAAGAAGGCCTCGATGCCCCGCGACACCCTGGAGCGCGCCATCAAGAAAGGCGCCGGCCTGCTGGACGGCGGCGCCAGCTTCGAGCGCGTGGTCTACGAAGGCTTCGCACCGCACCGCGTGCCAGTGATCGTCGAGTGCCTGACCGACAACGTGAACCGCACCGTCGCGGAAATCCGCGTGCTGTTCCGCAAGGGCCAGCTGGGTGCTTCCGGCTCGGTGGCCTGGGACTTCGATTACCTGGGCATGGTCGAGGCCACCCCGGCCAGCGCCGACGCCGACCCGGAACTGGCCGCCATCGAAGCCGGCGCCCAGGACTTCGAGCCGGGCGAGGAAGATGGTGACACCCTGTTCCTCACCGACTCCACCGACCTGGACGCCGTGTGCCGCGCCTTGCCGGAGCACGGTTTCACCGTCGCCTCGGCCAAGCTGGGCTACAAGGCCAAAAACCCGGTCAGCCTGTCCGGCGCCGAACTGGAAGAAGTCGAAGCCTTCCTCGATGCGCTGGATGGCAACGACGACGTGCAGAACCTTTACGTCGGTCTGGCGTAACGCAAAAAGGGCGGCCAATGGGCCGCCCTTTTTCTTTGAGGGTCACGCCTTTACAGGGTGCCCCTTCCCATCAGCGCATCCTGGCTCCCCTCCGCCTTCTCCCGCAGGAAATCCCAGGTAGTGCGCATCCGCGCGATGTCCTTGAGCTCGGTGGGCATCAGCATCCAGAAGGTCCGCACGAACTCGATCTCCCCCGCCAGCACGGGCTGCAGCGACGGATCTTCGCTCGCCGAGAAGGCCGGCAGAATCGCCAGTCCCGCGCCCTCCGCCACCGCCCGCTGCTGGGCCAGGATGCTGGTGCAGCGCAGCGCCATGTGCAGCGGCCGGCCGATTTCGTCGAGGTATTGCAGCTCCTTGCTGTACAACAGGTCGTCGACGTAGCCCACCAGCGCGTGCTCGCGCAGGTCGTCGCGGTTGCGGATCGGCCCGCGCTCGGCCAGGTAGTCCTTCGAGGCGTAGAGCCGCAACACGTAGTCGGTCAGCCGGGTGATCAGGTACGGGCCGCGCCCTGGCCGCTCCAGGGTGATCACGATGTCCGCCTCGTGGCGCGACAGCTGCAACGCGCGCGGCACCGCCAGCAGGTCCACGCCCAGGTGCGGGTGGCGCCGGTTCAGCTCCACCAGTTGCGAGGTCAGCAGGGTCGAACCGTAGCCCTCGGTAGCGCCGATGCGCACCTTGCCGGAGAGATTGTCCTCCGCCCCCGCCAGGCGCTTCTCGATCACCTTGCAGGCGCTTTCCATCGCCTCGGCTTGAGGCAGCAGGCCGTGGCCGGCCTCGGTCAGCCGGTAGCCACCCGGCTCGCGCACCAACAGTTGCGCGCCAATACTCTTCTCCAGCGCCTGCAGGCGGCGGGCAACCGTGGTGTGGTCCACGCCCAGGCGCCGGGCGGCGACAGTGAGCTTGCCGGCACGGGAGAGTTCGAGGAAGAAACGCAGGTTATCCCAATCCATGATCGCCCCACTCTGCGGCAGTTGTGCAAAAACGCAGACCATACTTGCACATCACCGCATTGAGAACATCAAAAATGCACTGTTAGGATCGGTTCAGACAACAAGAAAGCCACAGGCTGGGAGAATCCCGATGACCGCAACTGCCGTCCCTACCGTCAAACTCTTCCTCGACGGCAAGCCCGTCGAGTCCACCACCTCTGAATGGCGCGATGTGATCAACCCCGCCACCCAGGAAGTCCTCGCCCGTGTGCCCTTCGCCACCGCCGAGGAAGTCGACCGCGCCGTGGCCAGCGCCAAGGCCGCGTTCAAGACCTGGAAGAAGACGCCCATCGGCACCCGCGCGCGCATCTTCCTCAAGTACCAGCAGCTGATCCGCGAGAACATGAAAGAACTGGCGGCGATCCTCACCGCCGAACAGGGCAAGACCCTGCCGGACGCCGAAGGCGACGTATTCCGCGGCCTGGAAGTGGTCGAGCATGCGGCCGGCATCGGCAACCTGCAGCTGGGCGAGCTGGCCAACAACGTGGCCGGCGGCGTGGATACCTTTACCATCCTGCAGCCCATCGGCGTTTGCGCCGGCATCACTCCCTTCAACTTCCCGGCGATGATTCCGCTGTGGATGTTCCCGATGGCGATCGCCACCGGCAACACCTTCGTCCTCAAGCCCTCCGAGCAGGACCCGATGGTGACCATGCGCCTGGTCGAGCTGGCCCATGAGGCCGGCGTGCCGCCCGGGGTGCTCAACGTGATCCATGGTGGCCCGGACGTGGTGAACGCGATCTGCGACCACCCGGACATCAAGGCCGTCTCCTTCGTCGGCTCGACCCGCGTAGGCACCCACGTCTACAACCGAGCCTCCCAGGCCGGCAAGCGCGTGCAGTGCATGATGGGCGCGAAGAACCACGCCATCGTGCTGCCCGACGCCAACAAGGAGCAGACCCTCAACGCCATCGCCGGTGCCGCCTTCGGTGCAGCCGGGCAACGCTGCATGGCACTGTCGGTGGTCATCCTGGTGGGCGAGGCCAACGAATGGATTCCCGACCTGGTGGCCAAGGCCAAGAGCCTCAAGGTCAGCGGCGGCACCGAAGCCAATACCGATGTCGGCCCGCTGGTTTCCTGCGCGGCGCTGGATCGCGTCAGCGGCCTGATCGAACGCGGCACCCAGGAAGGTGCGAAGCTGGAGCTGGACGGCCGCAACCCGCAGGTGGCCGGCTACGCCAAGGGCAACTTCGTCGGCCCGACCCTGTTCTCCGGTGTCACCCCGCAGATGACCATCTACCGTGAGGAAATCTTCGGCCCGGTGCTCTGCGTGGTGTCGGCGAAGACCTTCGACGAGGCCATCGAACTGATCAACGCCAACCCCAACGGCAACGGCACCGCGCTGTTCACCCGCTCCGGCGCCGCCGCGCGGCACTTCAAGGAAGAGATCGACGTGGGCCAGGTCGGCATCAACGTGCCGATCCCGGTGCCGGTACCGATGTTCTCCTTCACCGGCTCGCGCGGTTCCAAGCTGGGCGACCTCGGCCCGTACGGCAAGCAGGTAGTGCAGTTCTACACCCAGACCAAGACCGTCACCGAGCGCTGGTTCGACGAGAACGAAGTCGGCGGCGCGGTGAATACCACCATCCACCTCAAGTAAGCCCTTCCCGCCCCAACCACCCCGGACGCCAGCCAGGATGCTGGCGGGCCGGGGCCTGTTTCCTGTCCGACCATCAGAACAAGAGGACAACCCCATGCGCATCGGCTTCATCGGACTCGGCAACATGGGCGGCCCCATGGCCGCCAACCTGCTCAAGGCCGGCTTCGACCTGAGCGTCTTCGACCTCTCCGCCAAGGCCGTGGCAGCGGCCGTCGCCCTCGGCGCCCGCGCGCTGGCATCGCCCGCTGACGTAGCCCGCGACGATGTCGAGGTGATCATCACCATGCTGCCCGCCGCCGCCCACGTGAAGCAGGTCTTCCTCGGCGACGACGGCCTGCTGGCCAACGTGCAGCCCGGCGTGCTGCTGATCGACTCGTCCACCATCGACCCGCTGAACGCCCGCGAGGTGTCCGCCGCCGCCCGCGCCCACGGCAACCCGATGCTGGATGCGCCGGTTTCCGGCGGCACCGCCGGCGCCGCGGCTGGCACCCTGACCTTCATGGTCGGTGGCGAGCAGGCCGACTTCGAGCGCGCCCGCCCGGTGCTGGCGGCCATGGGCAAGAACATCGTGCACTGCGGCGGCACCGGCAACGGCCAGGTGGCCAAGGTGGCGAACAACCTGCTGCTGGGCATTTCCATGATCGGCGTAGCGGAAGCCATGTCCCTGGGCGTGAAGCTGGGGATGGACGCGGAAGTGCTGGCCGGCATCATCAACACCTCCAGCGGCCGCTGCTGGAGCTCGGAGGTGAACAACCCGCTCACCGGCGCCCCGGCGGCGCGCGGCTACAGCGGCGGCTTCGGCACCGACCTGATGCTCAAGGACCTGGGCCTGGCCAGCGAAGCCGCTCGCCAGGTGCACCAGCCGGTATTGCTCGGGGCGCTGGCCCAGCAGCTGTTCCAGACCTTCAGCAACCAGGGCAACGGCCACCTGGACTTCTCGGCGATCGTGAAGCTGTACCAACAGGGCTGACCTGCAGGTCTTGTCGATGTGACGGAATGGAGCAGCAGCTTTTCGTAGGAGCGAGCTTGCTCGCGAACAGCCCCACAGCGAGGAGGTTCGCGAGCAAGCTCGCTCCTACAAGAGCTACTCGCTCAATACCCTTCTATCTCAGCTATCATGCCCGCTCCGCCGCTTCCGGATGCCGCCGCATGATCCTTCGCCCGCAAACCCCGACACTCTGGGTCCTGCTGTTCTCGCTCAAGGGTTCGATCATCCCGGCCATCTGGCGCAAGGTACTCTACACGGTGCTGCTCAGCTCGCTGGTGGTGGCCACCCACGGCACGCTCTACCACTACAAGGTGGTCATCACCTCCACGCCCTTCACCCTCTGGGGCCTGACGCTGGCCATCTTCCTGGGCTTTCGCAACAACGTGGCCTACCAGCGCTTCTGGGAGGCACGCACCCTGTGGGGCGAACTGCTGATCGTGACGCGCAACCTGGCCCGCCAGACCCGTTCGCTGCTGCCGGACCTCGACCCGGAAGCCCGCCGCCGCCTCTGTAACCCGCTGATCGCCTTTGCCTATGTGCTGCGCGACCAACTGCGCGGCAACCCGCAGAGCGAAGACGTGCGCCGCCTGCTCGGCACCGACGAAGCGGCCGCACTGGCCGCCACCGCCAGCCCGACCAACACGCTGCTGGCCAGCCTCGGCCAGCGTTTCGCCGAACGGGCCCGCGAAGCGGGTGCCGGCGACATCACCCTGGCCGCCATCGACCAGCAGATGACCCGGCTCTCCTACGTGCTCGGTGGCTGCGAACGAATCCGCAACACGCCGATTCCCTACCCCTACATCCTGATGCTGCACCGCATCGTGCACGTTTACTGCTTCCTGCTGCCATTCTGCCTGGTCGACAGCATCGGCTGGTTCACTCCGCTGGCGGTATGCGTGCTGGCCTACACCTTCTTCGGCCTGGACGCCCTGGGCGACCAGATTGCCGACCCGTTCGACACCCAACCCAACGATCTGCCGCTGGACGCCATGAGCCGCAACCTGGAAATCGCCGTGCTGGAAATCCTCGGCGAAACGTCCCTGCCCGAGCCGCTGAAGCCGGTGGACGGCCTGCTGCTCTGAGCCCAGCCCCGAGGACCACACCATGAGTCACCTGAAAGACGTGCCGCTGGCCAAGGCCTACCTGCTGCTCAACCATGGCCCGAGCACTATCGTCACCAGCGAACACGATGGCGTCGCCAACGTGATGGCCGCCGCCTGGGTCATGCCGCTGGACTTCGATCCGCCCAAACTGCTGCTGGTGCTCGACCGCAACACCTGGTCGCGTCACCTGGTGGAAGGCTCCGGGGCATTCGTCATCCAGCTGCCCTCGCGCCAGCAGGCGGAGCTGACCCTGGCGGTCGGCTCCAGCAACGGCGGCGAGATGAACAAGTTCGAGCAACTGGATCTCCGCACCTCGCGGGCACGCCACATCCAAGCGCCGATCGTCGACGGCTGCGTGGCCTATCTGGAATGCAAGGTGATCAGCGAGCCGAACAACCAGGAAAGGTACGACCTGTTCATCGCCGAGGTGGTGGCCGCCTACGCGGACGAGCGCGCCTTCTCCAACGGCCGCTGGCACTTCCCGAATGATGATCTGCGCACCATCCACTACCAGGCCGGCGGCGCCTTCTTCGCCACGGGCGAGGCCTTCCAGGTCGCGCGCGACTGAGCGTTCACGGCTATCGCAGTCAGCCCCGCCAGGCCGAATTGCAGACATAAAAAAGCCCGCTCGATGCGGGCTTTTTCATTGGGGAGCTAATCCTTTAGCTGGGATTCATACTCCCCCCGCGCTGGTGAAAAAATCGTGAAGACTTCAGTGCCAATTGCAACAAATTCCATCGCCCGACGAAGCGCCGTCAGCTCGAATAATCCAGCGCCGTCCAGACCCGACTGAGACCTCCGCTGATGCGGCAGGCGGACAGGTCCTGCTCATCGTCACCGGGCGTCAGACGCACCACGGAATCGCCTTCCGTCTCGGTCAGCCACTGCAGCCGGCCGCAATTGGGCGTGTCGATCACATAGCTGGCGGCGATGCTGGAGCGCGCCTTCGGCAAGCGAATGGCGTCATGCACGGTACCGCGCTCTTCGATGCGCTTGCCATCGGCGATCAGCACCGCCCAGGCCTCGCGCCCTTCGATGATCAGATAGGCGCCATTGGCCCTGGGCACGTCCATCGGCGGTTCCGCGCAGCCAGCCAGTACCGCCAGCATCCCGCACGCCATCAGTTTCCCCAGCATCGCTACACCCTCCTCATTCGTCGACGGACCCCGGACGCCATTTCGGCGCCGTGTGGGCTTTCCATGGATTCGGTCAGACAGCGAGGCAATAGTAATCACAAAATACTGTTCATGCATACAGTATTTTGAGAACATTCATTCAACGACGACGAAGGCGCGACGAGCCGGCGTCACGGAACGCCGCATAACGAGGGCCAGCCCCTCTCAAGGAGCAGAGCGATGGTGAGCATCCATCAGCTGAAGTACACCGTGAATCACATGGCCATCGATGAAGTGCGCGAAGCCGTCGAGGAGCTGCTCCTCGAAGGGCTGGTCACCGAAGGCAAGACCCCCTTCAGCCGCACGCACTTCAACGCCTGCTTCGCCGAGATCGAGGCGCTGCTGCAGCGCGCCGGCTACCACCGCCCGCTGGACGTGGTCGGCTACCAGGGACAGGCCTATGCGATGTTCGACCCCAGCCGCTGGGACGCCGTGGAGGTACTGCGCTGGCTCAAGGAATACGTCGAGGAGGCGGCGGCCAGCTGATCCTCCCATGTGAGCGTGCGCGGGAGCAGAAACTTGCGAAGCACCGGCCCGCGCACTAAGGTCCTTTGTGCTCCCGCTTCCCGAATCAAGGACGATTCCATGAGCGACTCATCGAATGCCGACAACTGGCGCTGGGCCTACCGCAAACTGCGCAGCTGGGACGTCGGCCGCATCAGCTCCGCCTTCCTTGCCACACTGTTCCACTGGCGCGGCGACACCGGGTTGTTCTACAGCCACGGTGGCCTGCGCAAATCCCGACTGACCCGCAACGACCAGAGCGACTGACCCGTCAGGGCCGCGTCAACGGGTACACCGTTCCATTGGGGTACTCGATGCTCTGCCGGATGCCCCCTCCGGATTGATCGATGATCACCGTGCTCGAACGCGACTCACCGTAGCCGCGCGGTACCTGCACGCCGCCGTATCCGTCATTGCGTTGCCAGCTCGACGAGCTGTCCACGCTGCCGCTGGCCCCCGGGCTGACATAGATGCGCTGGATCACCGGCGGCGATTGCTGCCACTGCGGCTGGGACGGAGATTGCCGCTGGTATTGGGGCTGGGGTTCTACGTGACCGGAGAACCGCTGCTGCGCCGGCGCTGACGTCGCCAGGGCGCAGCAGGCGATGAGCGCCAGGCTTCCGAGACTCTTCATGGGATGCTCCGGGGTAGCTGGAAAGGTTTCAGGATACCAACCCACCCCAGGGTTGTGCAGGCTAGGATTCCGAATGGAATAACAAAATTTAAGTTGTTTAATTTCATGTGGTTATGAATAAAACATAATACTTAACATGAAGATATCCCGCTGATTGCCGCCGCCACGACAGTACGAACCCACTCAACCAGCCTGCACCCACGTCCTGCGGGCTCCAGGCAGCTTTGCCATTCGATTGCCACGATTGGCAATTCTTTTTCAATCAGTAAGATGCAGCTACTTTCGTAAGGAATACCTCATGTTCCGACGCTGCCTTGCCCTGCTGCTGATTCTCGCCATTCCCGCCGTTGCCTCCGCCGCCGCACCGCGCACCTTCGAGGAAGCCAAGAAGATCGGCCGCAAGCTCTACGCCCGGCAGTCGGTGGAGTTCTATTGCGGCTGCCGCTACAGCGGCAACACGGTGGACCTCAAGAGCTGCGGCTATACCCCGCGCAAGAACGCCAAGCGCGCCTCGCGCATCGAGTGGGAGCACATCGTCCCGGCCTGGGTGATCGGCCACCAGCGCCAGTGCTGGCAGAGCGGCGGACGCAGCAACTGTTCGCGGCACGACCGCGTCTACCAGAAGGCGGAGGCCGACCTGTTCAACCTGGTGCCGAGCATCGGCGAGGTCAACGGCGACCGTAACAACTTCAGCTATGGCTGGCTGCCCAAGCAGCCCCCGCAATACGGCGCCTGCCCGATGGTGATCGACTTCAAGGCGAAGAAGGCCATGCCGCGTCCGCAGATCCGCGGGATGATCGCCCGTACCTACTTCTATATGAGCGACCGCTACGGCCTGAAACTGTCCAACCAGGACCGCCAACTGTTCACTGCCTGGAGCAAGCAGTACCCGGTGGAAACCTGGGAGCTTCAGCGCAACCAGATGGTCGGCTGCGTGATGGGCTGGGGCAATCCCTACGTGGGCCAGATCGATTCCAGCCGCTGCCCGCCGCCGCGCGTTGCCGGGCGCTGAAGCCAGGCGACAGCGCGCAGGTCCAGCAGTAGACTCCGACAGCCGTCCTCGTGACGAGCGCCCTATTTCCTGTCTGGAGTACGCAGCATGTCCCTCTCGATCTACCAGGCCTCCGTTCCCGTCTTCATCCGCATGCTCGGCAACCTCTCGGCGATCCTCGCCAAGGCCGCTGCCCATGCCGAAGCCAAGTCCATCGACCCTTCCGTCCTGATCAACGCCCGCCTCGCACCGGACATGTTCCCGCTGGCGCGCCAGGTGCAGATCGCCAGCGACTCCGCCAAGGGCGCAGGCGCACGCCTGGCCGGCGTCGAGGTGCCGAGCTTCGCCGACGAGGAAACCACCTTCGCCGAGCTGCAGGCACGGATCACCAAGACCGTCGACTTCCTCAAGACCCTGAAGCCCGAGCAGTTCGAAGGCGCTGAGAACCGCACCATCGAGCTGAAGCTGCGCGCCCGCGAGGTCAGCTTCAAGGGCTCCGACTTCCTGCTCGGCTTCGTCAACCCGAACTTCTATTTCCACATCACCACGGCCTACGACATCCTGCGCCACAACGGCGTGGAGGTCGGCAAGATGGATTACCTCGGCGGCGTATGACCGCCCGGGCGCCGGCCACGCCGGCGCCCTTCAGCCACGCGGCAGCGGCAGACTGGTGGTGGACTTGATCTCGGACAGGGCGACGATGGAGTTGATCTCCTGCACGCCCGGTACCTGGGACAGCTTCTCGAAGAAGAACCGCTCATACGCATCCACGTCCTCGGTGACGATACGCAGCATGAAATCCACCGCGCCCATCAGCACGTGACACTCGAGCACCTCGGGAAACTCGCCGATGGCCTGGGCGAAGTCGGTCAGATGATTACGCCCGTGGGCGTTGAGCTTCACCTGGGCGAATATCTGGGTGTTCAGGCCGATCTTCTTGCGATCCAGCAGGGTCACCTGCTTGCGGATCACACCCTCATCCTTCAACCGCTGAATCCGACGCCAGCACGGTGACTGCGACAGCCCGATGCGTTCGGCGATCTCAGCGGTGGACAGCGTCGCCTCCTCCTGCAGCAGGGCGAGGATCTTCTTGTCTTGGGCATCCAGGGCGACGAGCATTAATGAATCTCTGATTCATGACATGGAGAATCATTAATGCACAAAACCACTCAGGCATGCAGAAAACAGGCAAATAAATCCTCTGAGCAGCCCGCACAATCTTCTTCAACTTCCCCCCGAACGGCTGGCTGCCATGACCCTTCCCGCGCTCACCCTTCCCGACTTCCCTCTGGACCAGCAGGATCGCCCGGTTCCGACAGAAACCGCCGCCGACGTTCGCTACCTGATTCGCGCCGAGATAGACGCCGACGTCCTCTGCCGGCTGCTGAACCAGTTCGCGCTGCAGGGCCATGTGCCGATGGAGGTCGAAGCGGTGCGGCAGGAGGACTGGATGGATATCGCCCTGCGGGTGAACACCCTGCCCCGGTACCGGGCCGAAGTGATCGCCCAGCGCATGCGCGGAATGGTCAGCGTCTGCTCGGTCGACCTCCATGTCGATGAACCACGTACTGTCCGTTCAGCGACATAACCTGGCTCTCTGGCGTTAGCCGGCAAATCCCATCGTGACTAGAGTGCAAGCTACCCGCCCGCTTCCGTCGGGCGTGGTCACTCATACAACAACACGAGAGATGTGCCCATGGCTCGCCCACGCCTGCTTCCCGACAACTTCACCCTGGCGCTGATCGCCACCGTGACGGTCGCCAGCCTGCTGCCCTGCGAAGGCACGGCGGCAGTGATCTTCGGCTGGATCACCAACCTGGGCATCGCGCTGCTGTTCTTCCTCCACGGCGCCAAGCTGTCGCGCCAGGCGATCATCGCAGGCGCCACCCACTGGCGCCTGCACCTGCTGATATTCGCCTGCACCTTCATGCTTTTCCCAATCCTCGGCGTTGCGCTCAAGCCGCTGCTGTCGCCACTGGTCACTCCGGATCTTTACCTGGGCATGCTCTACCTGTGCGCCCTGCCCGCCACCGTGCAATCGGCAATCGCCTTCACCTCGCTGGCGCGCGGCAACATCCCGGCTGCAATCTGCAGCGCCTCCGCCTCCAGCCTGCTGGGCGTATTCGTCACTCCGCTGCTGGTGCAGTTGCTGCTCGGCACCCAGGGCGAGACCGGCATATCGACCCTCGACGCCATCGGCAAGATCACCCTGCAACTGCTGGTGCCCTTCATGGCCGGCCAATTGCTGCGTCCCTGGATCGGCGCCTGGGTCGACCGCCACAAGCCGGTGCTGCGCTACGTCGACCAGGGCTCGATCCTGCTGGTGGTCTACACCGCCTTCAGCGCCGCGGTGATCCAAGGGCTCTGGCACCAGATCCCGCTGCCCGCACTGGCCGGCCTGGCAGTCGCCTGCTGCGTGCTGCTGGCCCTGGTGCTGGTCGCCACCAACCTGCTAGGCCGCTACCTCGGCTTCTCCGTGGAAGACCGCATCACCATCGTCTTCTGCGGCTCGAAGAAGAGCCTGGCGACTGGCGTACCGATGGCCTCGGTGCTGTTCGCCAGCAGCAGCGTCGGCGTGGTCCTGCTGCCGCTGATGCTGTTCCACCAGATCCAGCTGATGGTCTGCGCGGTGCTTGCCCAGCGCTACTCTCAGCGCCAGGACACCGCCCATGCCCCGCTGGAGCGCGCCAACTGAAGGGGCATACTCAGGCCCACAAAAAAGCCGGTGCACTGCACCGGCTTTTTCGTTTCTGACGTGACGATCGGGATCAGGCGCCGACCGGTGTCCGCAGGGTGACGAACTCTTCGGCGGCCGTCGGGTGGATACCGATGGTTTCGTCGAAGATCCGCTTGGTCGCCCCGGCTTTCAGCGCAATGGCGATCCCCTGGAGGATTTCCCCAGCCTCGGGGCCGACCATGTGGCAGCCCAGCACCTTGTCGCTCTCGGCATCGACGATCAGCTTCATCAGGGTCCGCTCCTGGCACTCGGTCAGGGTCAGCTTCATCGGACGGAAGCGGCTTTCGAAGAGCTTCACCTTGTGGCCGGCGGCGCGGGCTTCATCCTCGGTAAGCCCGACGGTGCCGATGGTAGGCAGGCTGAACACGGCAGTGGGGATCAGCTTGTAGTCCACCGGACGATATTCCTCCGGACGGAACAGATGCCGCGCCACCGCCATGCCCTCGGCCAGTGCGACCGGGGTCAGCTGAACCTTGCCGATCACATCGCCGATGGCGTGTATGGAAGGCTCGCTGGTGCGATACGCCTCGTCCACCTTGATGAAGCCGCTCTCATCCAGCTCGACGGCAACGTTCTCCAGCCCAAGGTTATCCAGCATTGGCCGGCGGCCGGTGGCATAGAACACGCAATCCGCTTCCAGCACGCGCCCATCCTTGAGGGTGGCCAGCAGCGTGCCGTCAGCCTGCTTGTCGATCCGGGCGATATCGGCATTGAACTGCAGATCGAGGCCCTTCTTGGTCAGCTCGTCGCGCAGGTGCTCGCGCACGCTGCGGTCGAAGCCGCGCAGGAACAGGTCGCGGCGGTACAGCAAGGTCGTCCGGGCGCCCAGGCCGTGGAAGATCGAGGCGAACTCCACCGAGATATAACCGCCCCCCACCACCAGCACGCGGCGCGGCAGCTGCTCGAGGAAGAACGCCTCGTTGGAGGTAATGGCGTGCTCCTTGCCAGGGATATCCGGCAGTTGAGGCCAGCCGCCGGTGGCGAGCAGGATATGCTTGGCCGTGAACCGCTGCCCGTCGACCTCGACGGTGTGCGCATCGCGCAGTTGCGCATGGCCTTCCAGCAGCGTTACACCACTGTTGACCAGGAGATTGCGGTAAATGCCATTGAGGCGGTGGATCTCGCGGTTCTTGTTGGCGATCAGGGTCGGCCAATCGAATTTCGCGCCCTCGGCCGTCCAGCCGAAACCCGCGGCCTGCTCGAAGTCTTCATGGTAGTGAGCGCCATAGACCAGCAACTTCTTGGGCACGCAGCCGACGTTGACGCAGGTGCCGCCCAGGTAGCGACTCTCCGCGACGCCGACCCGCGCACCGAAGCCCGCGGCGAAACGCGCGGCGCGCACACCGCCGGAACCGGCGCCGATGACGAACAGGTCAAAATCGAAAGACATCATGCTTCTCCGCGTGGATATGCCAGGCAGCATACCTTATACGCCCTGACCTATCCTGCGAGGAACCGAAGGAGGTATTTCCATGCGACCGAGCCTGACCCACCTCGCCCTGCACGTTCCCGACCTGGACGCCTGCGTCGCCTTCTACGAGCGCTTCTGCGGCATGCGCATCATCCACCAGCGCGAGGGCAAGGGCTCGCGGATCGTCTGGATGGCCGAGCCAGGCAAGGAGCACAGCTTCATCTTCGTCATCATGCCCGGCGGCGAGGCACGCCACCTGGCCAGCGACGACTACAGCCACTTCGGCTTTGCCGTCGACAGCCACGCGGAAGTGGACCGGATCGCCCAGGAAGCGCAGGACGCGGGCTGCCTGATCTGGGCGCCACGGGAGGAGCCCTACCCGGTAGGCTACTACTGCGGCCTGCGCGACCCGGCCGGCAACTACGTCGAGTTCAGCTACGGGCAGCCGCTGGGCCCTGGTTCGGAGGCCATGCCGATCCCGCCCTCGATGTGAGGCTGCTCTCTCGAAGGCCGGAAACGAAAAAGCCACCCGAAGGTGGCTTTTTCGACGAACCGGGAACAGCCCTGGACTTACCAGGCCTTGCCGGTCTTGTAGAGGTTCTCGTAGCAGAAGTTGGTCGCCTCGATGTAACCCTCGGCGCTACCGCAGTCGAAACGCTTGCCTTTGAACTTGTACGCCAGCACGCAACCGTCCTGGGCCTGCTTCATCAGGGCGTCGGTGATCTGGATTTCACCGCCCTTGCCCGGCTCGGTCTGTTCGATCAGGTCGAAGATGTCCGGAGTCAGGATGTAGCGACCAATGATCGCCAGGTTCGACGGGGCCTCTTCCGGCTTCGGCTTCTCGACCATGGTGTTCACGCGGTAGATGTCGTCACGGATCATCTCGCCGGCGATCACACCGTATTTGTTGGTCTCTTCCGGCGGCACTTCCTGGATCGCCACGATGGAGCAACGGAACTGGTTGTACAGCTTGACCATCTGCTTGAGGACGCTGTCGCCTTCCAGGTTCAGGCACAGGTCGTCCGCCAGGACCACGGCGAACGGCTCATCGCCGATCAGCGGGCGGCCGGTCAGGATCGCGTGGCCCAGGCCCTTCATCTCGATCTGGCGGGTGTAGGAGAAGGTGCACTCGTCGATCAGGCGACGGATGCCGACCAGGTACTTTTCCTTGTCGGTATTGCGAATCTGGTGTTCCAGCTCATAGCTGATGTCGAAGTGGTCTTCGAGGGAACGCTTGCCACGGCCGGTCACGATACCGATTTCGCCGAGGCCGGCTTCCAGGGCCTCTTCCACCGCGTACTGGATCAGCGGCTTGTTCACCACCGGCAGCATTTCCTTGGGCATGGCCTTGGTGGCCGGGAGGAAGCGGGTGCCGTAGCCAGCGGCCGGGAACAGACATTTCTTGATCATGGGAGTCCTTCGAGGGGGACAGGGGTGCGAGTTGCGCGCAGTCTAATCAGGCTGCAGCCACCTTACAATGCCCCGGCACGCGGCGATCCGTGCTCCTATGAGCATTTACGACCTCGCCTCTGTGACCGGTGGCTGCGAATCTGACCATAACCCCGGCGGCAAGTTCGCCACTAATGGCAAAAAGTCAGCATCACCGTCCTTCAGACAGCCACGCCCTGCCCCGACAGACGCCGCCGCACCACACCCCAGATCGTCAGCTCATCGCCGTCGCCAACCCTGATGGACGGAAAGCGATCGCTCGCCGGCAGCAGGGCGAAAGCACCTTCGATGATCGCCAACCGCCGGATCAGGGCCTCTCCGTTGAGCTCCGCGACGACGATTTCACCTTCCGCCGCCAACTCGGAGCGATCGACCAGCAGCAGGTCGTCGTGGTGAATCCCCGCCCCCGTCATGCCATCGCCATGTGCGCGCACTATGTATGTGTGAGATGGCATCCACTGCGGCTGCGCGAGTACGGCATTGTGGACGGATTCCGGTAGCTGGTGCATGGCTCACCTCATATACTGTATGCATATACAGATATCAGGTAGACGCGTGGCTTTCAAGCCTTTGCCGGAACCTCGGACGCCACGGCCACTCCATTGAGAAGGCGCAGCGTGATCCGAGGTGGTCTACCCTTAGCGAGGGGCGAGGACTTTCGATATGACTCCGGGCACGTTCGTGACTCTCATGATTCTGGGTTGGCTGCTGCTGGCAGTGGTAACCCTGTGGGCGATCCTGCGAGTCCCCATGCGACGGGCTCGACTGCAGAAGCCAAAGGCTAAACCCGCCACCACAACGCGGCAGAATCCTCTGCCGCATTGATTCCGTGGGTCGTGCATATTGCCTTGCGAATTGGGCTGCGCCCTGCAAGCTGCACGACGCATTTTCCAATGAAGTCTCGTAAGCCCATGATCTGAAGGGATCTTCTCCAACCCCAGTGCTGGTACGCCCCCTGCAGCGGTCCTTGCAAAGAGTACGGATGGATTTCGCCACTCATTGCCGAGGACGCTGACATGAAGATCGAACGACTTCCTGCCACACACTATCTCAGCCGCCAGTTTCCGGACTTCGAGGTGGAGTTCACCTCACGACCGGATGGCAATCTGGTCATGACTCTCAGTGATGCCGAAGGCGCAACGATAGCCTGCCGCGTGGTTCAGCTGGACGAGCAGCAGGATGCGCATTTGCTGGACGGTCTGGTGGGCCGCATCCGCAGGGGCCTGGCAACCGAAGAAGGCCCGTTGCAGCCGGCAGATGTCGATCATTTCAGGGAGCCGGCTCAACTGCAGAGCTTCCATGAGTCGTCCGAGCCCCTGCGCAAACGTCGCATCGTGAATGCAGGGGATAGACTGCGAGCCCTGGCGCATCTGCGTACATGAGTCCAGTCAGGGTGAACTGACTACAGCAATGCTGCGGCATTTCTCTTTCCCCTGCCCCCTGAAATTCGCAGGGAATGGACAACCGCTGCCTGTGCAATCGGAAGAGATCAACGGCCGACCCAACATGCCGAGAATTATTACATTCAGTGACGGCTTGTAAGAACGAAAGGTCGGGCTCCAGCAACACACAAGCGAACGATTTGCGAGCAATCGCGGTTGTAAGCCGCCTCAATCGCATGACTTCCGATAGTCGCCAGTCCGATGATCGACAACAATTTCATATCCGTTGTGAGCATCTTTCCCCCTGGAATAACCAGTGAAGCCTAAGCTGGCACCGGCAACTCAACATCATTCGAACGCACGAAACCCGCCCCAGCGCCCACCGGCGCATTCCGCACGATCGCCAATTAGATGCCGCGTCCCCGGTGCCGAGCCCGGAGATACTCCTGCACTAGCAGCAATCGATGGAGGCCAGGCAGGCAAGCCTTCCCGGCAGAACCATACTGCTGAATAGCACCGTGCCAGCAGACACAAGAAGCCGATATGAAGAAACACCTGACCCTTTCCCTGCTACTGGTTCTGGCCAGCAGTGTCCAGGCCTCGGACTTTTGCACCGGCATCGGTTTGTTTGCCCGTGCCGGGGCGCTGTATCGAGACCAGGGCAGCACCGAGCAGCAGGCACTTGCGGCAGTAGAGGAAGGCAGCAAAAAGCTCGATGCGGACACCAGGACCGTCATCCGGTACTTCGTCCGCTTCGGCTATCGAGGGAACCAGACCCCCGACCAGGCATTCGCCAGCGCGGAGAGCAAATGCCTGGAGTACGAGGCAAATAGTGCAAAGAAGTCAACGAAGTGAGTTGGGGCTGAGACCGTCCGCAATTTGAAAGACCGGTTCTCTTTCGCAGTTCCCGCTGTCGCCCTCTTATGGCAGGAAAAGCCCATGACCGAAGCCCGAGAAGGTACGGAGGAAACTTTTCTAGCGAGTAAGATCAACGCCAGGCGGCGAATAGGGAGGCTCGGCCGACAAAGGCCCAGCAAGAAAATTGCAGACCCGCATGGACGGAGGAATCGCAGGGGAATGGCCCGCTGGCCATTGATGTAGAAGTGGTGCCCGGAGCCGGGGTCGAACCGGCACGCCCTTACGGACGAGAGATTTTAAGTCTCTTGCGTCTACCGATTTCGCCATCCGGGCGGTAGCGCTGTTCAGCGTTGGGAGGCTCTGGCAAGCCGGAAGCAGACTGGGCTCCATATGGATCGAGTGGTTGCCTACCACCCGCGGAAGCCAATTGCAGGCGCAATTGTCTGCTAAAGAAAAAGCCCTGTAAATCTTGGATTTACAGGGCTTTTCTATTGGAGGCTGAGGTCGGAATCGAACCGGCGTTCACGGATTTGCAATCCGGTGCATAACCACTCTGCTACTCAGCCATAAAACAAACGGCTCACATCGCAAACCGTCAAAATTTGGAGCGGGAAACGAGACTCGAACTCGCGACCCCGACCTTGGCAAGGTCGTGCTCTACCAACTGAGCTATTCCCGCGTCGTGTTGACGGGCGCCATTCTAACGTTTCGAAAAGCCCTGTCAACTCCTTGATTCAAAAAAACTTATTTCTCTTTCGGGGTGGTATTGAGATGAGGCCAGGCGGCGAGCAGATAGTGCAGCATTGACCACAGGGTCAGCACGGCGGCAACGATCAGCAGCACGTAACCCACCACTACCCAGAAGCCCATCATCGGCGCATTGGCCAACAGGATGATCAGCGCCAGCATCTGCGCCGCGGTCTTCCATTTGCCGAGATCGGAAACGGCCACATGTGCCCTCGCCCCCAGTTCGGCCATCCATTCGCGCAACGCCGACACCACGATTTCCCGACCGATGATGATCACCGCCGGCAGGGTCAGCCACAGGTTCGCATGCGCTTCGACCAGCAGCACCAGCGCGGTCGCGACCATCAGCTTGTCCGCCACCGGATCGAGGAACGCCCCGAACGGCGTGCTCTGCCCCAGGCGACGCGCCAGGTAGCCGTCCAGCCAGTCGGTGGCAGCCGCCAGGGCGAACACGGCGCTGGCTACCAGATGGCTGGCAGGGAACGAGGAATAGAACAGCAGGATGAAGATCGGGATGAGAACAACGCGAAGCAGGGTGAGCAGGTTCGGGATATTCATCGGGTCAGGAAGTCTGCGAGTTGAGCCGGCATTCTACTCGCTGTGAAGAACAGCATAAATCTGCTCAGCCAGCTTTTTGCTGATACCGGGGGATTTGGCAATCTCCTCGATACTGGCCCGCGACAGTTCCTGCAACCCACCGAAGTGCTTGAGCAGGTCGCGACGGCGTTTGGGCCCTACGCCTGGCACATCCTCGAGCGTGGAAGTACGGCGCGCTTTTCCTCGCCGAGCGCGGTGGCCGGTAATCGCGAAACGGTGTGCTTCGTCACGGATCTGCTGGATAAGGTGCAGCGCCGGGGAGTCCGCCGGCAGCGTGAATTCATGTTCGGCGTCATTCAGGTAAAGCGTTTCCAGCCCCGGCTTGCGCGTTACGCCCTTGGCGACACCGAGCAGTGTCAGGCCAACCACCGCCAGTTCCTGGAGCACCTCCTGCGCCATCGCCAGCTGCCCCTTGCCACCGTCGACCAGGAGGATGTCCGGCATCTTGCCCTCCCCGTCTTTCAGGCGGCTGAAGCGCCGGGTCAACGCCTGATGCATCGCGGCGTAGTCATCGCCAGCGGTGATGCCCTCGATATTGAAGCGGCGGTAGTCCGACTTCAGCGCTCCCTCGGGCCCGAACACCACGCAGGAAGCAACGGTCGCCTCGCCACTGGAATGGCTGATGTCGAAACATTCGAGGCGTTGCGGCGGCTCGGCGAGGTCCAGCGCGTCGCCCAGCGCCTCGAAA
The DNA here is from genome assembly GCF_048068055.1 of Pseudomonas sp. NY15181. Classification (NCBI taxonomy): domain Bacteria; kingdom Pseudomonadati; phylum Pseudomonadota; class Gammaproteobacteria; order Pseudomonadales; family Pseudomonadaceae; genus Pseudomonas; species Pseudomonas sp. NY15181. The sequence continues at coordinate 58,156 of NZ_JBLUPT010000009.1, read as the reverse complement.
CGCGCCGCCATGTGCTGGCGATTGGCAAGGCGCGCGGCCAGGGCCTGCTCGGCGTTGGTCACGGCCAGATGCTGCCAGCGCGCACGGGTGCTGCGCACGCGATGGGTGATTTCCAGCGATTTCCTTCGGGACTCTTCGATGGCCGAGATCAGTACCGGGAAATCCTCGTGTACGGCGTTGACGATGAGCTCAGTAGGCAGGTCGCGCTCGTGATGGCTGAGGTAGTACTGCCCGAGGAAGGCCAGCAGTACGTCGCCGACCTCCTCCTCGATCGCCACCTGCGGGAAGAAGTTCTTGCTGCCCAGCACACGGCCACCGCGCACGCTGATCAGGTGCACGCAGGCACCGCCCGGCGTGACGATGGCGGCGACCACGTCGACGTTGCCGCTGCCACCTTCCATGCTCTGCTGGTCCTGCACGCGGCGCAGGATGGACACCTGGTCGCGCAGTTCGGCGGCTTTCTCGAAGTCCAGGCGCATGGCGGCCTGTTCCATGCTGGTGGTGAGTTCGTCCGCCAGCACATTGCTGCGCCCTTCAAGGAACATGATCGAGTGGCGTACGTCTTCGGCGTATTCCTCTTCGCTGACCAGCCCGACGCAGGGCCCCTTGCAGCGCTTGATCTGATACTGCAGGCAGGGACGCGTGCGATTGCGGAAGTAGCTGTCCTCGCACTGCCGCACGAAGAAGGCTTTCTGCAGCAATGCCAGGCTTTCGCGGATGGCGCCCGCGCTGGGGTACGGACCGAAATAGCGCCCCTTCTGCTTCTTCGCGCCGCGATGGATGGTCAGCCGGGGAAACTTGTCCTCGCTGGAGAGAAACACATAGGGATAGGACTTATCGTCCCGCAGCAGGATGTTGTAGGGCGGTCGCCATTCCTTGATCAGCGTCTGCTCCAGCAGCAACGCCTCGGTCTCGTTGGCGGTGATGGTGGTCTCGACCTGGGCGATCCGCGCCACCAGCGCAGCGGTCTTCGGCGCAAGGCCGGACTTGCGGAAATAGCTAGAGAGCCGCTTCTTGAGGTCCTTCGCCTTGCCGACGTAGAGCAGCTTGGCGTCCGCATCGAACATGCGGTAGACGCCCGGCCGCCCACTGCAGGTGGCCAGGAACGCCGCCGAATCGAATGCCGCGGCCATCGTCAGTTGCTGGTATCGACCATGCCGTGCCGAACGGCCAGCAACGCCAATTCCACGTCGCTGGTGATCGAGAGCTTCTCGAAGATGCGGTAACGGTAGGTGTTGACGGTTTTGGGCGACAGGCAGAGCTTGTCCGAGATGCTCTGCACCTTGTGGCAGTTGGCGATCATCAGGGCGATCTGGATTTCCCGCTCGGACAGGGTGTCGAAGGGGGACGCATTCTTCTCGGGCTCGAAGGACTTCAGCGCCAGACTCTGGGCGATCTGCGGGCTGATGTAGCGCTGGCCGGCAAATACCTGGCGGATCGCCTGGACCATTTCTTCAAGCGCCGCGCCCTTGGTGAGGTAGCCGGCAGCGCCGGCCTGCATCAACCGGGTCGGGAAGGGATCTTCCTCGCACACGGTCACCACCACCACGCGCACATCGGGCTGGCTGCGCAGCAGCTTGCGAGTCGCCTCCAGTCCGCCGATGCCGGGCATCTTCACGTCCATCAGGACGACATCGGGCTTGAGCTCCCTGGCCAGTTGCAGTCCGCGCTCGCCAGAGTCGGCCTGACCGACGACCTGCAGGCCGTCGATATCGGCCAGCATGCGGGTAATTCCGGTGCGCACCAGATCGTGGTCATCGACCACCAGCACCTTGATCACGCAGCACCCCTTTGCACAGAAATGGAATTGTGAAGATCCAGCGAGAGCTTCGTGGAATTCGCGAACCTTAACAGAAAGCACCGTCTCGACCTAGCTTGGTGCAGGCTCGTCAAAATGCAAACGCCAGAGAATCGCCCCGACGCCCAGCAAATGCTGACAGACCTGCGTCGGAACGTCTAGGACGGGCCTTTCAAGAAACCAGACACCTGAGGAAAGAGATGTCCCAACCCAGGGTCTGAACCATCCCTCCGGGCCGGCCGCGTCCAGCATCAATGCCCGAGACTCCTCCCGCCCTAGAGCGCCACCGCCCTCAACATTCGAATCATCCAGAGCAGCGCCAGCAGCGCCGGATAGTAGAGCAGCATGCCGGCAAGGCAGATCAGGGCCAGCGAGAGCCGGGGCCAGGAAGCCGCGTAGGAGTCCTGAATCCAGAAGTCCGTCGTGAGGTAGAGCGGAAAGATGACGGGAAACACCACCAGACCCAGCGTCCAGTAGGGGCCCGAGGCCGACGTGATGTAGTGAGTAAGGACCCAGCTACTGGCATACCAGAAGCCGATCCACGCCGCGGCGAATATCAGTGCCCTGACAAACAAGGGGCGTCCTCCTCGTCCATGTGATGAGTCCGTGCAGTATGGCAGCGAATGAGCGGCGCAACGGAACCCCGCTCTATCGCCCCCGCCACAGCACCGCGAAGCGTTGCAGGAAACAGCGCCCGGAGAGAAAGCAGCCAGTCTCCCATCTCGCGGGGGGACTGCCTGCCGAGCGGGCGCCGACCCTACGAGCGCCGCCGAACCGGCTGGAGAATCGCCATCTGCGCGCGGATCGCAGCCTCATCGGCAGGCACCAGGCAGTACGCGAGCCCGACCCGGCTGATCAACGCGATGACATCGTCCAGTGCGACCACTGCCGGGCCATGGCGCTCGGCATAGCGCCGATACGGCTCCTCCAGCACGCCATGCCACATCGGCGCGATGTTTTCGAGGATGTAGCCGAAGACATCCGAGGTCGAACTCTTCGCCAGATAACTGTGGTGGAAGCCCCCGTTGTGCCGATCCAGGTAGCGCACGGAGAAGCACACGCACTCTTCGAGATAACGCTCGAAGTCATCCTCGAACTCCTGCACTCCGCGCTGCATTTCCTCGAAGAACGCGCCGTTCTCCGCACTGATGACCGCCTGAATCAGCTCCTTCTTGTTGCTGAAATATCGGTACAGGGTGCGTCGCGAGATATTCGCCCGCTGGGCGACATCATCGATCGAAAAGCTCTCGGCGCCCTCCTCGATCATCACTTCCAGCGCCGCCCGCAGGATCAGCGAGCGGCCATCACTGGCATTTCCCATCCGGCTGGCGTCACCCCAGCGTAGCTGTCGACTCATGTGCACCTTCGTTCGCTCGGGGGCCCACCTTCTTGGTCGGGCCCGGGTACATCCGCGACCCATTCTCTCATGCAATGGCACAAAAAAATAATTTGCGCCGCAGATGTCACAACTTGTAATTTGTGTGACATTGCTCGACAAACCCAAGCCATTGACCCCGAGGTGACGCACTCGGGCATTTCCACGCAGCGCAAGCCGCCGGACACCTTTTCCAAGGAGAGATGCAGCCATGACCAGCCGTCAGCACGACGCGAAGTGGGACCATGAGTACGACGTGGTGGTGGTCGGATCCGGCGCTGGCGCGCTGACGGCGGCTTTGCGCGCCTACGACAACGGCCTGTCGGTGCTGGTGATCGAGAAGAGCGACGTCTACGGTGGCACGACCGCCGTCTCCGGTGGCGGTGTATGGATTCCCTGCAACAGCCAGATCGCCTCGCTTGGCGGCAGTGACTCCTACGAAGAGGCGATCACCTACCTTCGCGACGTGGTCGGCGAGGAATTCGATCAGGACCGCATCGACGCCTACCTCGCCAACGGTCCCGAGATGATCGAGTACCTGGCCCGACACGCACGGACGCACTTCCAGGCGATCCCGCGCTACCCCGACTACTACCCGGACCGCAAGGGCGGCAAGCCGGGCTATCGCACCATGGAGCCCGCCCCCTTCGATGCGGCGCGCCTGGGCGAATCCTTCGAACAACTGCGCCCGGCGTCGCCGGCCACCCTCATCGGCGGGCGCATCGCCATGACCCAGGTGGAGGCGCACACCATCCTCGCCAAGGAACCCGGCTGGCTGCTGCTCACCGCCCGTCTGGCATTGCGCTACCTGGGCGATATCCGCTGGCGCCGACACAGCCGTCGCGATCGCCGCCTGACCCTCGGCAACGCGCTGGTCGCAAGCCTGCGCGCAGCCCTGGCCCAGCGCGGTATCCCGCTATGGCTGGAAACGTCCATGCAGTCGCTGCGACAGGAGGACGGCCGGGTGGTGGGCGTCGACGTGCTTCGGCAGGGCCGCACCCACTGCCTGCACGCGCGCCGCGGCGTCGTGCTTGCCTGCGGCGGTTTCGAGTCGAACCAGTCCATGCGCGAACTGTACCTGCCCAAGCCCACCCGCGCCGAATGGACCGCCGCACCTCCGATCAATACCGGCGACGGTATTCGTGCCGGCATGGAAGCAGGAGGTGCCGTGGCGCTGATGGAGCACACTTGGGGAGCACCGACTGTAAGAGTGCCGGGCGAGGCGAGCCAACGTGCCCTCTTTGTCGAACGCGCCTTCCCCCGCTGCGTCATGGTCAACCGGCTGGGGCAGCGCTTCGTCAATGAGGCCGCGCCCTACACCGACATCATCTACGCCATGTACGCGGACCACCAACGCACCCAGGCCAACGCACCGGCCTGGCTGGTGTTCGACGCCGAGTACCGCAAGCGCTACCCGTGCGGCGTGCTGCTGCCGGGCAGCGTGCAGCCAGACGCCAAGATTCCCGATGGCTGGCTGGACAAGGTGATCTACCGCGCCGAGACACTCTCCGCGCTCGCGCAAAAGATCGGCGTGGACGCCGCCGGACTGGCCGCCACCGTCGAGCAGATGAACCAGTTCGCCGCCGATGGGATCGACCCCCAGTTCGGCAAGGGCGGCAACCTGTTCGACCGCTACTACGGCGACTCCAACTGCAAGCCGAATCCCTGCCTCGGCCCCCTCGATCGAGCGCCCTTCTACGCCCTGCGCATCGATCCGGGCGAACTTGGCACCAAGGGTGGCTTGCGTACCGACGCCTTCGCCAGGGTGCTGCGCGCCGACGGATCGGTGGTGGCCGGCTGCTATGCGGTGGGCAACACCTCGGCCGCGCTCATGGGCAAGACCTATCCAGGCCCCGGCTCGACCATCGGCCCGGCAATGACCTTCGCCTACATCGCCGCCAACCAACTGGCGGACGCCGTGCCGGCGCAGGAGGCCGGCTCGACCCAGAGCGCCACCGGCCATCCGGCATGAGGCGCCAGCGCCCACACAGAAGATTTTGGCCATGCGCCATTGCAACCGAACGAGGATATCGATGAGCAGTTCAGACCTTGCCGGAAAAGTCGGCGTTGTAACGGGTGGCCGCCAGGGGATAGGCCGGGCCTGCGTAGACGCCCTTGTCGAAGCGGGCGCCACCGTAGTGGTGCTGGATCGAGGGACCGGAGAACCGGTGCCGGGAGCCGCGTTGACCCTGGCGGTCGACGTGACCGATGCGGGCGCCATCGAGGCCGCATTCGAGCGCATCGATTCGGCTTTCGGCCGCCTGGATTTCGCCGTCAACAACGCCGGCATCGATATCGAAACGGAGCCCACGGCGCAATGGCGCGCCGAGCCGCTTGACCTGACCATCGACGTCAACCTGAAGGGCGTTTACCACTGCATGAGGCAGGAACTGTCCCTCATGCGCCGCCAGGGCGGCGGCTCGATCGTGAATATCGGCTCGGTGGCCGCGATTGTCGGGACGCCCACCCGGGCAGCCTACGCGGCAAGCAAGCACGGCGTCGTCGGGCTCACGCGCAGCGCAGCGCTGGAGTTCGGCAAGGACAACGTCCGCACCAACATCGTCTGCCCGGGCGGCACCCGCACCCCGCTTCTGGAAAAGGTCATGACAGACAACCCCGTGCTGCGCGAGCACATCGCCGCGACCTGCCCGCTGGGCCGCCTGGCCGAGCCCTCGGAGATCGCCGAAGCGGTGCTCTGGCTGGCCTCGCCGAAATCGAGCTACGTCAATGGCGCCGTGCTCCCCGTCGATGGTGGATACACCGCCGGCTGACCTTCCCGCTCGCGGCCCCCAGGTGCTCCACCCCATGCCTGGGGGCCTTCCGCCCAAAACAGATGGACTGATGCGCCGCCCGGCTCCTGGGCGTGCCCTTCCCTGAAGTACCCCACCCACCGCCAATCGCCGACAAAGCGCTGCCCCCTGGAAACGCCAGCGGCCGGCAAGGCCGGCCGCTGGTTTCAGGCTGTCGCCTCAGTGAGATCCGGCAGTCCCAGTGGCAGCGGCATAGACCTCGGCGAGCGACGGGTTGCGCCGCAACGTCTGGCCACCGCTGACATGAATGACCTGGCCGGTGACGAAGCTGGACTCGTCGCTCCCCAGCCACAAGGCAGCGTCGGCGACTTCCGCCGCAACACCGCTGCGCCCCAGCGGAATCTCGCGGTGATAAAGCGCGGCGATGCCAGGGTGCATCAATCCACCTCCCGACATCGGCGCATCCGCCACGCCCCCCGGAGCGATGGAGTTGGCGCGGATGCCCTGGTGTCCGAATTCATGGGCAATGCAGCGGATGACATGGTCGATGCCGGCCTTGGTCCCCATGTAGGCGGCATGGTTGTCGAACATGATGCTGGCGGTCACCGATGAAACCTGGATGATCGAGCCACCCTTCGGCATGTGCCGCAATAACGCCTGGAAGTACTGGAAAGGCCCAGTGAACTGGACCGCATTCATGGTATCCAGGTCCTCCTGGCTGTGCTCCAGGAATGGCTTCAGGAGCCCCCAGCCCGTCGCATTGACGCCGATATCGAGGCCGCCAAGACGCTCCACACTGTGGGCAACGAGATCCGCAACCGCGGTCTGCGACGTGATATCGCAAGCCAGCCAAGGCACACCCAGGGCATTGGCAACAGCGGCAAGCGCCTCGGGGCGGCGCCCGGCCACCAGCACGCGCGCACCCTGCTCGACATAACGCCGGGCGATGGCTTCGCCAATATTCCCAGGCGTGACGCCGAGCACCAGTGCCGCTTTATCCTTCAATCGATTCGACATGCCGAAACCTCACGCAGAGACGTCAATGACGTGGATGGAAGCGGAGCCGTCCCAGCCCCGGGCGGCCTCGATGCCCTGGGCGATCATCTCGCGCATGCCAAGGCCGTGGATGACCTCGTAGAACACTCCGGGCTCCGCCTCGCTCTCGAAATAGGCCACGCGGCTCGTGGGGTTGCTCGCCTCGAAAACGACCCGCAATCCCGTGGACGTCAGGCGCGCAATCGCCTGATCGATGTCATCGACCACCCAGGCGATATGGTGCATCCCCTGGAGGGCACGCCCCTGCCCGTCCCGATAGGGCGATTTCGCGGAGTTGGTCGCCTGGATCAACTCAATCTGCATCCCGCCCTGATAGCCGAGCCCGACATCCATGGTGACGGTCACGGATTCGCCGCGATATTTCCCCTCCAGGGACACGTTCCGAAAGACCGTCCATGGCCCCACACCGAAATGCTGTTGCCAGCGCCCGATGCTCTGTTCCAGGTCATCAACGAGATAGCCGATCTGGTCCATGGGACCGAGCCAAGCAGTGCTCATGACAATTCCTTGCGAATGATCTCAGTGGGAAAAGGATCGCCGGCAGTGCGGTGCCTGATATTCCAGCCCTTCCTGCACAGCGAACTCTATGGCACAAATATTGTTATTTGCGACGACGATATTGGCACATAAATTATATTTTGTGCCAATTCGATTAGAGAGATTCAGGGCCGCGCCTGGAAATGAAGGAGGCAGCCCGAAAGAGGCGGAAACCGCTGCTCGCCCGAGGGGCCGGAAAAAGCTGCGCCCAGAAATGAAAAAAGCCCGTCGAAACGGGCTTTTTCCGGGGTTGCGTGACGATCAGTCGTCGCTGCCCATGATGCCGAAGATCTGCAACAGGCTGATGAACAGGTTGTAGATCGAGACGTACAGACTGATGGTGGCCATGATGTAGTTGCGCTCGCCACCCTGGATGATCGCGCTGGTCTGGAACAGGATCATCGCCGAGGAGAACAGCACGAAGCCGGCGCTGATGGCCAGTTGCAGGCCGCTGATCTGGAAGAACAGCGAGACCAGTACGGCGCCCAGCAGCACGAAGAAGCCCGCGGTGATGAAGCCCGACAGGAAGCTCATGTCCTTACGGGTGGTCAGCACGTAGGCGGACAGGCCGAAGAACACCAGGGCGGTCATGAAGAAGGCCGACGAGATCACACTCGCGCCATTGGCCATGCCCAGGTACATGTTCAGGATCGGACCAAGGGTGTAGCCCATGAATCCGGTGAGGGCGAAGGTGCTGACCAGGCCCCAGGCGCTGTTGCGCAGCTTCACAGTGAGGAAGAACAGACCGTAGAAGCCCAGCAGCACCACGAAGAAGCTCGGGTACGGCAGACGCATCTGCTGCGAGGCGAAGGCCACCAGGCCGCTGAAGGCCAGCGTCAGCGCGAGCAGCCCATAGGTGTTGCGCAGGACACCGCTGACCTCTTTCTGCTCCACGGCTGTGGAGTCGAGATATTGCCGTTCTTGCATGTCGAGACACTCCTGTTTTAAGCGGGATACGGGTCCATGACCGTAGTGCCATTCATCATAACAGAGGCAAATAGGCCTCGAAGCACCAGAGTTTGACAGTGTGTTGCGATCCGGTACTATGGCGCCCCGCTCATGCGGAAGTGTGGCCGAGTGGTTTAAGGCAGCGGTCTTGAAAACCGCCGGGTGTAACAGCCCCCAGAGTTCGAATCTCTGCGCTTCCGCCATTATTCTCCACGTCAAAAGCCCCGCCCAGCGGGGCTTTTGCGTTTCCGGTGCACGGCAAAAATCGACACAGTGCCGTATCATCCTGCGAATATTCGTCGCGAAGGCCCGCTCCATGAAGTTCGTCATCGCCCTCTTCTCCCCGCCGCATTCGCCGGCAGCCCGCCGCGCCCTGCGCTTCGCTGAGGCAGTGCTGGCCGGCGGGCATGAAATCACCCGGTTGTTCTTCTATCAGGACGGCGTGTACAGCGCCTCGGCCAATGCCGTGGCCAGCCAGGACGAACTGGACGTCGCCGCCGCCTGGGCCCGCTTCCTCGCCGACAACCAGCTGGACGGCGTAGTCTGCATCGCCGCCGCGCTGCGCCGTGGCGTGCTGAACAGCGAAGAAGCCAACCGCTATTCCCGCCCCGCGGCCAACCTGCAGGCACCCTGGGACCTTTCCGGCCTCGGCCAGCTGCATGAAGCGACGCAACTGTCGGACCGCCTGGTCTGCTTCGGAGGCGATTGATGGCCAAGTCCCTGCTGATCATCAGCCGTCAGGCGCCCTGGGCCGGCCCCGCCGCCCGCGAGGCACTGGATATCGCCCTGGCCGGCGGCGCCTTCGACCTGCCGATCTCGATGCTCTTCCTCGACGATGGCGTCTTCCAGCTCGCTCCCGGCCAGCGCCCGGCCAACCTCGAACAGAAGGACCTGCAGGCCAACCTGCAGGCCCTGCCGCTGTTCGGCGTGGAAGCGCTCTACGTCAGCCAGCGCAGCCTCGGTGAACGCGGCCTGGATGCCGCCAGCCTGACGTTGCCCGTACAGGCGTTGGACGCCGCCGCGCTGCGCGACCTGCTGCAAACCCACGACCAGGTGATCACGATCTGATGGCTACCCTCCACCTGCTCTCGCACTCCCCCTTCGACGACGGCCGGCTCGCCAGCTGCCTGCACCTGCTCGGCCCGGACGACGGCCTGCTGCTGACCGGCGACGCCGTCTACGCCCTGCGCGACGGCACCGCCCCCTGCCAGGCGCTGGAGCTGATGCCCGCCGCCAATGGGCTCTTCGCCCTGCTGGAGGACCTGCAGGCGCGTGGCATGGACGATGTCCCCGCCCGCGTCATCGCGGTCGACTACCCCGGCTTCGTCGAGCTCTGCACCCGCTTCGACAAGGTGAACGCCTGGCTATGAGCACCCTACTGGTCAACGGACAAGCCCTGCCGCTGGACAAGGACGGCTACCTGGCGCACCTGGACGACTGGAGCGACGCGGCCGCCGAGGCCCTGGCGCACAACGAAGGTATTCACCTGACGCCCGAGCATTGGGAAATCCTCCTGCTGCTGCGCGAGTTCTACGGCGAGTTCCAGCTCTCCCCGGCGAACCGGCCTCTGATCAAGTACGTCGCTCAGCGCCTGGGCACGGAAAAGGGCAGCAGCCTGCACCTCAACCTCCTGTTCAAGGGCACCCCGGCCAAGCTTGCCGCCAAGCTCGCCGGCCTGCCGAAGCCGACCAACTGCCTATGACCCCCGCCCCGCTCGTCCTGCAGACACCTGAAGAACATCCGTTCGCCCAGTTCGTACGCATCCTCGGCAAGGGCAAGCGCGGCGCGCGCGGCCTGACCCGCGAGGAAGCCCGCGAAGCGCTGGGCATGATCCTCGACGACAAGGTCGAGGAGGCCCAGCTGGGCGCCTTCCTGATGCTGCTGCGGCACAAGGAGGAAAGCGCCGAGGAACTGGCCGGCTTCACCGAGGCGGTGCGCGAACGCCTGCAGGTGCCGAAGATTGCCGTGGACCTGGACTGGCCCAGCTACGCCGGCAAGAAGCGTCACCTGCCCTGGTACCTGCTGGCCGCAAAATGCCTGGCCGGCAGCGGCACCCGCATCCTGCTGCACGGCGGCGGCGCCCATACCGCCGGCCGGCTCTACACCGAACAAGTGCTGGAGCAGCTCGGCCTGCCGCTGTGCCGCGACTGGGACTCGGTCGGCAGCGCGCTGGACGACAAAGGCATCGCCTTCGCCCCGCTGGTGGACTGGATGCCGCGCCTGCAGCGGATGATCGACCTGCGCAACACCCTCGGCCTGCGCTCGCCGATGCACTCCGCCGTACGCCTGCTCAACCCGCTGGGCGCGACCTGCGTGCTGCAGAGCATCTTCCATCCCGGCTACCAGGCGGTACACCGCGAAGGCAGCCGCCTGCTCGGCGACTACGCCATCGTCATCAAGGGTGAAGGCGGCGAGATCGAAGTGAACCCGGACGCCACCTCGCACCTCTACGGCTGCCGCGATGGCGAAGCCTGGGACGAAGAGTGGCCCGCGCTGTCGCCACTGCGCCACGTCAAGCCGGACACGCTGGACCCTGCCCATCTGGTCGCCTTCTGGCGCGGCGAGAGCCAGGACGACTACGGCGACCTGGCGGTACGGGCAACGATGGCACTGGCCCTGCGCGCACTGGGATTGTCGCGAGACGAAGCTTTCGCGGAAGCCGATAAACGCTGGGGCGCACGTAATAGATCGATCTGATCGATATCTGAAATCCTGTTTTTGCGCTAATCAATCGAGTCTTTATCGATAGACTGGTCCCATCTCCCCTGCTTTCTGGAGCACACAAGATGGGACAGTTGATCGATGGCCGCTGGCATGACCAGTGGTACGACACCAGCACCGACGGCCGCTTCCAGCGTGAAAACGCGCAGCGCCGCAACTGGATCACCGCCGACGGCCGCCCCGGCCCAACCGGCGAAGGCGGCTTCCGCGCAGAAGCCGGCCGCTATCACCTCTATGTTTCCCTGGCCTGCCCCTGGGCCCACCGCACGCTGATCTATCGCCAGCTGAAGGGCCTGGAATCGCTGATCGACGTCTCGGTGGTCAGTTGGCTGATGCTGGAAAACGGCTGGACCTTCGACAAGGCGCTGGGTTCGACCGGCGACAAGCTCGACGGCCTGGACTTCCTCCACCAGCGCTACACCCGGGACGATCCGCACTACACCGGCCGCGTCACCGTACCGGTGCTGTGGGACAAGCACGAGCAGCGCATCGTCAGCAACGAGTCGGCGGAAATCATCCGCATGTTCAACACGGCATTCGACGACCTCACCGGCAACCGCCTGGACCTCTATCCGGAACCGCTGCGGGCGCAGGTCGATGAGTTGAACGAGCGCATCTACCCGGCGGTGAACAATGGCGTGTACCGCGCCGGCTTCGCCACCACCCAGGAGGCCTACGAAGAGGCTTTCGGGACCCTGTTCGACGAGCTGGACTGGCTGGACGAGCGGCTGGGCAAGCAGCGCTACCTGGCAGGCGAATACCTGACCGAAGCCGATGTGCGCCTATTCACTACGCTGATCCGCTTCGACGCGGTCTACCACGGCCACTTCAAGTGCAATCTGCGGCGCCTGGCGGACTATCCGAACCTGTCCGGCTGGCTGCGCGAGCTGTACCAGTGGCAAGGCGTCGCCGGCACGGTCGACTTCCAGCACATCAAGCACCACTACTACGCCAGCCATCGCACCATCAACCCGACCGGCGTCGTGCCGCTGGGGCCGCAGCAGGACTTCACCGCGCCGCATGGGCGGGACCATCTGCCGGGCAAAGGCATCGCGCAGAAAGGGTGAGGCTGGCGTAGGGCGTATAACCGTTCGCGGTTATACGCCAGAGCATTGCGGAGGGAGTCCGCTCCTACGGGAGCAGGTCAGTGCGGTAGCGGCCCGGCAACACAGCGCAATCAACGCCCAGTGTCGCGCCGCGCACGACCTTCATTGCTGCCCTTCGAACCAGGCGAGCTTCTCCCGCAACTGTACGACCTCGCCTACGATCACCAGCGTCGGCGCATGCACCTCATGCTCGGCCACCAATTCGGGGAGATTGGCCAACGTGCCGGTGAACACCCGCTGGTGCACGGTGGTGCCTTGCTGCACCAATGCGGCCGGAGTGTCGGGGGAACGGCCATGGCGCACCAGCTGCTCGCAGATCACCGGCAAGCCGACCAGGCCCATGTAGAACACCAGGGTCTGCCCCGGCGCCACCAGATCGCCCCAGGGCAGGTCGGTGGTGCCATCCTTCAGGTGCCCGGTGACGAAGCGCACCGACTGCGCATAGTCGCGATGGGTCAGCGGAATGCCGGCATAGGCCGCGCAGCCGCTGGCCGCGGTGATGCCGGGGACGACCTGGAACGGGATGCCATTGGCCGCCAGTTCGTCGATCTCTTCGCCGCCGCGGCCGAAGATGAACGGGTCACCGCCCTTCAGGCGCAGCACCCGCTTGCCCTGCTGGGCAAGCTCGACCAGTTGGCGATTGATCTCGTCCTGCGGCACGGCGTGGTCCGAACGGCGCTTGCCGACGTACAGGCGATCGGCGTCGCGGCGGCACAATTCGAGAATGGCCGGCGCGACGAGGCGGTCGTAGAGCACCACGTCCGCCTGCTGCATCAGGCGCAGGGCGCGGAAGGTCAGCAGATCGGGATCACCCGGACCCGCGCCCACCAGATAGACCTCGCCACGGGATTCAGGCTGCGGCGCTTCGAGCTTGTCCGCCAGCAGGCGCTCAGCCTCGTTCGGCTGACCGGCAAGCATGCGCTCGGCGACCGGCCCCTGGAACACGTCTTCCCAGAACTTGCGACGCTGCTGCAGATCCGGCAGGCGCTGCTTCACGCGCTCGCGGAAGCGGCTGGCGAGGCCCGCCAATTGGCCGTAGGTCGCGGGAATCCAGGTTTCCAGCTTGGCCCGCAGCAGACGCGCCAGCACCGGCGCGTCGCCACCGCTGGAGACCGCCACCACCAGCGGCGATCGATCGACGATGGCCGGGAAGATCACGCTGCACAGGGCCGGCGCGTCCACCACGTTGACCGGCACGCCACGCGCGTTGGCGTCCCGGGAAACCTGCGCATTGAGCGGCTCGTCGTCCGTGGCGGCGATGACCAGCACGCAATCCTGCAGGTCGCCCTGGGCGTAGGGGCGCAGGAGCAATTCACCCGCGCCCTCCTCGACCAGTTCGCGCAGCTCGGAATGCACTTCGGGCGCCACAACGCGCAGCACCGCGCCGGCGTCGCTCAGCAGACGCGCCTTGCGCAGTGCGACATCACCGCCGCCGACCAGCAGCGCGCGACGTCCGCGCAGGATGTGGAACAGCGGCAGGAAGTCCATCTCAGCCGATGACCTCGATGCCGGCCATGTACGGCTTGAGCACTTCCGGTACGCGGATCGAGCCGTCGGCCTGCTGGTAGTTCTCCAGCACGGCGACCAGGGTGCGGCCTACAGCCAGGCCCGAGCCGTTGAGGGTGTGGACCAGCTCCGGCTTGCCGGTTTCCGGGTTGCGGTAGCGTGCCTGCATGCGGCGGGCCTGGAAGTCGCCGCAGTTGGAGCAGGAGGAAATCTCGCGATACTTGTCCTGGCTCGGCACCCAGACTTCCAGGTCGTAGGTCTTGGCGGCGCCGAAGCCCATGTCGCCGGTGCACAGCGCCAGCGCGCGATACGGCAGCTCCAGGGCCTGCAGGACCTTCTCGGCGTTGCCGACCAGGCTTTCCAGGGCTTCCCAGGACTTCGAAGGCTCGACGATCTGCACCATCTCGACCTTGTCGAACTGGTGCTGGCGGATCATGCCGCGGGTGTCACGGCCCGATGCGCCGGCTTCGCTGCGGAAGCACGGGGTGTGGGCAACGAACTTCAGCGGCAGCTCCTTCGCATCGAGGATCTGGCCGGCAACGATGTTGGTCAGCGAGACTTCGGCGGTCGGGATCAGGTACAGGTCGGCTTCGTCTTCGCGCTGGATCTTGAACAGGTCTTCCTCGAACTTCGGCAGCTGGCCGGTGCCCTGCAGGGCCGGAGCCTGCACCAGGTACGGGGTGTAGGCCTCTTCGTAGCCATGCTCGCGGGTGTGCAGATCGATCATGAACTGCGCCAGGGCGCGGTGCAGACGAGCGATCGGACCGCGCATCAGGGCGAAGCGGGCGCCGGACAGGCGGGCTGCGGTCTCGAAGTCCAACCAGCCGTGTTTCTCACCCAGGGCAACGTGGTCCTTGATCTCGAAATCGAAGGTGCGCGGGGTGCCCCAGCGGCGGACTTCGACGTTATGGTCTTCGTCGGCACCCACCGGAACCGACTCGTGCGGCAGGTTCGGGATGTTCAGCAGCAGGTTGTCCAGCTCGGCCTGGATGGCGTCCAGCTCTCGCTTGCCGGATTCCAGCTCCTCGGCCATGCGGTTGACCTCGGCCTTCAGTGGCGCGACGTCCTCGCCATTCTTCATGGCCAGGCCGATCGCCTTGGAACGCGAGTTGCGCTCGGCCTGCAGGGTCTCAGTGCGGGTCTGCACGGACTTGCGCTGGCTCTCCAGCGCTTCGATGCGCGCCACGTCCAGGGTGAAGCCACGGGTGGCCAGGCGTTCCGCAACTTCCTGCGGCTGGGTACGAACCAGTTTGGAATCGAGCATGCTGTGTTCTCGTGTCTAGTGTCAGGTGGCGCTCGCGGGCGCCACTTCAGGATTTTCTACGCTTGCGCGGACTGCTCTGGTCAAGATTCGCCAGGTGGCGCAACTTCTCGCCGATCTTCAGCTCCAGCCCGCGCGGCACGGGTTGGTAATACTGGCGCGGTTCCATGGACTCGGGGAAGTAGTCCTCCCCGGCCGCGTAGGCGTCCGGCTCATCATGGGCGTAACGATACTCGTCGCCATAGCCCAGGTTCTTCATCAATTTGGTCGGTGCGTTGCGCAAGTGCAGCGGCACTTCCAGCGAGCCGCTCTCCGCCACATCACGGCGCGCCGTGTTATAGGCGTTGTAGACGGCATTGCTCTTCGGTGCACAGGCCAGGTAGACGATAGCCTGCGCAATGGCCAATTCACCTTCCGGACTGCCCAGGCGCTCCTGCACATCCCAGGCGTTGAGGCACAGGGTCAGCGCACGTGGATCGGCATTGCCGATGTCTTCGCTGGCCATGCGCACCACCCGGCGGGCGATGTACAGCGGATCGCAGCCGCCGTCGAGCATGCGCGAATACCAGTACAGCGCGCCATCGGGGCTGGAACCACGCACCGACTTGTGCAGTGCGCTGATCTGGTCGTAGAAGGCCTCGCCACCTTTGTCGAAACGGCGACGCGAGTCACCCAGCAGGTTCTGCAGCAGCTCGGCGCTGATCTCGCCGTTGTCTTCGGCGAGGTCCGAGGCGTTCTCCAGCAGGTTGAGCAGGCGCCGGCCATCGCCGTCGGCGGCGGCCATGAGGATCGCGAAGCTTTCGTCGGGCAGGCTCAGGTTCCGCTTGCCCAGCCCCTTCTCTTCGGTCAGCGCGCGTTGCACAAGCCGACGCAGGGCTTCTTCGTCCAGGCTTTTCAGCACGTAGACACGGGCCCGGGACAGCAGCGCGTTGTTCAGCTCGAAGGACGGGTTCTCGGTGGTCGCCCCGATAAAGATCAGGGTGCCGTCTTCCACATAGGGCAGGAATGCGTCCTGCTGGCTCTTGTTGAAGCGGTGCACCTCGTCGACGAAGAGGATGGTGCGGCGGCCGTACTGCGCGGCGTGCTGCTTGGCCACTTCCACCGACTGGCGGATTTCCTTCACACCCGAGAGCACCGCCGAGATGGTCTCGAAGTGTGCATCGGTGACCTGCGCCAGCAGCTTCGCCAGGGTGGTCTTGCCGACACCGGGCGGGCCCCAGAAGATCATCGAGTGCAGCGCACCCTGCTCCAGCGCCTCGCGCAGCGGCTTGCCGCGGGCGAGCAGGTGCTCCTGGCCGACGTACTCGTCCAGGCTGGTCGCGCGCAGGCGCGCGGCCAGGGGCTGGGAAACGGGGGCGGAGCGGAACAGGTCCACGGTATTACCTATCGATCAGTCCGGCGCGGGGCCGGTTTATTCCTGGATGACGTCGACGCCCTTGGGCACCTCGAAGACGAACTGCTTGGCGTCCATCGCCTCGTTCATCTTCACGTCGAAGAACAGGATGTTGGTGCGCTGGCCGACGCTGTCGATCAGCTGCATGTCGTTCACTACGCCGCTGCGGAAGGAGATCCGCAGGCTGTCGAACAGGGTGTCCTTGGCCTTGGGCTTGAGGATGAAGTCCACCACGTTGCCGCCATCCTTCGCGGTGATGTCGAAGCTCTGGCCGATCTTCGAGACATCGCCAGAGAGCAGCAGCGCCGGGGTCTGGGTCAGGCGCTGGTCGAGCTTCTGGATCGTCACCTGCTCCAGATCCGGGTCGTACAGCCAGATTTTCTCGCCATTGGAGATGAGCAGCTGCTCGTTGGGCGCATCGGTGTGCCAGCGGAACAGCCCCGGGCGCTTGAGGCCCAGGGTACCGGCGGTTTCCTGCAGGCGGGTGCCGCTGCCGTCCAGGGTCAGCTGGGAGAAGCGCGCGGTCATGGTCTGGGCTTTGCTGAGCATACCGCTCAGGCGCTGGGCGGCGGCATCGTCGGCGTGGGCCTGTACGCCGGCAAAAGCCAGCGCAGCAACGAACAACATGCGAATCAGACGCATGGATATCCTCGAAGTCGAATCAATCACGGATCGGGGCCGGCGCGATGACCTCGCGCGAGCCATTGGTATTCATCGGGGTGACCACGCCGGCCATTTCCATCGCCTCGATCATCCGCGCAGCGCGGTTGTAGCCGATCTTCAGCTTGCGCTGCACGGCGGAAATGGATGCGCGGCGACTTTCGGTGACGAAACGTACGGCTTCGTCATAGAGCGGATCGTCCTCGCTGCCCTCGCCGCCTTCGCCGCCACCGCCACCTTCGAACGAGCCGCCACCGCCTTCCTCGGCACCGGCGAGGATGTCCTCGATGTAGTTCGGCGCTCCGCGCAGCTTCCACGCCTCGACGACGCGGTGCACTTCGTCGTCGGAGACGAAGGCGCCATGGACGCGGATCGGCAGGCCGGTGCCCGGCGGCAGGTAGAGCATGTCGCCGTGGCCCAGCAACTGCTCGGCGCCACCCTGGTCGAGGATGGTGCGCGAGTCGATCTTGCTGGAAACCTGGAAGGCGATACGGGTCGGAATGTTCGCCTTGATCAGGCCGGTGATCACGTCCACCGACGGACGCTGGGTCGCCAGGATCAGGTGGATGCCCGCCGCACGCGCCTTCTGGGCGATACGAGCGATCAGCTCTTCCACCTTCTTGCCGACGATCATCATCATGTCGGCGAACTCGTCGACGACGACCACGATGGTCGGCAGGGTCTGCAGCAGCGGCGCTTCGTCTTCCATGCTCTCGCGGCGGTACAGTGGGTCGGTCAGCGGTGTGCCGGCCTCCTCCGCGTCCTTCACCTTGCGGTTGAAGCCGGCGAGGTTACGCACGCCCATGGCCGCCATCAGCTTATAGCGGCGCTCCATTTCGGCGACGCTCCAGCGCAGGGCGTTGGCGGCCTCCTTCATGTCGGTGACCACTGGGCAGAGCAGGTGCGGAATGCCTTCGTAGATCGACAGTTCCAGCATCTTCGGGTCGATCATGATCAGCCGCGCTTCTTCCGGCGTGGACTTGAACAGGATCGACAGGAGCATGGCGTTCACACCCACCGACTTACCGGAACCGGTGGTACCCGCCACCAGCAGGTGCGGCATCTTCGCCAGGTCGGTGATGATCGGGTTGCCGCCGATGTCGTGGCCCAGGGCCAGCGGCACGGTGGACTTGTGTTCGTCGTACTCTGGCGTCATCAGCACTTCGGAGAAGCGCACCATCTGCCGGTCTTCGTTGGGAATCTCGATACCCACGGTGGTCTTGCCGGGAATCACTTCGACCACGCGCACGCTGATCACGGCCAGCGAACGCGCCAGATCCTTGGCCAGGTTGGAGATGCGGCTGACCTTCACGCCGGCGGCCGGCTGGATCTCGAAACGGGTGATCACCGGCCCCGGATGCACGGACTCGACGATGACTTCGACGCCGAACTCCTTGAGTTTGATTTCCAGCAGGCGCGACATGGCCTCCAGGGATTCGGGCGAGTAGCTCTGCTTCTTCTCGGAGGCCGGGTCGAGGATCGACAGCGGCGGCAGCGTGCCTTCCACGGCGGTATCGACGAACAGCGGTGCCTGCTTTTCCTTCTGCACGCGCTTGCTCGGCTCGACCGGTTTGGCGGGCGGCGGCGGTACATCGATCTTCGGCGCCACGCGCTTCTCGCGCTCCTGCACGCTCTTGACCAGTGCTTCCTCGCGCTCGATCAGGCGCTCCTTGACCTTGGCCTGTTCGCGGCGGTCGGCGACGATGGGCGCGGCGACTTCGGCCACGCGCTCATCCACCTCGCGCAGCTGGGCAACCAGCTGCTTGTGCTCGCTGCGTGCGCTCCACCAGCGATTGGCGGCATTGTGGATCAGCTCGAAGAGATCGAGGGTGATCTTGCCGGTAACGTCCATGACCTTGAACCAGGACAGGTCGGCGAAGACCGTCATGCCGAACAGGAACAGGGCCAGGAACAACAGGGTGCTGCCCTGCACGTTCAGCGCATTGACGCCCAGTTGCCCCAGGCTCTCGCCCAGGGCTCCGCCAGCGCTGGCCGGCATGTGGCTGCCACTGGCATGGAAATGGATGTAGGCCAGCGCGGAACCGGCAAGAACCAGGAATACCAGGCCAATCAGGCGCCAGGAGAACAGCCAGCCGCTCCACTCCCAGGGCAGGTGGCGCTTGCGGAAGACCTGATAGGTCTTCACCGCCAGCAGCAGCGGGAACAGGTAGGCGAAGTAGCCCAGCACCATGAACAGGATGTCGGCGCTCAGCGCCCCCAGACGGCCGGCGGCGTTCTGCACCTGGTCGACGTGGCTGGAGTGACTCCAGCCCGGATCGGACGGATCATAGGTGAGCAGCGCCATCCACAGGTAAAGGCAGAGCGCGCCCAGCGCGATCAACGCCCCTTCCTTCAGGCGATAGTGCAGTTGCTGACGCCAGGCGGCGGCGTGGCTTGCTGTGGTGTCCTTCAAAACGCGTCTATTCCTGCGCTCTTCGCGCGTCCGAGAGTCGTTGAGCCTCAAAACGGGCCTATTGTACGGCTTTGGCCAGCCGATGCCAGCAAGCCCGGAAGCGTCCGACGGCGCTTTTGCCGGCTTTCCGAGGTTCGGTGTAGCATAGCCCATCACCGCTTTTCGGCTGCTCAATTGGAGCATGCATTCTCTTACGTGACAAAGGCTTATGGAGTCTTTTTATGAGTGAAGTCAAGCATTCGCGCCTGATCATCCTGGGCTCCGGCCCCGCCGGCTACACCGCAGCCGTGTACGCCGCTCGCGCCAACCTCAAGCCTGTTGTCATCACCGGCATCCAGCCCGGCGGCCAACTCACCACCACCACCGAGGTCGACAACTGGCCGGGCGACGTCGAAGGCCTGACCGGTCCCGCCCTGATGGAGCGCATGCAGAAGCACGCCCAGCGTTTCGATACCGAGATCGTCTACGACCACATCCACACCGCCGAGTTGCAGCAGAAGCCCTTCACCCTCAAGGGTGACAGCGGCACCTACACCTGCGACGCACTGATCATCGCCACCGGCGCCTCGGCCCAGTACCTGGGCATGTCCTCCGAGGAGGCCTTCATGGGCCGCGGCGTTTCCGCCTGCGCCACCTGCGATGGTTTCTTCTACCGTAACCAGGTGGTCTGCGTGGTCGGCGGCGGCAACACCGCCGTGGAAGAGGCACTCTACCTGTCCAACATTGCCAAGGAAGTCCACCTGATCCACCGCCGCGACAAGCTGCGCTCGGAGAAGATCCTGCAGGACAAGCTGTTCGAGAAAGCCCAGAACGGCAACGTGCGCCTGCACTGGAACACCACCCTGGACGAAGTCCTGGGCGACGACATGGGCGTGATCGGCGTGCGCCTGAAGGACACCGAAAGCGGCGCGACCCGCCAGCTGGACCTCTCCGGCGTGTTCATCGCCATCGGCCACAAGCCCAACACCGACCTGTTCACCGGCCAACTGGCCATGCATGACGGCTACCTGAAGATCAAGGGCGGCGCCGAAGGCAACGCCACCCAGACCAGCATCGAAGGCGTGTTCGCCGCCGGCGACGTGGCCGACCACGTCTACCGCCAGGCGATCACCTCCGCCGGCGCCGGCTGCATGGCCGCGCTGGACGCCGAGAAGTTCCTCGACGACAACTGATCGGCCAAAGGGGAGGCTCGCCCTCCCCTCCTCCGCCCATGCTGAACTGGCTATCGCGCGACAATTTCGACTTTCCCCCCCTGGACAAGGCCCTGCACGAGCCCAACGGCCTGCTCGCGGCCGGCGGCGACCTCGACCCGCGCCGCCTGATCCAGGCGTACCGTCACGGCTGCTTCCCCTGGTACCAGGACGGCCAGCCGATCCTCTGGTGGTCGCCCGATCCACGCACCGTGCTGTTCCCCGACGAACTGCACGTTTCCCGCAGCCTGGCCAAGTGCCTGCGCCAGCAGCGCTACCGGATCAGCATCGACCAGGCCTTCGAACAGGTCATCCACGGTTGCGCCGGACCGCGCGACTACGCCGACGGCACCTGGATCACCACGCCGATGCAGAAGGCCTACTGTGAACTGCACCGCATGGGCGTCGCACACTCGGTGGAAGCCTGGGACGGTAACGAGCTGGTCGGCGGCCTTTACGGACTCGCCATCGGTCGGCTGTTCTTCGGCGAATCCATGTTCAGCCGCGCGGACAATGCCTCCAAGGTGGCGTTCGTCACCCTGGTGCAACGCCTCAAGACCGCCGGCTTCGAGCTGATCGACTGCCAGATGCCGACCCAGCACCTGCACAGCTTTGGCGCACGGGCCATTTCCCGGCGCGAATTCGCTGCCTATCTGCGCCGCCATCTCGACCAAACGCCATTGCAGGACTGGACTTCGCAAGCGGACCAGCCCAGCCTGGCATAAACTTGCCAGAGGGTCCTCGCAGGGGTTGAAGATGACCGAGCTCGCCCGCCTGAAGTTTTACGCCACACAGCCGCACCCATGCAGCTATCTGCCCGAGGAACAGGCCACCACCCTGTTCCTCGACCCCAGCCAGCCCATGGACGCGCAGCTGTATGCCTCGCTTTCGGAGGTCGGCTTCCGGCGCAGCGGCGAACACCTGTACCGCCCCCACTGCCAGCACTGCACCGCCTGCATACCGGCGCGCATCCCCGCCGCCGGCTTCCAGCCCAGCCGTCAGCAGAAACGCATCCTCAAGCGCAACCTCGACCTCGAGGTCATCCGCAAGCGGCCGACCTTCACCGAGGAGTACTACGCGCTCTACATGCGCTACATCGAGCAGCGCCACGCCGACGGGGACATGTATCCGCCCAGCCGCGACCAGTTCGCCACCTTCCTGGTCCGCGACCTGCCGTTCAGCTGCTTCTTCGAGTTCCGCCTGCAGGGCCGCCTGCTGGCTGTCGCGGTCACCGACGTTCTGCCCAACGGGCTCTCGGCGGTCTACACCTTCTACGACCCTGACGAAGAGCGCCGCAGCCTGGGCCGCTATGCCATCCTCTGGCAGATCGCCGAGACCCACCGCCTGGGCCTGCACGCGGTCTATCTCGGCTACTGGATCAAGAACTGCCGGAAGATGAACTACAAGACCCAGTACCGGCCGATCGAGCTGTTCGTGAACCAGCGCTGGGTCGTGCTGAACTGACCCATTACACGCCAGTTGGCGTTGTGGCGCATTTTCAGGCACAATGTGTGCCTTTTTTAATGGCCTGAAACTTCAGGCAACCATAGATACCGAGGGCTCTACTGCATGTCGAAAGAAGACAGCTTCGAAATGGAAGGCACTGTCGTCGACACCCTGCCCAACACCATGTTCCGCGTGGAGTTGGAGAATGGGCACGTCGTTACCGCGCACATCTCCGGCAAGATGCGCAAGAACTACATCCGCATCCTGACCGGCGACAAGGTTCGCGTAGAACTGACGCCCTACGACCTGTCCAAGGGTCGTATCACCTACCGCGCCCGCTGACGGCCGGTAGCGCCGGAAGTCAAATCCGGCACACAGAAAAACGCCCGGCATTGCCGGGCGTTTTCGTTTCCGTCTGACGTTCGTCAGGCCGGTTCTACGGCGATCACCTCGAACTCGAAGGCCAGCTCGCCATCCTTCAGGTCCACATGGGCCACCCCACCGTGCTCGGCCAGCTCGCCGAACAGGATCTCCTCGGCCAGCGGCCGCTTGATCTTGTCCTGGATCAGCCGCGCCATCGGACGCGCGCCCATCTGCGGGTCGTAGCCCTTCTCCGCCAGCCAATTGCGCGCCGCGTCGCTGACCTCGATCTGCACATGCTTGTCCTCGAGCTGCGCCTGCAACTCGGTGAGGAACTTGTCGACGATGCTCTTGATGGTCTCGAGACTGAGACGGCCGAACTGGATGATGGTGTCCAGGCGGTTGCGGAACTCCGGGGTGAAGCTCTTCTTGATCACTTCCATGGCGTCGCTCGAGTGATCCTGCAGCGTGAAGCCAATGGAGGCCCGCGCCGCGGTTTCCGCGCCAGCGTTGGTGGTCATGATCAGGATGACGTTGCGGAAGTCCGCCTTGCGCCCGTTGTTATCGGTCAGGGTGCCGTGGTCCATCACCTGCAACAGCAGGTTGAAGACTTCCGGGTGCGCCTTCTCGATCTCATCCAGCAGCAGCACGCAGTGCGGCGTCTTGGTGATCGCTTCGGTGAGCAAGCCACCCTGATCGAAACCGACGTAGCCCGGAGGCGCGCCGATCAGACGGGACACGGTGTGCCGCTCCATGTACTCGGACATGTCGAAGCGCACCAGCTCCACGCCCAGCGCCTTGGCCAACTGACGCGCCACCTCGGTCTTGCCCACCCCGGTCGGGCCGGAGAACAGGAAGGAACCGACCGGCTTGTCCGGCGACTTCAGGCCCGCACGGGACAGCTTGATCGCCGTGGACAGCGACTCGATGGCCGCCGCCTGGCCGAACACGGTCAGCTTCAGGTCGCGCTCGAGGTTGCGCAGCAACTCTTTATCGGAGCTGGAGACATGCTTGGGCGGAATACGCGCGATCTTCGCGACGATGTCCTCGACCTGCGGCACTTCGATGCGCTTCACGCGCTTCTCTTCCGGCTGCAGGCGCTGATAGGCACCCGCCTCGTCGATCACGTCGATGGCCTTGTCCGGCATGTGCCGGTCATTGATGTAGCGCGCTGCCAACTCGGCAGCGGCACGCAGCGCCTCGTCGCTGTACTCGACGTGGTGGTGCTGTTCGAAACGCGGCTTCAAGCCCTTCAGGATGCCGTAGGTATCCTCGACGGACGGCTCGGTGACATCGACCTTCTGGAAGCGGCGGGCCAGTGCCCGGTCCTTCTCGAAGATGCCACGGAATTCCTGGAAGGTAGTGGAGCCGATGCAGCGGATCTCGCCGGAGGACAGCAGCGGCTTGAGCAGGTTGGACGCATCCATCACGCCACCCGATGCCGCACCGGCGCCAATGATGGTGTGGATCTCGTCGATGAACAGCACGGCATGCGGACGCTTGCGCAACTCGTTGAGCAGCGCCTTGAAGCGCTTCTCGAAATCACCGCGGTACTTGGTGCCCGCCAGCAGCGCACCCAGGTCCAGGGAATAGACGACGCTGTCGGACAACAGGTCCGGCACCTGGCCGTCGACGATGCGCTTGGCCAGCCCCTCGGCGATGGCGGTCTTGCCGACGCCAGCCTCGCCGACCAGCAGCGGATTGTTCTTGCGGCGGCGCGCGAGAATCTGCGCGACACGCTCGACTTCGGTTTCACGGCCGACCAGCGGATCGATGCGCCCCTGGCGCGCCAGATCGTTCAGGTTGCTGGCATAGGCATCCAACGGATGGCTGGAAGTGGAAGACTCGCCGCCCTCCTCGTCCTGCATGTCCTGCTCGTTTTCCTGATGCTCGGCATGGCCCGGCACCTTGGAAATGCCGTGGGCGATGTAGTTGACCACATCGATACGCGCGACGCTCTGCTGCTTGAGCAGGAACACCGCCTGACTTTCCTGTTCGCTGAAGATGGCCACCAGCACATTGGCGCCAGTCACCTCGCGCTTGCCGGAGCTCTGCACATGGAACACCGCGCGCTGCAATACGCGCTGGAAGCCCAGGGTCGGCTGGGTCTCGCGATCCTCATCATGCTGAGGGATCAGTGGCGTGGTGGAGTCGATGAACTCCTGCAGGTCCCGCCGCAGCTTGTCCAGATTGGCTCCACACGCTCTCAGGACCGTTGCGGCAGCCTCATTATCCAGAAGCGCCAACAGCAAGTGCTCAACGGTCATGAACTCATGCCGCTTCGCCCGCGCCTCCTTGAAGGCGAGATTGAGGGTGACTTCGAGCTCTCGATTCAACATGACTTCACCTCGCTCCCAAACATCCGCATCAACCTTCTTTCTCTATTTCGCACAACAGTGGATGTTGGCTCTCCCTCGCATATTGATTGACCTGCATGGCTTTGGTTTCAGCGACATCACGGGTAAAGGTCCCGCAGTTCGCCTTGCCTTGAGTATGCACGGTCAACATGACCTTGGTTGCCTGCTCTCGGTTCATGTTGAAGTACAACTCGAGCACCTCAACCACGAAATCCATCGGGGTGTAATCATCGTTGAACATGATGACCCGATACATGGACGGTGCCTTCAGCGCGGGCTTGGATTCCTCGACCGCGAGCCCCGTCCCTTCGTCTTCCAATGGATCCGGGCGGTCCTGATTGAATGTTAGTCGAATCTGGCTACTTGCATGCATGCTGGAATAAAAGCTTTGCGAGTGGGTGAATGAGGGGGCCAACCGGAGTTTGAAGCGTCTCTCAGGCCCAGACGACGCCGCCTTGACTAACGGCAAAAGGGTGTTACAACCAAAGGATACCCCCCGGAGGGTATCAGGAGTTCCGGACGCCAGCCCCTGATAAAGGCTGTAGCGGAATCGTAGTGGATGATACTCCAGCGATGGAGTCCTTTGCAGAGGGATATCAGCATGCTCAGCGGTAAGGTCAAGTGGTTCAACAACGCCAAGGGCTATGGATTCATCCTGGCTGAAGGCCGAGATGAGGACCTGTTCGCTCATTACTCGGCGATCCAGATGGATGGCTACAAGACACTCAAGGCCGGCCAACCCGTAAGCTTCGAGATCCTGCAAGGTCCGAAGGGGTTGCATGCGGTTAACATTCAACCCGTCAACGCCAACGCATCCACCTCCTCCGCCCAGACTGCCCCAAGCAGCGAGATGCAGAACATCACGGCAGAGGCCTGATCCTCCCGGATCGGCAGAATGAAAAAGGCCGGCATCTGCCGGCCTTTTTTATGGGCGCTTCACCCGGATTACATCTTGGCGATGATCGCGTCGCCGAACTCCGAGCAGGACAGCAGCTTGGCGCCGTCCATCAGACGCTCGAAATCATAGGTAACAGTTCTGGCCGCGATGGCGCCGTTCACACCCTTGATGATCAGGTCGGCCGCTTCCGGCCAGCCCATATGACGCAGCATCATCTCGGCGGAAAGGATCACCGAACCCGGGTTCACCTTGTCCAGCCCCGCATACTTGGGCGCGGTGCCGTGGGTCGCCTCGAACATGGCCACCGAGTCGGACAGGTTGGCCCCCGGCGCGATGCCGATGCCGCCCACCTCCGCCGCCAGGGCGTCGGACAGGTAGTCGCCATTCAGGTTCAAGGTCGCGATCACGTCGTACTCGGCCGGGCGCAGCAGGATCTGCTGCAGCATGGCATCGGCGATCACGTCCTTCACCACGATGTTCTTGCCGGTGTTGGGGTTCTTGAACTGCATCCACGGGCCGCCGTCGAGCAGCTGGGCGCCGAACTCATCACGGGCGAGCTCGTAGCCCCAATCCTTGAAGGCACCCTCGGTGAATTTCATGATGTTGCCTTTATGGACGATGGTCACGGAGCTGCGATCATTGTCCACGGCGTATTGCAGGGCCTTGCGCACCAGGCGCCTGGTGCCCTCCAGGGAAACCGGCTTGATGCCGATACCGCAGTTTTCGGTGAAGCGGATCTTCTTGACGCCCATTTCCTCGGTGAGGAACTTGATGACCTTCTGGGCCTCGGGAGTGCCGGCTTTCCATTCGACGCCGGCGTAGATGTCTTCGGAGTTCTCGCGGAAGATCACCATATCCACGTCGCCGGGTTTCTTCACCGGACTGGGCACGCCTTCGAACCAGCGTACCGGGCGCAGGCAGACGTAGAGGTCGAGCTGCTGACGCAGGGCCACGTTCAGCGAGCGGATGCCGCCACCGACCGGGGTGGTCAGCGGCCCCTTGATGGAGACGACGTAATCGCGGACGGCGTCCAGGGTTTCCTGGGGCAGCCAGGTGTCCTGGTCGTAGACCTGGGTGGCCTTCTCGCCGGCGTAGACTTCCATCCACGCGATCTTGCGGTCGCCCTTGTAGGCTTTCTCGACGGCTGCGTCGACGACCTTGATCATGACCGGGCTGATGTCGACGCCAATGCCATCACCCTCGATGAACGGGATGATCGGGTTCTTCGGTACATTCAAGGACATATCGGCGTTGACGGTGATTTTGTCACCGGCCGGCACCTGGATCTTTTGGTATCCCATGCTGAACTCCGCTTTGTGGTTGAAACCCTCTTGCAGCCACTGAGGGTAGCTCACAAGTCGGTCATCGAACTACATCATTCCTTAGTCTAAAAAAGGGACGCGCATCACCCTGCCTTTAGGGTGGTATACTGGCCGGCATGACTTAATGGTCATCGAGGTCCGAGCAGTCTGGGACCAGACTCTCTCCTCGTAACGGCGGGGTCCACACCAGGAACCCGTCGTACAACGCTCTACTGGCGCCCCAATATCCCCGCGGCAATTCTCGAAGGTCGATCAACCACTTCGTTGAACGCAAGCGTGTACCAACGCGATTCGAGACTCTGTGCGCGCCCAGCAAAGAAGAGAGTTAGAACGAGATGTCCATCCGCTCGAAGATTACTTACACCTTCACCGACGAAGCACCCGCCCTTGCCACCTACTCGCTGCTTCCCATCGTAAAAGCCTTCGCCGCCTCCGCCGGCATCGACGTAGAAACCCGCGACATCTCTCTTGCAGGCCGTATCCTGGCCTCCTTCGCCGACAAGCTCGGCGACAAGGCCATCGAAGACGACCTGGCCTACCTGGCCCAACTGGCCACCGCCCCCGAAGCCAACATCATCAAGCTGCCGAACATTTCCGCTTCGGTACCGCAGCTCAAGGGCGCCATCGCCGAGCTGCAGAAGCTGGGCTTCGCCGTTCCGGACTTCCCGGAAGACCCGCAGACCGCCGAAGAGAACGACACCCGCGCGCGTTACGCCAAGGTCCTGGGCAGCGCCGTGAACCCGGTCCTGCGCGAAGGCAACTCCGACCGCCGCGCCCCGGCCGCCGTAAAGGCCTACGCCCGCAAGCACCCGCACAGCATGGGCAAGTGGAGCATGGCTTCGCGCTCCCACGCCGACTACATGCGTGGCGGCGACTTCTTCTCCAGCGAGCAGTCGGTCACCATCCCGAAGGCCGGTGAAGTCCGTATCGAGTTCGTCGGCAAGGACGGCAAGGTCGAGACCAAGAAGACCCTGAAGATGCAGGAAGGCGAAGTCCTCGACAGCATGTTCATGAGCTGCAGCAAGCTGCGCGCCTTCTTCGAGAAGACCCTGCAGGACTGCAAGGAAACCGGCGTCATGTGGTCCCTGCACGTCAAGGCCACCATGATGAAGATCTCCCACCCGATCGTCTTCGGCCACGCCGTCACCGTCTACTACAAGGACGTGTTCGAGAAGTACGGCCAGCTGTTCGAAGAGCTGGGCGTGAATCCGAACAACGGCATCTCCAGCGTCTACGACAAGATCAAGTCGCTGCCAGCCTCGCAGCAGGAAGAAATCCTGCACGACATCCACGAGGTGTACAGCCACCGCCCGGAAATGGCGATGGTCGACTCGGTCAAGGGCATCACCAACCTGCACATCCCCAGCGACGTGATCGTCGACGCCTCCATGCCGGCCATGATCCGCAACTCGGGTCAGATGTGGGGCAAGGACGGCAAGCAGAAAGACACCAAAGCGGTAATGCCGGAAAGCACCTACGCCCGCATCTACCAGGAAATGATCAACTTCTGCAAAACCAACGGCGCGTTCGACCCGACCACCATGGGCAGCGTACCGAACGTCGGCCTGATGGCGCAGAAGGCCGAGGAATACGGCTCCCACGACAAGACCTTCGAAATGGAAGCCGACGGCACCATGCGCGTGGTCGATGCCGATGGCAAGGTCCTGATGCAGCACGAAGTGCAGTCCGGTGACATCTGGCGCGCCTGCCAGACCAAGGACGCCCCGATCCGCGACTGGGTCAAGCTGGCCGTTACCCGCGCCCGCCAGTCCAACACCCCGGCCATCTTCTGGCTGGACCCGGAGCGCGCCCACGACAACCAACTGCGCAAGAAGGTCGAACTGTACCTGAAGGACCACGACCTGACCGGTCTGGACATCAGCATCAAGGGCTACAACGAAGCCATCCGCACCAGCATGGAGCGCCAGCTGCGCGGCCTGGACACCATCTCGGTGACCGGCAACGTCCTGCGCGACTACCTGACCGACCTGTTCCCGATCATGGAACTGGGCACCTCGGCCAAGATGCTGTCCATCGTTCCGCTGATGGCGGGCGGCGGCATGTACGAAACCGGCGCCGGCGGCTCCGCTCCCAAGCACGTACAGCAGCTGGTGGAAGAGAACTACCTGCGCTGGGACTCCCTGGGCGAGTTCCTGGCTCTTGCCGTCTCCTTCGAAGAAGAAGGCATCAAGACCAGCAACGCCAAGGCCAAGGTACTGGGCAAGACCCTGGACATCGCCACCGGCAAGCTGCTCGACAACAACAAGTCGCCGTCGCGCAAGATCGGTGAGATCGACAACCGCGGCAGCCACTTCTACCTGGCCATGTACTGGGCCCAGGCCCTGGCCGAGCAGAACGACGACGCCGAGCTGAAGGCTCACTTCAGCGCACTGGCCAAGACCCTGACCGAGAAGGAAGCGGCCATCGTCGCCGAACTGAACGGCGTCCAGGGCAAGCCGGCCGACATCGGCGGTTACTACCGCTCCAACCCGGAGCTGACCTCCCAGGTCATGCGCCCGAGCGCGACCTTCAACGCCGCAATCGACGCACTGGCGTAAGGTACTTCGCGTAACACAGAACCCCCGGGCCTTCCCGGGGGTTCTGCTTTCTGCGCCCGGCAACGTTAAACTCGCGCCTTTTCCAACTCACGAGACCGCACCCATGCGCTGGCTAGCACACATCACCGTCGCCACCATCGTCGAAGATCAGGGCCGCTTCCTGCTGGTGGAAGAAATGTCCGCTGACAAAAAGCAGGTCTTCAACCAGCCCGCCGGCCATCTTGAGGCCAACGAGAGCCTTCTCGAAGCCGCCGTTCGCGAAACCCTGGAAGAGACCGGCTGGGACGTCGAGCTGACCGCCGTCACCGGCATCTACCTCTACACCGCGCCCAGCAACGGCGTGACCTACCAGCGCGTCTGCTTCGCCGCCCGCCCCCTGTGCCATCACCCCGAGCGCGCACTGGACGACGGCATCCTCGGCGCCCGCTGGATGAGCCGCGACGAACTGGCCGCCCAGCCCGAGCGCTGGCGCAGCCACCTGGTACTGCGCTGCATCGACGACTACCTGGAAGGCGAGCGCTTCCCGCTCAGCCTGATCCGCGCCTGAACCGCCAGCCGAGCCTCAGCCGCTCGGCTCTGGTAGAATCCTCGCCTTTACCTGCACCTGTGATGCGCCACCATGTCTGATTTCCCCAAAGCTCCCCAGAACACCCGCGTCATCGTCGGCATGTCCGGCGGCGTGGACTCCTCCGTCTCCGCCCTCCTCCTCAAGGAACAGGGCTACCAGGTGGAAGGTCTGTTCATGAAGAACTGGGAAGAAGACGACGGCACCGAGTACTGCACCGCCATGACCGACCTGGCCGACGCCCAGGCCGTCTGCGACCGCATCGGCATCAAGTTGCACACCGCCAACTTCGCGGCGGAATACTGGGACAACGTCTTCGAGCACTTCCTCGAGGAATACAAGGCCGGCCGCACGCCGAACCCGGACATCCTCTGCAACCGCGAGATCAAGTTCAAAGCCTTCCTCGACTATGCCGTCGCCCTGGGCGCCGACCTGATCGCCACCGGCCACTATGTGCGCCGCCGCGAC
Source organism: Pseudomonas sp. NY15181 (assembly GCF_048068055.1). Classification (NCBI taxonomy): domain Bacteria; kingdom Pseudomonadati; phylum Pseudomonadota; class Gammaproteobacteria; order Pseudomonadales; family Pseudomonadaceae; genus Pseudomonas; species Pseudomonas sp. NY15181. Next base: position 27,468 of record NZ_JBLUPT010000009.1, on the reverse strand, counting down.
ATCGACGGTCGCAGCGAATTGCTCAAGGGCCTGGACCCGAACAAGGACCAGAGCTACTTCCTCCACGCCGTGGGCGGCGAGCAGATCGGCAAGACCCTGTTCCCGGTCGGCGAACTGGAGAAGCCCGAAGTGCGCGCCATCGCCGAGAAATATGGCCTGGCCACTGCGAAGAAAAAGGACTCCACCGGCATCTGCTTCATCGGCGAGCGCCGCTTCAGCGACTTCCTCAAGCAGTACCTTCCGGCCCAGCCGGGCGACATCGAGACCACCGACGGCACGGTCATCGGCAAGCATGTCGGCCTGATGTATCACACCATCGGCCAGCGCCAGGGCCTGGGCATCGGCGGCCTGAAGAACGCCGACGACAGCCCCTGGTACGTGCTGGAGAAGGACCTGGTGCGCAACGTCCTGGTCGTCGGTCAGGGCAACGACCACCCATGGCTGTTCTCCCGTGCCCTCCACGCCTCGCACATCTATTGGGTAAACCCCATCGACCTGGACCAGCCCAAGGCCCTGCGCGCCAAGGTGCGCTACCGCCAGGCCGACCAGAACTGCGTACTGGAACGCACCGAGAACGGCTACCGCGCCGTCTTCGACGAGCCGCAGCGCGCCGTCACCCCCGGCCAGTCCGTGGTCTTCTATGACGGCGAAGTCTGCCTCGGCGGCGGCGTCATCGAATCCGCAGAACCCGCGTTCGCTAAGGACCGTACATGAGCGATCTGCACGACCAGATCATCGCACTCTCCGGCGTCTTCGAAGCCGCCGCCCTGGTAGACCGCCTCGCCCGCACCGGGCAGATCCCCGAGGCACCGCTGAGCTGCATGCTCGGCAGCCTGCTGGTACGCGACCCGAAGACCACCCTGGATGTCTACGGCGGCGACACCGCCAACCTGCGCGAAGGCTTCCGCGCCCTGGTCAGCGCGCTCGAGCGCGACCCCAACAGCCTGCAACGCGAGCCGCTGCGCTACGCGCTCTCACTGATCGGCCTGGAGCGCCAGCTGAACAAGCGCGACGACATGCTCGACCTGATGGGCAGCCGCCTGGACCAGATCCAGCAGCAGGTGCAGCACTTCGGCCTGGTCCACGAGAACGTCATCGCCTCCTGCGCCGGCCTTTACCAGGACACCCTGAGCACCTTCCGCCAGCGCATCCAGGTGCACGGTGACATGCGCCACCTGCAGATCAACGCCAATGCCGCGCGCATCCGCGCCCTACTGCTGGCCGGCATCCGCTCCGCGCGCCTGTGGCGACAGCTCGGCGGCAACCGCTGGCAGATGCTGTTCGCCCGGAAGAAAATGCTGGGTGAACTGCGCCCCCTGATGCGCGGCTGAAACACCTCCTTCTGGTCGCCGCAAGGGCGACCAGAACGCCGCATTCGTGTATGATGTGCGCCCTTTTCGTTGACCTCCAGCCACGAGAACGCCCCATGCAGCTTTCCTCCCTTACCGCGGTTTCCCCCGTTGACGGCCGTTACGGCAGCAAAACCAGCGCCCTGCGTCCGATCTTCAGCGAATACGGCCTGATCCGTTTCCGCGTCCTGGTGGAGGTTCGCTGGCTGCAGCGTCTCGCCGCCCACGCCGGCATCCCTGAAGTGGCGCCCTTCTCCGCCGAAGCCAATGCCCTGCTGAATCAGCTGGCCGATGACTTCCAGCTGGAGCACGCGCAGCGCATCAAGGACATCGAGCGCACCACCAACCACGACGTCAAGGCCGTGGAATACCTGCTCAAGGAACAAGCCGCCAAGCTGCCGGAACTGGCCAAGGTCAGCGAGTTCATCCACTTCGCCTGCACCTCCGAGGACATCAACAACCTGTCCCACGCCCTGATGCTGCGCGAAGGCCGCGACACCGTGCTGCTGCCGCTGATGCGCCAGATCGCCGACGCCATCCGCGAGCTGGCGGTGAAGTTCGCCGACGTGCCGATGCTCTCGCGCACCCACGGCCAGCCGGCCTCCCCGACCACCCTGGGCAAGGAACTGGCCAACGTCGTCTACCGCCTGGAGCGCCAGATCAAGCAGGTCGCTTCGGTCGAGCTGCTCGGCAAGATCAACGGCGCCGTGGGCAACTACAACGCCCACCTGTCGGCCTATCCGCAAGTGGATTGGGAAGCCAACGCCCGCGAATTCATCGAAGGCGACCTCGGCCTGAACTGGAACCCCTACACCACCCAGATCGAGCCGCACGACTACATCGCCGAGCTGTTCGACGCCATCGCGCGCTTCAACACCATCCTCATCGACTTCGACCGCGACGTCTGGGGCTACATCTCCCTGGGCTACTTCAAGCAGAAGACCGTCGCCGGCGAGATCGGCTCCTCGACCATGCCGCACAAGGTCAACCCGATCGACTTCGAGAACTCCGAAGGCAACCTGGGTATCGCCAACGCTCTGTTCCAGCACCTGGCCAGCAAGCTGCCGATCTCCCGCTGGCAGCGCGACCTGACCGACTCCACCGTGCTGCGCAACCTGGGCGTCGGTTTTGCCCACAGCGTCATCGCCTACGAAGCCAGCCTCAAGGGCATCGGCAAGCTGGAGCTGAACGCCGCGCGCATCGCCGAAGACCTGGACGCCTGCTGGGAAGTCCTGGCCGAGCCGGTTCAAACCGTCATGCGCCGCTACGGCATCGAGAACCCCTACGAGAAGCTCAAGGAGCTGACTCGCGGTAAAGGCATCAGCGCCGAAGCCCTGCAGGTGTTCATCGACGGTCTCGACATGCCCGCCGAAGCCAAGGCCGAGCTGAAGAAACTGACTCCCGCGAACTACATCGGTAACGCCGCCACCCAGGCCAAGCGCATCTGAGATTCGCCCTGACTTTGCACGCCCGGCTGTGCCGGGCGTTTTTGTTTCAAGGACTTAACCATGAATCCTGCTATTCCTCTTCAGCTTTTGGGCGGCATCAGCGCCGAAGAATTCCTCCGCGATTACTGGCAGAAAAAGCCCCTGCTGGTGCGCCAGGCCATCCCCGACTTCAAGAGCCCGCTCGACCCTGATGAGCTGGCCGGCCTCGCCCTGGAAGAGATGATTGAATCGCGCATCGTTGTCGAGCATGGCGACAGCCCCTGGGAGCTGCGCCGCGGCCCGTTCAAGGAAGAGGCCTTCAAGGACCTGCCCGAGCGCGACTGGACCCTGCTGGTGCAGGCCGTCGACCAGTTCATCCCGGAAGTTGCCGAACTGCTGGAACACTTCAAGTTCCTGCCCAGCTGGCGCATTGATGACGTGATGATCAGCTATGCCGCGCCGGGCGGTGGTGTCGGTCCGCACTTCGACAACTACGACGTGTTCCTCCTGCAGGGCCACGGCCATCGCCGCTGGAAGATCGGCCAGACCTGCGACGCCAGCAGCCCCCTGCTGCCGCACCCGGACCTGCGCATCCTCGCCGAATTCGAAGAGAGCGCCGAATGGGTACTGGAACCCGGCGACATGCTCTACCTGCCGCCGCGCGTGGCCCACTACGGCATCGCCGAAGACGATTGCATGACCTACTCGGTCGGCTTCCGCGCCCCCAGCGCCGCCGAAGTGCTGACCCACTTCACCGACTTCCTCGCCCAGTTCCTCTCCGATGAGGAGCGCTACAGCGACGCCGGAATGGCGGCGGTGAAAGGCGACGAAGACCAGCACAAGATCCAGCGTGACGCCCTCGACCGCCTGAAGAACCTGCTGCAGGAGCACATGAGCGACGAACGCCTGCTGCTCACCTGGTTCGGCCAGTTCATGACCGAGCCGCGCTACCCAGAACTGGTCGCCGGCGAGGACATCGAGGAAGACGAACTCACCAGCGCGATCACCGATGGCGCCGTGCTGATCCGCAATCCCAGCGCACGCATGGCCTGGAGCGAAGTGGACGTCGGCCTGCTGCTGTTCGCCAGCGGCCAGACCGTGGTCCTGCCGGAAAAACTGCGCGAACTGCTCAAGCTGGTGTGCTCGGCGGAATCGCTGCACCAGGGCAATCTCGGCCAATGGCTGGCCGATGAGGATGGGCGTAAGCTCGTGGGAGAACTGATCAAACAGGGCAGTCTGGAGTTCGCCGATGAGTAGCAAGATCAGGGTTCGCGTGGCGGACTGGCAAAAGGATAATGCCGATCTGCGGCGCATTCGCGAGGCGGTATTCATCGCCGAGCAATCGGTTCCGCCGGAACTCGAATGGGACGCCGAGGATGTCGAAGCCGTGCATTTCCTGGCCTTCGAAGGCGACTACGCCATCGGCACCGCCCGCCTCCTGCCGGACGGGCACATCGGCCGGGTTTCCGTCCTCAAGGACTGGCGCGGCCTCAAGGTCGGCGACCTGCTCATGCGCGCCGCCATCGAGCAGGCCGAAAACCAGGGCCTGAAACGCCAGCTGCTGACCGCCCAGGTCTACGCCATTCCCTTCTACGAACGGCTAGGCTTCAAGGTAGCCAGCGGCGAATTCCTCGACGCCGGCCTCCCCCACGTGGACATGGTGCGCGAGAGCGACTGAGGCATTGAAATGGACAACGTCCCGGAACAAGACGACCTGCCGGTAGAACTGCCGGACATAGAGTTTCAGTCACCGGGACGTTTCACCGTCCACAACCCGCCCAGCGAAGCGCTACCGCCCGAGACACTGGAGCCCGCACCCTTCCGCCTCGGCGAGAGCGACCAACTGCACCGCTTCAACAAGCCTGAAGAGGCCCGCGCCCATGCCCTGGCACTGATGCAGCAGGCGCAGCGCACGCTCTACCTCTACACCCCCGACCTGGAGCCCTGGCTGTACCACCACAGCAGCATCCAGGAGGCCTGCACCCAGCTACTGCTGGGCAACCCGCGCAATCGCCTGATGATCCTGGTGCGCGACAGCACCCGCGCCGTGAAGGAAGGCCATCGCCTGCTGAATCTCAGCCGACGCCTGTCCAGCTACTGCCAGATCCGCCGGATCAACCCGGACTACCCGAGCGAGGAGCACGCCTTCCTGCTGGCCGACGACTGCGGCCTGCTGCTGCGACCGGAGCCGGGCGACTACGCAGGCTACGTGTACTACAACAACCCCGGCCGCACCCGCCAGTTGCTGGAACAGTTCGAACAGACCTGGAACACCAGCCTCCTCGACTCGAACCTGCGGAGCTTCCTGCTTTGATCCGACGCCCTCTTGCCCTGATCCTCGCCTGCGGCTTCAGCCTGGCCGCCATCGCCGCGCCCCGCACCGAGGTCATTCCGCTCAACTACCGTACTGCCGAAGACGTTCTGCCGGTGGCACAGTCGGTACTGGGTAACGAAGGCCGGGTCACCGCCTATGGCAACCAGCTGATCGTGAACGCCGAACTGGCGAAGATCCGCGAGCTGCAACAGGTGCTCAGCCAACTGGATACCCGCCCCCACCAACTGCTGATCAGCGTCGACACCAGCGACGGCAGCCAGAGCGACCAGAGCGGCTACTCGGTGAATGGCTCGGTCAGCGCCGGCAACGTGGAAATCCAGACTGGCCGCGGCGAAGTGAATGGCCGCGACCAGGTGCGCATCATCAACCGCTCCACCAACAGCCGCGGCGGCGGCACCCAGCAGGTGCGCGCCACCGAAGGCTCGCCCGCGCTCATCCAGGTCGGCCAGAGCCAACCGGTGACCAACGCCGGCATCGGCCCCTACGGCCAGGTTTACAGCCAGACCGAATACCGCGACGCCAACCAGGGCATGTACGTGACCGCCAGCCTCACCGGCAACCTTGTGCACATCACCCTGAGCACCCGCAACGACCGCTTCAACGGCAACTACCAGGGCTCGATGAACACCAGCTCGACCGAAACCAGCATCAGCGGCCCGCTCGGCCAGTGGATCGAGGTGGGCGGCGTCAGCGAAAGCAACCAGAGCACCCAGAACGGCTTCGCCCGCCACTACAGCACCCAGGGTCGCAACGACAGCAGCCTGCGGGTGAAGGTCGAAGTGCTCGACTAGTCCTTCCGGAGGTGACTTCACAGTCCTCCTTAGACCTTCGTGTAGTAGTCCAAAAAAAACACTACAAAACGTTTGACGAACGATCGTTTGAAAGTGCATGATGGCCTCGCTCCCGCTAACCAGAGGGCTTCAAAGCCCTCCGGATCGCGCCAGTGGCCCACCCGCCGCCCGATCCGTGTTGTTAAGCCCACAAGGCGGATCGACGAGGTTGCGACTGGCAAGAGGTTGTCCTGAGGGACGGGGAAGCAAGCCTTAGTAACAGCACGAAGTGACGGATTCAGCCGTCCACCATCGCCCAACGGCTGCCACGAGCCGGCAAGCGATTCTGGATGTCACCGCTGCAGTCACCCGTCTGTACGCCGCGCCACCCCCACTCCCCCAGCGTCACTCCTTCTTTTCCGTCGCCCCTTCGCCATCCCGCGGCGAGCAACCCGCAGTCATTACCGTTCAGGTGCGGTTTTATGTGGGTAGTCGGTGCTCAACCAAACACATTCTTTTGAAGGATTGGCCATGTCCGCATATCAGAACGAGATCAAAGCAGTCGCCGCGCTCAAAGAGAAGAACGGCAACAGCTGGAGCGCGATCAACCCCGAATACGCTGCCCGCATGCGCGTCCAGAACCGCTTCAAGACCGGTCTGGAAATCGCCAAGTACACCGCAGCCATCATGCGCAAGGACATGGCTGAGTACGATGCGGACGCTTCCGTCTACACCCAGTCCCTGGGCTGCTGGCACGGCTTCATCGGTCAGCAGAAGCTGATCTCCATCAAGAAGCACCTGAAGACCACCAACAAGCGCTACCTCTACCTGTCCGGCTGGATGGTTGCCGCCCTGCGCTCCGACTTCGGCCCGCTGCCGGACCAGTCGATGCACGAGAAGACCGCTGTTGCCGGCCTGATCGAAGAGCTCTACACCTTCCTGCGCCAGGCTGACGCCCGCGAACTGGACCTGCTGTTCACCGCCCTGGACTCCGCCCGCGCTGCCGGCGACAAGGCCAAGGAAGCCGAAGTACAGGCTCAGATCGACAACTTCGAAACCCACGTGGTACCGATCATCGCCGACATCGACGCCGGTTTCGGTAACGCCGAGGCGACCTACCTGCTGGCCAAGAAGATGATCGAAGCCGGTGCCTGCTGCATCCAGATCGAGAACCAGGTTTCCGACGAGAAGCAGTGCGGCCACCAGGACGGCAAAGTGACCGTTCCGCACGAAGACTTCCTCGCCAAGATCAACGCCGTTCGCTACGCGTTCCTCGAGCTGGGCATCGACGACGGCGTGATCGTCGCTCGTACCGACTCCCTGGGCGCCGGCCTGACCAAGCAGATCGCCGTTACCCGCGAGCCGGGCGACCTGGGCGACCAGTACAATGCCTTCCTGGATTGCGAAGAAATCTCCGCTTCCGACCTGCAGAACGGCGACGTGGTGATCAACCGTGGCGGCAAGCTGCTGCGTCCCAAGCGCCTGGCTTCCAACCTGTTCCAGTTCCGCAAGGGCACCGGCGAAGACCGTTGCGTCCTGGACTGCATCACCTCGCTGCAGAACGGCGCCGACCTGCTGTGGATCGAAACCGAGAAGCCGCACGTTGGCCAGATCAAGGGCATGGTTGACCGCATCCGTCAGGTCATCCCGAACGCCAAGCTGGTGTACAACAACAGCCCGTCGTTCAACTGGACCCTGAACTTCCGCCAGCAGGTGTTCGATGCATTCGTCGCCGAAGGCAAGGACGTTTCCGCCTACGACCGCGCCAAGCTGATGAGCGTCGAGTACGACGAGACCGAACTGGCTCAGATCGCTGACGAGAAGATCCGTACCTTCCAGCGTGACGGCTCCGCCCACGCCGGCATCTTCCACCACCTGATCACCCTGCCGACCTACCACACCGCCGCGCTGTCCACCGACAACCTGGCCAAGGGCTACTTCGCCGACCAGGGCATGCTGGCCTACGTGAAGGGCGTTCAGCGTCAGGAACTGCGTCAGGGCATCGCCTGCGTCAAGCACCAGAACATGGCTGGCTCGGACATCGGCGACAACCACAAAGAGTACTTCGCTGGCGAAGCCGCTCTGAAAGCCTCGGGTAAAGACAACACCATGAACCAGTTCCACTAAGAACTGGCTCACCGGCCCTTCGGGGCCGGCAGGCACCGCAGAACCCCGGCCTCGGCCGGGGTTCTGCTTTTTGCGCTTGGCCCAGTTGCCAGCAGCCCTCCTCCTGCCCGCCAAGGGCATATCCGCGACGACATGCCAGCCTCGGGCTTCCTTTCACAAGAACTGGAAAGCCCATGCCCACGCGCAATCGCCTTGCCCTCGCCGCCACCTCATCCAGCGCCTGCCGCGCCAGTTTCACGAACCACTACTGAGTCGCCTGTTCTGCTCCCAGGTGCGCTTCGCCGGCACTGCCAACGTACGCATCCAGAAGCTCTCCAGCGATGAAGTGCGGATGAGCCTTGCCAACCGGCGCCGCGTGCGCAACCACATTGGCGGCGTGCATGCGGCCGCCATGGCACTGCTTGCCGAATCCGCCAGCGGCTGCATGGTCGGCATGAACCTGCCCGATCACAAGCTGCCGCTGATCAAGCACCTCAAGGTCGACTACCTGCGCCGCACCAGCGGCGGGCTGCGCGCCATCGCCACGCTGACGGAAGCGCAGCGTCGCGCGATGGTAGAGGATGACAAGGGAGAAGCCCTGATTCAGGTGACCGTGCTCGACGACGCTGGCGGCGAGCCGATCCGCTGCGAAATGCACTGGGCGTGGGTCACAAAAAAGAAATGAATCACCCCAAAACGAGGGGCGACAGACAAAACCGCGAGGAGATAATTGAATGCTGCTGAAGTGGCGGAAGAAAAGACTCGCCGCTTATATGTAGTAAAGTTACGGATATACGACACTGCAAATGATAATATTTATCATTTATTAGATGGCGATTTATTGCGGTCATATACCTCCAAAGTACCATTCGACCAAAGCCCAAGTACCGGCACACTAGGCGCGCAGGACCGCACGAGCAAAGGGCTCACGGAAATGCAAAAGCCTTTTGCCCGTTTTAGAAGCGTCTGTTTGTGTTGGAAAAATTTACTTGCAGAAGGCTTTGGGCATAAAATTGGAAAGATGACCTGAACCCTTAGCTCACTATCCTTGAGTTGTCGGGTTCGCGCAGTCGGGCCATTGCAGCCCGGAACCCAAGACAATCGTTTTTTGTAGGAAGGAGTATCGGCATGCCCAATCCAGCTGAACTTGCAGCTCAACACTGGGGACTCGCCGCCTTCCTTTTAGGAGTGCTGGGCCTGCTCGGCTTCATGCTAGGGGTTTCCAGCCTGCTTGGCAGTAAGGCATTTGGTCGCAGCAAGAACGAACCCTTCGAATCCGGGATCGTTCCTACCGGCAGCGCACGCCTGCGTCTGTCGGCAAAATTCTATCTGGTCGCGATGCTCTTCGTGATCTTCGACGTCGAAGCCCTCTTCCTCTTCGCCTGGTCCGTGTCCGTCCGTGAAAGCGGTTGGGCCGGTCTGATCGAGGCAACCATTTTCATAGCAATTCTGTTGGCAGGTCTTGTCTACCTGTGGCGTATCGGCGCGCTCGATTGGGCACCGGCGGCACGTCGCGCACGGCAGGCGAAGCTAAAACAATGAGGCTTTGGCGATGCAATACAAACTTACCCGGATCGACCCGGATGCGCCCAATGATCAATACCCGATCGGACAGCGCGAAACGGTAGAAGACCCGCTCATTGAAGGGCAGGTCCACAAGAACATCTTCATGGGCAAGCTGGAAGATGTTCTCAACGGTGCGGTCAACTGGGGTCGCAAGAACTCCCTGTGGCCGTACAACTTCGGTCTGTCCTGCTGCTACGTGGAGATGACCACGGCGTTCACCGCGCCGCACGACATCGCCCGTTTCGGCGCCGAAGTGATCCGTGCATCGCCGCGCCAGGCTGACTTCATGGTCATCGCCGGCACCTGCTTCATCAAGATGGCTCCGGTCATCCAGCGCCTGTACGAGCAGATGCTGGAACCCAAGTGGGTGATCTCGATGGGGTCGTGCGCCAACTCCGGCGGCATGTACGACATCTACTCGGTCGTTCAGGGGGTCGACAAGTTCCTCCCCGTGGACGTGTACATCCCCGGCTGCCCGCCCCGTCCGGAGGCGTTCCTGCAAGGCCTGATGCTGCTGCAGGAATCCATCGGCCAGGAGCGTCGTCCGTTGTCCTGGGTCGTAGGCGATCAAGGCGTCTATCGCGCCGACATGCCTGCCCAGAAGGATCTCAAGCGCGAACAGCGCATTGCGGTCACCAACCTGCGCAGCCCCGACGAAGTGTGATCCGGCCCTCCACGAGAGGCCCGTTTTCACTCCACCGTTGACCGAGTGACTTAAAGACTATGAATGCAGACGCCGCTCTGTACATCCCGCCTTACAAGGCAGACGACCAAGACATCGTCGTCGAACTGAATTCCCGCTTTGGCGCCGAGACCTTCACCGTCCAGGCCACCCGCACCGGCATGCCGGTGCTCTGGGTTGCCCGTGAGCGCCTGATCGACGTCCTCACCTTCCTGCGCAATGTGCCCAAGCCGTACGTCATGCTCTATGACCTGCACGGTGTCGACGAGCGCCTGCGCACTCACCGTCGCGGCCTGCCGGGCGCCGACTTCAGCGTGTTCTACCACCTGATGTCGCTCGAGCGTAATAGTGACGTGATGATCAAGGTGGCCTTGTCCGAGGGCGACCTCAACCTGCCCACCGCCACCCGTATCTGGCCGAACGCCAACTGGTACGAGCGTGAGGTCTGGGACATGTACGGGATCACCTTCAATGGTCACCCGCACCTGACCCGCATGCTGATGCCGCCGACCTGGGAAGGTCACCCGCTGCGCAAGGACTACCCGGCGCGCGCCACCGAGTTCGATCCCTACGCGCTGTCCGCCGCCAAGCAGGACCTCGAGCAGGAAGCCCTGCGCTTCAAGCCCGAAGACTGGGGTATGAAGCGCCACGGCGAGAACGAGGACTTCATGTTCCTCAACCTCGGCCCGAACCACCCGTCCGCCCACGGTGCGTTCCGTATCATCCTGCAGCTGGATGGCGAAGAGATCCTCGATTGCGTTCCGGAGATCGGCTACCACCACCGTGGCGCCGAGAAGATGGCCGAGCGTCAGTCCTGGCACAGCTTCATCCCCTACACCGACCGCATCGACTACCTCGGCGGCGTGATGAACAACCTGCCGTACGTGCTCTCGGTCGAGAAGCTCGCCGGCATCAAGGTGCCGCAGCGCGTCGACGTCATCCGCATCATGATGTCGGAGTTCTTCCGCATCCTGAACCACCTCCTCTACCTGGGTACCTACATCCAGGACGTGGGCGCGATGACCCCGGTGTTCTTCACCTTCACCGACCGCCAGCGCGCCTACAAGGTCGTCGAAGCCATCACCGGCTTCCGCCTGCACCCGGCCTGGTACCGCATCGGAGGCGTCGCCCACGACCTGCCGCGCGGCTGGGACAAGCTGGTCCGCGAATTCCTCGACTGGATGCCCAAGCGCCTGGACGAGTATGAAACCGCCGCCCTGAAGAACAGCATCCTGCGTGGCCGTACCATCGGCGTTGCCCAGTACAACACCAAGGAAGCGCTGGAATGGGGCACCACCGGCGCCGGCCTGCGCGCCACCGGTTGCGACTTCGACCTGCGTAAGGCCCGCCCCTACTCCGGCTACGAGAACTTCGAGTTCGAAGTCCCGCTGGCCCACAACGGCGACGCCTACGACCGCTGCATGGTCAAGATGGGCGAAATGCGCCAGAGCCTGCGCATCATCGAGCAGTGCCTGAAGAACATGCCGGAAGGCCCGTACAAGGCCGACCACCCGCTGACCACGCCGCCGCCCAAAGAGCGCACGCTGCAGCACATCGAAACCCTGATCACCCACTTCCTGCAGGTTTCCTGGGGCCCGGTCATGCCGGCCAACGAAGCCTTCCAGATGGTGGAAGCGACCAAGGGCATCAACAGCTACTACCTGACGAGCGATGGCAGCACCATGAGCTACCGGACCCGTATCCGGACGCCCAGCTTCGCGCACCTGCAGCAGATTCCGTCGGTGATCAACGGCAGCATGATCGCTGACCTGATCGCCTATCTGGGCAGTATCGACTTCGTTATGGCCGACGTGGACCGCTGATCATGAGTACCCTTATCCAGACTGATCGTTTCGAACTCAGCGAAACCGAACGCTCGGCCATCGAGCACGAGATGCATCACTACGAGGACTCCCGCGCGGCGTCCATCGAAGCCCTGAAGATCGTCCAGAAGCAGCGCGGCTGGGTACCGGACGGCGCCATCCCCGCCATCGCCGACATCCTCGGCATTCCGGACAGCGACGTCGAAGGTGTGGCTACCTTCTATAGCCAGATCTTCCGCCAGCCGGTCGGCCGCCACATCATCCGCGTCTGCGACAGCATGGTCTGCTACATCGGCGGCCACGAGTCCGTGGTCGGCGAGATCCAGAAGCAGCTGGGCATCGGCCTCGGCCAGACCACCGCCGACGGCCGCTTCACCCTGCTGCCGGTGTGCTGCCTGGGCAACTGCGACAAGGCCCCGGCGATGATGATCGACGACGACACCTTCGGCGACCTGCGTCCCGACGGCGTCGCCAAACTGCTGGAGGCCTACGCATGAGTCGCCTCACCTCCTACGGCACGCCCAACCGCACCGCGCGCGCGGCCGAAACCCATCCGCTGACCTGGCGCCTGCGCGACGACGGCGCCCCGGTCTGGCTGGAGGAGTACCAGTCGAAGAACGGCTACGCCGCCGCGCGCAAGGCGCTGGCGCAGATGGCCGCCGACGACATCGTCCAGACCGTGAAGGACTCCGGCCTCAAGGGCCGCGGCGGTGCGGGCTTCCCCACCGGCGTGAAGTGGGGTCTGATGCCCAAGGACGAATCCCTCAACATCCGCTACCTGCTGTGCAACGCGGACGAGATGGAGCCCAACACCTGGAAGGACCGCATGCTCATGGAACAGCTGCCGCACCTGCTGGTGGAAGGCATGCTGATCTCCGCGCGCGCTCTCAAGGCCTACCGCGGCTACATCTTCCTGCGCGGCGAGTACGTGGACGCCGCCCGCAACCTGAACCGCGCCATCGAGGAAGCCAAGGCCGCCGGCCTTCTGGGCAAGAACATCCTCGGCAGCGGTTTTGATTTCGAGCTGTTCGTTCACACCGGCGCCGGCCGCTACATCTGTGGTGAAGAAACCGCGCTGATCAACTCGCTGGAAGGCCGTCGCGCCAACCCGCGTTCCAAGCCGCCCTTCCCCGCCGCCGTCGGCGTCTGGGGCAAGCCCACCTGCGTGAACAACGTCGAGACCCTGTGCAACGTGCCGGCGATCGTCGAGCACGGCGTGGACTGGTACAAGGGCCTCGCCCGCCCGGGCAGCGAAGACATGGGCACCAAGCTCATGGGCTTCTCCGGCAAGGTGAAGAACCCCGGTATCTGGGAACTGCCCTTCGGCCTGCCGGCCCGCGAGCTGTTCGAGGACTACGCCGGCGGCATGCGCGACGGCTACAAGCTCAAGGCCTGGCAGCCGGGCGGCGCCGGTACCGGTTTCCTCCTGCCGGAGCACCTGGACGCCCTCTTCTATGCTGGCGGCGTCGCCAAGGTCGGCACCCGTATGGGTACCGGTCTGGCCATGGCGGTGGACGACAGCGTCAACATGGTCTCGCTGCTGCGCAACATGGAAGAGTTCTTCGCCCGCGAATCGTGCGGCTGGTGCACTCCATGCCGTGACGGCCTGCCGTGGAGCGTGAAGGTCCTGCGCGCGCTGGAGAAAGGCGAAGGCGCCCAGGGCGACCTGGAAACCCTCGAGCAGCTCGTCAACTTCCTCGGCCCAGGCAAGACCTTCTGTGCCCACGCACCGGGTGCCGTCGAGCCGCTGGGCAGCGCACTGAAGTATTTCCGTCCCGAGTTCGAAGCGGGCATTTCCCGTCAGGCTCAGGCCGTACAAGCACCGCAGACCGTCGGCGCTTGATGCTTTGTTCGCCGGGCAATGCGCCCGGCGTTGTTTCGTTGTAGTGCCGCGGCGTGCCGCCGGCCCGATGAAACCGTGATTTCTATTAGCCACGCCCGCTGACAACGGGCCAACGAAGACTTAGACCCATGGCCACGATCCACGTAGACGGCAAGACGTTAGAAGTCGACGGAGCGGACAACCTGTTGCAGGCCTGCCTCTCCCTCGGTCTCGACATCCCCTACTTCTGCTGGCACCCGGCGCTCGGAAGCGTCGGCGCATGCCGCCAGTGCGCGGTCAAGCAGTACACCGACGAGAACGACAAACGCGGTCGTCTCGTCATGTCCTGCATGACTCCCGCCACCGACAACACCTGGATTTCCATCGAAGACGAAGAGGCCAAGCAGTTCCGCGCCAGCGTCGTCGAATGGCTGATGACCAACCACCCGCACGACTGCCCGGTCTGCGAGGAAGGCGGTCACTGCCATCTGCAGGACATGACGGTGATGACCGGCCACAACCAGCGCCGGTACCGCTTCACCAAGCGCACCCACCAGAACCAGGAACTCGGCCCGTTCATCGCCCACGAGATGAACCGCTGCATCGCCTGCTACCGCTGCGTCCGTTACTACAAGGACTACGCCGGCGGCACCGACCTGGGCGTTTACGGCGCGCACGACAACGTCTACTTCGGCCGCATCGAGGACGGTGTACTGGAGAGCGAATTCTCCGGCAACCTGACCGAGGTCTGCCCGACCGGCGTGTTCACCGACAAGACCCACTCCGAGCGCTACAACCGCAAGTGGGACATGCAGTTCGCCCCGAGCATCTGCCATGGCTGCTCCAGCGGTTGCAACATCAGCCCCGGTGAGCGTTATGGTGAAATCCGCCGCATCGAGAACCGCTACAACGGCTCGGTGAACCACTACTTCCTCTGCGACCGCGGCCGCTTCGGCTACGGCTACATCAACCGCGAAGACCGTCCGCGCCAGCCGCAGCTGATGCTGAGCAAGCAGAAGCTCTCGCTGGACGGCGCCCTGGACCAGACCGCTGCCCTGCTCAAAGGCCGCAAGGTCATCGGCATTGGCTCGCCGCGCGCCAGCCTGGAAAGCAACTACGCCCTGGCCGAACTGGTCGGTGTGCAGAACTTCTATAGCGGCATCTCCGCTGACGAACTGCAGCGTCTGCAGCTCGTATTGAAGGTCATGCAGGACGGCCCGCTGCCGGCGCCGACCATCCGTGACATCGAAGACCACGATGCTGTGTTCGTGCTCGGCGAAGACCTGACCCAGACCGCCGCCCGTATCGCCCTGGCCCTGCGCCAGTCGGTGAAAGGCAAGGGCGAGGACATGGCCGCCGCGATGAAGATCCAGCCGTGGCTCGACGCCGCGGTGAAGACCATTGCCCAGCACGAGATGAACCCGCTGTTCATCGCCAGCCTCGACGAAACCCGCCTGGACGACGTCGCCGCCGAGTGCGTGCACGCCGCTACCGAAGACCTGGCTCGCCTGGGCTTCGCCGTGGCCCACGCCATCGACCCGAGCGCCCCGGCCGTCGCCGGCCTCGACGCCGAAGCCGCCGCCCTGGCCCAGCGCATTGCCGATGCCCTGGTCGCTGCCAAGCGTCCGTTGGTCATCTCCGGCACCTCGCTGGGCAGCAACGCCCTGATCGAAGCCGCGGCGAACATCGCCAGCGCGCTGAAGAATCGCGAGAAGAACGGCTCCCTGAGCCTGGTGGTTCCGGAAGCCAACAGCCTGGGCCTGGCCCTCTTCGGCGGCGAGTCCGTCGAAAGCGCCCTGCAGCAGCTGACCTCCGGCGCCGCCGATGCCGTGGTGATCCTGGAGAACGACCTGTACCGCCGCGCCGACGCCGCTGTTGTCGACGCAGCCCTGGCCGCCGCGAAGATCGTCGTCGTCGCCGATCACCAGCAGACCGCCACCAGCGCCAAGGCCACCGTCCTGCTGCCGGCCGCCAGCTTCGCCGAAGGCGATGGCACCCTGGTCAGCCAGGAAGGCCGCGCCCAGCGCTTCTTCCAGGTCTTCGATCCGACCTACTACAACGCCGACAACCTGGTCCGCGAAGGCTGGCGCTGGCTGCACGCCCTGCACAGCACCCTCGAAGGCAAGCGTGTCGACTGGACCCAACTGGACCACGTGATCGACGCCGTCGTCGCCGCCAAGCCGCAACTGGCCGGCATCCGCGAAGCCGCGCCGAACGCCGCGTTCCGCATCAAGGGCCTGAAGCTGGCGCGCGAGCCGCACCGCTACTCCGGCCGTACCGCCATGCGCGCCAACATCAATGTCAGCGAGCCGCGTGCTTCGCAGGACATCGACTCGCCGTTCGCCTTCTCCATGGAAGGTTATGCCGGCAGCGCCGAACCGCGTCAGCAGATTCCGTTCGCCTGGTCCCCGGGCTGGAACTCCCCGCAGGCCTGGAACAAGTTCCAGGACGAAGTCGGCGGCCACCTGCGCGCCGGCGATCCGGGCGTGCGCCTGATCGAAGCCAAGGGCCAGGCGCTGTGGTTCAGCGAGATTCCCGCGCCGTTCCACACCGCCGCCAGCCAGTTCAAGGTGGTGCCCTTCTACCACCTGTTCGGCAGCGAGGAGAATTCCGCCAAGGCCGCACCGGTGCAGGAGCGCATCCCGCAGACCTACGTCACCCTGGCCAAGTCCGAGGCTGACCGTCTGGGCGTCAACGAAGGCGCGATCATCCGCCTGACCGTCAAGGGCCAGGAACTGCGCCTGCCGCTGCGTGTGAGCGAAGAGCTCGGCGCCGGCCTGGTTGCCCTGCCGATCGGTCTGCAAGGCATTCCCGCCGGTGTCATCGGCGCTGTCGCTGAAGGTCTGCAGGAGGCTGCGCAATGAGCTGGCTGACACCCGCCATCGTCGACATCCTGATCGAGGTCATCAAGGCCATCGTCATCCTGCTCGCCGTGGTCGTCTGCGGTGCACTGCTGAGCTGGGTCGAGCGTCGTCTGCTCGGCCTCTGGCAGGACCGCTACGGTCCGAACCGGGTCGGCCCCTTCGGTGCCTTCCAGCTCGGCGCCGACATGATCAAGATGTTCTTCAAGGAAGACTGGACGCCGCCGTTCGCCGACAAGATGATCTTCACCCTCGCCCCTATGATCGCCATGGGTGCGCTGCTGGTGGCGTTCGCAATCATCCCGATCACCCCGACCTGGGGCGTGGCGGACCTGAACATCGGCATCCTGTTCTTCTTCGCCATGGCTGGCCTGACCGTGTACGCGGTGCTGTTCGCCGGCTGGTCGAGCAACAACAAGTTCGCCCTCCTCGGCAGCCTGCGCGCCTCGGCCCAGACCATCTCCTACGAGGTGTTCCTGGCCCTTTCGCTGATGGGCATCGTGGCTCAGGTCGGTTCGTTCAGCCTGCGCGACATCGTCGATTACCAGGCCGAACACATGTGGTTCATCATTCCGCAGTTCTTTGGCTTCATGACCTTCTTCGTTGCCGGCGTCGCCGTGACTCACCGTCACCCGTTCGACCAGCCCGAAGCCGAGCAGGAACTGGCCGACGGTTACCACATCGAGTACGCCGGCATGAAATGGGGCATGTTCTTCGTCGGCGAGTACATCGGCATCGTGCTGGTGTCCGCGCTGCTGGCGACCCTGTTCTTCGGCGGCTGGCACGGTCCCTTCGGCATCCTGCCGCAGATCCCGTTCATCTGGTTCGCCCTGAAAACCGGCTTCTTCATCATGATGTTCATTTTGCTGCGGGCCTCGATTCCACGCCCGCGCTATGACCAGGTGATGGCCTTCAGCTGGAAGTTCTGCCTCCCGCTGACCCTGATCAACCTGCTGGTGACCGGCGCTGTCGTGCTGGCCAGCCAGTAAGGAGTAGGACCATGATCAAGTACATTTTCGACGTGGTGCACGGCACCTACACCCAGCTGCGCAGCCTGGTGATGATCTTCGGTCACGCCTTCCGCAAGCGTGACACCCTGCAATACCCGGAAGAACCCGTGTACCTGCCGCCGCGCTACCGTGGCCGCATCGTGCTCACCCGCGACCCCGACGGCGAGGAGCGCTGCGTTGCGTGCAACCTGTGCGCCGTGGCCTGCCCGGTCGGCTGCATCTCCCTGCAGAAGGCCGAGACCGACGACGGTCGCTGGTACCCCGAGTTCTTCCGCATCAACTTCTCCCGCTGCATCTTCTGCGGCCTGTGCGAAGAAGCCTGCCCGACCACCGCGATCCAGCTGACCCCGGATTTCGAGATGGGCGAGTTCAAGCGCCAGGACCTGGTCTACGAGAAGGAAGACCTGCTGATCTCCGGCCCCGGCAAGAACCCGGACTACAACTTCTACCGCGTTGCCGGCATGGCCATCGCCGGCAAGCCGAAAGGCGCCGCGCAGAACGAAGCCGAACCGATCAACGTCAAGAGCCTGCTGCCGTAAGGAGACGTCGCGTGGAATTCGCTTTCTACTTCGCCGCCGGCGTCGCCGTGCTGGCAACCTTCCGGGTCATCACCAACAGCAATCCGGTGCATGCCCTGCTCTACCTCATCGTTTCGCTGCTTGCCGTTTCGATGACCTTCTTCAGCCTCGGCGCCCCGTTCGCCGGCGCCCTGGAGATCATCGTCTACGCCGGCGCGATCATGGTGCTGTTCGTCTTCGTGGTGATGATGCTCAACCTCGGCCCGGCCATCGCCGAACAGGAACGCAAGTGGCTCAAGCCCGGCGTCTGGATCGGCCCCGGCGCGCTGTCCCTGGTGCTGATGGTCGAGCTGCTGTGGATGCTGTCGCGCAACCCGAGCGGTGCCGGCATCGGCCACACCACCGTGGACGCCAAGGCCGTGGGCATCAGCCTGTTCGGCCCCTACCTGCTGGTCGTCGAACTGGCCTCGATGCTGCTGCTGGCGGCACTGGTCGCCGCCTACCACCTCGGCCGCCACGAAGCGAAGGAATAACACCATGAACGCAATCCCTCTCGAACACGGACTGGCGCTCGCCGGTGTACTGTTCTGCTTCGGCCTGGCAGGCCTGATGGTACGACGCAACATCCTGTTCGTACTGATGAGCCTGGAAGTGATGATGAACGCCGCCGCGCTGGCCTTCGTGACCGCCGGTAGCCGCTGGGCCCAGCCCGACGGCCAGGTGATGTTCATCCTGGTGCTCAGCCTGGCCGCGGCCGAGGCGAGCATCGGTCTGGCGATCCTGCTCCAGCTGTATCGCCGCTTCCATACCCTCGATATCGACGCTGCAAGCGAGATGCGCGGATGAACCTGCTGCCCCTTACATTCCTGTTCCCCCTGGTCGGCTTCCTGCTGCTGTCTTTCTCCCGCGGCAAGTGGTCGGAAAACTTCTCGGCACTGGTGGGTGTCGGCTCCGTGGGCCTGGCCGCCCTCTCCGCCTTCTGGGCGATCTGGAGCTTCCATAGCAACCCGCCCGAAGGTGGCGCCTACAGCCTGGTGCTGTGGCAGTGGATGAACGTTGGTGACTTCAAGACCAACTTCACCCTGTACCTGGACGGCCTGTCGGTCACCATGCTCGGCGTGGTCACCGGCGTCGGCTTCCTGATCCACCTGTTCGCCTCCTGGTACATGCGTGGCGAGGCCGGCTATTCGCGCTTCTTCGCCTACACCAACCTGTTCATCGCCAGCATGCTGTTCCTGGTGCTCGGCGATAACCTGCTGTTCGTGTACTTCGGCTGGGAAGGCGTGGGCCTGTGCTCCTACCTGCTGATCGGCTTCTACTTCAGCCACGTGCCGAACGGCAACGCGGCGCTGAAGGCCTTCATCGTGACCCGCGTGGGTGACGTGTTCTTCGCCATCGGCATGTTCATCCTGTTCCAGCACCTGGGCACGCTGAACATCCAGGAACTGCTGGTCCTGGCTCCGCAGCACTTCGCCAAGGGCGACCTGTGGGTCAACCTGGCGGCCCTGATGCTGCTCGGCGGCGCCGTCGGCAAGTCCGCCCAGCTGCCGCTGCAGACCTGGCTGGCCGACGCGATGGCCGGCCCGACCCCGGTCTCTGCGCTGATCCACGCCGCTACCATGGTGACCGCGGGCGTCTACCTGATCGCCCGCTGCCACGGCCTGTTCGAGCTGGCTCCGAACGTCCTGGAGCTGGTCGGCATCGTCGGCGCCGTGACCCTGGTGCTGGCCGGCTTCGCCGCCCTGGTGCAGACCGACATCAAGCGCATCCTCGCCTACTCGACCATGAGCCAGATCGGCTACATGTTCCTGGCCCTGGGCGTCGGTGCCTGGGGTGGCGCGATCTTCCACCTGATGACCCACGCCTTCTTCAAGGCCCTGCTGTTCCTTGCTTCGGGTGCGGTGATCGTCGCCTGCCACCATGAGCAGAACATCTTCAAGATGGGTGGCCTGTGGAAGAAGCTGCCGCTGGCCTATGCGAGCTTCGTGGTCGGTGGCGCCGCCCTGGCCGCCCTCCCCTTCCTGACCGCCGGCTTCTACTCCAAGGACGAAATCCTCTGGGAAGCCTTCGCCAGCGGTCACCAGAACCTGCTGATCGCAGGCCTGGTGGGTGCCTTCCTGACTTCGATCTACACCTTCCGCCTGATCTTCATCGCCTTCCACGGCGAAGCGAAGACCGAAGCGCACGCTGGCCACGGCATCAGCCACTGGCTGCCGCTGGGCGTCCTGATCGTGCTGTCGACCTTCATCGGCGCGCTGATCACCCCGCCGCTGGCCGGCGTGCTGCCGGAAAGCGCCGGTCACGCCGGTGGCGAAGCCAAGCACAGCCTGGAACTCGCCTCGGGTGCCATCGCCATCGCCGGCATCCTGCTGGCCGGCCTGCTGTTCCTCGGCAAGCGCCGCTTCGTCAGCGCCGTCGCTCAGAGCGCACCGGGCCGCTTCTTCGGCACCTGGTGGTTCCATGCCTGGGGCTTCGACTGGGTGTACGACAAGCTGTTCGTGAAACCCTATCTGCTGATCTGCCGCCTGCTGGCCGCGGACCCGATCGACAAGTCGCTTGTCCTGGTCCCGCTCACCGCCCGCGGTGGTCACAAACTCCTCAGCCTCACCGAGAACGGCCGCCTGCGTTGGTACGCCGCTTCCCTGGTGGGCGGCGCCGCGCTGCTCCTCGGCGCGCTGCTGCTGGCTTAAAACTTCACGAATGAGATTGAGCCCGACATGATTCTGCCCTGGCTAATCCTGATCCCCTTCATCGGCGGCTTCCTTTGCTGGATCGCCGAGTACACCAGCAAGACCCTGCCCCGCTGGGTCGCGCTGGGGTCGATGACCCTGACCCTCGCCCTCAGCCTGTGGGTGTGGCACACCGGTGACTTCCAGCTGGCGCCCGCGCCGGGTGGCGAGCCGCAATGGACCCTCGAGTTCAAGCTGGCCTGGATCGAGCGCTTCGGTATCAGCGTGCACCTGGCGATGGACGGCCTGTCCCTGCTGATGGTCGCCCTGACCGGTCTGCTCGGCGTGCTGTCCGTCCTCTGCTCCTGGAACGAGATCCAGCGCCGCATCGGCTTCTTCCACCTGAACCTGCTGTGGATCCTGGGCGGTGTGATCGGCGTGTTCCTCGCCGTCGACCTGTTCCTGTTCTTCTTCTTCTGGGAAATGATGCTGGTGCCGATGTACTTCCTCATCGCGCTCTGGGGTCATAGCTCGGACGATGGCAAGAAGACCCGCATCTACGCCGCCACCAAGTTCTTCATCTTCACCCAGGCCAGCGGCCTGGTGATGCTGGTGGCGATCCTGGGCCTGGTGTTCGTGCACTACAACAGCACCGGCGTGCTGACCTTCAACTACGCCGACCTGCTGAAGACCCAGATGCCGGCGCATACCGAGTGGCTGCTGATGCTCGGCTTCTTCGCTGCCTTCGCGGTGAAGATGCCGGTGGTGCCGGTGCACTCCTGGCTGCCGGACGCCCACGCCCAGGCACCGACCGCAGGTTCCGTGGACCTGGCCGGCATTCTGCTGAAGACCGCCGCCTACGGCCTGATCCGCTTCGGCCTGCCGCTGTTCCCCAACGCCTCGGCGGAGTTCGCCCCGGTCGCCATGACCCTCGGCCTGATCGGCATCTTCTACGGCGCCTTCCTGTCGTTCGCGCAGACCGACATCAAGCGCCTGGTGGCCTACTCCTCCGTGTCGCACATGGGCTTCGTCATCATCGGCATCTACTCTGGCAGCCCGCAGGCGATGCAGGGCGTGGTGATCCAGATGATCGCCCACGGCCTCTCCGCCGCCGCGCTCTTCATCCTGTGCGGCCAGCTCTACGAGCGCCTGCACACCCGTGACATGCGCAAGATGGGTGGCCTGTGGTCGCGCATCCCGTACCTGCCGGCCGTGGCCCTGTTCTTCGCCACCGCTTCGCTGGGTCTGCCGGGCACCGGCAACTTCGTCGGCGAATTCCTGATCCTGCTGGGCAGCTTCAAGGTCGTTCCGGTGATCACCGTGATTGCCACCTTCGGCCTGGTGTTCGGTTCGGTCTACTCGCTGATCATGATCCATCGCGCCTACTTCGGCCCGTCCAAGTCCGACGGCGCGATCGCCGGCCTGAACTTCCGCGAACTCTTCATGGTGCTGGGCATCGCGGTACTGCTGGTCCTGCTCGGCATCTACCCGCAGCCGGTCCTCGACACCTCCGCGGCAACCATGCACGGGGTCCAGCAGTGGCTGGACGCCGCCCTCTCCACCCTGGCAGCACGGTAAGCGCGACATGACCTTCACGATCCAACACTTCATCGCGCTCCTGCCGCTGCTCATCACCAGCGCCACCCTGGTGGTGGTGATGCTCGCCGTGGCCTGGAAGCGTAACCACTCGATGACCGCCACCCTCTCGGTGATCGGTCTTAACCTGGCGTTGCTGTCGATCTTCCCGGTGCTGAAAGTCACCCCGATCGAAGTCACCCCGCTGATGCTGGTGGACAACTTCGCCTGCTTCTACATGGCCCTGATCCTGATTGGCGCCCTGGCCTGCACCACGCTCGCCCATGCCTACATGGAGAGCTACCCGGGCAACCGCGAAGAGCTCTACCTGCTCCTGCTGCTGGCCACCGCCGGCGGCCTGGTGCTGGTCAGCGCGCAGAACCTCGCCGGCCTGTTCATCGGCCTGGAACTGCTCTCGGTGCCGGTCTACGGCATGGTGGCCTACGCCTTCTTCAACAAGCGCACCCTGGAAGCGGGCATCAAGTACATCGTACTGTCCGCCGCCGGCTCCGCCTTCCTGCTGTTCGGCATGGCCCTGCTCTACGCCGAGTCCGGCAGCCTGGGCTTCTCGGCCATTGGCGCGTCACTGGCCGAAGGCACCAGCCATGGTCCGCTGCTGTCCATCGGCGTCGGCATGATGGTCGTCGGCCTGGGCTTCAAGCTGTCGCTGGCGCCCTTCCACCTGTGGACCCCGGACGTCTACGAAGGCGCCCCGGCCCCGGTGGCCGCGTTCCTCGCCACCGCCAGCAAGGTCGCCGTGTTCGCCGTACTGCTGCGCCTGTTCCAGATCGCTCCGGCGGCCCTGAACAACGGCCTGCTGCATGACGCCATCGCGGTCATCGCCATCGCCTCGATCCTGATCGGTAACCTGCTGGCGCTGACCCAGAGCAACATCAAGCGTCTGCTCGGCTACTCCTCCATCGCCCACTTCGGCTACCTGCTGATCGCCCTGGTGGCGAGCAAGGGCCTGGCCGTGGAAACCGTCGGCGTGTACCTGACCACCTACGTGGTCACCACCCTCGGCGCCTTCGGCGTGGTCACCCTGATGTCCACTCCGTACAGCGGCCGCGACGCCGACGCGCTGTTCGAGTACCGCGGCCTGTTCTGGCGCCGTCCGGTGCTGACCGCGGTGATGACCGTGATGATGCTGTCCCTGGCCGGCATCCCGCTGACCGCCGGCTTCATCGGCAAGTTCTACGTAGTCGCCACCGGCGTCGAAGCCCACCTGTGGTGGCTGGTCGGCGCCCTGGTACTGGGCAGCGCCATCGGCCTGTACTACTACCTGCGCGTCATGGTGACCATGTTCCTGGTCGAGCCGAACATGAAGCGTCACGACGCTCCCCTGGACTGGGCCCAGCGCGCCGGCGGCATCATGCTGGTGGCCATCGCCCTGCTGGCCTTCTTCCTCGGCGTGTACCCGCAGCCGCTGCTGGACATCCTGCAGCACACAGGTCTGGCCATCGCCGGCTGAGATCGACAGGCATGAAAAACCCCGCTTCGGCGGGGTTTTTTATTGGGCTCCCACAAGGGAATCTGGAGCGTAGGGCGTATAACGCTCCGCGTTATACGCCGCCTGACCTTGGCCTCAAGGCGCTTCGGACTCGCCCACGAAGTTGACGATGGCGCGAGGTGAATCGGCGTATAACCGCGAACGGTTATACGCCCTACCCCGTCTCCAATTCGCACCCGGTGGACAGGTCCCACGAGTCGATGAAGAAAAGCGTTCAGCCCGAACAGCGTCATACCACCAAGGGTGGAGATCAGCACCACGTAGTCCGGCATCTTGGTGTCCTTGCCGACCGGGATCGGGCGCAGGATGTTGTCCACCAGGCCGCCACCGGCCCCCAGATCAGCCCGGCGCCGATGGCCGGCAGCGGCAGGGCTGCCGAGTGCAGTGTTCGCGATGTGCTCGCCGCCTTACAACACCATCGCCGCCGCCCAGCCGAAGGCCAGCAGCGGCAGGTTGTAGTGCAGGAAGGTCGGCACTACGGTGTCCCAGATGTGGTTGTGCTGGCCATCCACATTGAGACCCGAGGTCGGGCCCAGGGTCGAATCCGACGCAGGGGAACCCGCGTCCCCCAGTGCACCAGCGGTGCCAACGATGCTGACGATGGCCAACGGGCTGAAACCCAGTTGCACCGCCAGCGGGACGAAGATCGCCGCGATGATCGGCACGGTGGAGAAGGACGAACCGATGCCCATGGTCACCAGCAGCCCCACCAGCAGCATGAGGAACGCACCCCAGGCCTTGCTGTGGCCGATCCAGGCGGCGGCCGCCTCGACCAGGGTGGCGACTTGCCCGGTCGCCTTCATCACCTCGGCGAAACCGGCGGCGGCGATCATGATGAAGCCGATCATCGCCATCATCTTCATGCCTTCGGTGAACAGGTCGTCGGCCTCCTTCCAGCGCACCACGCCAGACAGGGAGAACACCAGGAAGCCCACCAGCGCGCCGAGGATCATGGAGTCCAGCCACAGCTGCACGACGAATGCTGCCACCACCGCCACCCCGGCCACCGCCAGGCTCATCGGGCTGTAGGGCGTGCTCACCCGCTCGGCCTGCTCGATGCGCTCCAGGTCATAGCTGCGCTTGCGCCGGTAGCTGAACAGCACCGCGATCAGCAGGCCGCAGACCATGCCCAGCGCCGGGATCAGCATGGCCCGGCTGACGTCCACACCGCTGACATCCACGCCACTGCGCGCGACGTTGGCCAGCAGGATTTCATTGAGGAAGATGTTGCCGAAGCCTACCGGCAGGAACATGTAGGGCGTGATCAGGCCGAAGGTGATCACGCAGGCGATCAGCCGGCGGTCGATCTGCAGCCGGGTCAGTACATAGAGCAGCGGCGGCACCAGCAGCGGGATGAAGGCAATGTGGATCGGCAACAGGTTCTGCGAAGAGATCGCCACCAGCAGCAGAAGCCCGATCAGCAGCCATTTGAAGCCGGCCGGCGCTTCGTCCTGGTGCCGTCCGAGCATCGCCAGTGCACGGTCGGCCAGCGCATGGGCCATGCCGGAACGTGCGATGGCCACGGCAAAGGCGCCCAGCATCGCGTAGGACAGCGCCACCGTCGCGCCGCCACCCAGGCCGGCGTTGAACGCCTTGAGCGTCCCCTCCATGCCCAGGCCGCCGAGCAGCCCACCTGTCACCGCGCCGGCGATCAGCGCCACCACCACATGTACACGACACAGGCTCAGCACCAGCATCAGGCCAACGGCGATCAGCACCGCATTCATCTCGTCACTCCTTCACAACCGGGCCCGCCTGGTCTTGGGGCAGGCAAAAGGCGCGTACTCTGCCGAACCCCACCCGGCCTGTCAAAAAGCCTGTTGAATCAAGGTCTTTCGGGTAACAGACGACGCATCTTCGACAGGACTTTCGCCTTGGCGAGCACACTTTTTGCTGAGAAAACGCTGCCCTTGGAACAGGCACACCAGAATCGCCTGTTTTTTGGCGTTTCCTCCTGCCATCGATCAAGAAGGGGCAAAAAAGGCCGATAACCCGGCAGCCCCGAGTTTTCCTGCTCAAGGACATGACCATGCTTTTCCGCCGCCTTTCCATCCAATGGAAGATCACGCTGCTCGCCGGGCTCTGCCTGCTGGGCGTGGTGTCGCTGTTGTCCGGCCTTTCCGTGTTCCGCACCCAGACCAGCACTGCGCTGGTCAAGGAGTCCAGCACCCGCATGCTCGACGAAGCCGCCCAGGCACGCCTGCGCTCGCGCGGCGAAGTCCAGGCGATGCGCATCCAGCGCTACATCATGGACGCTTACCAGTACGGCAAGGGCTTCTCGCGGCAGGTGATGTTCCTGCGCGACCAGGCGCAGAAGCGCTTCCTCGATGCCTACGACCTGCGCGAGGACCTCACCCGCCAGGTGAAGACCGCCCTGGAAGGCAACCCCGAACTGCTGGGCCTCTACGTGGCGTTCGAACCCAACGCCCTGGACGGCAAGGACCAGCTGTTCGCCGGCCAGGCCGAAATCGGCAGCAACGACGCCGGGCGCTTCTCGCTCTACTGGTCGCAGGCCACGCCGGGCCAGCTCGAATCCGAGGCGACGAACGAAGCCATGCTCGCCGACACCACCCCCGGCCCGAGCGGTGCGCCCTACAACGCCTGGTTCACCTGCCCCAAGACCACCGGCCAGCCCTGCGTGCTCGACCCCTACTTCGACGAGGCCGGCGGCCGCAAGCTACTGATGACCAGCATCGCGTTCCCCCTGGAACTGGACGGCAAGATCGTCGGCGTGATGGGCCTGGACATCAGCCTGGAAAAGCTCCAGGAGATAAGCCGCCAGGGCGCTCAGGAGCTGTATGACGGCCAGGGCAAGGTCAGCATCATCAGCGCCGCCGGCCTGCTCGCCGGGCACAGCGCCGACGCCAAACTGCTGGGCAAGAAGCTGCAGGAAGTCTATCCGCAGCAAGGTGCGCAGCTGTTGCAGTCCATCGCCAGCGACCGCGAGCAGGTGCTGCGCCAGGACGCTCACCTGCGGGTCATCGAACCGCTGCAACCGATCCCCGGCTCCAAGCCCTGGGCTGTCCTTCTCGAGGTGCCGGAGCAGACGCTGCTCGGCCCGGCCATCACCCTGCAGCAGCAGCTCGACGAGCAGCGCACCCAGGGCACACTCTCCCAGATCGGCTTCGGCCTGATCGCGGTGCTGATCGGCCTGTTTGCCATGTGGCTCACCGCCCGCGGCGTGACCCGGCCGATCCTCGGCGTCGCCGCCATGCTGCGCAATATCGCCAGCGGCGAAGGCGATCTGACCAAGCGCCTGGATTATGCCGGCAAGGACGAGCTCGGCGAGCTGGCCGGCTGGTTCAACCGCTTCCTCGACAAGCTGCAGCCGATCATCCGCGACGTGAAATCCTCGGTGCATGACGCCCGCGCCACCGCCGACCAGTCCTCGGAGATCGCCAGCCAGACCAGCGCCGGCATGCAGCAGCAGTTCCGTGAGGTCGAC